>NZ_AQXS01000009.1:472500-575221 GCF_000376905.1 Thioalkalivibrio sp. AKL6 | reverse complement strand
CGCTCCGAGGCTTTTCGCGGGCGGCGCTGAACTCGCTGCGCCTTCGGCTCCGCTCAGACATCCAGCGCCTTGAATCCCGCGAAAAGCCTCTCCACTCGGCGCGACGACAACGGGGAGGAAGGTCAAGACAACGGCGGCCCGACGGCCTGTGCCATTAGATAGAGGCAGGCTGTTCCAGCACCTGGGCACGCTCGGCCTGCGGCCATGGCGTGCCGCGCCCGCGAAGCGGGCGCCGGGGGCGTAGGATGTGATGAGCGCAGCGAATCGCATCAGGGTTTCGCACGGCGTGGGGAACGGTGCGTTTCGCTGCGCTCAACCGCACCCTACGGGATACCGCCTGCTTTGACCTTCTTCTCCCGTATGGAGCCCCTCGCGGAGGGCGTGATGGGCCGGAAGAAGACGCTGGATGTCTGAGCGAAGCCGCAGGCGCAGCGAGTTCAGCGCCGCCGGCCCAGCGCGTCCGGAGCGAGGTTCCCGGGCGAAATCCGGGTGCCCTTCTTTGGGTCCTTTCTTGGGCAAGCAAGAAAGGACCTCGCGGCGCGCTGGCGAGTCAGCGCTTGGCAGTAAGCGGGCCGAAGCCACCGTAAACACCGGACAACGAACCACAGCCAGCCACAACTGCGCGAGAAAAGGCCCGAGAGCGAGCCCGTATCACACGCCGTGTGTGTCGCGTCGGTGCGGCTGGGAAAAGACTACGAGAGGCGCGAGGTCAGGCGGGGCGGTGGGGGCAGGCGCTGTCGGTGCAGTCGCCGTACAGGACCAGGGCGTGGTCCTTGATGGCAAAGCCGTGGTGCTGCGCCACCTCGCGCTGGCGCCGTTCGATGGTCTCGTCGAAGAACTCCTCGACCCGCCCGCACTGGTTGCAGACGATATGGTCATGGTGCCCGCCCCGCTCCAGCTCGAATACCGCCTGGTTGCCCTCCAGGTGCAGGCGGCAGACCAGCCCGGCCGCCTCGAACTGGGTCAGCACGCGGTATACCGTGGCCAGACCGATTTCCTCGCCGGAATCGAGCAGCTCGCGATAGATCGCCTCGGCCGTCAGGTGACGGGTTTCCGAGTTCTCGAGGATCTCGAGGATCTTCATCCGCGGCAGCGTGACCTTGAGCCCGGCCTTCTTGAGATTACTCGTTTCCATTGCCCGTTTTCCCGGTCCCGTCCGCTTGAGAGAGGCGGGACGCTTTGGTGTACCATGCGCGTTCACGGCCCACCAGACGCCGAGGACCGCCCGCTCAGATGATCAAGATTCTCATTTCTATCGCCGTGGCCGCAAGCCTGCTGAGCGCCTGCGGTGGCCTCAACCAGTTCCGTCTGGATGTCCAGCAGGGCAATGTGATCGACCCCGTACAGGTGGCCCAGATCCAGCCCGGCATGACCCCGCAGCAGGTCCGCTTCCTGATGGGGTCGCCCCAGCTGGAGCCCGCCTTCCGGGCCGATGACCGCTGGGACTACGTCTACTATCGCCGTCCAGGCTTCGGCTCCACCGAACGCCAGCGAGTGACCGTGCATTTCGACAACGGCGTAGTCAGCCATGTGGATGCCGACATCCCGCAGCCGGTGGCGCTGGACGAGCATCCGGTCGACAGAGACAACGACTGACACCCGCGCGCGGCGGCATATTTCGCCGCCGCAAGCCCCTGCTACTCCTTCGCGTTGTCGGCCGGCGCCTCCTTCGGCTTGTCGTCGGCGGCCCCGGCGTCACCCTTGCCCGGCTTCTTCTTGCGCCCCTTGTCGGCACGCTGGCGCCGCACCTCCTTCGGATCCGCGATCAGCGGGCGATAAACCTCGATGCGGTCGCGTGGGCGCAGCACGGTGTCCCTACGGGTGATCTTGCCGAAGATCCCGACCTTGGCGTTGTCCAGATCGATCTCGGGGAACTGCAGTTCGATCTCCGACTGGCGCAGCGCGGTATCGACCGTCGTGCCCTCGGGCACCACTAGCGGCAGGATCACCTGCCGGTCGGGCCGCGCGTAGGCAATCTCCACCCGGATCATGCCGCCCTCTGCAGCCGGTGCCGCGTGGCTATCCGTCACCGTGGACCTCGCGCGCGCGCTGGACAAAGGCATCCACCAGCGAATTGGCAATCTGAGTGAACACCGGGCCAATCGCAAAGGCCATGAGCCGGTTGGCAAACTCGAACTCCAGCTCCAGGGCGATGCGGGTCTTGCCGCCCTCCACCTCGGTAAAGCTCCAGGTCCCGTGCAGGCGCCGGAACGGCCCGGAGACCAGGCGCATGTCGATGCTTTCCGGGCGCTTGAGCGTGTTCCGGGTGGTGAACGACTTGTGCAGCGCCCCCTTGGCCAGCTCGATCGTGCCCTCCACCTCGTGCTCGCCACGCGGGCGCGCGGAGGCACTGCGGCAGCCGGGCAGGAACTGCGGATAGGCGTCTACGTCATTCACCAGATTGAACATCTGTTCACGGCTGTAGGGCACGTCCGCGTAGCGGCGAATCTTCGAGGCCATCAGATCAACTCCACGGCGCGCAGGAACACAAACAGGATCGCGACCGGCGCGACGAAACGCACCAGAAAGTACCAGACCTGGTACAGGACCGGGTGCTTGAGGCGCAGCTCGGACTGCACCGAGCGCTCGGTCATGCGCCAGCCCACGAAGATCGCGATCAGGAACCCACCCAGCGGCAGCAGGACGTTGGCCGTCACGTAATCCAGCAGGTCCAGGATGCCCATGTCGAACAGGGTGTAGTCGGACCAGACGTTCAGCGACAGCAATGCGCCGATGCCGAGGAACCAGGCCCCGATGGCGATCATCGCGGTCGCCATCACCCGGGTCAGCCCCAGGTTCTCGACCAGGAAGGCGACCGCCGGCTCGATGATGGAGATCGCCGAGGTCCAGGCCGCAAACACCAGCAACACGAAGAACATGGTGCCGAAATACAGCCCGCCCGGCATGTCGGCAAAGGCCAGCGGCAGGGTCACAAAGATCAGCCCCGGCCCCTGCTCGGCCGACAGCCCGGCCCCGAGCACGATGGGGAAGATCGCCAGCCCGGCCATGATCGCGACCAGGGTGTCCGCCCCGACCACCGCCGCGGAGGTGCGCGCGATGGACGCATCGCTCTGCAGATAGCTGCCGTAGATCATGATCGCGCCCATGCCCAGGCTGAGCGTAAAGAAGGCCTGGCCCATCGCCAGCAGAACCGCGTTGGCGGACAGCGCGGAGAAGTCCGGATACAGCAGGAACTCCAGTCCGGCGAGGAACTGCCCCTCGACCATCGCATAGCCGACCATCACCACCAGCATCACGAACAGCAGCGGCATCAGAATGGTCACCGCCTTCTCCAGGCCCGACTGCACCCCGCGCGCGACCACCATCGCCGTCATCACCATGAAGATCGTGTGCCAGGCCAGCAGGGCCTCCGGGTCCGCCAGCATGTTGCCGAACATCGACTCCGAGCCATCTGCATCCAGCCCGAGAAAGCCGCCGGTCCCCGACTTGAAGACGTACGACAGCGACCAGCCGGCGACCACGCTGTAAAACGACAGGATCAGGAAACCGGCCAGCACCCCGATCCAGCCGATCATGCCCCACGCGCGCGTCAGGCCCTCCTCGCGCGCCAGGGCCGACATGGTATTGATCGGGCTCTGCCGCCCGCGCCGGCCCAGCAGGATCTCCGCCATCATCACCGGCAGGCCGATCAAAAGGATGCAGCCGAGATAAACCAGCACGAAGGCGCCCCCCCCGTTCTCACCGGCGATATAGGGGAAACGCCAGATGTTGCCCAGGCCAACGGCCGAACCCGTGGCCGCGAGAATAAAGGCCAGACGGGTCGTCCATTGCCCGTGGATCGAGGTCGTGGCTGGCATCGGTGGCTCCTTGTTGAACGGAGACGGGGGGGCGCTCCCGCGGGCCGTCGCCCCCGGCAGCGGCCAGGGCCGGTCGCGCAAGCGCATCGCCGGGTCCGCCGGAATTGTGGGGCAGCGGGTCGCCCGGCTCAACTTTCACCCCGCGCGCCCGGACATTCGGACTGCTTCGGCCGCCCGCCTGCAGTACACTGCTCGGGTTATGGGAAAGAACAAGAAACAAGCCAAGGAACCGTCCAGCACCATCGCCCTCAACCGCAAGGCGCGTCACGAATTCTTCATCGAGGACCGCCTGGAGGCGGGGATGGAGCTCGAGGGCTGGGAGGTCAAGTCGATGCGCGCGGGCCGCGCGCAGCTGAGCGAGGCCTACGTGCTGCTGCGCAACGGCGAGGCCTTCCTGTTCGGGGCCCACATCACCCCGTTGCCGACCGCCTCCACCCATATCAAGCCGGATCCCAGCCGCACGCGCAAGCTGCTGCTGCATCGCGCGGAGATCAACCGCCTGGTCGGCGCGGTGGAGCGCAAGGGCTACACCCTGGTGCCCATGGCTCTGTACTGGAAGCGCGGGCGAGCCAAGCTCGAGATCGGCCTGGCCAAGGGCAAGAAGGAATACGACAAGCGCGCCGACAAGAAGGACAAGGACTGGGAACGCGAGCGGGCGCGGATCCTGAAGCACGGCTAACGCCACCCGCCCCGCCCACCATCCCCATTCCGGCTCGCGCCGGATGTCCCTGCCCCGTCACTCGCCGTTTACGGTGCCTTCGGTCCGTCGCCTGCCCGGCTGTGGCTGGCCTTGGCTCGCCCTCCGGTGTTTACGGTGGCTTCGTCTGGCCGCCTGCCACGCGCTCTCTCGCGAGCGCACCGCGCCCGTTGTTGATCAAAAACTGGCTTCTTTGCTCGTGCAAAGAAGCACCCAAGAAACACGCCCGACTGCCGCGACCCCGGCCCGCTGCGCGGGCCGGGGTTTCCCTCGCTCCGAGGCTTTTCGCGGGCGGCGCTGAACTCGCTGCGCCTGCGGCTCCGCTCAGACATCCAGCGCCCCGTGTCTATTTAGAATCGTCCCGCGAAAAGGCTCTCCACTCGGCGCGACGACAACGGGGAGGAAGGTCAAGACAACGGCTATCCCAGCGTTCCTGCCGGTGGATGATGGCTAGGTCTTCGAGCATCTTCGGCACGCTCGGCCTTTGGCCATAGCGTGCCGCGCCCGCGGAGCGGGCGCCGGGGGAGCGTAGGATGTGATGAGCGCAGCGAATCGCATCAGGGTTTCGCGCGGCGTGGGGAACGGTGCGTTTCGCTGCGCTCATCCGCACCCTGCGGGGTGCGGGCTGGCTGCTGGTGTCTGGATACCGCCTGTTTTGACCTTCTCCTCCCGTATGGAGCCCCTCGCGGAGGGCGTGATGGGCCAGGAGAAAGCGCTGGATGTCTGAGCGAAACCGCAGGCGTAGCGAGTTCAACGCCGCCGGCCCAACGCGTCCGGAGCGAGGTTCCCGGGCGGAATCCGGGTGCCCTTCTTTGGGTACTTTCTTGGGCAAGCAAGAAAGTACCTCGCGGCGCGCTGGCGAGTCAGCGCGTGGCAGGCGGCGGACCGAAGCCCCCGTAAACACCGGAGGACGACCCAGAGCCAGCCTCTCCCGGGAGGCGATTGGACGAACGTGCCTAGACTGCAGGCGCGGAGCCTGCGTCGGGCGCCAGGATCAGGCGTTGGCGCGCCAGCGGCAGGTGCCGCCGGCCGCCTCGTCCAAGGTCTGCAGCAGCGCCTCGTGCGCCGCCTGCTCCTCGGGCGTCGGCTCGATCACCGGCAGCGGCTTGCCCGAGCGCTGCGCCTTGACCGGGCCGGCCGCGGCATCGCCGTCGCCTCCGGAATCCAGGGTGAGCGCCACCTGCCCGCCGGTCATCGCCAGATAGACATCCGCGAGCAGCTCGGCATCGAGCAGCGCCCCGTGCAGGGTGCGCCCGGAGCCGTCCACCTCGTAGCGCTTGCACAGGGCATCCAGGGAATTGCGCGCCCCCGGGTGCATGCGCCGCGCCATCACCAGCGAATCCAGCACGGTGCTGACCTCGGCCACCTCGGACGCCGGCGCCACATCGCCCAACAGGCGCAGCTCGTTGTTGATGAAGCCGACATCGAAGGGCGCGTTGTGAATGATCAGTTCGGCCCCACGGATGAAGTCGACAAAGTCATCGACGACATCGGCAAACCGAGGCTTGTCGGCCAGAAACTCGTTGGTAATCCCGTGCACCGCGATCGCGCCGGCGTCGATCTCGCGATCCGGTTGCAGAAACTCGTGCAGCTTGCGCCCGGTGGGGCGGCGGTTGTCCAGCTCCAGGCAGCCGATCTCGATAATGCGGTGGCCGTCGGAGGGGTCCAGGCCCGTGGTCTCGGTATCCAGCACGATTTGGCGCATCGTGGTTTCCTTCAGTTCTCGATCGGTTCGCCGGCCAGCAGGGCATCAATGCCCGCATTGGCCAGTTCGTCGGCGCGCTCGTTCTCCGGGTGACCGCTGTGGCCCCGTACCCAGTACCACTCGATGTCGTGGCGCTGGGCCTGTGCATCCAGCTCCTCCCAGAGATCACGGTTTTTCACCGGGGAGCCGCTGGCGGACTTCCAGTTGCGCCGCTTCCAGCCGGGCATCCACTCGGTCACGCCCTGCTTCACGTACTTGGAATCCGTGACCAGCTCCACCTTGCAGGGGCGCTTCAGGGTCTCCAGCGCGCGGATGGCCGCGGTCATCTCCATGCGGTTATTGGTGGTCTCGGCCTCGGCCCCGTAGAGCTCGCGCTCGCGCCCGTCGAAGCGCAGGATCGCACCCCAGCCGCCCGGCCCGGGGTTTCCACGGCAGGCCCCGTCGGTATAGATGTACACACGTTCGTCAGCCATGCGTTCGGCGGGCTCCAGAATGAGAGGAGCGCGAGGATACCAGCCCCGGACGCATCGCGGGGTTGGGCATGGCGAAGCGGAAACGCGGCTCCGGACGCAGGGGCATGTTCACCCGCTTGTGGGCCACGGTCAGGATCATGCTGGCCAGCGGCGGCAGGCCGCGCAGGGTCCAGGCATCCATGGTGGCCAGGCGTTTCTGCCAGGCGGCGGGCAGCCCCGGTGGGAGCAGGCTGAGGCTCCACTGATCCAGCACCTCGAGATCCGCCGCCTCCAGTAACTCGCGATATTGGCGCCGCCGCAGGCCTTCGGGCAGAGGCGATGCGCGCACCCCGTTGCGCCCACCGCGCTGCAGGCGGTTGCCTTCCAGCAGAAACACCCGTCCCTCGGGCTCCAGCACCCGGGCTGCCTCGGCCACCACCGCCGCCGGTTGCTCGCTCTGGGCGCAGGGATGGGCGAGCACGATGCGCCCGGCACAGGCGGACTCCAGCGGCCAGGCCTCGGGGTCCATGCGCAGTGCTGGGCGCGCCGAGGCGATCCGGATCAGCGGGGCCTGCAGGGCATCGCTGTCCTCCAGGATCGGCACCGGCGCCAGCTCCACCGCCAGCCCCCCGGGGCCCGGATCGCCATAGCGCCGAATGCGTTCCAGAAAGCGCTCGCGGACCCTCCGCCCCTGCGGCTGGGCATACCAGTGCGCCAACCAAGTCAGGAATGGGTCTTGGTGATCCCCCATCTCTGGTTTATCCTCCAGCGCCATGACACCACGCCTCCGCACACGACTGACCACCGCCCTGATTTTCGGCCTGACGGCGATCTTCGCCTCTGCCTGTAGCCTACACGACTCCGAGCGCACGCTGGACACCTCGGCGGCGGATCGGCCGATCGTGGAACCGCGCACGACCGAGGACGTGCAGGCCGCGATGGAACGCCAGCAGCGCGACGCCGCGCAACGTGCCGCCGAGACCGATGACCTGTGGGAGCGCGCGCGCCTGGGCTTCGGCTTCAACGACGCGCTGGACCACGAGCGCGTGGGTCGCTATATCAGGCACTACCGTGACCATCCACGGATCATCGAGTACAGCACCCGGCGCGCGGAGCCGTTCGCCTACTTCATCCTGTCCGAGATCGAGGCGCGCGACATGCCCGCCGAGCTCCTGCTGCTGCCGATCGTGGAGAGCGGCTTCATCGCCCAGGCGACCTCGCGCAGCCGCGCGGCGGGAATCTGGCAGTTCATGCCGGCCACCGGCGACTATTTCGATCTGTCGCGCGATCACTGGTACGACGGCCGCCGCGACGTCTACAAATCCACCCTCGCCGCGCTGGACTACCTCCAGGCGCTGCATCGACGCTTCGACGACTGGTACCTGGCCCTGGCCGCTTATAACTACGGCCAGGGCAACATCCAGCGCGCGATCGACCGCAATGCCGCCCGCGGCGAGCCCACTGACTACTGGAGCCTGGACCTGCCGTCCGAGCCGACCGCGTACATCCCGCGACTGCTGGCCCTGCGCCACCTGTTCCTGGACCCCGATGCCCACAACATCGCCATCGCGCCGATCGCCAACGAACCGGCGCTGGAGATGATCGAACCCGGCCAGCAGGCGGACTTCTCGCTAATCGCGGAGCTCGCCGACCTGGATACCGAGACCCTCAAACAGCTCAACCCCGGCTACCACCGCCATGCCACCCACCCCGGCGGCGCCCAGCACCTGTTCGTCCCGCGCGAGGCGCTGCCCACCCTCGAGGCGGCACTGGAGACCCGCAACGATGAACCGCTGCTCCGGTTCCGCGAATACACCGTGCGCTCGGGCGACAACCTCGGCCAGATTGCCCAGCGCGCCGGCACCCGCGTCGCCGTGCTGCGCGACATGAACAACCTCGACGACGACATGATCCGCGCCGGTCAGACCCTGCGCCTGCCGGCCTCCGCCCCGAGCGAAGAGGCTCCGCTGCAGGTGGCCGGCGACAACGGCCAGTTAGCGGAGGACTATCAGGTGCAGGCTGGCGACAGCCTGTGGCACATCAGCCAGCGCACCGGCATGTCGATCGGCGCCCTGCGCGCCGCCAACGACCTGGACCCGGACGCGATCCTCCGCCCGGGCGACACCCTGAAGGTGGTGCGCGCCGATCCCGACCGTGGGCCCGACGGCCAGCGCGTCGAGTACGAGGTCCGCCCCGGCGACTCGCTCTCGACCATCGCTCGCCGCCACCAGGTCAGCATCGGCGACCTGCGGCGCTGGAACGGGCTGAACGGCGACGGCATCCGAGCCGGAGAGACCTTGACCCTGTACCTGGCCAGCGCCGAGCGGGAGACGATCGCCCACGGCGACGCCTGACGCGCGGCACGCGACCACGAAAGAGGCCCCGGTTCCACCCGGGGCCTCTTTCGTGGGAAGGCGGGCGGCTCATGCCACCCACCCGGTGACGCGCATCAGGCGGCGCGCCGGTCCCCCTCGCCCGTGTCGATCACACGGTCCCAGGCCTGCATGCCGCCCACCACGTTGTACACCTCGTGGTAGCCCAGGCGCTGGAGGATGGAACCCGCCACGGTGGAACGATAGCCACTGCCGCAGACCACGGCGACCGGTTCGGCCTTGTCGACCCCGGGGACACCCGTGCGGGTATCGGCCACCGGCCGGTGGACCGCGGCCTCGGCATGGCCGGCCTCGAATTCGGAGACAGCCCGCACATCCACCAGACGCAGCCGCCCGTCGGCGACCGCGGTCTGCGCCGCCGGGGCATCCAGCTGCGCCAGGGTGGTCAACGGCAGGCCGGCACCGGCATAGGCGGCCATGCCGCCGCGGACATACCCTTCGATATAGTCACGGCCGGTGCGCACCAGCTGGCGCACCGCCTTTTCGATCACCGCGGGGTCACCCGTGCGGTCGACCAGAACGATCGGGGTGTCATCCGGCGTCACCCAGCCGGCCCAGGTGGCAAAGCCACCGTCGATGCCAATCCCCAGCGACCCGGGGATATGGCCGCCGCCGAAGGCCAGCGGGTCGCGCAGGTCGATCACCGTCACCTCACCTGCGGCGGCCCGCCGCGACACGTCGGCCGGGTCCAGGGCGGTCATGCCGGGCAACGGGATCACTGCCTTCGGCCCCTCGGAGTTGATCCGCTTGTTGCGCGGATAGAAATCCGGGATCGGCGGCAGTCCGTGCAGCAACTGGTGCACGAAGGCATCCTCGTCCAGCGACGGGTCGAGGTACGGGTTGGTCCGGCGCTCGTAACCGAGCGTGGAGACCGGCCGCCCGGCCATGCCGGCGCCACAGGCGGAACCGGCACCGTGCCCGGGATGCACCTCGACCCCGTCCGGCAGATCTGCCAGCTTCTCGCGCACGCTGTGGAACATCTGCCGCGCCAGGGCCTGTTTGGCCTCCTCGCCGAGCAGGTCGGGCCGGCCCAGCGAGCCCACGAACAGGAAATCGCCGGTGATAATCGCGATCGGATCCTCGCCGGACCGGGCGCCGTCATACACCACGAACATCAGGTGTTCCGGGGTATGCCCCGGTACGTGGCGTGTCTCGATGCGCACATTGCCCAGCTGGATCCGATTCCCCTCGAACAGATCCTCGTGCGGGAACTGCACTTGGAAATGCTCGCCGGCATCGTGCCCGGACAGCAGCAAACGGGCGCCGGTCTTGTCCGCGAGTTCACGGGCACCGGAGGCGAAATCGGCGTGGATGTGAGTATCCATCACGCGGGTGATGCGATAGCCGTTACGCTCGGCGTAATCCAGATACACATCGACGTCGCGCTGCGGGTCGATCACGGCAATCTCGCCGCTGCCCTGACAGCCGACCACAAAGGAGTGCTGGGACAGGCCGGGATCGACAAAGCGTTCAAGGATCATGCGGACCTCCTCGCGTTGGCTTTTGCATGAATGTCTGACTAATTTGGTCAGGTATTAGCGCAAAAGTTCCTGGTGGCGCGGGGCGTCGAGAGGTCGCGTCGTCAGTGGTGGGCGGCGGTCGGTCCGGGTACTTCCGGCTGCAGGCGCACCGCTTCGGGATCCAGCCCGGCCTCGCGGAAGAGCTGCTCGAAGCGCCGCTGCGGAAGATGCAGCCGGAGCTGGATTGCGCCATCCGGCGTGGTCTGCTCGGCCTCCACGGCCTTCTCCTCGTAGAGCCGGGCCCGCAGCCGGCCGGCTGCGGCCGGGATCTCGAACCAGCCCTGGGTCATGGACTCGGTGAAGGTCTCGGCCAGGCGCTGCTCCAGGCGCTCCACACCCTCGCCGGTATGCGCCGACAGCCAGAAGGCATCGTCCGCCATGCCGAAACGGTCGTCCGGGTCCTCGGCCGGGTTCTCCAGCTGGTCGATCTTGTTGTACACCCGCCAGCAGGGGACGTCCTCGGCGCCGATCTCCTCGAGGACCTCCTCGACCTGGCGGATGCGCGCCTCGCGCTCCGGGTCGGCGGCGTCGATCACGTGCAGCAGCAGCGCCGCCTCGCGGGTCTCGGTCAGGGTCGCCTTGAACGCGGCGACCAGCTCGTGCGGCAGGTCGCGCACAAAGCCCACGGTGTCGGCCAGGATCAGCGACTGGTGCGGGGCCAGGTCCAGGCGCCGCAAAGTCGGGTCCAGGGTCGCGAACAGCTGATCCGCCTGATAGACGTCAGAATGCGTGAGCCGATTGAACAGGGTCGACTTGCCGGCGTTGGTGTAGCCCACCAGCGAGACCGTGGGAATCTCGTTGCGCAGGCGCGCCTGACGGCCCTGTTCGCGGGTGCGTTCGACCTTCTCCAGACGCCGCTCGATGTGCTTGATGCGGCCGGCCAGCAGGCGGCGGTCGGTCTCCAGCTGGGTTTCCCCCGGACCGCGCAGGCCGATCCCGCCCTTTTGCCGCTCGAGGTGGGTCCAGCCACGCACCAGGCGCGTGGACATATGGCGCAACTGCGCCAGTTCCACCTGCAGCTTGCCCTCGTGGGAGCGGGCGCGCTGGGCGAAGATATCGAGGATCAAGCCGGAGCGATCCAGCACCCGGGCCTTCAGGTGGGCCTCGAGGTTGCGTTCCTGGCTGGGCGACAGGGCGTGGTTGAAGATCACCACGTCAGCCCCGGAGGCCTCGACCGCATCGCGGATCTCGTCGGCCTTGCCGGCGCCGACGAACAGCTTGGGGTGCGGCCGGTCGCGCGAGCCGCGCACCACCGCCATGATCTCGGCCCCGGCGGAGCGCACGAGCTCGTCGAATTCCTGGACCTGGGCCTCGATATCGGGGTTGTCCCCAACATTCAGCGCAACCAGGACCGCACCATTGCCGACGCGCTCGTCGCCGGCACTCTCCGGACGCTCAAACAAGCTGGAGGAGACCTCCACTCATGTTCAGGACTCGGCCTCGGCGGAGGCGGAAGCCGCTGCCTCGCCCTCGAGATTCATGTTCACCTGACGGGCCGGAACGATCGTGGAGATGGCGTGCTTGTAGACCATCTGCGAGACCGTACTGCGCAACAGCACCACGAACTGGTCGAAGGATTCGATCTGCCCCTGCAGCTTGATCCCGTTCACCAGGTAGATGGAGACCGGGATCCGGTCCCGACGCAGCGCATTCAGGAAGGGTTCCTGCAACGTTTGCCCTTTGGCCATCGGTGCGTTCCTTGATCGTTATTATTGGTTCGCGACCCGCGCCGGCGGCTCGAGTTCGGCCCGCCGCACGGTCAGGTTGAAGCGTAGCATACCGGCTTCGCGGCGCCGCTCCAGGCGTACACCGGGCGTTATTCGGACGTCGCCGCTGCGGGGGCCGCCATCCGTGCAGCCTGGATTGCCCGCAGAGCCTGCGACAAATCCGCGTCCTCGGCGTTCAACCGGGCATGCAGGGGGAAGCGCCGCAGCCCGGTGAGCTGGCGTTTTGCGAGCTGGCGAGTCGCGGCAATGGCCCGCTCGCGAAAGGTCGCAAAGTCGCATTCGCCGGCCAGCCACTGCCAGCCCTGACGATACCCCACCGCCCGCTGCGAGGGATGCTCCGCGGTCAGACCGGGGCGCCGGGTCAGGGTCATCAGCTCGTCGACGAAACCGGCCTCCAGCATCGCGTCGAAGCGATCGGCGATACGGGTGTGCAGACGTTCGCGGTCCTCCGGCCACAGGGCCAGCGACACCCAGCCGGGCGGAACCGTTGCGGCCGCCCCGCTCTGGAAGGCCGACAGCGGCCGGCCACTGGCCGCATGGACCTCCAGGGCGCGCAGGATGCGTTGCGGGTCGTTCGGGTGGATGCGCGCGGCGGCCTCCGGGTCCACGGTGGCCAGCTCGGCATGGAGGGCCACGGCGCCCTCGTGTTCCAGACGGGCACGCACGGACTCGCGGACCGCATCCGGGACCGGCGGGATCGGATCGAAGCCGTCCAGCAGGGCGCGCAGGTAGAGCAGCGTGCCGCCCGCCAGCAGGGCGACCCGGCCGCGGGCATGAATGGCATCGATCGCGGCGCGGGCATCGCGGGCAAAGTCGGAGGCGTTGAAGGTGTCCTCCGGGTCGCGGATGTCCAGCAGGTGATGCGGGGCGCGGGCACGCTCGGCGGCGTCCGGCTTGGCGGTGCCGATATCCATGCCGCGATAGACCAGCGCGGAATCCACGCTGACGATCTCCGCGTCCAGGGCCTCGGCCAGCGCCAGCGACAGCGCGGTCTTGCCGCTCGCGGTGGGACCGGCCAGCAGGATGACCGGCGGCCGGTCCCCATCCAGTCCGGCCATCAGCGTCCTCGCAGGAACAGCCGGTCCAGCGCCGAGTGGTCCAGCTCCACCCAGGTCGGGCGCCCGTGGTTGCACTGGCCGGAACGTTCGGTGGCCTCCATGTCGCGCAGTAACTGGTTCATCTCGGGCAGGGTCAGGCGTCGCCCCGAACGCACGGAACCGTGGCAGGCGATCGTTCCCAGTACCGCGTTCATCGCCCCCTCGGCCCGATGGCTGTAGCCATCGGCCGCGAGGTCCGCCAGGACATCGCGCACGAGCTGCGCGGTGTCCTGGCCGCGCAGCAGCGCGGGCGCCGCGCGCAGAGTCAGCGTCTCGGGGCCGGCGCGGTCGAGCTCGAAGCCGAGCTCCCCAAGCAGGTCCGCGCGCTCCTCGGCCAGTTCGGCCTCGGCCGGGGTAACGTCCAGGGTCTCCGGCACCAGCAGCGGCTGCGAGGTCACCCGTGCCCCCTCCCATTCGCGCTTGAGACGTTCATAGGTGATGCGCTCGTGGGCCGCGTGCATGTCCACCACGATCAGGCCGCGGGGGCTCTCGGCCAGGATGAAGGTCTCGGCTACCTGCCCCAGGGCAAACCCCAGGGGCGGCATGCCGTCCGGGTCCGCTGCGGGCGCACCGGACGTGGCGGATGGCATCGGGGTGTCATAAGCGGCGGGCCGCGCCTCGGCCACCGCAGACGTCCCGCGGAACTCGGCCCAGGCCGCACCAAAGCCTGGATCGCGCCCGACCGGCTGAAGTCGCGGTTCGCGAGGGGGCGCATACCCACCGCCCGCACCCGGCACACCCAGCCCGGACAGCGGGCGATCCGCCTGCGCCGGCATGGGCATGGGGCGACCGGAGGGGGCCGGCGCACCCATGTCGGGTACCGCCGCGGCATGCCCGGAATCCCCCGGACGCAACGCGGCAAGCGCCTTGTGCAGGCTATGGAAGATGAAGTCGTGAACCATGCGCGACTCGCGAAAGCGCACCTCCTGCTTGGTCGGATGCGCGTTCACATCCACCTGGGTCGGATCCAGTTCCAGGTCCAGCACGAACATCGGATGCCGCCCGTGGTAGAGCACGTCCTGATAGGCCTTGCGCACGGCCGCCGCCAGCACGCGGTCGCGGATCGCGCGGCCGTTGACGAAGAAGAACTGCTGATCGGGCTGGGCGCGCGACTGGGTCGGCGAGCCCAGCCAGCCGGACAGCGCCAGCCCGGCGCGCTGTTCGTCCACCGGGGTCGCATGCTCCAGGAAGGCATCGCCCAGCAGCGCCCGCACCCGCTCGCCGGGGTCGTCGGCCGCCGGCAGGTCCAGGGTGACGCGGTCATTGTGGCGCAGGCTGAAGGCGACCTCGGGGCAGGCAGCCGCCTGGGTGCGGATCACGTTCTCGCAGTGGTTGTACTCGGTGCGTTCGGTACGCACGAACTTGCGCCGCGCCGGGACGTTGAAGAACAGGTCGCGGACCTCGACGGTCGTGCCCACCGGATGCGACGCCGGGGCGGCCTCGCGAAAGACATCGGAGCCGTCCCCGGTCAGGCGCCAGCCGTTGCGCTCGTCCGCCACCATGGAGGTCAGCGACAGCCGCGAGACGGAGGCGATCGAGGGCAGGGCCTCGCCGCGAAAGCCCAGGGTATGCAGCGCCTCGAGGTCGTCCATGCAGGCGATCTTGCTGGTGGCATGGCGCGAAAGGGCCAGCGGCATCTCGTCGCGATAGATGCCGCTGCCGTTGTCGCTGATCTGGATCAGGCGGACGCCGCCCTGCTCCAGGCGCACATCCACCCGCGTCGCCCCGGCATCCAGGGCGTTCTCCAGCAGCTCCTTGACCACCGAGGCCGGACGCTCGATCACCTCGCCGGCGGCGATCTGATTGATCAGTTGTTCGGAGAGCTTTGCGATCGCCACGCGCGACACCTGGGAGAGACGAGAACCGGGTGCCTAGCCTAACCGGGGCAGCGCCGGAGTGCCTAGCCGGCGGCCGAACAACGCCTGCAAGACGTGACGGGCTGCCCGGAGGTGCCGGGCTCAGGAGTCGCGGGGGATACGCAGGACCTGGCCGGCGTAAATGCGGTCGTCGCGGACATCGTTGGCCGAACGCAGGTCCGCCAGCGACAGGCGATAGCGATCGGCAATCCCGGAGAGGGTCTCGCCCGGGCGGATGATGTGCTGGTCGGGCTGGCCGTCGGCGATCAGCGTGCCCGGACGGGCATGGGTGGAGAAGTACGACCGCAGCCCGGTCAGCAGGGCGTCCGCCAGCGAGTTCTGGAAGGTGGTGCTGCGCAGCTTGCGCTCCTCGGAGGGATTGGAGATGAAGGCCGCCTCGACCAGGACCGACGGCACGTCCGGCGAGCGCAGGACCGCAAAGTTCGCGCGCTCCACCTCCGGCTTGCGCACCTTGCCCACCCGGTGGAGCTCCGCGATCATCCGCTCGGCCAGGGTGTTGCTGGCCTCCAGACTCCCGCTCTGGGCCAGATCCAGCAGCACGTTGGTCAGGGAATCGTCCTTGCCGTTGATCGGCACCCCGCCCAGGCTCAGATCCGCCTGGTTCTCGCGCTGGGCCAGGAACCGCGCCGCCTCGCTGGAGGCCCCGCGCTCGGACAGCATGTACACCGAAGAACCCTGGACACTGCGGTTGGCGATCGCGTCGGCGTGGATGGACACGAAGATATCGGCATCCGCCTTGCGCGCCCGCTCGATGCGCTCGCGCAGGGGCAGGAAATAGTCGCCACTGCGGGTCATCACGGCCTTCATGCCGTGCTCGCTGTTCACGCGTTCGGCCAGACGCTTCGAGATCTGCAGGACCACGTCCTTCTCGCGGGTGCCGGCGGGGCCGATGGCACCCGGATCATGCCCACCATGGCCGGCATCGATGGCGACCACGACATCGCGCAGGTCCTCCTGCGAGCGCCCACGGCGGGAGCCGTTGTTCTCCGCCGAGCGCGGCGCGGCGGGTGCCTCGCCGCTGGTCAGATCCAGGACCAGGCGGTGCGGCGCACCCTGTGCCGGCATCAGCACGAAACTGCTCGGCTCCACCGGTTTGCGCAGGTCGAACACCACGCGCAGATCGGAGCCATTGCGTGCGGCATGGCGCACGGCCTTGATCGCCGAGCGCGGATTATCGCTGATGGTCAGGTCTTCCACGGCCCGCGCGTTCTCCAGATCCACCACCAGGCGGTCAGGAGACTGCAGGTGAAACATGGAGTATTCCGCCTCGCCGTCCATGTCGAAGACCAGACGGGTGGTTCCGCCATCCACGGACATGCGCACGCGCCGGACGTCCGTGCGAGCCAGGGCCGGCAAAGGCATCCCGACCAGCCCGAGGGCAGTCATGGCGCGCAGCAGCTGGCGGCGGCGCAGATCCGGCGATGTTGATTGGCCCACGGCGTTTCCCTTTGTAATCAGGGGTTCTGACTACATTGTGGACGCTTTTTCTGGAAAAGCAATAGCGATTTTCTTTCTTTATGAGCGAGATATCGCGCATTGTGCGCGTGGCGGGCCAACTGCGGGGCGGCCCCGGCGTGTCACCCTGTCACGATCTCCTGATCCCGAAGCACCCGGTGGTAGGCCGCCGCCAGCGGCCCCTCCAGCCACAGCTCCCGGCCTTCGGCTGTGCCCTCGCGATGCGCCAGGCGCACCACCAGATCCGGCGCCGGCAGCCAGCCCGCACCGCGCTCCGGCCACTCCACCAGCCACAGGACATCGCCCCCGAAGGCCTCGCGCACCCCCAGGTACTCGAGTTCTTCGGGATCACCCAGGCGGTAAAGGTCGAAGTGCAGGACCTCGCGCCCCGCCAGCGCATACGGCTCCACCAGGGTGTAGGTCGGACTGCGGACCGCGCCTTCATGCCCGAGCCGGCGTAGCAGACCCCGAACCCAGGTGGTCTTGCCGACACCCAAATCACCCTCCAGGAACACGATATGCGGGGCGTCGAGCGCCGCCAGCGCGGCCCCGGCCGCCTCGGTCGCCTCCAGGTGCGGGAGAATCAGAGGGGCGGCTGCCTCCATCATGCCCCACCCCCAGCCGCGGCCGGCAGGGCTTCGGCCAGATCCCCGGCCAGCATCCCGCGCGCCCCGCCCAGGCGATCACGCGCGATGCAGGCTGCGGCGCAGTGCCAGGCGGCCCCGATCTCCGCGGCGCTGCGCGCATCCGCGCCCTGCCCGCGCAGCGCCGCGATGATGCCGGTCAGCACATCGCCGCTGCCGGCGGTGGCCATACCGGGGTGGCCGCCGGTGACACAGGCCAGCGGCTCCGCACCCGAACTGGCGACCAGCGTGCCCGCCCCCTTCAGCAACACCACTCCACCCAGGCGCGCGGCCAGCGCCCGCACCTGCCCGGGGCGATCGGCCTCGATAGTGGCCACGTCCTGCCCCTGCAGACGGGCGGCCTCGCCTGGGTGCGGGGTCAGCACCCAGTCCTCGCCCCGGCGCGGGGCCTCGGCCAGCAGGTTCAGGGCATCGGCATCCACCACCCGGGGCAGGTCGGCATCCGCCACCGCCAGCCACAGGCCACGACCCCAGGCGTCCTGTCCCAATCCCGGTCCCACCGCGACGACATCGACGCGACGCATCAGGGCCTGCAACTCGCTGGCGTCCGCCACGCCACGCACCATCAACTCGGGTCGCTCCAGGTTCGCCCAGGCCGCATGCTCGGGGTGCGTGGCCAGGGTCACACGGCCGGCCCCGGCGCGCAGGGCGGCCGTCGCCGCCAGCCGCGCGGCCCCCGAGTAGCCGGGCGCGCCGCCCACGATCAGCACATGCCCACAGTCGCCCTTGTGCGCCCCCGGGCGGCGTACCGGCAGACGCTGCCGCCAGTCCTCTGGCCCGACCCGACGCGCAACCGGCGCGATGCCATGGGCCACCGAGGCAGGGAGATCGAGCGGGGCCACCTCCACCTGGCCGACCCGGTCGACCGCGGCCCCGGTATGCAGGCCCAGCTTGTCGGCGATCATGGTCAGGGTGTGATTGGCCCGGACCGCCTCCCCCAGGACCCGGCCGCGATCGATATCCACGCCCGAGGGCACATCGGCCGCCAGCACCTGCCGCCCACTCGCGTTCAGCGACTCGATCACCGCGCCGTAGGCATCGGTCAGCGGCCGCTCCAGGCCGATCCCGAACAGGCAATCCACCCACAGGTCCGCGGCCGCCGGGTCGAAACTTTCCAGGGCATGGACCTCGCCGCCGCCCGCCTGCCAGCGCCGGTGGGCCTGACGACCATCGGACTCGGGGCACGCCCGCGAAGGGCCGCCATGAACCCGGACCTCCAGCCCGGCCTCGGCGGCCCGCCGCGCGAGCACGTAGCCGTCTCCGCCGTTGTTGCCGGGCCCGCACAGGATCCCGATGCGACGGGCCTGCGGCCAGTCGCGGCGCACCACCGCCAGCAGGGCCTGCCCGGCACGCTCCATCAGCTCGCCCGGCGCCATCCCAGGCAGGGCCAGACCGGCGGCATCCAGGGCGCGCATGCCCACGTTATCGAACAGTGCGCTGGTCAATGCTTGTGGGTCGGGTTCATGATTCACGCCATCACCTCCGTCGCGGAAGCCGAAATCGTGCCTCAGCGCCTCGATCCACGCCAATCTGCCGAACTCGCCGAACGCATCCGCGACTGGGGTCGCGAGCTCGGCTTCCAGGCCGTGCGCATCGCCCCCGCCGAGGTGCCCGAGGCGGATCGCCAGCATCTGGACGACTGGCTGGCCCAGGGCTCGCACGGCGACATGGACTGGATGGCCGTCCGCGCCCCCCTGCGCCACGCCCCGGATGCCCTGGTGCCCGGCGTGCAGCGCATCATCAGCGTGCGCATGGACTACTTCCCGCCGGCCACCCGACGCCCGGCGATCCAGCTGGCCGAACGCGATCACGCCTATGTCTCGCGCTATGCCCTGGGCCGCGACTACCACAAGCTGCTGCGCAAGCGCCTGACCACCCTCGCGCGCCGGATCGAGGCGGAGGTCGGGCCGTTCGGCTATCGCGCCTTCACCGACAGCGCCCCGATCCTGGAAAAGGCCCTGGCCGCCCGCGCCGGGCTGGGCTGGATTGGCAAGAACACCAATCTGCTGGCGCGCGAGAGCGGCTCCTGGTTCTTCCTCGGGGAGCTGTTTACCGACCTGCCACTGCCACTGGATGAACCCGTGGACGAGCACTGCGGCCAGTGCACCGCCTGTCTCGATGTCTGCCCGACCCGGGCGTTCCGCGGGCCATACGACCTGGACGCCCGCCGCTGCATCTCCTACCTGACCATCGAACTGAAGGGTGCGATCCCCGAGGACCTGCGCCCGCTGATCGGCAACCGCATCTACGGCTGCGACGACTGCCAGCTGGTCTGCCCCTGGAACCGCTTTGCCGAGGTCACGGCGGAACCCGACTTCATCGCCCGCCACGGTCTGGATAGCGCCAGCCTGGTCGAGCTGTTCGCCTGGGACGAGGCAACCTTCCTCGCCCGCACCGAGGGCATGGCCATTCGCCGAATCGGCCATGCCCAGTGGCTACGCAACCTCGCTGTGGCCCTCGGCAACGGTCCGGCCACACCCGAGGCGGACGCAGCCCTGGCCGCCCGCGCCGAGCACCCTTCCGAGCTGGTGCGCGAACACGCCGCCTGGGCGCGCGAACAACTGCGCAACCCCCCGCACAGCGCGCCCCTGTCCACGGAAAACCTGTCCCGGCTCACCCAAGCGCCCGGGTAAGCCGGGCAAGCAGAAACCGCCCCGGAAGAGGCAAATCCGCACCTCCCAAGGTTGCCAGTGCCGGCGCAACCGGCGACACTCCGGTGCCGAATCACGCCCCGACGCGGGGCCCGGCCCGCCACCAAAGGTTCAGCCCGCCGCCATGCCCGATCACCCGGACACCACGCGCTATCAGCGGATCTTCGAACAGGCGCCCGAGGCTCATCTGGTCCTCGACCGCAAGGGCGGGATCGTCGCGGCCAACTACGCTGCCTGCGAACTGCTGGGCTATACCAGCGCCGAACTGACCGGCGGCGTGCACATCACCGAGCTGGACCTGCAGGCCACTCAGGACGACGTGGACCAGGCCCACTCCAACCCCGAACAGCGCCTCCCCGCGCACTTCGAGAGCCGCTACCGGCATCGTGACGGTGGCGAATTTCCGGCCGAGGTGCACATCAACGCGATTCGCACGGACGGCGAGCTCGAGGTCTTCGCGACCGTGCGCGACATCACCCGAGAGCGTCAGTCGGAGCAGGCGCTGAAGAGCCTGGAGACCCAGCTGGGCGCGACCATTCGCCATGCCCCGCTGATCCTGTTCGCGCTAGATGCTGAAGGCTGCTTCACGCTATCGGAGGGAGCCGGCCTCCGGACCCTGGGAGTAAAGCCAGGCGATGTCCTGGGCCGCGACGCCCGGGAAGTCTACGCCGACCAGCCCAACGTGATCGATGCCGTGGAACGCGCTCTGAGGGGTGATAGCTTCGACGACGAGGTCCGTATTGGCGACACCTATCTACGCGTCTCATGGATGCCGCTGACCGATGGGGAATCCAGCCGCCCAGGCGTGCTCGGCGTGGCCTGGGACGTCACCTCACTGCGGGCCGCGGAGGCCGCCACGGGTGCCGAACGGGACCGCCTGCTAACCACGCTGCAATCAATCAGCGACGGGGTCATCACCGCAGACACCCACGGGCGCCTGACCTACCTGAACCCCGCCGCCCAGGTACTGCTGGGGCTGGATGCCACCAGCGCCCAGGGCCGCCTGGTGGACGAACTGCTGGACCTGGAAGACACCCGGACGGGGACCAGCGTGCTCCGCCCGGTGGAACACTGCCTGAACCTGGGCGGTACCGTGGAATCGCCCGAACGCATACTGCATCGCGCCGACGGCGAAACCCGCGTGGTGCGCATGCTGGCCTCGCCCCTGCAACGCCCGAACCGCGAGGCCCAGGGTGTGGTGGTCGTGCTGCACGACCACACCGAGCTGTGGCAGATGGCCCAGCAGCTTAACCATCAGGCGACCCATGACGACCTCACCGGCCTGTGCAACCGCCGCGAATTCGAGCGGCGGCTGGACCAGGCCCTGCATACCCAGGAGGAGGGCGAGACGCCGCATGCGGTGTTCTACATGGACCTCGACCAGTTCAAGATCATCAACGACACCTGCGGTCACCAGGCCGGCGACGAGCTCCTGCGGGAACTCTCCGAGCGCCTGCGGCACCTGATCCGCGAGAACGACACTCTGGCCCGGCTGGGTGGCGACGAATTCGGCGTGCTGCTGTGCCACTGCCCGCCCGAACGCGCCGAGGCGATTGCCCGGAAGATGCTGGAGACCGTGCAGTCCCTGCGCTTCGCATGGGAGGGCCGGCGATTCGATGTCGGCGTCAGCATCGGTCTGGTGCCGGTCAGCGGTCCGGAACAGACCCTGCCCGAGATCCTCAGCCAGGCGGACTCCGCCTGCTACGCCGCCAAGGAAAACGGCCGCAACCAGGTCTACGTCTGGCAGCCCAGCGACCAGGCCCTGCGCCGCCGACGCGGGGAGATGGAATGGGTCGGCCGCATCCGCTCGGCGCTGGAGGAAGGGCGCTTCGCGCTGTTCGGCCAGGCCGTCCACCCGCTGGGCCCGGTCGACCCGGACCTTGCCCATGTCGAGGTGCTGATGCGCCTGCGCGACGAGGATGGCCGGCTGATCCCGCCGGGCAGCTTCATCCCGGCCGCGGAGCGCTACCACCTGATGCCGGATATCGACCGCCACATCATCGACAACGCCTTCGCCATGCTCGCCCGGCATCGTGCGCCGCGCGAGAACCCCTCCCACTGCGACCCCACCCTGGCGATCAACCTCTCGGGCCAGTCGCTGGCGCAGGAGAGCATGCTGGAGTTCGTCACCGAGCGCCTGCAGCACTACGCGATCCCGCCGCGCTGCATCATCTTCGAGATCACCGAGACCGCAGCCATCAGCCACCACGAACGTGCCCAGAGCCTGATCCGCACCCTGCGCTACATGGGCTGTCGTTTCTCCCTGGACGACTTTGGCAGCGGTCTGTCGTCATTCGGGTACTTGAAGAACCTGCCGGTGGACTTCATCAAGGTCGACGGTAGCTTCGTGCGCGATATTGCCCACAACGCGGTGGACTCGGCCATGGTCACGGCCATTCATCGCGTGGGTCATGTCCTCGGCCTGCGCACCATCGCCGAGTGTGTCGAATCAGCCGCGACCATGGACCGCCTGCGCGAGATCGGCCTGGACTTCGTGCAGGGCTTCTACCTGTCGGAACCGGCACCGCTGGAGCAACACCTCACGCCCATCGACAGCAACGTCCACTGACGAGCGGTACCCATTTCCGAGTGTTTTCCTTGGTTTTTGCCGGCGCTTTCGCACCCGGCACCAGGACTTGCTAGCGTAGAACCGAACAATAATCGGAAAACCACGCACTTATGCCGTATTCGGAACAACGCATCACCTCCACGCGCCGCTGGTCGGACAAGACCTTCAGCTTCACCACCACGCGCCCGGAGGGTCTGGAATTCAAGAACGGACAGTTCGTGACCCTGGGGCTGCGCCCCGAGGGCAAGCTGATCCCGCGTGCGTATTCGATCGTCTCCGAACCCGAGGCCGAGGAACTGGAGTTCCTGAGCATCCACGTGCCGGATGGCGCCCTGACCAGCCGCCTGGCCGAGGCTGGACCGGGTGATTCGATCTGGATCAACACCAAGGTCACCGGCTCGCTCACCTTCGACTACGTGCAGCCGGGTCGCACCCTGTACATGCTGGCCACCGGCACGGGGCTCGCCCCGTTCATCTCGCTGATCCGCAGCCCGGAGCTGTTCGAGCACTTCGACAATGCAGTGCTGGTGCACAGCGTGCGTACCGTCGAGGAACTGGCCTACCGCCAGGAGATCGAGTCGCGCATCAGCGACCGCCTGCGCTACGTGCCGACCGTGACCCGCGAGAACCACGACTTCGCCTGCCCGATCGCGCAGCAGCCCTACGACAACAACCAGCGTGGCGCCGACATGTTCCGCTCCGGCGAGCTGAGCCAGATCCTCGATCTGCCGCCCGCGGATCCGGAACACGACCGCGTAATGCTGTGCGGCAACCCGGCGATGAACCGCGAAATGAGCGAGTGGCTCACCGAACACGGCTGGACCCAGACCAACTACAAGGGCGTGGGTACCTTCACCGTGGAACAGGCGTTCGTCACCACCATGTCGGACTCGGACGACTGAACCTCAGCCCCGGCCCAGCAGGACCCAGCGGGCCGCGTTGATCCGCTGCAGTTTGGCCGTGTCGCCACCCCGGTCCGGGTGGTGGCGCTGCGCCATCCGGCGGTACTGTCGGCGGATCGTGTCGGCATCCACCGGATCCGCAAGCTCCAGCACCTCCAGCGCCTGCTCGCGTTGCTGGTCACGCCCCAGCTGCGACCAGAACTCACCCAGAAGCGCCTCCACCGCCGCCGCATCCATGGTTTCCAGCTGCGCCAGGTCAAGGTAATAGGCCCGCAGTGGATCATGCGTCGCCGGCAACCCGCCGACCGCGCCGCCCCGCCCAGGCTCGATGCCGATATCCAGGCAGTGGATGCGCAACCATTCGCCCTGCCCCGCCAGCGTGTCGCGCAGCCGGTACAGGCAGTGGAACAGCACAAAGTGCGTCTGGAACAGGCTCAGCGACTCCTGCAGCCGCGCACCCGCAAACGGCTCCACGCCCGCGTCGCGCAACTGCGTGATCAGGGCGTGCTCGGTCAGCCCGTCCGACTGCATGCGCAGGCACTCCAGCACCCGTTCCAGCAATGCCGGATGGACCGGCGAGGCGACCGCATCCGAAGCGGCTGTCATGCGCCCGGAAACTCCCCGTCGACATACACCCAGCGCCCGTCTTCGCGGCGAAAACGACTGCGCTCGTGCAGGCGTACGCCCTGACCGCGCACCCGTGACCGGGCAATGAACTCGACCCAGCCTGCCTCGTCGTCCGGCCCACCCGCCTCGGTCGCACGTATCGCGAGCCCCAGCCAGCGCTGTTCCGGGGCCAGCTCCATGGATGCCGGGCGTGTCGCGGCCGCCCAGGTCGCCAGCAGATAGCCCTCACGCCCTTCCACAAACGCGGCATAACGCGAGCGCATCAGCGCCTCCGCCGTGGGGGCCGAGGCCGTACCATCCAGATACGGCCCACAGCAGGCGGCACGGTCCTGCCCGGACCCGCAGGCACACGTATCGACCTTCTTTCGGCTCGCCTTGCCCAAGCCCCATCTCCCGTTCATCTGCGTTCCAGCCAGCATGCCCGAGCTATCGCCCACGGTCGAACCCTCACTTTGGCACTGGTCTTTCGCCAGCGAAATCGGTAGCGTGCGAATCACGATCCCGGAGGGAACAATGGCCAACATCCTGATCATGGGCTGCGGCGATCTCGGCGGTGCCGTTGGCCAGCAACTTGCCCACGGCGGACACTCCGTCTGGGGCCTGCGCCGCCGGCCGGAGCACATCCCCAAGCCGATCCAGCCCCTGGCCGGCGACTTCGGCGTCGCGGACGGCCTGCCGGAGCTGCCACCGGCGCTCGACACCGTTTATTTCATCGCCACCCCGGGCGAGTTCACCGAGCCCGCCTATCGTCGCGCCTATGTCGACGGCCTGCGCAACACCCTGACCGCCCTGGAACGGGCCAGCCAGCAGCCGCGCCGCGTTGTATTCGTCTCCAGCACCTCGGTGTACGGCGCCGACGATGGGCGCTGGGTGGACGAGACCAGCCCCACCGAACCCACCCGGTTCTCCGGGCGCGCCCTGCGGGAAGCCGAGCAGTTGCTGGCCGACAGTCCCTTTTCCGGCGTGGTCGTGCGCTTGGGCGGCATCTATGGCCCGGGGCGCGAGTACCACCTGCGCAAGGTGCGCGAGGGCGTGCGTGGTCAGCACGAAGCGCCGGTCTGGACCAACCGCATCCACCGCGATGACTGCGTGGGCCTGCTGACCCATCTGTTCCACCTGCGCGACGCCGAGCCGCTTTATCTCGGCGTCGATGACGAGCCCACCCTGCGTCACGAGCTGCTGGCCTGGCTGGCGCAGGCGATGGAGATTGACCCGCCCGGCACACCGCCGATGCCCGAGGGCGTGGTCTCCGGCAAGCGCTGCCGCAACGGGCGCCTGCACGCCAGTGGCTATCGCCTCCAGTATCCCGACTACCGCACCGGCTACCGCGCCCTGCTCGACCACATCGCCACCACCTGACCAGGGTTCTCGCAGCGTCGGGCCCGGGTTCATCGTTCAGTGTTTACGGTGCCTTCGTCCGGCCGCCTGCCAGGCGCTCTCTCGCGAGCGCACCGCGAGGTACTTTCTTGCTTGCCCAAGAAAGTACCCAAAGAAGGGCACCCGGATTCCGCCCGGGAACCTTGCTCCAGGGCCCTCGGGCCGGCGGCGCTGAACTCGCTGCGCCTTCGGCTCCGCTCAGACATCCAGCGCCTTCTCCCGGCCCGAGCACCCTTCCGCAAGGGGCTCCATACGGGAGGAGAAGGTCAAAACAAACGGTATCCCGTTGGGTGCGGTTGAGCGCAGCGAAACGCACCGTTCCCCGCGCCGCGCGAAACCCTGATGCGATTCGCTGCGCTCATCACATCCTACGCCCCCCCGGCGCCCGCTCCGCGGGCGCGGCACGCAACGGCCACAGGCCGAGCGTGCCGAAGATATCCGAAGACCTAGCCATCATCCACTGGCAAGAACGCGGGGATAGCCGTTGTTTGGACCTGCCTCCCCGTTGTCGTCGCGCCGAGTGGAGAGGCTTTTCGCGGGACAAGAGGCGCTGGATGTCTGAGCGGAGCCGAAGGCGCAGCGAGTTCAGCGCCGCCCGCGAAAAGCCTCGGAGCGAGGGAAACCCCGGCCCGCACAGCGGGCCGGGGTCGCGGCAGTCGGGCGTGTTTCTTGGGTACTTGTCAGGTCTCGGCTGGTTATAAACGCGTTTTCGAAAGCAGTCGGGGTGGGTTTGCTGCCACGCCTTGAGGGCCGCTACGGGCGTTCGGTGACCCAGGGCCTTTTGCTGGATGGCGTGGTTGTACAAGTACAGGTAATGGTACAGGGCGTCCTGCATCTGCTCGCTGGAGTCGATGTGGTACGTGCGCAGGAGATCGGCAATGCGCCCGTTGAAGCGCTCGACCATCCCGTTCGTCTGGGGCTTTCTGGGCTGGGTCAGGCGGTGCTGGATGCCGTGTTCGGCGCACAGCCGGTCGAATGGGTGACGGCCGGTCGGTTGGCGCTCTCCGGTGACCACAAAACGGTCGGTAAACTCCTTGCCGTTGTCGGTCAGTACATGCGTGACGTAGAACGGTGCCCGTTCGAGCAGCCGTTTCAGAAAGTCTCGCGCGGCCGCCCCGGACTTGGATGAACGAACCTCGAGATAGACCCAGCGGGTCGCCCGATCGATGGCCACGAACAGATAGCGACGCGAGGACTCTTCAGACAGCTTCGGCAGGTACTTCACGTCCACATGCACAAAGCCCGGGACATACGCCTTGAAGGACTTGCGGGGTGGCGCCGGCTCCCCCTCGGCCTGCTGCCGCAGCGCCTTCAGGCTGGCTACGCCGTGGCGGCGCAGGCAGCGGTCCAGGGCGGCGCGGCTCAGGTCCGGCTGCACGAACTCGCGGGCCACGACCAGCAGATCATCCAGCGACAGCCACAGCCACTCGCGTACCGCGATGAGGATGGCTTCCTCTCCGGGCGTCAGGGCCGTCTTCATCCGGTGCGGGCGGTGAGAACGGTCCTCGGTGTCTTCCCGGTGGCGCCACTTCATCACCGTATGGCGACTGATGCCCAGGCGGCGTGCCAGGTCCCGGTGACGGACCGACGGCGGTGCTTGCTGGATCTCGCGCCGGGTCCGCGGGGTGGTACGGGCGTTCACGTGAATCGCACTGGACATCGAATCACCTCCGGTGGGGCTCTGCTAACAGGGTAGTCAGCCACTCCCGAGCTCGAAACAGCGGCTCCTTCTCCGACGGTAGGTAATCACCTGAGACCTGACAGGTACTTCTTTGCACGAGCAAAGAAGTACCTCGCGGTGCGCTCGCGAGAGAGCGCCTGGCAGTATGCGGACCGAAGCCACTGTAAACACCCAACGACGAACCGGGACCAGCCACAACAAGGCAGGCGGCAGCCCGGAGCCACCGTAAACACCGGATGACGAACCAGGGCCAGCCTGCACGGCAGACAGCCGGCCAACGGCATATCCCCCGGGCGGCCAGCGCGCCGCGCCGTTATAATGCGCGGCTTTCCCCACATTCCGACCCGAGCGCGCGCGCGATCATGGACAAGAGCTTCGACCCGAAAAGCATCGAACAGACCCAGTACGACCGCTGGGAGGGCGCGAACGTCTTCGCGCCGCCGGCGACGGGCGAGGCAAACTACTGCATCCTGCTGCCGCCACCGAACGTGACCGGCACCCTGCACATGGGGCATGCCTTCCAGCACACCCTGATGGACACCCTCATCCGCTATCGGCGGATGCACGGCGACCGCACCCTGTGGCAGGGCGGCACCGACCACGCCGGGATCGCCACCCAGATGGTCGTCGAACGCCAGCTGGCCGCCGACGGCAAGGGCCGCCACGACCTCGGGCGCGAGAAATTCCTCGAGGCAGTCTGGGACTGGAAGGCCGAATCCGGCGGCACCATCACCCGCCAGATGCGCCGCCTGGGCGACTCCATGGACTGGTCGCGCGAGCGCTTCACCATGGACGACGGGCTGTCCGACGCGGTGCGCGAGGTCTTCGTGCGCCTGCACGAGGAGGGCCTGATCTATCGCGGCAAGCGCCTGGTCAACTGGGACCCGGTGCTGCACACCGCGCTCTCCGATCTCGAGGTCCTGTCCGAGGAAGAGGTCGGCCACCTGTGGCACTTCCGCTATCCGCTGGCCGACGGCTCTGGCCATCTGACCGTCGCGACCACCCGCCCGGAGACCATGCTGGGCGACACCGCCGTCGCAGTGCATCCGGAGGACGAGCGCTACCAGCACCTGATCGGCAAGACCATCCGGCTGCCGCTGGTCGGGCGCGAGATCCCGATCATCGCCGACGACTACGTCGAGGCCGAGTTCGGCTCCGGCTGCGTGAAGATCACCCCGGCGCACGACTTCAACGACTACGCGATGGGGCAGCGCCACGACCTGCCGGTGATCAACATCCTGACCATCGACGCCTGCATGAACGACAATGTGCCGGCCGCCTATCGCGGGCTGGACCGCTACCAGGCCCGGCAGAAGGTTGTCGACGACCTGGATACAGAAGGACTGCTCGAAAAGATCGACGACCACAAGCTGATGGTCCCGCGCGGCGACCGCTCCGGCACCGTGGTCGAGCCTTATCTGACCGACCAGTGGTACGTGAAGGCCGGCCCGCTGGCCGAACCGGCGATCAAGGCGGTGGAAGACGGCCGCATCCGCTTCGTGCCGGAAAACTGGTCGAAGACCTACTTCGAATGGATGCGCAACATCGAGGACTGGTGCATCTCACGCCAGATCTGGTGGGGTCACCGCATCCCGGCCTGGTACGACGCGGATGGCAACGTGTATGTGGGCCGCGACGAGGCCGAAGTGCGCGAGAAGCACGGCCTGGGCACGGACGTGACCCTGAAACAGGACGAGGACGTGCTCGACACCTGGTTCAGCTCCGCGCTATGGCCGTTCTCCACGCTCGGCTGGCCGGAGCAGACGCAGGAACTGAAGGATTTCTACCCGACCAGCGTGCTGGTCACCGGCTTCGACATCATCTTTTTCTGGGTCGCCCGCATGATCATGATGGGCGAGCACTTCATGGGGGATGTGCCCTTCCGCGAGGTCTACGTCACCGGCCTGATCCGCGACTCGGAAGGCCAGAAGATGTCCAAGTCCAAGGGCAACGTGATCGACCCGATCGATCTCATTGACGGCATCAGCGCCGACGACCTGGTGGCCAAGCGCACGCGCGGCCTGATGCAGCCGCAGATGGCGAAGAAGATCGAGAAGGCCACGCGCAAGGCCTTCCCCGACGGCTTCCCCGCCTTCGGCACCGATGCCCTGCGCTTTACCCTGGCGGCACTCGCCACCACCGGGCGCGACATCAAGTTCGACCTCGGCCGCATCGAGGGCTACCGCAACTTCTGCAACAAGCTGTGGAACGCCTCGCGCTTCGTGCTGATGAACGTCGAGGGCCACGACTGCTCGGCCGCGGCCGATACCGCGGAGCACCGCACGCTGGCAGATCGCTGGATCCTCGACCGCCTGGCCGCCACCGCCGCGACCGCCACGCAGCAGCTCGATGCCTACCGCTTCGACCTCGCCGCGCAGACGCTCTACGAGTTCACCTGGCACGACTACTGCGACTGGTACCTGGAGCTGACCAAGCCGGTGCTGAACGACGACGCCACGCCGGAGGCGGTCAAGCGCGCCACGCGCAATACCCTGGTCACCGTGCTGGAGGCCCTGCTGCGCCTGCTGCACCCGGTGACCCCGTTCATCACCGAGGCCATCTGGACCAACGTGAAACCGCATGCCGGCATCACGGATGACATCGAATTCCTGGTGCAGCGCCCCTGGCCCGGCCGCGACGGCTTCCCGCGTGACGCGACCGCCACGGCCGAGCTCGACTGGGTGAAGGACTTCATCACCGGGCTGCGCCGCATCCGCGCGGAGATGGACATCGCCCCCGCCAAGCCGCTGCCGGTGCTGGTAAAGAACTGGACCAACGCCGACCAAGAGCGCTACACCCGCCACCGCGGCCTGCTGGAGTTCCTCGCCAAGCCCGAGAGCGTCACCTGGCTGGACACGGCCGACGAGGCCCCGGAATCGGCGATGGCCCTGGTCGACGACATGCAGCTGCTGATTCCGCTGGCCGGGCTGATCGACAAGGACGCCGAGCTCGCGCGCCTGGACAAGGAGATCGGCAAGCTCGACAAGAACCTCGAACAGAGCGAGCAGCGGCTTTCCAACGCGAGCTTCGTCGACCGCGCCCCAGCCGACGTGGTGCAGAAGGAGCGCGACCGCGTCGCCGAGATGCACGCCACCCGCGACCAGCTGGCCGCCCAGCGCGAACGGATCCGCACGATGTGAGGGCGCTGTTCACCACAAAGCACACGCAGAAGACCGGAAAAGCATTTACGGGAGACGGGAAGGGTCTTGGCTCGCGGGTCTAACAAGACGCTGATCGCTCTTGCCCGCCTTCGTGTCTTCGTGCGCTTCGCGCTTGAAGAACATCAGCTGATCCGTTCGAGCATGCCCCGGTGGCGGATCAGGCGCGCCAGGGTGCGGCCGGTGTGGTACCAGTGCAGCATCCAGCATTCGCGCGCCAGTCGCGCCGCCGATACGGTGGAGCCCGGCTCCGCCGGACAGGGGCAGACGCGCAATCCCATGCCGCGCGCGATGGCAACCGCCCGGGCGAGATGAAAGCGACTGGTCACCAGCACCAGGGGCGCATCACCGGCCGCCGGCGTCGCCGTCAGCAGATCGCGCGCATTGCGCAGATTCTCCAGCGTATGCCGCGAGGCGTCTTCGGTACGGATGCGCGTCGCCGCAATCCCGTGGTGTTGCAGAAAGGCCGCGCCCGCGGCGGCCTCGCTGGGAGCCCCGACGGAGGTCTGCCCGCCCAGCACCAGGATCCGGGCATCGGGGTTCCGGCGCGCCAGACGCACGGCGCGCAGCAGGCGCAGGCGGTAGCCCGGACCGGGCGCCCCCGACTCCAGCTGCTGCCCCAGCACCAGGATGCAGTCCCCGCGCCCGGGGCAGCGCCGCCGCCGCGACCAATGCACGGTGTAGAGCCACAGCGCCAGCCAGGACAAGCCGCCGGTGGCCAGGATGATCAGATTCGACAGCGCAAAGGTCGCCAGGCCGTCCGGCCCGATGCGACCCAGTCCGACGCGCACCTCGCCCACGGGAGCCTTCTCAGGCCTCGTCTTCGGGCGTGGTGCCGCCGGTGAAGTGCAGCCGCGCGTTGCGCCGGCGCCGCGCCCAGAAGGCCAGCGCCCGCGGCAGGTTCAGCGCCATCTGCACGTAGTACACCGTCTTGAAGGCACGCAGGGACCACTGCACACGGGTGTTGCGGTAGACATCGCCGGCCAGCAGCGAGATCACCGCCTGCTCCATGCCGAAGGTATTGCGCGGCCCCATGAACAGCTTGCGCATCACCGGGCTGTTGAAACGATAGATCAACCAGGAGAAACGGCGGACGCCACGGCGCACGTCGCGCTCAAAGGCACGCAGATAGCGTGCGGAGCGCGCCGGATGCTCCAGGCAGCGATCCACCGCATCGGCGGCGCGGAAGCCCCCCGACATCGCGATATAGACCCCGCTGGAGAACACCGGGTCGACAAAGGTGAACGCATCGCCGACCAGCAGATAACCCGGGCCGTGGGCCTGACTGGAGCGGTAGGAGAAATTGCCGGTGGCGTTGACCGGGCCGGCCAGCTCCGCGCCCTGCATGCGTTCGAAGGCCGGCGGGCAGAGCTTCAGCGTGTCCCACAGGAACGTCTCGGGCTTGGTCTTGCGCGTCTTCAGGTATTCGGGAAAACAAACCGCGCCCACGCTCATCGCCCCGTCGCGCAACGGGATCATCCAGATCCAGCCGTGCTGGAACCAGTAGATACTGATGTTGCCGGCATCGCGCCCGGCACGCCGCGGCACGTTGTTGAAGTGCCCGAAGATCGCGGCGCTGTTGTGTTCCGGGTTGCGCGCCTTCAGGTCCAGACGGCGCGCCAGGAAGGTATCGCGACCGGAGGCGTCGACCACGAAATCGGCCTCGAACTCCAGCGTGTTGCCGGATGCATCGCGCGCGGTGACCTGCTGGGTCCCGCCCTTGGCGGGATCGGCCAGGGCGACATCGAAGACGGTGACCTCTTCCAGCACCCGCACACCCAGGCGGGCGCTGTTTTCCAGCAGCAGGTGGTCGAACTCCGAACGCCGCACCTCGCATGCCGACGCGGGTGTGTCGTCATTCAGGGCACGCTCGAAGTAATAGGTTCGCGGCGCGTCGGGCGCCTCGGGGATGGTGAACTCGGCCCCGTGCTTGGGGATGCCGATTGCCGCGATGGCCTCGGCCACGCCCAGTTCCTCGAACAACGGCATATTCATCGGCAGCAGGGATTCGCCGATGTGGAAGCGTGGATGCCGGGCCTTTTCCAGCAGCACCACGTCGCGCCCCTTCTGCGCCAGTCGGGAGGCCACCGTGGAGCCGGCGGGGCCTCCTCCGATCACCACCACCTGGCAGCGCCCGTCGGTTACGGCTTCCTGTCCCGGTTGTCTCAAATCACGTCTCCGCTTGCCCGCCCGCAACCCCAGAAAGGCGACCCGGTCTGGTCGCGAGGGTACCACGGCCCCTCGGGTGTGGGTATCATCGGCGCCCACAGCAGGGTGACCCTCGCGCGAACGGCAAGTTCGGAGGCGATCACAAAATGCGCATAACACTGCACCGGGGGAACACGTGCCATCACAAACAGCGTTCGAACAGGAAGTCGCCCAACTGATCGTGGACAGCCTTAATCTGGAGGAGGTCGCGCCGGAGGAAATCGAGCCGGAAGATGCGCTGTTCCGTGAAGGACTGGGGCTGGATTCCATCGATGCCCTGGAGCTGGCCCTGGCCATCTCCCGCGCCTACGGCGTCCAGATCCGCTCGGACGACGAAAACAACCGCGAGATCTTCGCGTCCTTGCGGGCGCTGAGCGCCCATATCGAGGCCAACCGAGCCACGTCGTGAACACCCCACTCGCCGCCTGCGTGGCCCTGAGTTATCCGGTCGCGGTCGTCCTCGGCGTGACCCTCGAGATCCCGCTAGTGCCGCTGGCGATCCTGGCCACCCTGATCCTGGTGGCTGCATGGGCCTCGCTGGCCACCACCGGACGTGGCGTGCTGGCCGCGAGCCTGGCCGTGGGCATAAGCCTGTTGCTCCTCGGCGGGATGGCCACCTGGCTGCTGTATGCTTTGCCGGTGCTAATCATGGGGCTCTTGTCGCTTCTGTTCGCGCGTTCGCTACGCAGCGACTCCACCCCGCTGATCACGCGCTATGCCCTGGCCATGGGGGCCTCCGACACCCCCGCGGTGCACCGCTACACGCGCAACCTCACCATTACCTGGGCCCTGCTGTGTGCCGGACTGGCAATCGTGTCCGCCTGGCTGGCGCTGTTCGCCACCGCCACCACCTGGGCCCTGTTTGCCAACGGGATCAACTACCTTTTGCTGGCCGGCCTGTTCCTGCTGGAGTATCCGCTGCGCCGCTGGCTCCTGCGCGACGAGCCGCACAACGGCTTCCTGGCCTATCTGATGGAGCTGGCGCGGGTCGATCACCACCGGATGCTGAGGCACCCGTGACAGATACCCCGCAGGTCACTCGACCACTGATCGCCGACACGCCCGCCCCGCTGGCGCGCATCGGCGATCGGGCGATCTCGCGCGCCGCCTTCCTCGCCGACGCGCAGGCGCTGGCCGCACGCCTGCCGCAGGCGCAGGCGGCCTTCAACCTGTGCCAGGACCGCTACCACTTCGCGGTCGCCTTTGCCGCCATTCTGCTGCGCGGCCAGGTCAATCTGCTGCCCCCGAACCGCGGGAGCACCACCCTGGCCGAGATCGCCAGCCAATACCCGGACGCGCCTGCCCTGGTCGACGGCCCGGATGCCGAGATCGCAATCCCGATCCTGCGGGTGTCCGCCCGCGGCGAAGCAGGCGAGGCCACCGGGGCGATCCCCGAGATCCCCGCCGACCAGACCGCCGTTCTGGCCTTCTCCTCCGGCAGCACCGGCACCCCCACGGCCCATGCGCGGAGCTGGGAGGCCCTGCATGCTGTCACCTGGCAGGCGCTGGAATGCTTCGATCTGGTGGATGGCTCCGGACCGACCCTGATCGGCACGGTCCCACCGCAGCACATGTACGGCCTGGAGTCCACGCTCCTGTACGCCCTGCTGGGGCACGCCACCCTGCTCGCCGGACGCCCGTTCTACCCCGAGGACATCCGTGCCGCACTGGCGGACTGCACCCCGGCCGTTCTGGTCACCACACCTTTTCATCTGAGCGCCTGCCTGCGTGCGGGGCTGGAGTGGCCGACCCCGGAACGCATCCTCTGCGCGACCGCGCCCCTGGACCCGGAAACGGCCGGCCAGGCCGAACGGGTGTTCGGCTGCCGCCTGGACGAGATCTACGGTTGCACCGAGGCCGGCGCCATTGCGACCCGCCGCACCACCCGTGAATCCGACTGGACGGCCTACCCCGGGGTGCAACTGCACCGCAATGACCACGGCCTCGCGCGCGTCCAGGGACCCCAGCACCCCGAAGCGGTCCCGCTTCCGGACCACATCGAGGTCCGGGACGTCAGCCACTTCCGCATGGAGGGGCGCCTGGCCGATCAACTGAACATCGCCGGCAAACGCGCCTCCCTGGCCGATCTCAACCGCCGACTCAACGCAATCCCCGGGGTGCTCGACGGGGTGTTCATTCCGCCGGGCACCGATCAGGAAGCGCACGGCGTGACCCGGCTGGCCGCCCTGGTGGTGGCACCGGATCGTAGCGCGGCCGAAATCCAGGCCGCACTGGCCGAGTGCATGGACCCGCTGTTCCTGCCGCGCCCGCTGGTCCGCGTGGAGCACCTGCCGCGTTCGGCCACCGGCAAGCTGCCGCGCCAGATCCTGCTGGACCTGCTCGCCCACCACGGCCAGTGCGCCTGAGCCGCCCGCCCTGATGCAGACCCTCATCCAGTCCACCATTCGCCGCATCGGGGCCGGTCACCCATCCCTTCCCGGGCACTTCCCCGGTCACCCGGTGGTGCCCGGCGTGGTCATCCTCGACCAGGTCGCGGCGGTGGCCCACGCCCACGGTCTCGGGCCGGTAGAGGCCCTCCCCCAGGTCAAGTTCCTTGCACCCCTGGGACCCGAGACGGCATTCCGGGTCGAGATCGATCCGCCCGGACACGGCGGCCGTCAGGCCTTCCGCGTACTCGCGGCGGATGGCGAGGCCCCCGTCACCTTCTGTGCCGGCCAACTGATCACGACTCACGACACCGCGGACGCATGAGCCGCGGCTGGTTTCAGCAGGCGGAACGGGGCTCGCCCCTGGCCCTGCGCATCATCCTCTGGGTGGCCCTGAATCTCGGGCGCCGCGCCAGCCGCACCCTGCTCTACCCGATCACGGCCTACTTCCTGCTGTTCGCACCGCAGTCGCGCCGCCACAGTCGCAACTACCTGCGCCGCGTCCTGGGGCGCGAACCGCGCCTGGGCGATTTGGCACGACACCTGCACAGCTTTGCCGCAGTGATCCTGGACCGCGTCTTCCTGCTCGCCGGCAAGGACGCCTGCCTGGACATCCACGTACACAACCGCGAGACCTTCCTGGAACACGTGGACAGCGGCCAAGGCGCGATCCTGCTGGGCGCGCACCTGGGCAGCTTCGAGGCCCTGCGCGCACTGGCGGTGGGCAAGTACGATTTCCCGGTCAAGGTCCTGATGTACAACGACCACAACCAGAGCATCACCCAGGTCCTGGAGGCGCTGAATCCCGAGGTCGCCGCGTCGGTGATCCCGCTGGGGCGCACCGAGACCCTGATCCAGGCCCGCGAGTGCCTGGATCGCGGCGAGCTGATCGCGACGCTGGGCGACCGCGTCGCCGAGAGCGACAAGATGGTCGCCTGCAACTTCCTCGGCGACACTGCGCTGTTCCCGCAAGGCCCGCTGCTGCTGGCCGCGGTGCTCAAGGTCCCGGTGATCCTGTGCTTCGGGCTCTATCGCGGGGGCAACCGCTACGATATCTTCTTTGAACCCTTCGCCGAGACCATCGAGGCCCCGCGCGGGCAGCGCGATGCAGCCCTGGCACACTGGGTACAGCGCTACGCCGACCGCCTCGAGGCGCGGGTGCGCGAGGCCCCCTACAACTGGTTCAACTTCTATGATTTCTGGGACGATGCATCCAAATAGGCGAGCCCATGGCTTTGGCCCGCGTATCCGCCAGTCCGGCATTACGCTGATCCTGGCCTTGGGCCTGCTCGTCCCTGTTTCGGCCCTGGCCAACGACACCCTCGGCGCCTTGCTCGAAGCCCTGACCACCGAGCGCGCGGCGACCCTCGCGTTCGAGGAGCGCCGCGACGACCCGATGCTGGAATTCCCGGAGACCCGCTCGGGCTCCCTGGCCTTCGATCCCCCCGACACCCTCGTCCGGCAGGTCGACGGCCCGCGTGGCGAGACCGTGCACATCGAGGGCGACACCCTAACCCTGGAACGCCGCGGCACCAGCCGCGAGATCGACCTGAACGAACAGCCTGCCCTGGCCACCCTGGCCGGACTGTTCCGCGCCCTGCTGACCGGCGACCGCGAGACCCTGGAGAGCGACTTCGAGATCGACGTCACGGGGGACATCGACGCCTGGACCCTCGAGCTCGTCCCGCAGGATCGCGCCCTGCGCCGCATGGTCCCCGAACTGACCCTGAAAGGCGCCGACGGCGAACTGCACGAACTGGTCACCATCGAGGCTGGCGGCCACCACAGCCGCATGCGTTTCGAACCGCCACAGTACGCGGACTAGTCCTTGCTGCGCCGCCACCCCTCCCGCGTTGCCCTGACGCTCTGGCTGGCCGCCCTGCTGCTCGCCACGCTGACGCTGACCCTGCGCGGCGAACTGGTCACCGACCTGCAGGGCTTTGCCCCGGACCCGGTCAGCGCGGACGGGATCGCCCTGGACCCCGGGGCCGGCCCCGCCGGACGCATGCTGCTGCTGGCCATCGCCGGTGGCGAGGCCCGCGAGCGGGCGGCAGCCAGCGATGCACTGGTCGCGGCCCTGGAGGGTGCCCCCGATGTTGCCGGCATCCACAACGGCCGCCTCGACCCCGACGACCCAGCGCTGGATTTCCTGATCGAGCATCGCTACCTGCTAAGCCCCCGGGTCGATGCCGAACACTTCAGCCAGGACCGCCTGCGTGAACACCTGGAGGCCCGCCGCGACGACCTCGCCAGCGCCGTCCCGGAACTGCCGCGGGAACTGATCCCGCGTGACCCCACCGCGGAGGCCCGGGTCGTCCTGGAGCAGCTCGCCGCCAGCGGTGGCCGGGCGACGACCGGCCGCGAAGGCGTCTGGGTCACCCCCGACCGGGGACGGGCCCTGCTGGTGCTGCGCAGCGCGGCCGACGGCATGGACCTGGATGCCCAGGCCGCCCTGATCGAACGCACGCACGCGGCCTTCAGCGCCCTCGACGAACCGAATCTGCAGCTGCAGATTGCCGGCCCGGCGGTGATCGCGGTGGACTCCCGCGCCACCATCCGCGGCGAGGTGACCTGGATCACCGCGGGCGCCAGCGTCGCGCTGGCCCTCCTGCTGCTGGCGGTGTTCCGCCATCCGCACCCGGTCTGGCTGGCGGCCGTGCCACTGGCCAGCGGCATCCTGATCGCCGCGGCCGTGGTTACGCTGGTCTTCGGACACCTGCACGGGATCGCGCTGGCCTTCGGCATCACCGTGCTGGGCATTGCCCTCGACTACCCGCTGCACCTGTTCGCCCATGCGCAACGAGGCGATGGTGAACCGTCCGGCGGCGAACGGGCCGACGGCGGGCGCCTCCCGCAGGTCGCGCGCGAGCTGTGGCCCGCCATTGCCCTGGGAGCCGGCAGCACGGTACTGGTGTATGCCCTGATGGCAATGACCGGGTTCTCCGGCATGGCCCAGCTCGGGCTGTTCGTATTGACTGGCGTGGCCGTGGCCGCCGTGGTCACCCGCTGGATCCTGCCCACGCTGGTCCCCGCCCGATTGCAGCGCGAGGGCCTGCCGCCGCTGCGCCTGCCCCTGCCCACGGGTCTCGCCCAGCCCCCTGCCATCGCGCGCTGGGGCCTCGCCCTGCTGGCCCTGGCCGCGATCGCCGTGGTCGCGAGTGCCGACCCCTTCCCGTGGGAGGATCGTCTGTCCGCCCTGCACCCGGTACCGGAGGACCAGGTTGCGCTCGACCAGGACCTGCGCAGCGCCCTGGGGCTGCCGGACGTCCGCCATGCCCTGCTGGTCAGCGCCGACACGCCGGAACAGGCCCTGCGCGCCAGCGAGGCGCTGACACCGGGCCTGGAGGCCCTGCGCGAGACCGGGGCCCTGGACGGCTTCGGCCATGCCGCGAACGTCCTGCCCAGCCGGGCACTGCAGCGCGAGCGTCAAGCCGCGTTGCCGGAACCCGATACCCTGCGCGAACGCCTGGAGGTGGCGGGCGCAGGGTTGGGGTTCCGCGACGGGGCCTTCGAGCCCTTCGTGAACGACATCCAGACGGCCCGTCAGCAAGACCTGCTGGAACCCGAGGGCCTTCCCGACGGGCCGCTGCGCAATGCCCTGGAACCCCTGCTCCAGCCCCGCGATGACGGCACTGGCTGGATCGCCTGGGTGCGCTTGCAGGGCGTCCATGACCCCGATGCCCTGACCCGCTGGGCCGAAGACGCACCTCTGGCCAGCGTGCCGGAACTGGACGGGGTGGGTATCCGCCACATCGACTTCTTCCGCGCCTCCGAAGAACTGGTGATCGGCTTTCGCGTCGAGGCCCTGCAACGGCTCGCGCTGGGAATGGTCGCGGTGGCCCTCCTGCTGCTGGTCGTCACCCGGGCGCCGGGACGCAGCCTGCGTATCCTGACCGCGGTCGGCACCGGGTTGCTGCTGACCCTGGCCACGCTGATCCTGCTAGGCATCCAGCTGTCGCTGTTCCACCTGATCGCGATGCTGCTGATCACTGGGCTGTGCCTGGATTACGCCGTGTTCTTCAGCCGCCCGCTGCGGGATGCCGCGGCGCGCCTGCGCAACCTGCGCTCGGTCAGCGTGTGCGCACTGTCCACGCTGGTGGTGTTCGGTCTGTTGGCCCTGTCCAGTCTTCCGGTCTTGCAGGCCATGGGCCTCACGGTGGTGCTGGGCGTGGTATTTTCCTTCCTCGCAGCGGCCCTGCTGGCCCCCGAGGCCAGCCGCCGGCAAACTGCCTGAAGCAACGCCGAACTGGCCCAATCCACCCGGAAACCCCTCCGGCCACAACCCGCAGATACGCCCGTCCATGGACCCCCTGGTCATCACTGCCCACACCCTGACGAGTGCCGCCGGCACCGGGATCGCCGCCAACGCCGAGGCCCTGCGCAGCGGCACCAGCGGACTGCGTGCCTGCGACCTGGAGCGCGTCAACCTGGACACCTACGTCGGCCGCGTGCCGGGTGTGGAAGCCATCGCCCTCGAGGGTGCCCTGGCCCCGTTCCAGTGTCGCAACAACCAGCTGGCCGAACTGGGGCTGCGCCAGGACGGCTTCATCGCTGCGGTGGCGGCTGCAGTGGAGCGCCACGGGGCCGATCGGGTAGCCGTTTTGCTGGGCACCAGCACCTCCGGGATCGCCGCCACCGAGGCCGCGTACCACCGGCGTGACCCGCAGACCGGGGCCCTGCCACCGGACTACGATTACCAGCACACCCAGAACATGTTCTCGCTGGCCGACTTTGTTGCCACCCGCCTCGGCCTGTCCGGCCCCGCCATGGTGGTCTCCACTGCCTGCTCGTCCAGCGCCAAGGTCTTTGCCGATGCCCGGCGCTACATCACGGCGGGACTGTGCGACGCCGCCGTGGTCGGCGGCGTCGACAGCCTGTGCGGCATGACGCTGTACGGCTTCAACGCCCTGCAGCTGGTCGCCGCGCAGCCCTGCACCCCACTGGATCGCGACCGGACCGGGATCTCCATCGGCGAGGCCGCCGGCTTCTTCCTGCTGGAGCGCCCCTCCGCGAATGCCCACGGCGCGCGGCTGACCGGTTACGGCGAATCCAGCGATGCCCACCACATGTCCGCCCCGCACCCGGAAGGCCTGGGGGCCGCGACGGCACTACAGCAAGCCCTGGACCGTGCCGGGCGGCAAGGCGACGAGATCGACTATGTGCTGATGCATGCCACCGCGACCCCGGCCAACGACCGTTCCGAGGCCCGCGCCCTGATCCACCGCCTGGGCCCGACCCCGCGCGCGGTGGGCAGCAAGGGCCTGACCGGGCACACCCTCGGGGCCGCGGGCGCGGTGGGGGTCGCGCAGGCGCTGGCCAGCCTGGCCGGCGGCTTCGTACCGGCCACCGCCGGGCTGCGACACCCGGACCCGGAACTGGGCCTGGATGCACGGGCAGAGACCGAGGAACGCCCGGTTCGGCGGGTCCTGGTCAACGCCTTCGGGTTCGGCGGAAACAACTGCAGCCTGCTGCTGGAGGCACCGCAATGAACACCATCGGTCTGCATGCGGTCGGACTGCTGGGCCCGGGACTGGACGACTTCGAGACCGCCCGCGCCATCCTCGCCGGCACGGCGCCTCTGACGGGTGATGCGATCAATATCCCACCCGTGCGGCTGCTCCCCGCCAACGAGCGTCGACGCACCACGACCACGATTCGCCTGGCCCTGAAGGTGGCGGAAGAGGCCACGACCGACAGCGATCGCAGCCAACTGCGCAGCGTGTTCGCCTCGTCCTCCGGCGACATGGACATCATCGATCGCATCTGCGACGCGCTCACCCAGCCGGAGCCGGTGGTCTCGCCGGTCCAGTTCCACAATTCGGTGCACAACGCCCCGGCCGGTAACTGGTCGATCGCCACCCGCAACCCCGCCCCGGCGACCGCCGTATCCGGCTACAACGCCACGGTGGCCGCCGGCTTGCTGGAGGCCGCGACGCTGCAACAGTGCGAGGGTGGCGAGGTGCTGCTCACCTGCTACGACGTACCGTCGATGGAGACATTCATCCGCGTGCGCCCAATCCACCATGCGTTCGCGGTCGCCCTGCGCCTGGGGCCGGTGGAGGGCGCCACCTGGCGGCTGCAGATGGACCTCAAGGGACCCGCCACCGCAGATCGCTGCGTGGCTGACGAGCTGGAGGCCCTGCGCGAGAGCAACCCGGCTGCACGTGCCCTGCCGCTGCTGGAGCAACTGGCCCGGGGCACGGCCGGCCATGTTACGCTTGCCGCCCCGTTGGGCCGGTCGCTGAGCATCCGCATCGAGCCCTGAACAATCGCCCGGATCAGGAAGATCCCGCGCATGCCATCGCGACCCGAAACCCTGGATCATGACGCCATCTGCCGGCTGCTGCCGCACGCCGGGGCGATGTGCCTGCTGGATTCGGTAGAGGCCTGGTCCGACGACGCCATCCACTGTCGTGCCGACAGCCACCGGGATACGGCCAACCCGCTGCGCGGGGAAGGCGGCCTGCATGCCCTGGGGGCACTGGAATACGGCGCCCAGGGCATGGCCGTGCACGGGGCGCTGCTGGCGGATGGCGGCCCGCCCCGGGCCGGCTACCTGGCGGCCGTGCGCAACCTGCAACTACGGGTCCAACGTCTCGACGGCCTCGACGACCCGCTCGAGATCCACGCCGAACGCATCCTGTCGGATACCCACAGCTCGATCTACGACCTGCGGGTCACCGCCGGTGACCGGCCGGTGCTGAGCGCCCGCGCGACGGTGATCCTGCAACCCGCCGACGAGGAAAAGACCCCGTGACTGCACGCGCCCTGATTACCGGAGCCAGCGGAGCCATCGGCGCCGCCATCGTACAAGCCCTGGCCGCAGCTGGCCATGAGGTGGTCCTGCACGCCCATCGCAATGCCGACGCGGCCGAAGCAACAGCCGCGGCCATCCGCGCCGACGGCGGCCAGGCCCGCGTGCTGGTGTTCGACATCACCGACGAGGGGGCCTGCCGCGAGGCCCTGGAGCCCCTGGCGGCCGAACAACCGGTGCAGATCCTGGTGCATAACGCGGGCATCCACGACGATGCCCCGCTGGCCGGAATGCGCCGCGAGCAGTGGGACCGACCGATCGACGTCGGACTGAACGGCTTCTACAACGTCACCCAGCCACTGCTGCTGCCGATGATCACCACCCGCTGGGGCCGGGTCGTGGCGATCTCCTCCGTCGCCGGGCAGATCGGCAATCGCGGCCAGACCAACTATGCAGCGGCCAAGGCCGGGCTCCATGGTGCCATTCGCTCGCTGGCCCAGGAGGTCGCCTCGCGCGGGATTACCGCCAACGCGGTCGCCCCCGGCATCATCGAAAGCCCGATGAGCGATTCGAGCTTCGATGCCGACCGTATCCGCACCGTCGTACCCATGCGCCGCGCCGGCCAGCCCGCGGAGGTCGCGAGTGTGGTCGGCTTCCTCGCCAGCGAGGGCGCCAGCTACGTGTCCGGTCAGGTGATCGGCGTCAACGGCGCCCTCGCCTGACCCCGCCATGAGCCACGTCGTTGCCCTGATCCCGGCCCACAACGAGGCCGCCACCATCGAAGACGTCGTCGCCGGCGCCCGCGCCCGCGCCCACGTGGACCGGGTGATCGTGGTGGACGACGGCTCCGAGGATGCGACCGCAAGCCTGATCGAGGACCAGGCGGAGGTCCTTCGGCAGCCCGAGAATGGCGGCAAGGCGGCCGCGTTGTGGGCCGGGATGCAGCATGCCCTGGCCACCGGGGCCGATGCCGTGGTGACCCTGGACGCCGACGGCCAGCACGACACCACGGAGATCCCGGCCCTCATCGCCGCCTGGCGCGAGACCCCCGAGCGGCTGATCCTGGGGGCCCGACTCAAGGGCCGCGAACATACCCCGCCGCTGCGCCTGTTCGGCAACCGCATGGCGGACTTCTGGATTGCGTGGGCCTCGGGGCAACCGCTGCAGGATTCGCAGTCAGGGTTCCGCCTGTATCCCGCGGCGCTATTGCGACGCCTCGAGCTACGTCATCACCGGGCGCGCGGCTTCGTGTTCGAAAGCGAGGCCCTGATCGTCGCCGAGCGGCTGGGATTCCCGGTGCGGGTGGTCCCGGTACGCTGTATCTACCCGGAGAACCACCGCCCCAGCCATTACCGCGCGACCGCGGACACCCTGCGTATCATCGCCATGGTCGCCGGCCACCTGCTGCGCCGCGGGATGCGCCCGCTGGGGCTGTTGCGCTCGCGGGGCCTGTTGCGCTGAAGGCCCCGGCGTGCCGCTCCGGGCCGCGCCCTTGGAAACCACCGGCACGCGTGTCTACACTCTCGACGCACCCATCCCAGAAGGAAAACGCCATGAATACCAGGACGTTGCTGGTCATCCTGTTTGCCAGCCTGATCGCGCTGGCCGGCTGCCGCGGCACGGTCCCCGTGCACAACGTCAGCGATACCACGGTCACCGATGTTGCGGGTGAACGCCCCAGCGCCGAACAGATGGAACGCGCCATCCGCACCGCCGGAACGGCCCTAGGCTGGCGCATGGAAGAAGTGGAACCGGGGCTGCTCGAAGGGCGACTTGCGCTGCGCGACCACGTCGCCGAAGTGGAGATCCCCTATGCGGCGGGTGAATACAGCATTCGCTACAAGGACAGCACCAACCTGAACTACGCGGACGGCAATATCCACCCGAACTACAACAACTGGATCCAGAACCTGGACAACCAGATCCGGGCGCAGATCTCCGCCCTCTGAGCCCACCCCGCACCGCGTCGGGAACACCCCGGCGCGGTGCGCACGCTCCAGGGCAAAGGGCCTTTCATCACGAAGCGCACGAAGGCGGGGAGCTCGGAAGGAATGCGGTGACGGAAGCGTCTTGCGCCTCCGTTGCGGTCTTGCCCACCATCCAGTCTTTACACCCCAGTCTTTACACCTACCGGGTGATGCTTTTCAGGTTTTCTTCGTCCCTTCCTGTGCGTCGTGGTGATCCCAAACCGACTCCGCGGTCACGGGTCAGTCGGGGCGCGGGCGTTCGTCCGGCTTGCGTGCCTCGCCCTCGGAACTCTTGGGGGTCGGCTCGTCGTCCTGGGCGTCCGATTCGTTGGCGCCGCCGGCCGCCTCGCCGGGACCGGCACCGTAGTCACGGCGCGTCATGTGCGACAGCAACTGCCCGGCCCGGTCCTCGAGGCGATCACGGGTCGGCTTGTCCGCCAGTTCCTCCGCGCTCTGCGCCAGGTGGTGGTAGAGGTCGCGGTAAGAACCCGCCATGGTCGCGAACAGCGTGGCCGTGCGGTCGAAATGGTCGTTGACCTGGCTGCGGTAGCGGGTCAGTTCCTGCATGCGCCGGTCGAGTTCCTCTTCCAGCTCGCGGATCAGCTTGCGCTCGTCACTGGTGACGCGGCCCACCCAGAAACCCACGAGGGCGGCAACCACGATGGCCAGGATCCCGAGGGCCACCCACAGCCCCACTGCTGTCTGTTCTTCCACCACGACATCCTCTGTAAATGGAGCCGCCATTGTGCCGCAGGCCCTCGCCGAACGCACTGCCGGGCATGCTAACCTCGCCACAACAGGGACACCGGAACAACGCAGGAAGGCCCCCGGAAGCCGTTTCAATCCGCCGTACAACCAAGAGTCAGACCCACCATGATCGAACCGCAACATGCCCAGCAGATCCGCCAGGCCCAGGCCGGCCTGATCAACCTGGTGGTGCAGGCCACCCAGAACCCGGAGACCCGCCGCGAACTGGAGCCAGTGCTGAACCAGGCCCACGAGGCCGGCTGGGGCGAGCTGATCCTGCGCATCCGCCGCGTGCTCGAAGGCGAACGCGACACGTCCCTGCTGCAGGGGCTGGACGACGAGGACACGGTGATCCTGACGGCGATCCTGGCCGGCCTGCAGGATCCCTCCACCCTGCCGGACCCCGAGCAAAGCGGCGATCCGGCGCAGGCAGCACCGGGGCTGGCCCAGATGATCCATGGCGCGGCCCACGGAGACGCCCAGTCGCTGCACTGGCTGTCGCAGATGGCCGAACAGATGAGCCGGGCCGGGGGCGACATGGCGCGCCTCGGTGGCATCACCAAGCGCCTGGTGGACGGCGAGCGTGACCCGGATGTGCTGTGCCGCGGCATGGACGCCCAGGGCGAGTCGCTGGTGCTCTCGATCCTCTCGGAGCTGGGCAAGCTCGAGCACCACTGACCAACCCGTGCGCCATTCCAGCATTTGCAGGCCGCGCAGCCGAGGCACGTTCCGCCTCGAGCATCTGATGCTGGCCGTAATCGCCCTGTGGCTCCTGCAAGGCTGCGCCGCAGTCACCTTGCAGCCGCCGGCCGAACCGGAAGACCCGGTCACTGTGGCACTCCTGGACCACGGCCATCACTCCAGTCTGGTCCTGCCGACCGCGACCGCGGACGCCTGGCTGCGCTATTCCTACGGCGACTGGTCGTTTTACGTCGAGCGGCGAATCAATCCCCTGCAGGGGCTGGCCGGGCTGTTCCTGCCCACACGGGCGGGCCTCGGCCGGCAATCCCTGACCGGCTCCGACCTGGAGGATGCGACGGCGACCCAGCTGCGCGTGCCGCTGGAAGAACTGCATCTGCTGACGGTCCCCGGGGCCAGGGTTACGGCACTGCGCGAGGCGCTGGAGGGAATCTGGCAGGCGGGCCACGATGACCGCGAGGTATCGACAGAATGGGACATGGCCTTTGTCGAACACCCCAAGGCCTACACCCTGCGCAACAACTCCAACCGCATGGTCGCGCACTGGCTGACGGCCCTGGAGGTCGATGTCTCGCGCCTCCCGATCATGTCCAACTGGAAGCTCGACTCACCCTGAGGTCAATCAGGGCCTTCTCACCACGAAGCGCGCGAACCTAACCCTTCGTGCGCGCTTCGTGGTGGATAAACGCCGGGCGTCAAAGGCGGTGGGCCCACTCCAGGACGGCATCCTGCAGGTTCCGGCCGAGGCCCTGATGCGCGCGGGGGTCGTTGACCAGCACCACCACGGCCAGGTCGTCCCCGCCTTGCGTGCGCACGTAGCCGGCGACCGCAGAGACCTCGTTGAGGTGACCGGTCTTCAGGTGCATCTGCCCGCGCAGGTCGCGCTGGCTGCCGTTGCGGAAGCGATTGCGCAGGGTCCCATCCAGCCCGGCCAGGGCCAGGGAGGACTGGAATTCCGGACGGTGCGAGTGCTGCCATCCGCCCTCGAGGATCTGGCCCAGCTGGCGCGCGGTCATGCGGGTCTCGCGGCTGAGCCCCGACCCGTTGTCGACCACCATGCCACCCACCTCGACCCCCAGGCCGCGCAGCGACTCCAGCAGGGCCTGCTGACCCTTCTCCAGCGTGGCCGGCGGGGTAAAGTGACGCGCCCCCAGGGTCAGCAGCAGGTGGCGGGTCATCACGTTGGAGCTCCACTTGTTGGAGACCCGGATCAGATCCGCCAGCGGCCGCGAGGTATGGCGCAGGATCGGTTCGTCGTACAGCACCGGCAGCACGCCGGGGCGAATGTCGCCGGTCAGCTCGCCGCCCCACTGCGACCAGTGCAGACGGAACATCTCGGCGTGATTGGCCTCCGGTGTCAGGACCGTACGCAGCAGTTCGTAGTCCCCGCAGTTAACCGGATACTCGCCGGCCAGGATCACGCGCTGTGCCTCGGGGTCGGCGTCAAAGCGAATTCCCCGCTGCCAGGCCCCGCAGCTGCCACGCGACGGCTGCAGGCGATTCTCGATCGTCAGCCCCGGAAGCGGCGGATCCACGGTCACGTCGATCCCGTTCCCATGCCGCTCCGGCCGCACACGAAAGCGCTGGGCATTGGCGTTTACGTGCAAGGCATAGGGCGGCTGGTTGTAGGCCCGCAGCGGCTGGTCGTTGAATGCGGACGGGTCGCCCGGAGGCAGTTCGAAATGCGAGGCGTCGAGGATGACGTTGCCCTCGATGCGCCGCAGCCCGGTCTGACGCAACTGCCCCAGCATGCGCCAGTGCTCCTCGCTGACCATGCCGGGGTCCCCGGTCCCGCGGATCACCAGATCGCCGCGCAATACACCGTCGCGCAACGGACGCGTAGCCCACACCTCAGTGGTCCAGGTGTACTCCGGCCCCAACTCGTGCAAGGCCGCCAGCGAGGTGGCCAGCTTGATGGTGGAGGCAGGGTTGTACGGCTGATCGGCATTCAGGCGCGCGAGGACCGCGCCATCGGACATCCGCTGCACCCACAGGCCCACATTTGCCGGCGGCAGACGCTGGCTCTCGATCGCCCGCTGCAGCGGTCCCGGGAGATGCTCGAACTGGGCCTGTGCGGCCAGCGGTGCCAGCCACAACAACAGGGTCAGAGCGACGGATACGAAACACCAGGAAGGTCCGGACCGGGGCCCGGGGCGACGCGAAAAACGACAAGGGGACATTGAGACCAGCCATCCTGCATGAGAGCCTTCGGCAACGGCCCCTATAGTGTGCCGCCATCCCGGCCGCGACAAGCCCTCCGGGTGGGCTTCGTCACGCCCAGGGGAAATCGATCACCTGATCGATACGCGATACCCCCAACAGACGCATCAACAGCCGGTCCACGCCCAGGGCCACGCCCGCGCAGTCCGGCAGACCCGACTCCAGCGCCGCCTCCAGGTGATCGTCCACGGGCGGAAGGGGCTGGCCGCGCGCGCGGCGCTGAGCGATGTCCCGCTCGCGGCGCTGGCGGAACACTGCGGGGTCGGTCAGTTCGTGATAGCCGTTGGCCAGCTCCAGGTCGCCCCAGTACAGCTCGAAACGGGCGGCATAGCCCGGCCGGTCCGCGCAGGGGCGCGCGAGCACGGCCTGGCTCTCGGGGTAGTCGAACAGGATTGTCAGCCGGTCCGGCGGGAAGCCCGGCGCGATCACCAGGCTGATCAGGGCATCCAGCCAGCCATCCCGATCCAGCCCGCCGCGGATGACCAGCCCGTGGTCCCCCGCGACCCGTTCCAGCTCCGCGGCATTCATCTCCGCCGGGGCCACTCCCAAAGTCGAGCGAAACAGATCGACATAGGCGATCGCCTCGCACCCCCGGGGCGCGTGCCAGTCGGGAGACTGCGCGGCCTGATCCGCGATCAGGGCCACCACCTCGCGCGCCAGTGCGTGGTGGTCCAGGCCCAGGCGATACCACTCCAGCAGAGTGAATTCGGGGTTGTGCCGCGGGCCGGATTCACCGCCGCGGAACACCCGGGCGATCTGGTAGATATCCGGGGCGCCGTCCGCCAGCAGGCGCTTCATCGGGTATTCCGGCGAGGTCTGCAGGTAGCCGCGCTCGCCGCCGGGGGCCTGCGCCTCCCAGCTCTCCAGCATTGGATCTTGCGGCGCGCCCCGGCTCAGGATCGGGGTCTCGACCTCGAGCACCCCGCGGGCCGCGAAGAACGCCCGCAACCCGGCCAGGAGGCGGGCGCGCGCCGCGCGGGCCGGCGCCGCACCCGGACGCCAGTCGGTCATGTCGCAGGGCCTGCCGGGGTCCGGCTCACACGCGCGAGACGTACTCGCCGTTGCGGGTATCCACCTTCACCGTCTCGCCCTCTTCGACGAACAACGGGACCTTGACCACCGCGCCGCTCTCCAGCGTGGCCGGCTTGGTGCCGCCCTGCGCGGTGTCACCGCGCAGGCCCGGATCGCACTGGGTGATCTTCAGCTCGGTGAAGGACGGCGGCACCACCGACAGCGGCTCGCCGTTCCACAGGGTCACCGTGCAAATATCCTGTTCCTTCAGCCACTGCCCGGAATCACCCAGTGCGGCCTCGCCGACGGCATACTGCTCGAAGGTGTCCGGCACCATGAAGTGCCAGAACTCGCCATCGTTGTAGAGATACTGCATCTCGGTATCCATCACGTCGGCGGCCTCCACCGACTCGCCGGACTTGAAGGTCTTCTCCAGCACCCGGCCGGTACGCAGATTGCGCAGCTTGACCCGGCTGAAGGCCTGGCCCTTGCCCGGCTTGACGAACTCGTTCTCCACGATGGCCTGCGGGTCACCATCCAGCAGGAGCTTGAGACCGGCCTTGAATTCGTTGGTACTGTAGGTTGCCATTACGCGCTGTCCCTCGATGATGCGTGGCGCGGACATGCCGCCCCGTCCGGAAACGATTCATGCCCACAAAGCCCGTCATGATAACGCGCGAGGCGCGCGGAACCCAGCCAGCCGAACCGGCATCCACACCGGCCTGGCAGCAGGCGCTGGCGCGCGCGATCGCCGATCCCGAGACCCTGGCCGCACGCCTGGGACTGCCGCCCGAGTCCCTGCCGGGCATGCAGGCCGGGCACCGGCTGTTTCGCACCCGCATCCCGGAGAGCTACCTGGCCCGCATCCGCCCCGGCGACCCACGGGACCCCCTGCTGTTGCAGGCCCTGCCGGACGCGCGCGAGGCCATCGAGTCCCCGGGGTTCGTCAGTGACCCGGTCGGCGACCACGACGCGCTGGCCGCCCCCGGCGTGGTGCACAAGTACCACGGCCGTGCCCTGCTGCTGACCACCGGGGCCTGCGCCATCCACTGCCGTTACTGCTTTCGCCGCGAGTTCGGCTATGCCGACCACAATCCGGCCCGGGACGACTGGGAACCCGCGCTGAACTACATTGCGGCGCATCCGGACATCCGCGAGGTCATCCTCAGCGGCGGCGACCCGCTGAGCCTGTCGGATACCCGCCTGGAACGGCTGACGGACCGGCTCGGAAACATCCCGCACCTCGAGCGCCTGCGCATCCATACACGCCTGCCGGTGGTGCTGCCGGAACGGGTCGACGACCGCCTGCTGGCCTGGCTCGGCAAGGGCCGTCTGCAGCACATCCTGGTGCTGCACGCGAATCACCCGCGCGAGTTCGCCGCACCGGCCGATGCAGCGATCGATCGCCTGCGCACCGCCGGAGTCACGCTGCTCAACCAGGCGGTACTGCTGGCCGGCATCAACGACGACACCGAGACCCTGATTGAACTCCAGGAGGCCGGCTTCCGCCTGGGCGTGTTGCCCTACTACCTGCACCAGCTCGACCGCACCCGCGGCACGGCCCACTTCGAGGTACCAGACGCCCGCGCGCGCGAACTCTACCGCGCCCTGCACGCCCACCTGCCGGGCTACCTGGTCCCGCGACTGGCGCGCGAGATCGCCGGAGAACCCGGCAAGACCCTGCAGACACCGTTCCCCGCGCATGAATGAGCCCCACCGGCACCCACACCGATTGCGCGGTTTGCTGCTAAAGTAGCGCCAGAATCCTGCAACCGGCCCAGCAACCACTGGACACGCCCATGCTGCATGCCCTGCCCGAGCTGCCCATCCAACCGGCCGGTCCCGACAGCTTCCCCCACCAGACCCCGCAAGCACTGGACGCCTGGTGTGCGGAGCTTCCCGGCAGCGAGCCGGAGCTCGGCATCCAGCGCATCCGCGAGGCCCTCGACGGGCTGAACGCGATCGTACTTCGCCCCGGAATCCGAGCCACGCTGGTCGCAATACTGGAAGATCATCTCCTGCCGCTACTCCCGGCCATGGAGCGACTGCTGCGCCAGCGGCCCCTGCCGCTGGGGAACCGCAGCCGCAAGCGTGCCGATGTTTACAGCGCCGCTGTGCGCGCCCTCCTCAACGCGGAGCTGCTGGTGGTCCGCGAACGCGCGGACGCGCACGACAACCGCCACGCGAAACGCCTGACGGCGCCCCTGCAGGCCGCAGTCGCACTGCTTGGGACCCTGAGCATGCACCACTGGCGGCTGTACCAGTCCGTGCCGCCGGGCCACTGGCAGCGGCTGTTCGATGTGCTGCGCCTGGCGCGTGAGCAGGGAATCGCCGACGAGCGGCCCGCCACCGACAAGCGCTTCGGCCCGCTGGAGGTGGACCGCATCGAAGCCATGAGCGCACGGCTGATGATACTGGGCAGCACCGACCCCAATGCGATGAAGATGGGCGAAATGGACTTGCTGGCTCGCTGGGCCAACACCCTGCCCCTTGCCTGCACCCCCGCCCCCGACCCGGAACAGCACCCCGACCTTCCCGTGCTGCGCTGCGATCTCGACCGCGACCACGCCCCGGGCCTGGCCCTGCGCGGGACGCCGGCGACCGAACCCGCCTGCTTTATTGAGCTGACGCCGGCGCTGGACGCCCTTCGTGAACGCCCCGACGACCTGGAACCGCGCAGCCGCGGCGAGGGACAGCCACTGGCCGAACACTTGTTGCGCCTGTGGTCGAACCTGCCAACCCGCCGTCACAGTCGCGAGAGCGCCAGCGACCTGCAGCGGATCTGCGTAATGGGCCTGGAACGTATCCATGATTTCCTGCTGATGGAAATGGACAGCCGACGCGCGCCCGAGACCGAGACCACCGGGGCAGCGGAAGCGCCGGAGACCAGCCTGAAACCCCTGCAAGAACACGACCACGGCGTCAGCGTGTTCGAAATGTCGAAGGCCGCGCTGCGCGGCTCGGATCTCGCCCTGGTAGACAGCCCGCACCGTTCCGACCGCGAGCGTGACCTGCAACCACTGGCGGACGACACGCCGAATACTGCCGCGACCGCCTGGGAAGATGTCGGGCGCGGACTCGAGATCGCCGCCCGCGATGAATCCACGGGACCGATCACCAAGCGTCACCCCCCGGAACACTGGCAGGTGGACGACATCGGCGCCGGCGGCGTGCGTCTGCGCCTGGACAACCCCCAACAGCCCTTGCTGATCGGGGACCTGGTCGGCTTGCGTGCCGTGGATGGCCATCGCTGGACCATCGGGGTCCTGCGCTGGATTCGCTTCGACGACCAGGCCGGCAGTCTGATCAGCATCGGCGTGGAATTTCTCGCCGATCGCTGTCTGCCCATGCAGATTCAGGATTTCCGCAATGGCATCGCGGCGGGGGTCCCGCAATCAGGACTGTTCGCCCCGCAGCGCACCGATGCCGACGGGGCGGTACTGTTCCTGCCGGCGCAGGTATTCGATCATGAACAACGCGTCGTCTGCTGGCTGAACAGGCGCGCCCGCGTTCTGGAACTGGACAGCGAGCGCACGGGCACTACGCTGTTTACCGAGGTCGGGTGCCGCATGACCGGCCTGGAGGTCCACCAACCGGCCGGCGAGACGCCCGACACCGCCGACGGACCGGCCATCGCGGATGACGACGGACCGCCATTCACTACCCGCAACCGCGACGACTAGCCCCATGAACGAAACGATTCGCACGCTCTTCGTGACCAGCAACCCGAACCGGGCTGAAGAGGTCATCAGCAGTATCCGGACCCGCGGCAGCGCGATCCGGCCGGAGCAGGTATCCGGCAGCGACGCCTTGGCCGAGGCGCTGGAGGGCCGGCGCTTCGACGTGATCGTCCTGATCGAACCCGGCCTGGCCCTGACCCGGGAACATGTCGACGCGGCACTGCACGCATCCGGTCGACGTACCCCGCTGGTCATCATGACCGAGCGCCCCGAACCCGCGCGCATAGACGACTACGAGGCCGGCGCCTATGCCGTCGTCGATCACGAACTGCACGAACTGGCCGGCATCCTTGCGGTGCGCGCTGCCGAGCAGTTCCAGCTGCGCCAGCGGATGGGGCGCATGGACGTATCGCTGCAGGAGTCCGAACGCCGCTGCCAACTGTTGCTGGACAACTCGCGCGACGCCATCGCCTACGTGCACGAAGGCATGCACATCTATGCCAACGCGTCCTGGCGCGAGCGCTTCGGGATTGCCGATCCGGAGGAAGTGGAAGGCCTGCCGCTGATGGACCTGATCGCCCCGGAGAGCCGCGACGAACTGAAGGGCCTGCTGCGCCGCTTCCAGAGTGGCGAGGAAGGTGACCAGACCCATCAGGCCTTCCAGCTGCAGGCGTTTGACGGCACGCCGTTCGAGGCCAACCTGCGCCTGTCCACCGCCAGCGTCGAGGGAGAGGCCTGCACCCAGGTACTGCTGGACTCGGCCCAGGAGGACCCGGAGCTGGCCGAGAAGATCGACTACCTCTCGCAGCGTGACCTGGTCACCGGGCTCTACAACCGCCAGCACTTCTCCGGGATGATCGAGACCGCGCAGAGCCAGGCCGCGCAATCGGAGAAGCCCTTCGCCCTGGTCACCCTGGCGGTGGACCGTTTCCCCGAGATCCGGGCCAACGTCGGCATGTCCGCGAGCGATCTGCTGCTTGCCGATATCGGCAAGCAGATCGAGGATCACTTCCCCGACCCGGCCATCGCCGCACGCCTGGAGGCCGAGCACTTCGGGATCGTGGTCCCCGACACCCGGCGCAACGAGGTGGAGGCCCGCATCCACGGTCTGATGGAAGCGGTCACCGGACGTGTCTTCGAACTCGGCAACGCCTCGACCAACTGCAGCCTGTCGGCCGGCATCGTGATCGCCGACGAGACGGCGGTGGATACCGAAGAACTGCTGACCCACGCCGACCGCGCCCTGCAAGAGGCCGTGGAGGCCGGGGGCGGAAACCACCGCTTCTTCCGTCCCGCAGAAGGCGAGATGACCCAGGCGCAGAACGACCAGCAGTGGAAGCTGCGCATTCAGGACGCCCTGGAACACAACCGCCTGGAACTGCTGTATCAGCCGATCGTGAACCTGCACGGTGCCGATCGCCCGCGCTACTCGGTCTTCGTGCGCCTGCGTGACGCCGAGGGGCATATCCACGAGCCGGATGCCTTCCTGCCCAGTGCCGAGCGCACCGAGATGGCGGCACCCATCGACCGCTGGGTCCTGAAGACTGCGCTGCAGATGCTGGCGGAACAGCTGAAGAAAGACCCGACCACCCAGTTCTTCCTCAAACTGACCAACGGCTCCCTGGGCGACCCCTCCGTGGTCAGCTGGCTGCACGACGACCTGCACGGCATGCGCATCCCCGCCGACAACGTGGTCGTCGAACTGAAGGAACCCACCGTGGTTACCCACCTGAAGCCGGCGATCCACGTCGCCCGCGGGCTGCAGGAAATGCACGGCCATCTGTGCATCGACGACTTCGGCAGCGGGCTGAACCCGTTCCAGCTCCTGCAGCACCTGGAGGCGGATCACATCAAGCTGGACCCGTCCTACGTGAAGAACCTGGCCGAGAGCGAGGAGAACCAGCAGTTGATCCGCGAACATACCGATGCCGCGCATGCCAAGGGCAAGCAGGTCATCGTGCCCTATGTCGAGGACGCCAGCGTGCTCGCCGTGCTCTACAGCCTGAACGTGAATCTCGTTCAGGGCTACTTCCTGCAGGCACCGATGCCCGCCCCCACCTTCGATTTCGCCTCGACCTGAGCCCCCAACGCAACAGGCCCCGGTGAAAACCGGGGCCTGCGCGAACCATCGTCCTTGCCCTGCGGGACTACTTGGACCAGAAGTTCAGGTCCTCGAAAAACCCCTTAACGCCGTCCAGCCAGGAGTGGGCCTGCGGGCTGTGCTTGGTACCGCCAGCCTGGGTGGACTCCTCGAACTGACGCAGGAGCTGCTTCTGCTCCTTGGTCAGGTTGATCGGCGTCTCTACCACTACGCGGCAGATCAGGTCACCGACCCCGCCGCCGTGCACGGACTTCACGCCCTTGCCACCGACCCGGAACTGCTTGCCGGTCTGGGTCTCCGCGGGGACCTTCAGCTTGACCCGACCATCCAGCGACGGCACTTCCAAATCGCCGCCCAGAGCGGCCGTGGCGAACGACACCGGCACTTCGCAGTGCAGATCCGAGCCCTCGCGCCGGAACAACTTGTGCGGCTTGACCCGTACCTGCACGTACAGATCACCCGGCGGGCCGCCGTTCATGCCGGCCTCGCCCTGGCCTCCCAGGCGGATACGGTCACCGCTGTCCACCCCGGCCGGGATCTTCACGTCCAGGGTGTTCTGCTCCTGCACTCGACCCTTGCCGTGGCAGGACTTGCAGGGGCTGGAGACGACCTTGCCCGCGCCCTCGCAACGCGGGCAGGTCTGCTGCACCGAGAAGAAGCCCTGCTGGATGCGCACCTGGCCGACCCCATTACAGGTCGGGCAGGTCTCCGGCGAGGTCCCCGGCTCGGCCCCCGAGCCATCACAGGCCTCGCAGCTGACGGTGGTCGGGATCCGGACCTTCACCTCGGTGCCGAACACGGCCTCTTCCAGGGTCAAGTCCAGGTTGTACTGCAGGTCGGAGCCACGATAGGCCCGCTGCCCGCGGCCACCCCCGCCACCTCCGAAGATATCGCCAAAGATGTCCTCGAAGATGTCACTGAAGTTGGAGGCCCCGGCGCCCCCGCCAAAGCCCCCGGCCGAGCCGTCCACGCCGGCGTGGCCGTAACGGTCGTAGGCGGCGCGCTTCTGGTCGTCGCTGAGGACGTCATAGGCGGCGCGCGCCTCCTTGAACTTGGCCTCGGCCTCCGCATCCCCGGGGTTGCGGTCCGGGTGATGCTTCATCGCCAGGCGGCGAAAGGCCTTCTTGATATCGGCGGCCGAGGCGTCCTTGGATACACCCAGCACCTCGTAGTAGTCGCGTTGAGACATGGTCATTCCCTGCTAATTCGTTCGCGCGAACGCGGAATGCCTTCACGCAAACGCCCGGGGTCACGAGCACCCCGGGCGTGGCGTCTAAACCGATCCGGCGGGACGCGAGGTCCCGCCGGTCGTGGCATCAGCCCTGCTTTTTCTGGTCGTCGTCGACTTCCTCGAACTCGGCGTCCACGACATCGTCGCCCTGCGGGCCACCCTCGGCCTGCTCGGCCCCGGCCTCGCCCGCGGCGTCCGCGCCCTGGGCATAGGCCTTCTCGGCCAGCTTGCCGGAGACCTCGGCCAGCTTCTGCGCGGCCTGCTCGATCACCTCGGGGTCATCGCCTTCCATCGCGGTCTTGGTCTCGGCCACCGCCGACTCGATCGCGGTGCGCTCGTCATCGGAGACCTGGTCTGCCAGATCCTTCAGGGACTTCTCGGCCGAATGCACCAGGCCATCGGCCTGGTTGCGCGCCTGGACCAGCTGCTGGAACTTCTTGTCGTCCTCGGCGTGGGCCTCGGCGTCCTTGACCATCTGTTCGACTTCCTCGTCGGACAGGCCGGAGGAGGCCTTGATGACGATCTTGTTCTCCTTGCCGGTCGCCTTGTCCTTGGCCGAGACGTTCAGGATGCCGTTGGAGTCGATGTCGAAGGTGACCTCGATCTGCGGCACACCACGCGGCGCGGCCGGGATGTCCTGCAGGTCGAAGCGACCCAGCGACTTGTTGGCGCTGGCCATGTCGCGCTCGCCCTGCAGCACGTGCACGGTCACCGCCGTCTGGTTGTCCTCGGCGGTAGAGAACACCTGATTGGCCCGGGTCGGGATGGTGGTGTTCTTCTCGATCAGCTTGGTCATCACGCCGCCCATCGTCTCGATCCCGAGCGACAGCGGGGTCACGTCCAGCAGCAACACGTCCTTGACGTCGCCACCCAGCACGCCGGCCTGCACCGCGGCGCCGACCGCAACGGCCTCGTCCGGGTTCACGTCCTTGCGCGGCTCCTTGCCGAAGAACGCCTGCACCGCTTCCTGCACCTTGGGCATGCGGGTCTGGCCACCGACCAGGATCACGTCGTCCACCTCGGAGGCGGACAGGCCGGCATCCTTCAGCGCGACCTTGCACGGCTCGATGGAGCGCTTGACCAAGTCATCGACCAGGCTCTCCAGCTTGGCGCGGGTAATCTTCAGCGCCAGGTGCTTGGGCCCCGTGTTGTCGGCGGTGATGTACGGCAGGTTCACCTCGGTCTGCTGGCTGGAGGACAGCTCGATCTTGGCCTTCTCGGCGGCCTCCTTCACGCGCTGCATCGCCAGCGGATCGCCCTTGATATCGATGCCCTGGTCCTTCTTGAACTCGTCGACCAGGTAGTCGATCAGGCGATTGTCGAAGTCCTCGCCACCGAGGAAGGTGTCGCCGTTGGTCGCCAGCACCTCGAACTGGTGCTCGCCATCCACCTCGGCGATCTCGATGATCGAGACGTCGAAGGTACCGCCACCCAGGTCGTACACGGCGATCTTGCGATCCCCGCGCTGCTTGTCCATGCCATAGGCGAGCGCGGCCGCGGTCGGCTCGTTGATGATGCGCTTGACCTCGAGCCCGGCGATCTTGCCGGCGTCCTTGGTCGCCTGACGCTGGGAGTCGTTGAAGTACGCCGGGACGGTGATGACCGCCTCGGTGACCTCTTCGCCGAGATAGTCCTCGGCGGTCTTCTTCATCTTCTGCAGCACGCGCGCGGAGATCTCCGGCGGGGCCATCTTCTTGCCCTGCACCTCGATCCAGGCGTCACCGTTGTCGGCCTTCACGATGTTGTAGGAGACGAGCTTGATGTCCTTCTGGACCTCGTCTTCCTGGAACTTGCGACCGATCAGGCGCTTGGAAGCGAACACGGTGTTCTGGGGGTTGGTGACCGCCTGGCGCTTCGCGGACTGGCCAACCAGCACCTCGCCGTCGTCACTGAACGCGACGATGGACGGGGTGGTGCGGGTGCCTTCCGCGTTCTCGATGACCTTGGCCTGGTCGCCTTCCATTACGGCGACGCAGGAGTTGGTGGTCCCGAGGTCAATACCAATGATCTTGCCCATGACTGAAATCTCCTGATGCGAAAAATTTTGCGCTGCAGAGAGCGTTTCTCTGCCAACTTGTACGGGAATCTGGGGCCCCGGGCCGGGTTTTCAAGGGGCAGCGTGTCCGATACCCCGAAAACCGGCCCGAAAAGACGGCGTCAGGCGCTTTCGTCGATGTTCGGCGAGGTCGGCGCCTTGGAGACCACCACCATCGCCGGGCGCAGCACGCGGTCCTGCAACCGGTACCCCTTCTGCATGGTGGCCACCACGGTGTTCGGCGGGTTCTCCGGGTCTTCCTGCATGGACATCGCCTGGTGACGCTCCGGATCGAAGCGCTGCCCGGTCGGGTCCTCGGACTGGATGCCGAACTTCTCGAACACCCGGGTCAGGTTCTTCAGGGTCAGCTCGGCGCCCTCGATGATGCGCTCGACATCCTTGGACTCGCGCGCCGCCTGCAGCCCCAGTTCCAGCGAGTCACCCACCTCCAGCATTTCGGCAGCGAACTTCTCCATTGCGTACTTGTGCGCGTTCTCCAGCTCGCGCTCGAAGCGGCGGCGCTGGTTCTCCAGCTCGGCCTGGGCCCGCAGGGCCTGGTCGCGGCGCTCTTCGGCCAGGGCCTCGAGCTCCTGCAGCCGATCATCCGTGCCACCCTCGGCCTCGGGGGCCTCGTCGTTCCGGGTCTCGAGTTCTTCCGGCTGTTCCTGGGATTCCCGCTGTTCGGACATGCTGGCCTCGCAAATCAATGAAAAACAAAATCGCCCGCCGCGCCGATCACCGGCGGACAGGGTGGATTGGGTTGTCTATCTGGATGCTGGGGGCATTCCCCCCGGTTTCAAGGGGCCGCTACTTCGAATCATCCACCGGGTGATCGCCCAGCGCCGAGCCCAGCAGGCGGGCCGTCACGTCCACGATCGGGATCACCCGGTCGTAGGACATCCGCGTGGGACCGATCACCCCAAGCACGCCCACCACCTCGCCGTCGACACTGTAGGGCGCAGTCACCACCGAACAGTTCTCGAACCAGTCGAGCCCCGATTCGCGGCCGATGAAGATCTGCACCCGGTCGCCGCGGATGCACTGGTCGAGGATGCCGAGGATCTCCTGCTTCTCGTTGAAGGCCTCCAGCAACTGGCGCAGGCGGGCCATGTCCGCCAGCTCCTCGTAGCCGAGCAGGTGGGTCTGGCCGGCCACGACCACATCGTCCGGGTCCTCGTCGCCCACCGCCTTCTCGCCCAGATCGATCGCCGCCAGCATCATTGCGTCCAGGTCGTCGCGCACGTCACGCATCTCGCGTAACAGCTCGGCGCGCACCGCATGCAGGCTCTTGCCGGCCAGATGGGCATTCAGGTAGTTCGCCATGCGCTGCAGTTCGTCCTGGCTGAAGTCACGGTCCAGTTCCAGTACCCGGTTCTGCACCTCCTTGCCATCGATCACCAGGATCGCAAGGATGCGGCCCTCGCCCAGGCGCAGGAACTCGATCTGACTGAGCGCCACGTTGCGATGCCGCGGCAGGCGCACCATCCCCGCCATGCGCGTGACCCGCGACAGCAGGTTGCTGGTGGCGTCCATCAGATCCTGGGTGCTGGCACTCGGATCGAACCCCGACTGGATCGCACGGATATCCTCCGGCGAGGGATTGCGCACCTCCAGCAGGCTGTCGACGAACAGCCGGTAGCCGGCCGGGGTCGGTATGCGCCCGGCCGAGGTATGCGGCGAATGGATCAGCCCCATATCCTCGAGATCCGCCATCACGTTGCGCACGGTGGCGGCGCTCACGCTGAGGCCAGAGGTCCGGGCCAGGGTGCGCGAACCGACGGGCTGGCCATCCCGGATATAGCTCTCGATCAGGGTCCGCAACAGGGTGCGGGCCCTGGCGTCCAGATTGATCGTTGCGTTTTCCATGGATCGTCAGCGCTCCACTCGGTCGAGTGCTTAAAGGGTTCAGTCTTGGATCGTGCAGGAATCAGGTCAAGAAACCCCGGGTGCAGTCGCGGTCCCTTTTCCGGATAATGCCGGCATGATGCCAGACTTCAACAAGGTCGGACTGGTCGGCAAGTCCAGCGACTCGCGTACCGCGCCCCTGGTCGCGACCCTGGTGGGTCTGCTGCAGGAGCGCGGCCGCCAGGTCTTCATGGAACAGGAGATCGACGGCTTCGAGCGGCCGGACAGCGTCGGGCTCCTGCCGCTGGACGAGCTGGCCCACGCGGTAGACCTTCTCATCGTGATCGGCGGCGACGGGACACTGCTGGCCACGGCCCGCGTCACCGTGGATGCCGACACCCCGCTGCTGGGGATCAACCTCGGCCGGCTCGGCTTCCTGGTGGATGTCTCCCCCGACACCGCCCCGGAGGAACTGAGCGAGGTCCTGGATGGCGCCTTCGAGCGCGAACCCCGGGCCATGCTCGAGGCCGAGCTGATCCGCGACGGCGTCACCATCCACCGCGGGATCGCCCTGAATGACGTCGTCCTCCACGTGCTGAGCGTGGTGCGCATTATCGAATTCGACACCGCGATCGACGGCATGGATGTCGGACGCCTGCGGGCCGACGGCCTCGTGATCGCGACCCCCACCGGTTCCACCGCCTACGCGCTGTCCGCCGGCGGGCCGATCCTGACCCCGCAGCTGGACGCGATGGTGCTGGTGCCGGTCTGCCCGCACAGCCTGAATCACCGCCCGCTGGTCGTCAGCGGCCGCTCCACCATCGAGATCCGCCTGTCCAGCGGCAGCCGCTCGCCAGCCCAGGTCGCACTGGATGGCCAGGAGAACGTGGACTTCGCCCCCGGCGACCTGCTGCGCATCCATCGCCGCGAACAGGCCCTGACCCTGATCCACCCCCGCGAACACCACTTCCTGCGCGTGCTCCGCACCAAGCTGCGCTGGGGCGAGCAGCCCTGATCCCATGTTGCATCTGATCAGCATCCGCGACTTCGCGATCATCGACCGGCTGGAACTGGAGCTGGACACCGGCCTGAGCGCCCTGACCGGCGAGACCGGGGCCGGCAAGTCCATCCTGATCGACGTGATCGGCCAGCTACTGGGCGACCGCGCGGATGCCGGCATGGTGCGCGAGGGTGCCGAACAGGCCGATCTGTCGGCCGAGTTCGCCCTGCCCGCCAAGGGCCCGGCCAGCGCCTGGCTGGCCGAACAGGACCTGGCCGAGGCGGACGACGAAAGCGTCCTGCTGCGCCGCGTGCTGACCCGCCAGGGAAAGAGCCGCGCCTGGATCAACGGGCGCCCGGTCGCGGTGGGTCAGCTGCGCACCCTGGGCGAATGGCTGGTGGACATCCACGGCCAGCACGCACATCAGCAGCTCTTGCAGCGCGATACCCAGCGCCACTGGCTGGATGGCTTTCTCGACGGCAACCCGACGCGCGATGTCCGCGACACCCACCGCGCCTGGCGCGCTGCGGCGAGCGCTCTGGACCAGGCACGCGAGGCCCAGGCCGACACCTCCGACCGCCTCGACCTGCTGCGCTTCCAGAGCGGAGAACTGGCCGAGCTGGCCCCGGTACAGGACGAATACCCCCGACTGCTGACCGAACAAAACCAGCTCGCCCACGGCGCCGAGGTACTCACCGCCCTCCAGACCGCCAGCCAGCAGATCGAGGAGGACAGCGGGCTGGACACGCAGCTGGGCCAGGTCCTGCACGCCCTGCAGGACGCCGCGCAACACGACGAACGGGTCAGTCCGGCGGTCGAGCTGCTGGAATCCGCCCGCATCCAGATCGACGAGGCCGGCGACCACCTGCGCCGTCTGGCCGACGGCATCGAGCTGGATCCGGAACGCCTCGCCGAGCTGGATACTCGCGTCAGCGAATACCTGCGCCTGGCGCGCAAGCACCGGATCGACCCCGAGGCCCTGCCGGGCCTGTTCGATGAACTGCAAACGGAACTGGATGCCCTGGAAAACGGCGACCAGACCGTTGAGGCCCTGGAGGCGCGCGAACAGCAGACCCGCGAGGCCTTCGATACCGCTGCCACGAAACTCACTCAGGCTCGCCGGAAGGCCGCCAGCCGCATCGGCCAGTCGGTCACCGAGACCATGCAGGAACTGGGCATGGCTGGCGGCCACTTCGAGATCGGGGTCGAGCCCGCCGACAAGCCGCAGGCCCACGGCGTGGACCACATTGAATTCCGCGTGGCCGCGAACCCCGGTGCTGCGCCGCAGCCGATGGCCAAGGTCGCTTCCGGCGGCGAGCTCTCGCGCATCGGGCTGGCGCTACAGGTACTGGCCAGCGAGCAGCAGACGGTGCCCACGCTGATCTTCGACGAGGTCGACAGCGGCATCAGTGGCGCGGTCGCCGAGGTGGTCGGGCGCAAGCTGCGCAGCCTGGGCGAGCGCCATCAGGTCCTGTGCGTGACCCACCTGGCCCAGGTCGCCGCCCAGGCGCACCACCAGCTGGAGGTACAAAAGAGCCACGCCAAGGACGGCACCCGCACCGCGATCCAGCCGCTGGACGACGAACGCCGCGTGGAGGCCCTGGCCCGCCTGATCGGCGGCACCCAGCTCACCGAGACCACCCGCACCCACGCCCGCGAACTCCTCGCCTCCGCCGGCTAGGGAGACGCTGATTTAATCGCACGTCCGCGCTCGAGTCGCTTTTGCGTGCGAACAAGGCGCGGTGACTGCCGTGCAGTCATTCTGCACAAGGGAGCCGCAACGCAGTGCGCGCGCAAAAGCGGCCGAGCCCTCACTTTCAATGGCTTGCGGGGTTGGTGCCCCCTGTTCCCCGATCCTGCGTTGCGCCGCTTGCGGGTAGAACCACTACCCGCTGCACGACGCGCCTTGTCTCGGAAAACAGGGGGCACCAACGCGGACGTGCGATTAAATCAGCGTCTCCCTAGCGCCTCCCCGGAACCACGAAATACCAGGGAAACCGTAGGATGCGATGAGCGCAGCGAATCGCATCGTTCAAGACGTGGCACTCACCCCATGCTCCACCCGATGCGATCCGCTGCGCTCATCGGCATCCTACCGCTCACGGACCGTGCCCCCGGCGTCCCAGGACTGCGTAATGAGCACGCCGTACGGATCAAGTCCTCGCCGGCCAGGCCCCATCCGGCAGGTAGCGCGCATCGGGCGGCAATTGCGGCATCCAGTACACCCACAAGGCCCGCGGACCCTCCTGCGTTCGGGCGGGAACCAGCGCGCGGCGATACTCTCCGCGGCCGTCCGCGCGCACACCTTCGAGGGCATCGATCAGTGGCAGGGTCCGCGCGGGGTCCGGGAGGCGGATCCATTCCCCATGGACTTGTTCGCGGACGGCCCCGGCCGGTCCGGCTGACGCGGGCGTGCGGACGAGCCTCTGGCGGCCCGCATCGCGCACGGGGTCGGCACCCGCCTCCAGAAGGATGCTTGCGCCCGGGAGCTGCACCGCCGGATAGCCCACGGGCAGATCAAAGATCGCTCCGGCGATCGATGCGGTGCGTATCTTGATCGCGCGCTCGCAGAATGCACGGTGGTTGGCAAAACCCCGCTTGAGCGTCCCGTAGACGAACAGGTCCACCACCGCCGGCATGGCTACTCCCGCGGCAGACGGACCACCGGGCGCCACAGGCGCGCGGACTCGGGCACCTCGCCGGGCCAGTCCACCACGTAGTCGATCAGTGGCAGGTCCGGGGCGTCCTGCTCGCGGATCACGCGCCCGGCCACTGACACGCGGGCGCGGCGGACCGTCTCCGGATCGCCGCTCAGCAGCGGATGCCAGGCTGGCAGAGGGTGGCCCTCGAAGCGCAGCCGGTAGGCGCAGGTCGGTGGCAGCCAGTGATAGTGCGGCAGGTCCTTCCGGGTCAGCTGGATGCAGTCCGGCACGAAGTCGCGGCGGTTCGCGTAGTCGGAGCAGTAGCCGGTCTCGCAGTCGAGCAGATCGCAGGCCAGCCAGGTAAAGGCCAGCTCGCCCGAGTCCTCGTCTTCCAGCTTGTGCAGGCAGCAGCGCCCGCAGCCATCGCACAGGGCCTCCCACTCGGCATGGGTCAGGCTCTCGAGCGGGCGCTCCCAGAACGGGCGGTCATCCGTCGGGTTCGACTCACTCATGATCCCCGTGATCCTCGCCCAGGCGGCGCCGCCCCTCGTCGCGCAGGCGCTCCACCGTCTGCCCCCAGCGGTCCTGGGTGACGTAATGCATCAGCACGCGGCCGCGCCGCGGGACCAGGATGGCCAACCCCTCCTCGGGGTAGAGCCAGTAACTGTGATCGGAGTCGATGCGCAGCCGCTCGCGCGGCTCGCCGAAGCGCTCGGTGATCAGGTCCTCGGTCCATTGCGCGCGGGGGATGTAGCTCATCTCGACGATCGGCACGTTGCCCAGCGAGGTCAGGGCATTGTCGCTCAGCCCGTAGCGCCGGGCGCCACTGGGCATCGGGCGCTCGGAGGTGACTTCGGACTGAATCCGGTCCAGCGCGGCCTCGTCCAGATCCGGGCGCAGGATCAGGTTGGCCTCGAACGGCGGGATGCGCGCGTTCACGTAATAGGCCTCCAGCGAACGCGAGCCGTCCGCGTCCACGAACAGGCGGATGTCCGGCACCGGAAGACGGTGCATCAGATCCGCCATGGTGGTCTCGCCCAGCACGACCCCCAGCACCCGGGTGCGCTGACGGTCCCCCACCTCGATCTGCCAGGGCAGATCGGAGAACTGCTGGCTGCGCATCCCGCCGGGGTTGGAATAGACCCACATGGCCAGGGCCAGGATGACCCCCATCACCACCAGCCCGATGATCCAGCGTATGCCCATTCCGCGATTCCCCTCGAGACAACGTGTAGCCCGCCCGTGGCGGGCGCTGTGCGGCGCCTCGTATAATGCGGCGCTCGCCCGACGACCGGATAACAGCCCACCATGTTCGCACGTTTGTCTGCCTGGATCACCGCCCGCTCCGTCCCCGGCGAAAGCAGCGGGCGCATCCTGGTCCTGGCCCCGCGGGCCACTCTGGAGACCGCCGCCGACTGGCTGCAGGAGCTGGCCGGGTCCGTCGGCCCCATCGCCCTCGGCGTCACCGACTGTGGCCAGGACCGCGAGGCCGAGGACCTGATCGACGGTTTCCTGGCCCTGGCGATGCGCCCCGAACTGGCCGCCACACGTCTGGCGCGCCTGCAACCGCGCGCCATCGTGGTCATCGGTGCCCTGCACGCTGGCGATCTGGACCTGGGACCCGCCCTCGGCACGGTCCACGTGCCTCGCATCTGGATCAATGCCGAGGGTGACGGCGCGGCAGGCGTCGAATGGAATGCGGTCTTCGCTGCGCGCGAGGACGCAACCGTCTCCGGCCCGGTCGAGGTCATCGGCGATCCGATCGCCGGCGCGGTGGAACTGCCGCCCGCGCCATCCGGAGATGACGGGTTCTGCGAGCGTTTTCGCGAGTACCACGAGAAGGGTCACCCGATCCTGCTGGCACCCAATACTGGCCCGGGCGAGGAGGCCTTCGCCTTCGCCGTGTTGTTCGCGGTCCTGCGCAAGAGCGCCGCCATCCTGCTGCTGGCCCCGGCCGACCCGGCACGCCACGAGCCGGTCTATCGCGACGCGATCAAGTACTCCCTGCCGATCATCCGCCACAACCGCTTCATGACGTCCTTCGTGCCGCGCAAGAACCGGGTCTACTACATCGAGGACCCGGAGACCCTGCACGCCGCCTACACCTGCGCCGACGTGACCCTGCCGGGTGGCACCCTGGCCGCCAGCGAGACCCCTCCGGACCTGGGTCTGCCACTGGCCTGTGGCAGCGCGGTGATCTGCGGCCCGGCGCAGCACGAGCGCCATCCGGACGCCGCCACCCGGCTGCGCATCGCGGCCGAACACACCGGCCTGGTCGCCCGCGGCGAGGACCCCGAACAGGTGGCCGAAGAGGTGCTTGCCCGCCTGGCGGAAGGGATTGATCGGCAGGCTCGCCGCGAGCGTCTGGCTGCATGGCAGGCACGACAGGCCGGCGCCCGCGAGGCTGTTCAAGCCCGCCTGCAAAGCTTGCTCGGCACCTCCTGACGCCTTCCCGGATGGGCTTCCGGTGAAGTGCAACTAATTGATCTATAATTCGGTCGTAGGGTTGCAACCGAAAACCACAACGAGTTCGAAACGATGATCGACGGCAGCACCTCCCTCGCGGGCATTCAGAAGGGCATGACCAGCATGCGCCAGCAGGCACATACGGTGGCCACCGAGAATGCGGGCAGTCGCGAGGGCATGGGCGCCCAGGTCGGCATGATCGCCAGCCAGAATCAGATCGAGGCCTCGGTGAAGACCCTGCAGGCCGAAGATCGAATGATCGGCTCACTGCTGGATGTGCGCGCCTGAATCCAGGCGACAAGACCACGTAACGATCAGGGGGCTCGACGAGTCACACGATGGAAGTCCCAGTCTCCAACCCCTCAGCTGCAGTACCGATCGGCACACGCCCGACCGGAAGCGACCGGCTGGGCCTGGGCCAACTCTCCACCCCGGCGGATTTCGAACGCCCGCTGAACGATCCGGAGGCCGGCGCAGCCCGCCGGCCGCTCGAAGACCGCCCGGAACAGGACGACAACCGGCGCGGTGATGCCGAGCCGGATCAGGGGCTGGCCTTCCCGCGATCGGACCAGGAGATGGCCTCCCGCGCCCGCGTGGCGGCCCAGATCGAGGCGTTCCGCAGCGGCAATGATTCCGCCGAGGCCATGCCGGCGGACGGCGGCCCGCTGAGTGGTGGTGGTGTCGAGGCCTTGCGCCGTCGTGTGGAACTCGCGGTCAGCCTGGCCGGCCCGGCCGAAGAGCCGCGCCGCGAACTGAACGTAGTGATCTAGCCCAACGCCAACCGCAACGCCTTGCCCCTTTCTCAAGCCTCAGGGGCACCCTAGCGCGAGCGCCCGACCCCGCTATTGCAGACGGGGCGACGAATGGCCCTGCAACCACTCCTGCGCACGCTCACCGGCATGCAGGCGCTGCTCCGGGCTCAGCTCGCGAGCGACCCGCTCGCGGTGCCGTGCGGCGCTCGCAACCCCCATCTCCGCCGCGATCGCATACCACTTGAACGCCGACACGTCGGACCGCTCCACGCCCTCGCCCATCGCGAACAGACGCGCGAGATTGGCCGCCCCACGCCCCTCACCGGCCTCGGCCGCGAGCAGGTACCACTGTGCCGCCTGTTCCGGGTCCTGCGGCAGGCCCCGGCCCTCGTCGAACTTGAGCCCCAGATTGAACATGGCCTGGGCGTTCCCGCGCTCGGCGGCAATATGGAACCAGCGCGCTGCCTCGTTGGGATTCGCCTCCGGCCCATCACCCTGCTCGAACAGCACCGCCAGGTTGAAGGCCGCATCCGGGAAGCCGGCCTCGGCTGAGCGCTGGTACCACTGCGCGGCCTCGAGCGGATCCCGGGGCAGGTACTGCCCCTCGTCCAGCAGCACGCCAAGATTAAACGCGCACTGCGGATCACCCGCCTCGGCACCCTGGCGCCAAAGGGTCATCGCAGCGTCATGTTCGCCCCGGGCCCAGGCCGAGCGGGCCTGATCGAGGAGGGGGTCGGGTTGGGAGAATTGCGCCATCACTACGGTCCGTGAATTGCCTGGGCATCACTGTAGCGGTGGGTTCGTGATGCGTCGACAAACCGCACGGGGATACGTGATGAGCGCCACGATCGCCTCACCGAAACGGTGGAGTGTGATGAACTTCTCGCAACATACGAGGGGGTATCCCGGTCAACCGGATTGAACGTCATTTTCCGTTCACATTCACCCCGGATACACAGGAGTTTCCATGAAACATTCCACCAAGATCCTGGCCGCCATGGCCATCGCACCCCTCGTCTTCCTGATGGGCTGCTCCGACGGCGACATGGGCATGGACGAGTTCGAAGAGCAACAGATGCAGGAACAGCCCGAGGCCGGTGAAGGCGGCATGCAGAGCGCCCCGCCACCCCAAGACGGCATGCAGCAACAGCAGCCGCCGGAAGGCGAGATGCAGCAGCCCCCGACGGATGACGGCATGGACGAGCAGGGCGGCTCCCTGGAACCCGAGGGTGACGACCGCCTCTGATCCTGCCCCGGATCCATCACCCAGGCGACCAGCTGGCGCTGGTCCGCCACAAAAAAGCCCCGACACGCTGCGCGTGCCGGGGCTTTCACGTACTGCAGGGCAGGAAATCAGTTGCTGAAGGTGTCTTCCATCTCGTCGCCGGCATCCTCCATCGAATCGCCCGCATCGTCCATGGCGTCATCGATGTTCTCGCCGGCCTCTTCCGCCGGGCCCTGATTGTCACACCCCGCGAGGGTGGCACTGCCCAGCGCCATCATCAGGGCAAGCATCAGGATCGTCAGTCGCGATTTCCACATGGTGTTCTCCTTTACGGTAAGGGTCCTTTCTCGCTTCGCCCCCAGTACCCGACAGTTACCCGTCGAACCGGGGACACTCGGGGCATTCGACTCGGAAGCGCAGCATACGATCCGTCTTGCCGGAACCCCGCCGTCCAGAATGTGACGGGCTGCCGATTCCGGTTCCCCCATACAAGAAGACCGCACCCGAGAGAGGTGCGGCCTGCGTTTCAAGAGACACCGACTCAGAACCGGTGCGTCAACCCCACCGAGAACGTACGCGGTTCGTTGGGCCGGGCCCCGTCCGGGGAACGGGAGATGATTTGTTGCTCATCCAACACATTGCTCACCCGGGCATAGAGGTCGGTGTTCCTCCCCAGGGGGTACTGACTCACCAGGTCGATCGTGGTCAGCGACTCGGTCCGGTCGAATGCGCCCGCGCTCCGGTTACAGCCATCGCTGGTACACGTCTCGTCGATGTACTTCACGACCGCGTAGTGGTTCCAGCCACTCGCGTGCTCGAGGCCCCCTCGCAGGCTGAACTGGTGGCGGGGGATCCCCTGCAAGCGATCGCCGTCTTGCTGCCCCGAGGCCGGGTTGTCCGCGCTGGCCTCGGCACGGGTATAGGTGTAGCTGGCCTCCAGGGGCGCGTGGAAGGCCCCCAGGTCCACCCCCGTGGATGCCCGCACCTCCAGTCCGGAGATGACCGCCTCTCCGGTGGTAAAGGTTCCGGAGGTGGAACCGTCCGAGCAGGGCGTCGCCACCGAGCAGTTCTGCACGAAGTCGGAGAAATCGCTGTAGAAACCAATCGCCTCGACAAACGCATGGTCGCCCTGATACCGGGCGCCCAGTTCCCAGTTCGTGCTGGTTTCCGGGTCCTGTTCTTCGGTCGCACCGCCCCCCAGGGGAGCAAATCCACGGTGAACCCCCGCCAGCAGTTGCCAGCGATCCGTGAAGTCGTAGGTGAGCGAGGCCCCCGGCAGCCAGACGCTGCTCGAATTGGAGCGCCGCGAATCCACGACGTTACGCTGGGTGTCGGCATACTGGGTCCGCGAGGTCTCGACATCCTCGTAGCGCAGCAGCAGGTTGGCCGTCAGCCGGTCACTCACGTACCACTCGTCGGCGAGCCAGAAGCTCCAGGCCTGCGCATCCTCGAACCGGTTGTTGCTGCCCGTCGGCTGGATGGTCTCCTGATAGACGAGGGAACCGTTCACCTGATCGTAGATGTCGTCCGGCTGGAAGCGGTCCATCTCGTCCTGGTGATAGCGGACACCCGCACGCAACCAGTGGTCCCCGAAGTCCATGCCCAGTTCGGTCTGGATGCCCTCGGAGACATATTCGCGGTTGTTGTTGCGGTAGGTCAGTCCCGCCACATCGTCCTCGCCCCGGAGGATTCGTTGCGCGCTCGCATCGCCCCGATTGGCGTCGTCAATGAATGCGCCACCTCCGCCCAGCTTGAACCAGTTTCGGGCGAATTCGTTGCGGTACAACGTGGTGGTCATGCGCACGCGCTCGGACCAGTCGATGTCGTGCGTGAGACTCAGACCAAGGTGATCGTTCTCCATCTGATCGATCCCGGACAGGCCATAGCGCCGGTTGGGATCACGCGCGAAATCCGCGTCGGTCAGGCCGAGATAGGTCTCGTTGGACGTTTCCTTTGAGTACTGGACCTTGGCCTCGATGCTCTGGCGCTCGCCATCCCAGCGCAGCTTGCCGACATAGTCCTGGATGTCGTAGCCGGTATCGCGGTGGCTGCGATCGATATCCTTGAAGCCGGCCCCGTTGCGCTGGACGGTCTCGACCATGTAGCTCCAGTCACCGGAGCGATCCCCGAACATCGCGTGCACGTCGGTGCCGCCCCGATCGTTCACCACCGTCTCGATGGAGCCTCCGCGTTCCCGGGGGATGGGCGTGGACACCAGATTGATCACACCCCCGGTGGTCTGCGGCCCGTGGCGCAACAGCGGGGCCCCCTTGAGCACTTCGATCTCGTTGATCCGCATCGTGGTCGGGAAATAGTAGGCCGCCGGGTTGGAATACGGTGCCGGGGCGATCAGCACGTTGTCCTCCATCAGGGTCACCTTGCTGCTGCGCCCCGGAGGCGCCGCACGGATCCCGATATTGGGGCGCAGACCCGCCCCGTCTTCCTCCTGCACATACACGCCGGGCACGGTCTTGAGCGCCTGGTGGATGTCGGTGGTCCCTTCGGTTTCCAGCTGTTCGCGACCCACCACGGCCGCCGAGCCGGGCAGCCGCTGCGTCGCGGTCACGTCTCCGAGGATCTGCACCGGCGCCAGCCGGGCCTCGGTTCCGGATTCGGCTGTCGGGGCAGCCTCGTCGGCATGCAGCGCGGGAATCCCCACGGCCCCGGCAATTGCGAGTACGACGGCACGTCGCCTCCATACCCCGGAGTTGCGCGAGTGGTCGGCGGGTCGTGCGATTCGGCGGCTTGCCAGATGGTTTCGAGCCATGGTTGTCTCCCTTGAGTTGGCCAGCATCAACACCGCCACGGACGCCGGGGCGCCGTGGGTCGGTGACGGATTGGAGGCTGGCTGAGGGAGAGACTCCCCTGGCTGGCAGGTGCCACGGTGTGGACCGCGGCCGGTGTTTCACGGGGTTTACTTGGTCAGGATCAGCTTGTCGTTGGCGGTCCGGCGCAGGGTGTACCACTCGCCGCGGTGGCAGATGCGGATCTGCCGAGCGGGGCCCAGCAGCTGCTCGCTGGCAATCTCGCGCGGGCCCGGATCCTGGTGGACAGCCGGCTTGCCGGGTGGATGCGTTCCGGAATTCATTGTTCCCCCTCCGGTTCGGAGACGAAGGCCATGCGGCTCACCCCGGACTGGCGCACCTCGGCCATCACCCGGGCCAGGCGTTCGTAACGCGTGTCACGATCCGCGCGCAGATAGATCGCGATGTCCGGTTGTGTCTCCAGCGCCTCGCGCAGGCGCGCCGGGAGACGCTCCAGGGAGACCGACTCGTTGTTCCAGTACAGGTCGCCGCTTCCGTCCAGGGACAGCGTCACGCTGTCCGGCAGCTCGTCCACCGGCTCGCTGGTGGCCTGAGGAAGATCCAGATCCACCGAGTGGGTAATCACCGGTGCAGTGATGATGAAGATCACCAGCAGCACCAGCATCACATCCACCAGCGGGATCACGTTCATGTCCGACATTGGTTCGCTGGTGTCGCCCATGCGTCCGAAGGCCATGGCTTAGCCCTCCTGGTGCAGGCCGTCGTCCGGCAGTGCATGCGGATCGGTGCGACGGTCACGCGCCTCGCGAGCATTGCCGGGCTTCAGGTCGGAGTGCATCAGCAGGGCATGCACATCGTGTGCGAAGGCCTCGAAGTCCTGATGCAACAGGCGCTGGGAGCGATTGAAGATGTTGAAGAAGGCCACCGCCGGGATCGCCGCGGCCAGGCCGGCGGCGGTGGCCACCAGGGCCTCGCCGAGCGGACCCGCCACCAGATCCATGGACACCGACGACTCCTGTGAGATGTCGATCAGGGCGCCATGGATACCCCAGACGGTACCGAGGAGTCCGACAAAGGGCGCCAGCGCCCCGACCGAGGCGAACACGATATTGCCGGCCTGCATGCGCAGCAGCTGCCGGTCCATCGCCTGGCGAATCCGGCGCACCACGTGGTCGTCCAGGCGCTGCTCGGCCTTGTCCGAGCCGTCACGCACCCCGCGGTAGTCATCGAACGCGGCAAGCGCCTCCTGACCGATCACCGCCAGCGGGCCGCGCTGGTCGTGGATCGCATCGTGGAAGGCCGGCGCCGTCTGGCTGGCATCGAAGGCCGCCAACGCGGCGCGGTTGTCGCGACGCACGCCAATCAGCGTCAGCAGCTTGCTAGCGGCAATCGCCCAGGTCGCCACGGACATCAGCAGCAGGATCGCGAAGACCGCGACCAGCACCGGGTCACCATGGCGAAACACGTAGAAGACATCGAACTCGTTCATGCAATCATCCCCGGCTGCGCAGCGCTTCATGCGCCGGCCTTGTCATCGAATCGAAAAGTCCATCGGTACGAGCACCACGCCCTCCACCGCGCGTCCCCCACGGCGGGCAGGCTCGAACTCCCAATGCTCGATCGCCGCCTCGGCGGCATCGTCCAGGCGCCGGTGGCCGCTGCTCTCCTCCACCGACCAGTCCAGCGGCTGCCCCTGCGCGGAGACCCGGACGCGCAGCAGGACGGTACCCTCCTCCCCTCGGCGCAACGAGATTCGCGGATAGTCCGGCGGCGGGTTATTCAGGTACTCCGCCCCGAACCCCGGCTCCTCGAAGGGCTCGTCCTCTTGGCCCGCCGGCCCACCGGAGGCCGCCTCCGTCGCCGGCTTCTGGTCTTCGGCCGGCCCGGACGCGCCCGAACGACTCGGCTCTGGCTCCGGTTCTGGCTCCGGCTCCGGCTCCGGCTCCGGCTCTGGCTCTGGCTCCGGCTCTGGCTCCGGCTCTGGCTCCGGCTCTGGCTCCGGCTCTGGCTCCGGCTCTGGCTCCGGCTCTGGCTCCGGCTCTGGCTCCGGCTCCGGCTCTGGCTCCGGCTCTGGCTCCGGCTCCGGCTCTGGCTCTGGCTCTGGCTCTGGCTCTGGCTCTGGTTCCGGCTCTGGTTCCGGCTCTGGTTCCGGTTCCGGTTCCGGTTCCGGTTCCGGTTCCGGTTCCGGTTCCGGTTCCGGTTCCGGTTCCGGTTCCGGTTCCTCAAGTGTCTCGGTCACGGCGTCGGGTTCAACGACCGCCGTTTCTTGCCCGGTCGTGTCAGGCAACACCGCGTCCAGTTCGACCCAGTGTGCCTCCATGCCCCCGCCCCGGGTGCCAGCCAACTCCGGTGCGGCATCACGCATCACCCATAGCGAGCCCAGTATCCCGCCGTGCAGCGCGAAGCTCACGGCCACGCCCAGCGCCAACGCACGACGACTGCCGGAAGGGGATATGGAAAAACGGTGGGTCATGGATGAGCTAGCTCGCCGCAGGACACGAATGTATAGACGCCTTGACCGAAGAGAAGCTAACCCGCTCGCACATCGGCGCGTATGGGTCACGCATCTCCCGGAATCCGACTATCGCGGCTGGCCGGCGGATTGCCAAGTCACTGCCCACGAACAGAGCGCACCCTACCCTTAATGCGAATGGTTTGCAATACCAGTCGCATATAGCGCCATTCGCTCCGGATCGATACGCAGCAGCCCGGGTCAACTTTCCTCGGGTCCAAAACGATAAAACCCGCCCCGGCGGCACCGGGGCGGGTCGAAAAAGGCGGCTAGGCCGGCGGGTATCACCGGCCAGGCGCGATCAGTGCTCGTGACCGCCCTCGCCGTGGGCGTGGCCGTGCTCCAGCTCTTCGGCCGAGGCCTCGCGGACTTCGACAATCTCGACGTCGAAGTTCAGGGTCTCGCCGGCCAGCGGATGGTTCCCGTCGACCGTGGCGGTTTCACCCTCGACCTTGGTCACGGTGACGGTCAGCGGGCCGTTCTCGGTCTGCGCCTGGAACTGCATCCCCGGCTCGACGGATTCGACGCCCTGGAAGGCCTCCATCGGGATCTCCTGAACCATGGCGTCGATCTTCTCGCCGTAGCCTTCTTCCGGGGAGACCTTCGCCTGGACCTTGTCGCCGGCGGCCTTGCCTTCCAGCTCCTTTTCCAGGCCCGGGACAATCTGGCCTTGTCCGTGCAGGTAGGCCAGCGGCTCGCGGCCTTCGGAGCTGTCGATCTTCTCGCCAGCGTCGTTGGTCAGGGTGTAGTGGATGGCCACCACGGCGTTCTGCGCGACTTGCATGGGCTTTGCCCTCTTAATACATGAACTTTTAAGGGTAACGCGGAATATCGCTCCACGTCAGGTCCACCCGCCGGACACGCGGTTTCCGGCGGGTGGGTGTCCGCCAGGTCAGGCGGCCTTCTGCAATAGCAGTCGGTTCAACCGGGCGACGAACCCGCTCGGGTCCTCCAACTGCCCGCCCTCGGCCAGCAGGGACTGCTCGAACAGCAAGGAGGCCAGGTCGTTGAAGTCGTCGCCTTCCGCGGCCTTCAGGCGTGCGACCAGCGGATGGCCCGGGTTGACCTCCAGCACCGGCTTGCCGGAGAAGGTCTCCTGGCCGGCCTGTTTCAGCAGTTCCTGCAGATACAGCGCCATCTCGTGCTCGCCAAGCACGATGCAGGCCGGGGACTCCACCAACCGCCGCGAGGGCCGCACGCTCTCCACGCGGTCGCCCAGGGCCTGCTGCAGACGTTCCGGCAGATCGCCCAGGTCGCCCTCCGCGGCTTGTTCGCCGGTCTCGTCCTTCTGCGCGACGTCCTCGCCGATGATCTTGTCGAGGTCCAGATCACCCTTGGCGACATTCTTGACGGGCTTGCCGTCGAACTCGCGCAGGTGGGACAGCAGCCACTCGTCGACCCGGTCCGACAGCAACAGGACCTCGATCCCGTGCTTGCGGAAAATCTCCAGGTGCGGGCTGTTGCGCGCGGCGGAGGCATTGTCGGCAGTGATCACGTAGATCGCCTCCTGGCCCTCCTTCATGCGCTCGAGGTAATCCGCCAGCGCGACGTTCTGGGTGTCGTCGCTGTTATGGGTGCTGGCAAAGCGCAGCAACTTGGCGATCGCCTCCTGGTTGGCGAAATCCTCGCCGGGTCCCTCCTTCAGCACCCGCCCGAAGTTCTGCCAGATCTCGGCGTACTCCTCGGGCTCGTTCTTGGCGATGCTTTCCAGCAGCCCCAGGATCTTCTTCACCGAACCGGAGCGGATCGAGTCCACCAGGCGGTTGTCCTGCAGGATCTCGCGCGAGACGTTCAGCGGCAGGTCCGCCGAGTCCACCACCCCGCGCACGAAGCGCAGGTAGTTGGGCAGCAGCTTGTCCGCGTCGTCCATGATGAACACCCGCTTCACGTAGAGCTTTACACCGTGGCGGGCATCGCGATCCCAAAGGTCGAACGGCGCGCGCTTCGGGATGTAGAACAGCGTGGTGTATTCCTGCCGGCCCTCCACGTGGTTGTGGGTCCAGGCGGCCGGATCCTCGAAGTCGTGCGCGACGTGCTTGTAGAACTCCCGGTATTCCTCGTCGCTGATCTCGCTCTTCGAGCGGGTCCACAGCGCGCTGGCACGGTTCACGGTCTCCCAGTCGTCGGTAGGGTTGCCCTCCTCGTCCTGCTTGCGCATGCGGATCGGGAACGCCACATGGTCCGAGTAGCGCCCGATGATGTGGCGCAGACGCACGGGCTCGAGAAACTCGCCGGAGTCTTCCTTCAGGGTCAGGGTGATCTCGGTCCCGGCCTCGGTGCGCTCGCATGGGGTAATGGTGTATTCACCGTCGCCACGCGACTCCCAGCGGGTACCCGCATCCTGTTCGCTGCCGGCGCGGCGCGTCTCCAGGCGCACGTGGTCGGCGACGATGAACGACGAGTAGAAACCCACACCGAACTGACCAATCAGCTGGGAATCTTTTTTCTGGTCGCCAGTCAGCTTCTCGAGAAACGCCTTGGTACCCGAGCGTGCGATGGTGCCGATATGTTCGACCACCTCGTCCCGCGACATGCCGATGCCGTTGTCGCGCACCGTAACGGTCCGCGCCTCCGCATCCACCTCGACGTCAATCACCAGCTCCGCCGGCTGCGGGATCGCGTCCGGCTGGGCCAGGGCCTCGAAACGCAGCTTGTCACAGGCATCGGCGCCGTTGGAGATCAACTCACGCAGGAAGATCTCGCGATTGGAATAAAGCGAGTGGATCATCAGCTGCAGAAGCTGGCTGACCTCGGTCTCGAAGCGGCGAGTTTCGGTGCTGGGTTCGGTCTGGGTTTCGGTCATGGCGTGCGTGTCCCTTGATTGTTCTCGACACGTCGTAAGGTAGGGTCGCCTGTCCCGTTTTCAAGAACCGCGGCCTGGTAAAGTCCGCCCGCCCCTTCCGGATCCAGCAGTGCCCAGACCGGCGCGAGCAGCTCCGGAAGCTGCTCCTCCAGCTGCCACGGCGGACGCAGCACCAGCATCCCGGAGCCCGCCAGCCCGAGGTGGCGCTCCGGGTCGGCGGCGATACGCAACTCGCTGACCAGCCAGGGATCGTCCAGCTCGGCGCGTAACTGTTCGCGCAGCGGGTGATCCGGCCGGCCTGCGAGAATGGGGTACCAGACCAGGATGATCCCGGTGTTCCAGCGCCGACGGATGGTGGTCACCATCTCCGCCACCTCGCGGTACTCCGACTTGCGCTCGTAGGACGGGTCCAGCAGGACCAGACCGCGGCGTGGCTCCGGCGGAAACAGCGCTCGCGCGGCCTCGCGCGCGTCACGCTTGTGCACATGGCAGCGTGCATCGCCGGCGAGCCGCGTCTGCAGCCGATCATAGGCCTCCGGATGGAGTTCGCACGCGATCAGGCGATCGCGTTCGCGCAACCGCGCCTGAATCAGCAACGGGGACCCCGGATATTCGGTAAGGCGCGGGGGCTTCGGCTGCATCCTCCGCAGCGTCTCCAGGAACGTCCGGCCCGCGGATGGCCAGACCGGATCCGCAGACCACAGACGCGCGATACCGGAGGTGGCCTCGTCGGTCTTGCGTGCCCGCGCGCTGGTCAGGTCGTAGCCCCCGGCGCCGGCGTGCAGATCCACGGCCACGAAGGGTTTCTCGCGCCCGCGCAGCGATTCCAGAACCTGCCAAAGGACCAGGTGCTTGTGGACGTCGGCAAAATTGCCGGCGTGGTAGTCATGTTGGTAGCTGAGCATGCGTCCCTCAAACAAAAAGCCACCGCGAGGGTACCCGCGGTGGCTCAAGAAGGGCAGCCCGGAAGGACCGCCCTCGACCGTGTGAACGGCTTACTGGTTGACCGGCGAGTCCGGATCCAGAAGATACGCCATGACGTGCGCAATCTGTTCCTCGCTGAGGAAGTTGTTGCGTCCGAACCGCGGCATCTTGGTGCACGGGAAGTACTGGTGGGGGTTGGATACCACCTGGTGCACGTAATTCACCACCGAACTGTCATTACCGCGGGTGGCCCCATACCCGGCCAGGCTCGGGCCCAGGGTGCCGTAAAGCTCCTCGGCCGGATCCATCTGATGGCAGGCGTAACAATTACCGCCTGCCTCGCGGGTGCCATGGTCATCGTTTCGATGACCGATACGGTAGCCATACCCGGAGCGCGCCAACTCGGCGCCACGGCGCCAGTTGCCCAGGCGCGGACCACCCGGCGGCTCCTCGTAGCTTTCGCGGGCCATGGCGATCACCTCGCCTGCGGTCCCGGAATCCGGATCGCCCTCGATCGAACAGGCGGCCTGAATGCCATCCTGCACCATGCGATCACGGGCCGACCCACCTTCCTGCGCCTCCTGCTCGAAACGATAACTGTCCGTTTCCAGCACGAGGTAATCTGCCAATTCGTCGGCGCTCATCGCCGTAATGTCGACCTCGCCACTGGTCTCGCCCATCCAGCCATCGCAACCCGCGATCAGCACCGTGGACGCCAGAACGGCCAAGCCCGCCCCAACTGTCTTGTTCCTAAGCATCCCTGATGTCTCCTCTTGCGTCGGCTATTGCCGCTTCTTGCCGATCATCGTGCCGGCGTCTTCCAGGCGTAGGCCCGGCTGCCTCCAGGCCCGATGGAGAACAGGTCCCGGATCAACGGCCCATGGCCGCAAAGTAGATAGACCCATGCGCGGGTCCGTCAGGAAAAACCACCGCGAGCCCTCCCGCGGTGGTTCAAAAAAGGGCAGCCCCGGGAGGCCGCCCTCGAACCAGCGTGTGGCTTACTGGTTGTTGACCGGCGACTCCGGATCCAGCAGGTAAGCCATGAGATGGCTGATCTGCTCGTCGCTCAGGAGCTGGTGACGGTCGGAGTTGAACCGCGGCATCTGGGTGCACGGGAAGTACTGGTGAGGATTGGAAATCACCTCGTGCACGTAGTTCAGCACCGCTTCGCTGGTACCACGGTTGGCACCGTAGTTCTGCAGGCTCGGGCCGATGGTCCCCTGGTCGGAAACCCGCGGGTCGAACACGTGGCAGTTGTAGCAGTTGCCACCCGCCTCGCGCTGATCGTGGTTGTCGGTGCGATGGCCCTGGCGGTAGCCATAACCGGAATTCGCCAGTTCGGCACCCTTGCGCCAGTCACCCAGCTCCACGCCGCCTTCCGGACGCTCGTAGCCGGCACGCGCCATGGCCACGACACGGCCGGCGGTTTCGCCATCCGGATCGCCTTCCATAGAGCAGGCCTTCTGCAGCTCGTCCTGGGTCATGCGATCACGCCAGGAACCGCCTTCCTGCATCTCCTGGTCACGGAAGCTGTCCGTCTCGAAGATGAGATGCTCGGCCAGCTCGTCCGCGCTCATCGCGGTGATGTCGACATCCGAACCCTTGCTTCCATCGGCAACGGCGCAACCAGCGGCGAGGGCGACGGATGCGAACGCGGCCATGCCGGCCGCAACAGCATTCTTTTTAAACATACTTGGTGTCTCCTATTGCGTCCGTAGATTACCGCTTCAGGTCAGGCAGGATGGCCGGTTCGCCACGCGCCGCGTCGTTCCAGAACGAGATCAGGGCGGTGTTGACCGGGGTATCGTGCTTGATACCTGCGTGACGCATCTGCCACACGCAACCACGGATACGGTGGTTCTGGCTACGCACGTTGTCGTGGCCGGCGCGGTGAGCGGGCCAGGACACAGCCTTGGACCATTCCGGACCGGTACCTACATGCGGAAGCACGGAAGCACGGATCTGCTTGCCCACGTCGCCATGGCAGCTGGCGCAGTTGAAGTCCATCGCGCCGCCGCGGCGGTAGAACAGCTTCTCGCCCGCATCACGCATGGCCTGCTCTTCCGGGTGCTCCAGCGACGGGTTCCACGCCATGCCGGAGGACTGGTGGGCAATGAAGGTGGTCAGCTTCATGATGTCGGAGCCGTTGCCGTGGCGCTGGCCAACGGCGGCGTCATCACTGGTGAAGCCCTGCAGTTCCTTCATGCAGTGCACCAGGCGCATTTCGAAGTCCATCACCTTGCCGGTATCTTCGAAGTAGCGCGGCAGTTCGACATAGGCGCCGTCCAGCTCGCCCGGGCCCTTGCCGAAATCGCAGCCTTCCAGGGAGACGTTGTTCGGGCCACGCTGGGCGTAGAACAGGTCCTCGCCTTCCTCGACCAGCCACAGGGCCGGGTTGTCCGGCATCATCATGATGTTCATCTCACTCTGATGCAGGTAGGCGGAGTCTGGGTTGTTCTGCAGCAGGTTCTGCAGGACATCGTTGGGGTCTTGCCATTCGCCGGCCTGAGCCGCAGCCCCAACAGCCATTGCTACGGGCAACGCAAGCAATGCTTTCTTGAACATGGAAACCTCCATCACACGGGTTTTTTTTCGATTGAGCCCGGGACTGATCTGGCCCGGACCTGTGTAGCAGAGTGCTGAACCCGAGTCCGTGCTGTCAACACAAAAGACTATATTAGCGTTTGCTAAAAGGCTGTTTTGCAACGGTTCTTGGGGATCAACACCGAGGGGCAGACGATGGTTTTCCCTTTATTATTCCCCCCCTTTCCAGATTTTTTTCAGGCGCCGTTCAGGCGCGCCCTGAGCGACAAACCCCTGATGTCGCGGGCGAATATCCGGGGGCCATGACCAGCCCGAGCACAGCGGGCTAACGCAGCCTCCACGGAATAGCGGGCTAGAACGAGAAAAGCACCCAACGCGGGTGCGAGTACGGGGAGGGAGCGGCGAGCTGCGAACAAACTGCCCGAGGGTCAATCGCGACCCAGAACACCCTCATGGACCAGCAGCAGGCGTTTCACCTGGGCCAGCTCGCCCACCTGGTCGCCGGCGTAACCGCCGACATCGCTGGAGGTACGAAAACGCGAGGAGACCACGCGGTGGCAGGGGATGAACAAGGGCCAGGGGTTGGCACGACAGGCCTGCCCCACCGCACGGGGCGCAGAACCCACGCGGGTCGCGATCTCGGAGTACGTGCGCACCTCGCCCACCGGGATCTCCGACAACGCGGCCCACACCCGGCGCGCATGGGCGCTGCCGGGGGGTACAGCCGACGTCGGGCGCCAGGCCGTGGCGTCACGACCGTAGCGGTCCGGGTCAAAGCGCGGCGCCTGGAGATCCGCGCTCGGGATATCCACCAACGGCACCAGGTCCTCGGGATCGTCCGGATCCTGCCAGTCGCAGGCCAGGACTTCGCCATCGGCGGATTCCAGCCACACAAAAGCCAGCGCGACTCCGGGGAGGAGGCAGCGCTGGCTGCGGGTCATCGGACCTGCCGACATCGAATAGTGAAACGCCAGGGGTGGCCGGGGTTCGGCCATGCGCCGAACCCCCTCCGGTCGCGTTACTTCGCGGCCTTGACGTCTTCCTTGATGCGGGCGGCCTTGCCGGTCCGGTCGCGCAGGTAGTACAGCTTGGAACGACGCACCTTGCCGCGGCGCTTCACCTTGATCTCGGCGATCTGTGGGCTGTGGGTCTGGAAGGTACGCTCCACGCCGTTGCCGTAGGAGACCTTGCGCAGGGTGAAGGCGGAGTTGAGGCCGCGGTTGCGCACGGCGATCACCGCGCCCTCGAAGGCCTGCAGACGCTCGCGGTCGCCTTCGCGAACCTTGACCTGCACCACCAAGGTATCGCCGGGCCCGAAGGCGGGCACATCCGACTTCATCTGCTCGGCTTCCAGTTCCTGAATGACGTTATTCATTGCTCGACCTCAATCATCGCTTTCGGTGCGCGAGCCGCCGGTATGGCCACTCGCACGGTATTCGTCCAACAGGGCCGCATCTTCGGCCCCGAGTTCCAGCCGGGCCAGCAGGTCCGGCCGCCGGGCCCAGGTCCTGCCCAGTGCCTCGCGGCGGCGCCAGCGCCGGATCGCGCCATGATCGCCCCCCTTCAGGACCGGCGGCACGGTACGCCCGGCGACCGTCTCCGGGCGCGTGTAGTGCGGGCAATCCAGAAGCCCCGCACTGAACGAGTCCTGCTCGGCGGAGTCCGCATGCCCCAGAACCCCGGGTAGCAGGCGGGCACAGCCATCGATCACCGCCATCGCCGCAAGTTCGCCGCCCGAGAGCACGAAGTCGCCCAGCGACCACTCTGCGTCGACCTGCGCCTCGATAAAGCGCTCGTCGATACCCTCGTAGCGCCCGCAGACCAAGGCGACCCGCGGCCGCCCGGCGAGTTCACGCAGCATCGCCTGCCGGATCGGCTGCCCCTGCGGGGTCAGTGCGATCACGTACGGCGTGGCTTCGGCATCCGCCCGCGCCGCATTCAGCGCGGACGCCAGCGGCGCGTATTGCATCACCATGCCGGGACCCCCGCCATATGGCCGGTCGTCCACTGCCTGGTGAACACCGGCGCCCCAGGCACGCGGATTCCAGTATCTCAGTTCCAGCTGACCGCGCTCCTCGGCCCGCCCGGTCACTCCGGATTCGCCAACCGCTGCGACCAGCTCCGGAAACAGCGAGATGACGTCGAAACGCATCCGCGCCGCTTCAGAATTCCGGGTCCCAGTCGACCCGCACGCGGCGGGCCTCCAGATCCACGTCCAGCACGTACTGGTCGCGAACCCAGGGGATCAGGCGTTCCCGATCCCCCTGGACTACCAGCACGTCGTTGGCACCGGTCTCGATAAAACCCGAGATGGTTCCCAACACCGCGCCGTCGTTGTTCTCGACCGCCATGCCCAGAAGATCGGCCCAGTAGTAGGCGCCATCCTCGGCCGGTGGCAACCAGGCGCGCTCGATCGCGAGTTCGGCACCAATCAACCGGTGCGCCCCATCGCGATCCGCGGCTTCGTGAAACTTCATCACGACGCCCTGGCCATGGCCGCGGCCGCCCTCGACTTCAACCAGGCGCCAATCACTCCCGTGCTGCATCCACAGCTGCGGGAATTCGGTAATCGCGGCGCGCGGCGCGGTCTCGGAAAAGACCCGCACCCAACCCTTGACGCCATAGACCCCGGACACACGCCCGACGCGGATACGCTCATCCGCCTCATTCATGACCGCAGCCAAGCGTCAGTACAACGGCCGGGCGCCCTCAGGCCGCCGCGGACTGCTGCTGCTTGCGGTAACCCTTGACCAGGTGATTCACACGCTCGGACATGCCGGCGCCGTGACCCAGCCAGTGGTCCACGCGCTCCAGATCGATGCGCAGCGGTTCTTCCTGACCGCGGGCCACCGGGTTGAAGAAACCGATCTGCTCCTTGTAGCCGCTATCGCGACGAGCGCGGGAATCGGTAACCACGATCGAATAAAACGGGCGCTTCTTGGCGCCGCGGCGTAGCAGGCGAATCGTAACCATGTAGTGTTGAACCCCGTGAGTCCGTTTTCTCGAGAAAACGCGCGATTATAACGAATTCGACCGACAACACAAGGGAGAGCTCATGTCTCCCTTGTGCGCCAGGCCGCCGCTCGCACGTGCTTTAGGTAGTTTCTGCTAGCGAAACGGCATCCCGCCGCCGGGGCCACCCATGCCCCCCATGCCGCCCATCTTGCTCCCCAGGGCCCGCATCATCTTCGATGCACCGCCCTTGGAGAATTTCTTCATCGCCTTGCTCATTTGGGTGTGTTGCTTGAGCAGACGATTCACATCCTGAATCTGGGTGCCGGAACCGGCGGCAATACGGCGCTTGCGCGAGCCCTTGATCACCTCCGGGTGACGGCGCTCGCGCTCGGTCATCGACGAGATCACCGCCATCATGCGACCGATCTCCTTGTCGTTGGCCTGATTCTTCACCGCATCCGGCAGCTTGCCACCGCCGGGGAGCTTCTCGAGCATGGAGCTCATGCCGCCCATCTTCTGCATCTGGCCCAGCTGGTCGCGCAGGTCGTTCAGGTCGAAGCCGCGCCCCTTCTTCAACTTGCGGGTCAGCTTCTCGGCCTGATCCTGGTCGACCTGGCGACTGGCCTCCTCGACCAGCGACAGCACGTCGCCCTTGCCGAGGATGCGCGAGGCGATGCGCTCGGGGTGGAACGGCTCCAGGGCATCCGGGCGTTCGCCCATGCCAATGAACTTGATCGGCACGCCGGTGATCTGGCGCACCGAGAGGGCCGCACCCCCACGGGCATCGCCGTCCGCCTTGGTCAGCACCACGCCGGTCAGCGGCAGCGCCTCGCCGAAGGCGCGTGCGGTGTTCGCCGCATCCTGCCCGGTCATGGAATCGACCACGAACAGGGTCTCGATCGGGTCGATCGCCTGATGCAGGGCCTGGACCTCGGCCATCATGTCCTCGTCGACATGCAGGCGGCCCGCGGTATCCACCAGCAGGACTTCGATGCCCTCGCGGCGGGCGCGGGCGACCGCATCCCTGGCGATCGCCTCGGGCTTCTGGCTGGTGTCGCTGGGATAGAACGTGACTTCGACCTGGCCGGCCAGGGTTTCCAACTGCTGGATTGCCGCCGGACGATAGACGTCACAACTGACCACTGCGACCTTTTTCTTCTCGCGCTCGCGCAACAGGCGCGCGAGCTTGCCGATACTGGTGGTCTTGCCGGCGCCCTGGAGGCCGGCCACCAGCACCACGGCGGGCGGCTGCTGCGCCAGGTTCAGCGTGGCATTCTCGCCACCCATCGTGGCGATCAGTTCGTCATGGACGACCTTGATCAGGGCCTGGCCGGGGGTCAGGCTGCCAATGACCTCCTTGCCCAGCGCCTTTTCCTTGACGTCCTTGATGAACTCGCGCACCACCGGCAGGGCCACGTCGGCCTCCAGCAGCGCCATGCGCACCTCGCGCATGGCCTCCTGGACATTATCCTCCGTGAGCCGCGCCTGACCCTTCAGGCGCTTCATGGTCTCCTGCAGGCGGCTGGAAAGGCCGTCGAACATCACGCGTCCTCGTCTGAATCAGCGGTGGTCGGCGCACATCCACCGACCACGGGACCACACAGTATACCGCTCTCGCGCTCCGGGATGCAGGCCCACCGCCGGGCAACCGGTCGAGAGATCACAGCGGGGCACCCGAACTGGCGCCGGAACGGCCGTCACCATGTGCAATCCGCCCGCGGAGCGGCGATAATCCGGCGTCATGATCATTGCCATCGGACTCCTCGCCGTCGCGCTGTATCTCGTCACCGCGGGCTACCTGGTTGTCACCGCCCGCCGGCAGCCGCTGACACAGGGCCAGCCGCGGGCGCCCCTGGCCCTGTGGGGGCTCGCGCTGCTCGCCCACCTGGGCGCATTGCTGCCGATGGTGCTGACCGATACGGGACTCAACCTGTGCCTGGGCAATGCGCTGTCGGCCTCGCTGTGGCTGGTGGCCGCACTGCTGTGGCTCACGAGCTGGCGCCACCCCCTGGCCATCCTCGGGGTCGTGATCCTGCCGCTGACCGCGCTGGCCGCCCTCACCGCTCTCCTGTGTGACGGCGATACGCGCTATACCACCTCGGCCGGGATCGATCTGCACATCCTGTTCTCGGCACTGGGCTGGGCGTTCCTCGCGCTGTCCACCGCACAGGCGGCGGTGATGGCCGCCCAGCACCGGGCCCTGCACAACCATCACGCCTCGGGCTTCGTGCGTGCCCTGCCGCCGTTGTTCTCGATGGAGGTGTGGCTGTTCCGGATGATCTTCATCGGCTGGCTGTTCCTCGGGCTCAGCCTGCTGTCCGGGTTGCTGTTCGTGGACAACCTGTTTGCCCAGCACCTGGTCCACAAGACCACACTGTCGATCCTGGCCTGGCTGATCTTCTCCACCCTGCTGATTGGCCGCTGGCGTCTTGGCTGGCGCGGCACCCGCGCGCTGGCCTGGACCACCGGCGGCTTTGTCGTGCTGGTGCTGGCCTATTTCGGCTCCAAGCTGGTGCTGGAAGTCATCCTCGGACGCATCTGAACGCGGTAACCACGGCTTGACACCCCCGTGGGCCTTGCCTGAAATGATCCCGAGCATGCAGCCCCGCCCGTCCGCCCACCCCTGACCGCAGGCCGCACCCTTGCAAGAGATCCCGCTGTACGTCCTGTTCGGCGCCCTGGTGGTGCTGTTCCTGCTGTCGGCGTTCTTCTCCGGCTCGGAGACGGCGTTGATGGCGCTGAACCGCTATCGCATGCGCCACCGCGCGCAGACCGGCCATCGCGGCGCCCAGCGCGCCGCGCGGCTGCTGGAGAAACCGGATCGACTGATCGGACTGATCCTGCTGGGCAATAATTTCGTCAACATCATGATCGCGCAGATCGCCACCTTCATCGGGTGGCGCCTGTTCGGCGATACCGGCGTGGCCATCGCCACCGGCGTGCTGACCCTGACCCTGCTGATCTTCGCCGAGACCGCACCGAAGACCCTCGCCGCGCTGCACAGCGAACGCGTGGCCTACCCCGCCGCCTGGGTCTACTCTGGACTGATCAAGGTGATGTGGCCGGTGGTCTGGATGATCAACCTGATGGCGAACGGCGTGCTGCGCCTGTTCGGCGTCCATATGAATGCCGACCAGCGCGCCGCACTGAACACCGATGAACTCCGCAGCGTGGTCTCCGAGGCCGGCGCGCTGATCCCGGCCAACCACCAGCGCATGCTGCTGAACCTGCTGGATCTGGAGCGCACCACGGTCGAGGACATCATGATCCCGCGCAACGAGATTGTGGTGATTGACCTGAACGAACCCTGGAACGAGGTCGAGGACCAACTGATCCACGGCAGCTTCACCCGCCTGCCGGTGGTGGAGGGCGAGCTGGACCACATCGTCGGCTTCGTCCATCGCCGCGACGTCCTGCCACTGGTCGAGCGTGACGCGTTCGGCCCCGACGACCTGCGTCAGGTCCTGACCCCGCCCTACTTCATTCCCGAAGGTACGGCGCTCAACCGCCAGCTGATCAACTTCCAGCAACAGAAGAAGCGGATCGGCCTGGTGGTGGACGAGTACGGCGATATCGAGGGGCTGATCACGCTGGAGGACCTGCTGGAGGAGATCGTCGGCGAGTTCACCACCGACTCCCCGGCGATGAGCGACGACCTCCTGCGTCAGGACGACGGCTCGGTCATGGTCGACGGCGGCATTCACCTGCGTGAACTGAACCGGGCCCTGGGCCTGGACCTGCCACAGGACGGCCCGAAGACCCTCAGCGGCCTGATCGTCGAACACCTGGAGAGCATCCCCGAAGCGCCCGTGAGCGTGAAGATCAACGGCGTGGTGATGGACATCGCCCAGATCAAGAACAACACCATCCGCACCGTGCGCGTGGTCGCGCCCGACCTGCCGGAAGCCCCACCGCAGAAGGCCCCCTGATGGCAAAGAGCAAGACCCAGTACGTATGCCAGTCCTGCGGCGCGATCAGCCCCAAGTGGGCCGGCCAGTGCGGCGACTGCGGCGCCTGGAACACCCTGGAGGAGGCCGCTCCGGCGGCCAGCGCCGGCCCGCGCGGCGGGTACGCCGGCGCGGTCGCCGGCATTACCCGCCTGGGCGAGGTCGAGCTGGCCGAGGTCCCGCGCACCAGCACCGGGTTGTCGGAGCTGGATCGCGCCCTGGGGGGCGGCCTGGTCCACGGGTCAGTGGTGCTGCTGGGCGGCGACCCGGGCATCGGCAAGTCCACCCTGCTGCTGCAGACCCTGGCCATGCTGCCCATCGGCGACACGCTCTACGTGACCGGCGAGGAATCGGCCCAGCAAATCGGCATGCGCGCCCGGCGCCTGGGCCTGGAGGTCGACGGGCTGCGCCTGCTGACCGAGACCCAGGTCGAGAACGTGATCGCCACCTGCGAGCGCGAACGCCCGCGTGTGCTGGTGATCGACTCCATCCAGACGCTCTACACCGCTGCGCTGCAGTCCGCCCCCGGCTCGGTCGGCCAGGTGCGCGAAAGCGCCGCGGCCCTGGTGCGCATGGCCAAGCAGCGCGGCATCACCGTGATCCTGGTCGGGCACGTGACCAAGGACGGCCAGCTCGCCGGGCCACGCGTGCTGGAACACATGGTCGATACGGTGCTCTATTTCGAGGGCGACCCGGACGGGCGCTACCGCATGCTGCGGGCGGTGAAGAACCGCTTCGGCGCGGTGAACGAACTGGGCGTGTTCGCGATGCTGGAGAACGGGTTGAAGGCGGTCTCCAACCCTTCCGCGATCTTCCTGTCACGTCACCAGGGGCCGGTCCCCGGCAGCGTCGTCATGGTTACCCGCGAGGGCACGCGCCCGTTGCTGGTCGAGGTGCAGGCGCTGGTCGCCGAGAGCCATGCCTCGCAGCCGCGGCGGATCACCGTCGGGCTGGAGCAGAACCGGCTGACCATGCTCCTGGCCGTGCTGCATCGCCACGGCGGCGTGGCCCTGTTCGACCAGGACGTGTTCATCAACGTGGTGGGCGGCGTGCGCGTAACCGAGACTGCCGCCGACCTGCCGATGCTCGCCGCCGCGCTGTCGAGCTACCGCGATCGCGCCCTGCCGCAGGAGCTCCTGGCGTTCGGCGAGGTCGGCCTGGCCGGCGAAATCCGCCCGGTCCCGAACGGCGAGGAACGCCTGCGCGAGGCGGCCAAGCATGGCTACACCCGCGCCATCGCGCCAGCCGCCAACGCCCCACGCAAGCCGATCAAGGGAATGGAAATCATCCCCGTCTCGCGCCTCTCCGAAGTCCTCGACGCCCTGTAGCGCCTGCCGCCCGTCAGGTGTTGGCCCGGCCGGGTTGGCCAACCGCGGTTACGATGCCTACGACCCGCTGCCTGCCCGGTTGTGGCTAGCCCTGGTTCGGCATCCAGTGTTTACGTGCCTTCGTCCGGCCGCCTGCCACGCGCTCTCTCGCGAGCGCACCGCGAGGTACTTTCTTGCTTGCCCAAGAAAGCACCCAAAGAAGGGCACCCGGATTCCGCCCAGGAACCTCGCTCCGGACGCGCTGGGCCGGCGGCGCTGAACTCGCTACGCCTGCGGCTTCGCTCAGACATCCAGCGCCTTCTTCCGGCCCATCACGCCCTCCGCGAGGGGCTCCATACGGGAGGGGAAGGTCAAAACAGACCGTATCCCGTAGGGTGCGGTTGAGCGCAGCGAAACGCACCATACCCCACGTCGTGCGAAACCCTGATGCGATTCGCTGCGCTCATCCGCATCCTACGCCCCGCCGGCGCCCGCTCTGCGGGCGCGGCACGCCATGGCCAAAGGCCGAGCGTGCCGAAGATGCTCGAAGACCTAGCCATCATCCGCTGGCAAGAACGCTGGGGTAGCCGTTGTTTGGACCTACCTCCCCGTTGTCGTCGCGCCGAGTGGAGAGGCTTTTCGCGGGAGAAAAGGCACTGGATGTCTGAGCCAAGCGCAGCGTAGCGAGTTCAGCGCCGCCCGCGAAAAGCCTCGGAGCGAGGGAAACCCCGGCCCGCGCAGCGGGCCGGGGTCGCGGCAGTCGGGCGTGTTTCTTGGGTACTTCTTTGCACGAGCAAAGAAGTACCTCGCGGTGCGCTCGCGAGTGAGCGCGTGGCAGGCGGCCGGACGAAGGCACGTAAACACCGGATGACGAACCAGGACCAGCCTCAAGACGGCCGGCAAAGCTCAGGCACAAAAAAAGGCGCCCGGGGGCGCCTTTCGATATGCGGAAGAACGCGGCGTTAGTTGATGGCGTCGAGATCGGCGGCCAGCGACTCGCGGGTGCCTTCGGCGACCGCGTCCAGCCGGTGGGTGTAGTTCTCGTGCTCCACACCCATGGCAATGGCCGCACCCGACTTCGCCGCCGCGACCATCTCCGGCGTCAACTCGAAGCGCAGGAAGTGCACCGACGAGGTCTTGTCGTCCGTCTCGCGCTCGAGGTCCTCGTTCGCGATCGGGTAGACCTTGTCATGCCCTTCGACCTGCACATAAGTCTTGCGCTCGATCCCGATCAGCTTGGACAGCTGCACCTTGCGCTCGTCCACGTCCGGATACTCGACCATCATGGTCGCCTTCCAGTTGGAGCCGTCCGGGATCAAGGGGTTGTAGGAATCCAGCTCTTCCTGGATGCCCTCGGCGTCGAAGATCTTCTCGACCCGCAGCATCTCCTGGATCTGGTACTGCATCGTCTTGCGATCCTCGAAGTGCAGGCTCACGGCCGGGCCCACCTGCACGACGCGATTGCGTTTGTGCTGCATCACCTCGGCGCGGAACTGGGGCCGCATCTCGTGGTACTTCTCCAGCGAATACAGGTCTTCACGACTCAGCTTGTCCACACTTGCCTCCATCTTCATCTCGATACCTCCTTCGCGCCGGACGGGTCCGTCAGGATCAGCACATCTCAGTGATCGTGATGCCCCGTCTTCGTGTAGTCCTTGTCGGACCAGAGGTTGTCTTTCAGTTCGTGATCGAACACCGGGTTATGCCGACGGATCCATTCCAGCACCATCGCGGCGTGCTCGATCTCCTCGTCGCGGTTGTGCGCGAGGATCGCCTTGAGCTCTTCGTCCTTGCAGCCGTCGATGCGCTGCTGGTACCAGTCCACCGCCTCAAGTTCTTCCATCAACGAGACGATCGCGCGATGCATCTCGCGCGACTCGTCGCTCAGTTCCTCGACCGGTTCGTGGTAGCTGTCACTCGCCATGGACTCTCTCCGTTCGCGGGCGTTCGTTCACGCCCTTGCTGGTCCTGATATACCGCCCGGCAGCCTTACAGGCCATACGCCTGGCGCAGAAGGGTTAGCGGATGCTCGGGCGCCTTGTCCTCGCCCTTGCCCTGCAGCCCGTTCTCGATCATGTGGCCGGCCATCGGGCAATCGCTCGAGTAGTGGTCGGACTCGGCCTTCTGCACGCGGCTGACCACCGGACGGCAGATCTTGGATGCCGTCTCGTAGAATTCGCTTTTCACCCCGTAGGTACCGTCGTGTCCGGAGCAGCGCTCGATCACGTCGATCTCGGTCTCCGGCACCAGTTTGAGCAGATCACGGGTCTTCAGACCCATGTTCTGCACCCGCAGGTGGCAGGCGGCGTGGTAGGCGATCTTGCCGAGCTTCTCGGGGAAATCGGTATTCAGCTTGCCGTCCTTGTGCCGCTCCATCAGGTACTCGAACGGGTCGAAGATGCGGTCGCGCACCGCGATCACATCGGCGTCGTCCGGGAACATCAGCGGCAGTTCCTGCTTGAACATCAGCACGCAGGACGGCACCGGGGCCACGATGTCATAGCCCTGGTCGATCATGCGCTTCATTGCCGGGATGTTGGCGTCCTTGGAGGCCTCCACCGACTTCAGGTCGCCCAGCTCCAGCTTGGGCATGCCGCAGCACTGTTCCTTCTCGACCAGGGTGACCTCGATACCGTTGTGCTCGAAGACCTTGACCAGGTCCTCGACCAGATGCGGCTCGTTGTAGTTGCCGTAGCAGGTCGCGTAGAGGGCGACCTTGCCCTGGGTGGCACCGGCCGGCTCGGGGTTGCTGACACCCTTCGCGGTCTTGGCAACACGCGAGCGGCCCTTGCTGGAGTGGTACTCGGGGACCGGGGCGTCCGGGTGCACGCCCATGGTCTTGTCCAGCATCTTGCGCACCGCGCCATTCTTGTTCGCGGCATTGACCGCGCCGGCCACCACCGGGATGCCCGCCAGCTTGCCGACCATGTCCGTGCTGGACATCAGCTTGTGCGAGGTCTTGGCGCCCTCGTTCTGGAAACGGAAGGCCTTGGCCCGAAGCATCAGGTGCGGGAAGTCCACATTCCATTCGTGCGGCGGCACATAGGGGCACTTGGTCAGGTAGCACAGATCACACAGGTAGCAGTGATCGACGACCTGCCAGTAATCCTTCTTGTCGACCCCGTCGACCTCCAGGGTCTCGGATTCGTCGACCAGGTCGAACAGGGTGGGGAAGGAGTTGCACAGGCTTACGCAACGACGGCAGCCGTGACAGATATCAAAGACCCGTTCCAGTTCGCTGAACAGCGATTCCTCGTTGTAGAACTCCGGGTTCTTCCAGTCCAGCGGATGACGGGTCGGGGCTTCGAGACTTCCTTCACGTTGGTGCGTCGGCGCAGACATGCATCCCTCCGGTGTCCGTATCAGTACGATGCTTCGAGGGAAACACGGAACAGCATGCGAGGTGAACTGCATTCAGCCACGCCACAGGCTGTTCCGTATCTCCCGGAAAACGGGGCCGGCGGACCGGCCCCGTGTACTTCCAGCACTGCGAGACGATCAGTCGTCCAGCTGGTCCAGCGCCTTCTGGAAGCGGTTGGCGTGGGAACGCTCCGCCTTGGCGAGGGTTTCGAACCAGTCGGCGACTTCGTCGAAGCCCTCGTCGCGGGCGGTCTTGGCCATGCCCGGGTACATGTCGGTGTACTCGTGGGTCTCGCCGGCGACGGCGGTCTTCAGGTTGGCGGAGGTGGGGCCGAACTCCAGGCCGGTGGCCGGATCGCCGCAGCTCTCGAGGTACTCGAGGTGACCGTGGGCGTGGCCGGTTTCACCTTCCGCGGTGGAACGGAACACGGTGGCGACGTCGTTGTAGCCTTCCACGTCGGCCTTGGAAGCGAAGTACAGGTAACGGCGGTTGGCCATCGATTCGCCGGCAAAGGCCTCTTTCAGGGCTTCTTCGGTCTTGCTGCCTTTCAGGTCCATGGTGCTCTCCTTCTCTCTGGATAAGTTCTACACAACCACAGGAATGCCTGTGCAGACGGTTGTTTAGACTCGGTCTAAACCGTACGAAAACTCTAGTCGGCACCCGGTTCAGTGTCAACCGGGAGACCTCCGGATTATGGGGGCGGTGGCGCCATAAACAAGGGCTGCCGTGCGCCACGCCTTTCCTCGCCGCAGCGGATCGGATACTTTCTCACCTTTTCGACCCGGTAATCCATCATGACCGACTCGCCCAGCGCCGACAGCCCGGCGGAATTCGAAGCCAGCCTGGAGGCCCTGGAGGCCCTGGTCGCCCGGATGGAGTCCGGCGAGCTCGGCCTGGAGCAGTCGCTGGGCGAATTCCAGCGTGGCATGGAACTGGTCAACCGCTGCCAGCTGGCGCTCGACGATGCCCAGCGCCGGATCGAGGCACTGGCCCAGGAAGCACCTTCCAGCACCACTGCCCAGAATGACCACCACGCAAGCACCCATGTTCCCCGGACACCGGAGCCGCACGACACGACGGACCCCGATGTCCCGTTCTAGCGAGCCGCCATTGACCGCCACCGACCCCGAGCAGGCCCTGAACGAATACCAGCATCGCATCGAGGCCGTCCTCGACCGCCACCTGGGCACGGACGGCGCCCCCGACGCCTGCCTGATCGAGGCGATGCGCTACGCCACGCTGTCCGGCGGCAAGCGCCTGCGCCCGGTCCTGGTCTACGCGGCCGGGCGCACGACCGGCGCCCCGGAACCGGCGCTGGATGCGATGGCCGCAGCAGTGGAGATGATCCACGTCTATTCGCTGATCCACGATGACCTTCCGGCGATGGACGATGACGACCTGCGTCGCGGCCGCCCGACCTGCCACAAGGCCTTCGACGAGGCGACCGCCATCCTCGCCGGGGATGCCTTGCAGGCCCTGGCCTTCGACATCCTCACCGATGGCGTCGCGGAGCTCCCCGCGCCGACCGGGCTGAACGCGGTGCGCGAGCTCGCGAGCGCCGCCGGTCTGCACGGCATGGCCGGCGGCCAGGCGATCGACCTCGGGGCCTGCGGCCAGCCCATCGATCTGCCGGAGCTAGAGCGCATGCACCGGCTGAAGACCGGCGCCCTGATCCGCGCCTCGGTGCGGCTGGGGGCGCTGGCCGGCACGCCCGACCCCGACGCCCTGGAGCGCCTGACACGCTACGCCGAATGCATCGGCCTGGCCTTCCAGATCCGTGACGACGTCCTCGACGTGGAAGGCGACCCCGAGATCCTGGGCAAGGCCTGTGGCGCGGATGCCCGCCTGCACAAGCCCACCTTCCCCTCGCTGCAGGGCCTGGAGGCCTCGCGCGAGCGGGCGGTGGCCCTGGTCGACGAGGCACTGACCGAGCTGCAACCCTTCGGTCAGGAGGCGGACTTGCTTCGCTTCCTGGCGCGGTACATCGTCGATCGCATGAATTGAACCGGCCCGCCTAGATGACCCCCACACCCCTGCTGGATGCAATCGAATGGCCCGCCGACCTGCGGGAACGCCCGGCCTCGGACCTCACCGGGGTGGCCGACGAACTGCGTCAATTCCTGATCGAGAGCGTCTCGCGCACCGGCGGCCATCTCGCTGCCAACCTCGGCACGGTGGAACTCGCGATCGCGCTGCACTACGCGTTCAACACCCCCGACGACCGCATCGTCTGGGACGTCGGCCATCAGGCCTACGCCCACAAGATCCTGACCGGACGCCGGGCCGACATGGCCCGTCTGCGCCAGTACGGGGGCCTGGCCGGCTTCCCCAAGCGCGCGGAGAGCGAATACGACGCCTTCGGGGCCGGTCACTCCAGCACCTCCATCAGCGCCGCGGCCGGCATGGCCCTGGCGGCGAAGCACGCCGGGCTGGACCGGCGCCACGTGGCGGTGATCGGCGACGGCGCGATGACCGCGGGCATGGCGTTCGAGGCGCTGAACCACATCGGCGATCTCGACTGCAACCTGCTGGTGATCCTGAACGACAACGATATGTCGATCTCGCCCAATGTCGGCGCGCTCAATCAGTACTTCACCCGACTGCTGTCCGGCCCGCTATACAGCTCGATGCGCGAGGGCTCCAAGCGCATGCTGGAGTTCGTCCCGCCGATGAAGGCCTTCGCCCAGCGCGCCGAGGAACACATGAAGGGCATGTTCGTGCCCGGCACGCTGTTCGAGGAACTGGGCTTTCGCTACTTCGGCCCGGTGGACGGCCACGACGTGAACGGGCTGGTCTCGATCCTGAAGAACCTGCGCGGCACCCACGGGCCGCAGCTGCTGCACGTGGTTACCCGCAAGGGCCAGGGCTATGCACCGGCGGAGGAAGACCCCTGCCGCTACCACGGCGTGTCCAAGTTCGAGCCGGAAAACGGCCTCGCCCCGTCCGCCCCGAAGGCCCCGACCTACACCGACATCTTCAGCCAATGGCTGTGCGACCAGGCCACGGCCGACAATCGCCTGCTGGGTATCACCCCGGCCATGCGCGAGGGTTCCGGCCTGGTCGCGTTCTCCGAACAATTCCCACAGCGCTATTTCGACGTCGGGATCGCCGAGCAGCATGCCGTCACCCTGGCCGCGGGCATGGCCTGCGAGGGCCAGAAGCCCGTGGTTGCGATCTACTCGACCTTCCTGCAGCGCGCCATGGATCAGGTGATCCACGACGTCGCACTGCAGAATCTGCCGGTGCTGTTCGCCGTGGATCGTGCCGGGATCGTCGGCGCCGATGGCCCGACCCATGCCGGCACCTTCGACACCGCCCTGCTGCGCACGGTCCCCAACCTGCTGCTGATGGCACCCGCCAACGAGCGCGAGTGTCGCCAGATGCTGTCCACAGGCTTCGCCCACGACGGCCCGGCGGCGGTGCGCTATCCGCGCGGTGGCGGGCCAGGCGAACTGCCGGAGGGCGGCAGCGAGGATCTGGAAACACTGCCGGTCGGGCGCGCCGAGGTCGTGCGCGAGGGCCGGGGTCTGGCCATCCTCAGCTTCGGCGCGCTGCTGGAGACCGCCCTGGCGGCCGGCGAGGCGCTGGATGCCACCGTGGTCAACATGCGCTTCATCAAGCCCCTGGATACGGCGCTGCTGGCGCAACTGGCCGCCAGCCACCAGGGCTTCGTGACGCTGGAGGATCATGCGCGCGCCGGTGGTGCCGGCAGCGCAGTACTGGAGTGGCTCTCGGCCGAAGGGCTGACCCGGCCCTGCCAGGTACTGGGCATCCCGGATGCCTTCACCGAGCATGGCTCGCGCGAGCAGATCCTCGCCGATTGCGGCCTCGACACGGCCGCCGTACTGGCCGCGATTCGCCACGCCTTCGGGCTGGAGAATTGCGCGGACGACGGCAGCCGGATAGGCTTCGCGGGCTAATCAAAACCCGGCCGCCATGGCCGCTCGCCCGGAAAACGATCATGAGTGCCCGTTACACCCTTCGCGTCCTGACCGACTTTGCCTCCGCGCATACCCTGCGCGATTACCCGGGGCAGTGCGCGAACATGCACGGGCACAACTGGAAGGTGGAGGCCGAGGTCCAAGCCGAGACCCTGGACGATTCCGGCATGGCGGTGGACTTCAAGGTGGTCAAGACCGCCGCGCGCGAGATCGCCGGGCAGCTGGATCACCGCTACCTGAACGACGTCCCGCCGTTCGACACGGTCAACCCCACGGCCGAGAACATTGCCCAGTGGTTCTACCGGGAAATGGCCGGACGCCTGAACCGCCCGGGCCTGCGCATGCACGCGCTGACCCTGTGGGAGACCGACCGCGCCTGCGTGCGCTACAGCGAAGACGGCTGAGCCCATTCCTCGCAACTGGCACCGTCATTGCGAGGAGCCGAAGGCGACGCGGCAACCTCCATCCGGAACCACCAGATCCTGGCTCGTTGCCAGCTTCAGGAGGTCGCCACGTCGCTTCGCTCCTCGCGATGACGCTGCGCGCGATAACCAAAGTCCGGCCGCTGTGGGGCCTCGCAATGACGGTGCCAGGTGCCCGCTCCGCTATTAGACCTGCGCGTGCCTTACCCGCCGACTACAAGTGATTCGAAGCGTAGTCCGCCAGCCGTGAGCGCTCCCCGCGTGTCAGCGTGATGTGGCCGCTGTGGGTCCAGTTGCGGAACCGGTCCACCACATAGGTCAGTCCGCTGGAAGTCTCGGTCAGGTACGGGGTGTCGATCTGCGCGATATTCCCCAGCGCGACCACCTTGGTCCCCGGTCCGGCACGAGTGATCAGGGTCTTCATCTGCTTGGAGGTCAGGTTCTGCGCCTCGTCAAGGATGATGTAGCGGTTGAGGAAGGTGCGCCCGCGCATGAAGTTCAGCGAGCGGATCTTGATGCGGCTGGTCAGGACGTCGTTGGTGGCCATGCGCCCCCAGTCCCCGGCGCCCTCGGACTTGGCCAGCACCTCGAGGTTGTCCATCAGCGCTCCCATCCACGGGGTCATCTTTTCCTCTTCGGTCCCGGGCAGGAAGCCGATATCCTCGCCCACCGGGACCGTGACCCGGGTCATGATGATCTCCTTGTAGGTGTTGTCCTCCAGCGTCTGCGCGAGCCCGGCGGCCAGGGTCAGCAGGGTCTTGCCGGTGCCGGCGGCCCCCAGCAGGGAGACGAAGTCCACCTCCGGGTCCATCAGCAGATTCAGGGCGTAGTTCTGCTCGCGATTGCGGGCGTTGATGCCCCAGACGCTGTGGCGCGGGGTCATGTAGTCGTCGACCAGCTCGATTACCGCGGATTCGTTCGGCTGGTCGATCTCCAGCACGATCGCGGACAGCGGGTTCTCGCCCTCGCGGTAGACGAACTGGTTGGGCTGCCACTCGGCCACCAGCGGGCCGGTCACGCGATAGTAGGTCCGGCCGGACTCCTGCCAGGAGTCCATCCTGGCGCCGTGGGTCTCCCAGAAGTCCGCTGGCAGTTCGGTCATGCCGGAGAACAGCAGGCTGACGTCGTCCAGCACCTGGTCGTTGTAGTAGTCCTCCGCGTGCAGGCCGATCACCGCGGCCTTGATACGCAGGTTGATGTCCTTGGATACCAGCGTCACCGGGGTGTCGGGATACTCGGTCTTCAGCGCCTGGGCAGTGGCGAGGATGTCATTGTCGGCCGAGGTGCCCGGCAGCGAGGCCGGCAGGCTGGAGGACAGGTTGCGGGTCTGAAAGAACAGGCGCCCGGTGGGCGCGAACGTCGACTCGCTGAGCGAATCCGCCTGAAGCGGCAACCCGGCGGCGATCTGCTCGTGCTGGGCGCCGGTGGTGAGCTCGTCAATGAAGCGCGAGACCTGGCGTACGTTGCGCGCGACTTCGGAAACCCCCTTCTTGCCACGGTCGAGCTCCTCGAGCACGACCATGGGCAGGAAGATGTCGTGTTCCTTGAAGCGGAACAGCGCCGTGGGGTCGTGCATCAGGACATTGGTGTCCAGGACGAGCAGGCGTTTCGGATCCTGGGCGGTCGCGTTCATGACACCTCCGTGGCGAAGTGGGGGAAGAGGGGCTCAGCTCCCTGCGAGTTCGCGCACCGCGGCGAGAACCTCGTCCACATGGCCCGGCACCTTCACCTTGCGCCACTCCTTGCGCAACACGCCATCGGCATCGATCACGAACGTGGAGCGCTCGATACCACGCACCTGCTTGCCGTACATGTTCTTCATCTTGATGACATCGAAGGCGTCGCACAGGGTCTCGTCGCCATCGCTCAACAGATCGAAGGGCAACTCCTGCTTGGCGCGGAAGTTCTCGTGGCTCTTCACGCTGTCGCGCGAGACACCGAGGATCACTGCACCGGCGGCGTCAAAGGCGGCCTGGTTGGCAGCAAAGTCGCGGCTCTCGTTGGTGCAGCCGGGGGTACTGTCCTTGGGGTAAAAATACAGGACCACGATGCGGCCCCTGAAGTCGGCCGGTCCCAGCGTCTGGTCGCCGGTCGCCGGCACACGCAGGTCCTCGGGTACCCGCTGGTCGATTGCGATGCTCATCAGGCGTTGCTCCTTGAGTAGAGGGTCTCAAAGCGTAAGACCGCGGACGCCACGCGAGCCCGGCCGGTTCAGGCCTTGATCGGGTCCAGCACGCCGTCCACGTTCAGTTCGTCACAGAAATCCATGAACTCGCCGCGCAGGGTGGCCAGGTGCTGCCCTGCGGGGATATCCACGACCATGTTGGCCGCAAACATGCGCGCCCCAGTCTGCTGGGCAATGTACACCCGGGTCTGGACGTCGCGCAGGTTCACTCCACGGCTGGTAAAGAAATCGGCCAGGGCATTCAGCAGGCCCGGGGTGTCCAGGGCTACTGCATCCACGGCATAGGGCATGGCGGCCTCGGGGCGTTCCTCCAGCGGGCCGCGACGGGCCACCACGACCAGCCCCATCTCCGCCTCCAGGCGCTGCAGGCGGGACTCCAGGGTGCCCAGGGTCTTCCAGTTGCCACTGGCGCTAAGCGCCATGCAGCAGTAGCCACCCACGACCGTGATGCGACTGGATTCGAGATTGCAGCCGGTATCGGCGATCACGCGGGTCACGCTGGACACCAGACCGGGCTGATCGGGCCCGATCAGGTTAAGGATCAAGTGGGTGTGGGTGCCCGCGCCAACCACCTCAGCCATGCGGCACCCGCCGGCTGCGCGCGAGGCAAGGGACGGGCAAGCACCCGGGGGGGCTCTGCGTGAAAGCGGCAACAGGCATGATGGCTCGCAACATACCACCTTGCCCCGGCGGCGCCAACGCAGCCGGGCGACTTGATCCGCGTGTCTCCCCGCCAGGGGAGGCGACCGGGTGCACGAAAGACGAGGTGCGGCGAACACCCGGCCGAAGGAATCTTGAATGCCCTGTCACCCGCCCGTTAGACTGCACCATTACCGTTGTTGGAGGAGTCGATGTTTCAAGGCAGCATGGTCGCACTGGCGACCCCGATGCACGCGGACGGCAGCCTGGACTGGCCGGCCCTGGATCGGCTCCTGGAATTCCACATCGAGGCCGGCACCGATGCCATTGTTGCCGTCGGCACCACCGGCGAATCCGCGACCCTCGATTTCGACGAGCACTGCGAGGCCATCGCCCACACGGTGAAGACCGTCGCGGGGCGCCTGCCGGTGATCGCGGGTACCGGCGCGAACTCCACGCGCGAGGCCATCGCCCTGACCCGCTGCGCCAAGGAAGGCGGCGCGGATGCCTGCCTGCTGGTCTCCCCCTACTACAACAAGCCGACCCAGGAAGGCCTTTACCTGCACCACAAGGCCATTGCGGAAGCGGTGGACATCCCGCAGATCCTGTACAACGTGCCTGGCCGCACCGCAGTGGATCTGTTGCCGGAGACGGTGGAGCGTCTGGCCGACATCCCGAACATCATCGGGATCAAGGAAGCCTCGGCCAGTAACGAACGCACCGCCGAGCTGGTCGCCCGTGTCGGCAACCGCTTGGACCTCTACAGTGGGGATGACGGCAACGGGCTGGCCTTTCTGCTCGCGGGCGGCCACGGGGTTATCTCTGTCACCGCCAACGTCGCACCGCAACTGATGGCCGCCATGTGCCGCGCCGTGCGCGAAGGCCGCCCCGACGAGGCGCGCGAGATCAATCGCCAGTTGGACGGGCTGCATTCAGCCCTGTTCCTCGAGGCCAACCCGATTCCGGTCAAATGGGCGCTGCAACGCATGGGCCTCATGGAGGAAGGCATCCGCCTGCCTCTGACTCCGTTGTCCGAACCCTTCCATGCGCCGGTCCTGGACGCGATGCGCCAGGCCGGCATAGAGGTCTGATCCCCGACATGAAACAGTCTGCCAAGCTCCACCGTCACGCGACCCGCACCGCCCTGGCCCTGGCTACGGGCCTGGCCATCGCCGGGTGCTCGACCTCCGGCGACCGCCAGTCCGGCCCCGAGTACGAAATGAGTCGGCAGATGGACAACCTCGAGGTCCCACCGGACCTGATCGCGCCCGACAGCGAACGCGCCTACCGTATTCCGGACGCCCCGGGCGAACGGATCAGCGCCCGCGAGATGCAGCAGGACTCCGCGGCCCGCCAGCAGCAGCGCCAGCCCGCCGGGGCAACCGCGCCGGTCCGCAGCGATGCCCGGGTGCTTCCGGAATCGACCGAGATCCAGCTGATGCGCGAAGGCAGCGTCCGCTGGCTGAGTGTCGAGGTGGCCCCGGAGGATCTCTGGGATCGCCTGACCGCATTCTGGGACAGTCAGAACCTGCGCCTGGAGCGCAACGAACCCCAGGTCGGCGTCATGGAGACCGAATGGGCCGAAGACCGCGCCGGGATTCCGCTGCGGGGCACACAGAACATCTTCGCCCGTGCGCTGGGTAACGTGTACGACGCCAACACGCGTGACCAATACCGCCTGCGCGTCGAACGCGACAATGGCCGCTCAGCCATCTACATCTCGCACCGAAGGGCCACCGAAGAACCCGAGGGCGAGACCTGGCGCTGGGCAATGCGCCCGTCCGATCCCGAACTCGAGGCCGAAATGCTTAATCGCCTGCGTGTCTACCTCGCCACGGGCGAGACCCCCGAGGGCGGCACCCGGGTAGCCGAGACCATTGGCGACCGTCCGACCGAGCTGCACCAGACGCAACACGAAGGCCACCCGGTACTGGTGACGGGCAGCGACTTCAACCGCATGTGGTCGCAGATGGGCACCTACCTGGATCGCGCCGGCCTCCTGGTGGACGAGCAAGACCGCAATACGGGGACCTTCGAGGTGACCTATCGCCCCGACATGGTCGGCGAGAGCGAACGCGGCGGCTTCTTCAGTCGGATCTTCGGGCGCGGCGGTGATCGTCGCGAGAACGAGCGTTATCAGATTCGCCTGACCGACATCGGCGACGGCGATCTGCGAATCGAGGCGCGCGACATCGATGGCGAGCCCCTTGGCCGCCGTGATGCCAAGTTCGTACTGGAGCAGATCGAGCAGCAGATCCTTCGCTAGAACGCGGCGAGCCCAGCCACCATGATCCGCTTCTGCTCCCTGGGCAGCGGGAGTTCCGGCAACGCCCTGGTGGTCGAGATCGGTGCCACTCGCCTGCTGGTGGATTGCGGATTCTCGATGCAGGAGCTGGAACGCCGCCTGTCCCGGGTCGACCTGACCCCACAAGACCTGACGGCCGTCCTGGTGACCCATGAGCACGCCGACCACATCGGCGCCACCGCGCCGCTATCCCGGCGTTACGGCCTCACCGTATTTACCAGCCCCGGCACCCGATTGGCCGCCCGCGACACCGGTTTTGCTCACATCCAGGAGATCCAGGCGGATGCACCGCTGGAGATCGACGACGCCTGGGTGCAACCGTACACGGTGCCGCACGACTCCCGCGAACCCATCCAATTCGCGTTTTCCGACGGCGATCACCGGCTGGTCCTGATGACGGATGCCGGCCACATCTCCCCGCACATGGTCGACGTGGCCAATGCAGCCGACGCCCTGCTACTGGAGTGCAACCACGACCCTGCCATGCTCGCCGCCGGGCGGTACCCGGCATCGCTCAAGCGACGTATTGCGGGCGGTTACGGCCACCTACCGAATCACGCGGCCACCGACCTTCTCCATCGCATCGATCGATCCAGGCTACGCCACGTGATCGGTATGCACCTGTCGAGTGACAACAACCACGAGGCGCTTGCACGCCAAGCGCTCGCCGACGGCCTTGGCTCCTCCCCATCCGACCCCGAGATCGCGAGCCAGGACTACGGCTTCACGTGGCGAACCACGGCTCAAGCCTGACTCCAACTACCGGTCCAACGCCGTGCCCCCGGTCACGTCAGCCCGGCCGCGGCCGCATCTCGAAGGGCTGCGCCAATCAACCGACATGGCGCAGCGCCCCTCCGGCCACCTGACGCTGCGGTCGGAAACCAAGGCCGGCTCTCCAACGCGGTCCCAAGCCCAGTGTGATCAGCGGCGCGACTCCCGAAGGAAATACAGGCCCCCGATCACGAAGGCCACGCCAATGACTGTTGCCACCGGCCCGCCAAACCCGGAACCCTCCCGCGGCGCAATGGGCGTGAAAGCCAACTGTCCGCCGAAAATCGCATAGAGTCCAATTCCGAGCAGGACCAGCCCTACCAGGACCAACCCACCGTCCGTCCGCTTCTGTCTCATCCCAGCCTCCGTCTCGGCACCTGCGTCCCTTTCAAACCGGCCTAGGGCCGCAGCAGCAGACTTCACCGTCCGCACACGGTGCCTGACTAACACGCATAAAAAAAGCCCGGCCCCCAAACAGGGGACCGGGCTTCGGATTAATGCCTGGCGGTGACCTACTCTCACATGGGGAGACCCCACACTACCATCGGCGCAGAGCAGTTTCACTTCCGAGTTCGGGATGGGATCGGGTGGTTCCTACTCGCTATTGCCGCCAGACAAACTGGCTAGACCACGCGGACTGTTCCGCGCCATCTAAATTCGGAATGCATTCTAGGCTTGTGTACGTAGCGATGTGTCAAGCGAGACCACCAACACTTTGGGTGTTATATGGTCAAGCCTCACGGGCAATTAGTACTGGTTAGCTACACGCGTTACCGCGCTTCAACACCCAGCCTATCAACGTTGTAGTCTTCAACGGCCCTACAGGGACCTCGAGGGTCCAGGGAGATATCATCTTCAGGTGGGTTTCCCGCTTAGATGCTTTCAGCGGTTATCCCTTCCGCACTTAGCTACCCGGCAATGCCACTGGCGTGACAACCGGAACACCAGAGGTGCGTCCATCCCGGTCCTCTCGTACTAAGGACAGATCCTGTCAAATCTCCGACGCCCACGGCAGATAGGGACCGAACTGTCTCACGACGTTCTAAACCCAGCTCGCGTACCACTTTAAATGGCGAACAGCCATACCCTTGGGACCTGCTTCAGCCCCAGGATGTGATGAGCCGACATCGAGGTGCCAAACACTGCCGTCGATATGGACTCTTGGGCAGTATCAGCCTGTTATCCCCGGAGTACCTTTTATCCGTTGAGCGATGGCCCTTCCATACAGAACCACCGGATCACTAAGACCTGCTTTCGCACCTGCTCGACGTGTCTGTCTCGCAGTTAAGCACCCTTATGCCTTTGCACTCGTCGCGCGATTTCCGACCGCGCTGAGGGTACCTTCGCACTCCTCCGTTACTCTTTGGGAGGAGACCGCCCCAGTCAAACTACCCACCACACACGGTCCCCGACCTGGATAACAGGCCTGGGTTAGAACTCCAAAATTGCCAGGGTGGTATTTCAAGGATGGCTCCGCCGAGACTGGCGTCCCGGTTTCAAAGCCTCCCACCTATCCTACACAAACAAGTTCAAAGTTCAGTGTGAAGCTGTAGTAAAGGTTCACGGGGTCTTTCCGTCTAGCCGCGGGTACACAGCATCTTCACTGCGATTTCAATTTCACTGAGTCTCGGGTGGAGACAGCGCCGCCATCGTTACGCCATTCGTGCAGGTCGGAACTTACCCGACAAGGAATTTCGCTACCTTAGGACCGTTATAGTTACGGCCGCCGTTTACCGGGGCTTCGATCAAGAGCTTCTCCGAAGATAACCCCATCAATTAACCTTCCGGCACCGGGCAGGCGTCACACCCTATACGTCCTCTTTCGAGTTTGCAGAGTGCTGTGTTTTTAATAAACAGTCGCAGCGGCCTGGTCTCTGCGACCTCGGCCAGCTCAGGGAGCAAGTCCCATCACCAGCCGAGGCGTACCTTCTCCCGAAGTTACGGTACCATTTTGCCTAGTTCCTTCACCCGAGTTCTCTCAAGCGCCTTGGGATTCTCACCCTGCCCACCTGTGTCGGTT
>NZ_AQXS01000009.1:0-467500 GCF_000376905.1 Thioalkalivibrio sp. AKL6 | reverse complement strand
GGACAGCGGCGGACGCGTGGCGTTCTTGCCCGAGGGATCACCAATACGGCCGGTGAAATCGCCAATCAGGAAGAGGATGTGGTGCCCCAGGTCCTGGAGCTGGCGCAGCTTGTTGATCAGCACCGTGTGCCCCAGATGCAGGTCCGGGGCGGTGGGATCGAATCCCGCCTTCACCCGGAGGGGGCGGCCACTCTTGAGGCGCTCGACAAGATCGTCCTCGAGCAGGATTTCATCGGTGCCGCGACGAATAACGGCCAGCTGGTCTTCGAGTTCCATGACGCCCCTTGGTCGAGATCAGAGACCGGCCGGGCTGGCCGGTCGCGCGCAAGGATACCGCGACCCCCGAACGGACGCGAAATGCCGCGGTGGTCCAGAATGGACGCCGACCCATGTAATGCGCGCGCGAGGATCACCACTATGACGGAACGCTTTATCGGGCTGATGTCCGGCACCAGCCGGGACGGCGTGGACGCCGTGCTGACAGAGATCCGCGGGACCGGGCCGGTACGCGTGGTGGATCACTGCCAGCTGGGATACCCCGACGACCTCGCCCAGGAGCTGGCCACGGCGGCCACCACCGAAACCCTGCGCTACCGGCACCTGGGCGCGCTGGACGCGCGGCTCGGCATGCTGTTCGCCCGTACCGTGCAAGCCCTGCTGGACCAGACCGGCCTGGCGCCGACCGCGATCCGTGCGATCGGCAGTCATGGCCAGACCGTGCACCACGCCCCGGACGCCGATCCGCCCTTCACCTGGCAGATCGGCGATCCATTCCGCATCGCAGAGGCCACCGGCATCGACACCGTGGCGCAGTTCCGCCCGCGCGATATTGCTGCCGGCGGCGAGGGGGCGCCGCTGGCCTGCGGCTTTCACGCGACGCAGTTCGGATCCGCGGACGAGACCCGCGCGGTGCTCAATCTAGGCGGCATCGCCAACATCACCTGGCTGCAGCCGGGTCAGCCCGTGATCGGCTTCGACTGCGGCCCGGCGAATACGCTGATGGACGACTGGAATCGGCGCCACCATCAGACGCCGTTCGATCATGACGGCGCATGGGCCCGCAGCGGCACGCCCGACCCCGAACTGCTGACCCGGCTGCTCCAGGATTCGTTCTTCCAGCGCCCTCCGCCAAAGAGTACCGGGCCCGAATACTTTTCGCCGGCCTGGCTCCGTGCCGGGGCTGGCGACCGCCTGGACCGAGCCCGGCCCGAGGACATTCAGGCCACCCTCGCAGAACTGACCGTGGAGGGCGTGCGGCACGCGCTGGAGCATCTGCACATGCAGCCGCCCGCCCGCTTGCTGGTGTGCGGCGGCGGCGCGCACAACCGCCACCTGATGAAGCGCCTCGCCAAGGCCCTGCCCGCGACCCTGGTGGAGACCACCGAACGCCATGGGGTCCCCCCACAGCAGGTGGAGGGTGCCGCCTTTGCCTGGCTGGCCGCGCGAACCCTGGCCGGCGAACCCGGCAACCTGCCGGAAGTGACCGGCGCGCGCGGCCCACGCGTACTCGGCTGCATCATCCCCGGCGGTCCCCGGACACCCGGGGGCCATTAACCCCGACCCTAAACAAAAAAGGGCCCGATCCGGAATCCCCGGATCGGGCCCTTTCTTGACCGCTTGTCAGCGTCTCTCTAGACCGAGAAGCTGGAACCGCAGCCGCAGGTCGTGGTGGCATTCGGATTGCGGATCACGAACTGCGCGCCCTCCAGACCTTCGGAGTAGTCGATCTCGGCACCGGCCAGATACTGGAAGCTCATCGGGTCGATCAGCAGGGTCACCCCACCATTCTCCACGAGGGTGTCGCCATCGCCGACGGTCTCGTCGAAGGTAAAGCCGTATTGAAAGCCGGAACAACCGCCCCCGCTGACGAATACGCGCAGCTTGAGGTTGTCGTTGTTCTCTTCCTCGATCAGCCCCTTCACCTTGGTGGCCGCGGCATCGGTAAAGATCAACGGGCTGGGCATTTCGATGTCCAGTTCCGCTTCGGACGTCATGGGCTCGGACATTCGGGGCCTCCTGTAATAATCATTTTCATTCACGCTACGGAAGACTGAGCCCCGGAGTCAAGAATGCTCATCTTCCGTGGGATTGGTCAGGGCCTGGGTCTCGCCCGTCCCCTCCAGCTCGCCCTCGAGGGGATGCTCCACCCGCTTGAGCAAGCCGTCGATCTGCGCGCCCTCTGCCATCTGCAGCACCGTGTAGTAGAGATTACCGGCCAGACGGGCCGTCTCGCCAAGCTCCACGTGCTCTCCCACATGGACATCGCCACGCACCTCGCCGTTCATCAGCAGGTGCGGAACCGCGACATGGCCCTCGACCACGCCCCCGCCCGCGACCACCAGAACGGCCGACGAATCGGTCGCGGCCCGGATATCCCCGATCACGCGGCCTTCGATATGCAGCCCGCCTCCAAACTCGATATCACCGTGGACCACTGTATGGCGCCCCACCAGGGTATCCACTTTCCGCGCGCGGCGGCCTCGTTTGCGTCCCATCATTGCGTACTCTCCAGCAGGCGATCCCAGTCGGCCCATTCCGAAACCGGTTCAAGATCCTCGTCGTTCACGGCGCTCGCCCTCAGCGTCAATCCTACCGGCTCGAAGCCCTCCGGAAGATGGATCCGGGCGCGCTGATTGCGCAACAACCGAAACCCCTCGACCAGGCGATCATTCTCCAGCCCCAGCGCATCGGTCTCCAGGGTGGACAGCGCCTCTTCCCCGGTCGCATAGCCTTCGACCTCCAGCGCCCAGCGCAAATCCACCGAACGACTCAACCCCGGACGGTAGAGCTGGAACACGACATCAAACACGCCCGACTGCCCCGTGCGCTGCAACTGCAGCGACCGGATGCCCAGGGCATCTTCATCCGCGCCCTCCGCAAGCCGCCGATAAAACGCCAGGTCGTCGCGCAACTCCAGCAACTCGGCCTCCTGGCGCTCGATATCGCCGGAAAAGGCCGCGAGCTCCGCGGTCTTAATGTCCAGCTGCTGCTCGGCGTGGCGGCGCGCCTCCTCGGCGGCCTGACGGGCGGCGAGCGCCTGCTCCAGGTCATCCCGCAGGCCCTCGATACCGCGTTGCGCATCGACCGTGTCCCGTATGTCCTCGCGCCAGTTCTCGACCAGCCAGGCTCCGCCCGCCACCAACACCAGGATCAGCATCAGCAGCCCCACGCGCCACCACCCGCCGCGGCGTCCCGACCCGCTGCGCCGCCGCGCGGGAATGCGCGGAATCCGGGGCAGACGTGGACGCGGGACACCCGTAGTCATGTGGCAGGCCAGGACATCAGGGGAAAACCGGCAGCCCGTCCAGACCGGCTGTCTCGGCCTGGCCGAACATCAGATTCATGTTCTGCACGGCCTGCCCGGCCGCGCCCTTCACCAGGTTGTCGATCACCGACAGCACCATCAGCCGTCCGGAGTGCGGCGGCTGCGCCAGCGCAATGCGACAAAGATTGGTGCCGCGCACGCTGGCCGTTTGCGGATGGGCCCCCGGCGGCATCACGTCCACGAACGGCTCGTCGCGATAGCGCTGCTCGAAACAGGCCTGCCAGTCCGCGTCCGCCACCTGCGGGCGCAAATAGAGCGTCGCGTGAATCCCGCGCGTCATCGGCACCAGATGCGGCTGGAAGATCAGCCCGACCGACTGCCCGGCCACGCCACTGAGCGTCTGGTGGATCTCCGGCCAATGCCGATGCCCGCCACTGGCATAGGCGCGAAAGTCCTCCTGCACCTCGGCGAAAAGCCCGCCGATCTGCGCCTTGCGCCCGGCCCCGCTGACCCCGCTCTTGGCATCCGCGATCACGTCCGCGGGATCGATCAGACCGGCCTCCAGCAGAGGCAGCACCGCCAGCGACACCGCCGTGGGATAGCAACCCGGCACGGCGATCAGTCGCGCATCATGGATCTGCGCCCGGTTCAGTTCGGGCAGGCCGTACACGGCCTCGCCCAGATACTGCGGCGCACCATGCGCCTGTCCGTACCACTGCGCCCACAACTCGGGATCACGGATACGGAAATCCGCCGACAGATCGATGATGCGCGCGCCCCGCTCAAGCAGCGGCGCAGCCAGTCCATGCGCCACCCCGTGCGGGGTGGCGAAAAAGACCACGTCGCACTCGCCCAGGGTCGCCTCGTCCGGGGCCTGGAAGACGGCATCCACCGCGCCGCGCAGGCTGGGGAACAAATCCGCCACGGGCGTGCCCGCCTCGCCGCGCGAGGTCACCACCTGAAGATCGGCCGCGGGATGCCGCGCCAGCAGGCGCAGGAGTTCCACTCCGGTGTAGCCGGTGGCCCCGACAACCCCGATGCGGATGGGTTTGCTGTTGGTTGCATTCGTCATGCTGCGGCATGATACCGCCTTGGCCGGAACCACGGAACGCACGCGGTTTCGGCCAGTCCACAAATGCAGGCTATTCGATCAACGGATCACACCCCTATGAGCAAAGTCAGGATCGACCGCAAGGCCATCTTCGGAGGCATCTTCATCATCGCGCTGGTCGCCGTCGCCGCGACCATCTGGTTGACCGACGACGGCATGCGCCCGGCACCCGCCTTCGCCGCCACCACCCTGGACGGCGAGCCGGTAGCCCTGGAAGACTACGAGGGCCGGCCGGTGATGATCTCCTTCTGGGCAACCAACTGCCCGTCCTGCATCCGCGAGATCCCGGAACTGATCCACCTGCACGACACCTACGCCGACAAGGGCTTCGAGCTGCTGGCGGTCGCGCTGTCCTACGACCCGATCAACCGCGTGGAGGCCATGCGCGAGGACCGCGGGATGCCCTACAAGGTCATCCACGACAGCGACGACGCCTTTTCACAGGCCTATGGCGGCGTGCGCCTGACGCCGACCACCTTCCTTATCTCGCCGAATGGCCGCATCGTCTACCAGAAGCTGGGCGACCCGGACTTCGAACAGATCGAACGCCACCTGGAACGCTGGCTCTCCTGAGCCGCCCCGCGCAGGGACATCGCACCCGTTTCCGAGAAGGACCTCCATGCAAGCCTATAACTGGTTCCTCAGCCTGCACGTGATCTTCATGGTCACCTGGTTCGCCGGGCTGTTCTATCTACCGCGCCTGTTCGTCTATCACGCGATGACCGAGGACGCGCTCGGTCACGAGCGCTTCAAGGTGATGGAGCGCAAGCTGTTCTACGGGATCATGACCCCCGGCGCGCTGATCACCATCCTTTTCGGCGTGATCATGCTGGTGGATCGCTCGTTCTATCTGGCCGAGCCGTGGATGCACTTCAAGCTGACGCTGATTGCCGTCCTGGTCGCCTATCACGTCTGGTGCGGCAAGATCGTGCGCGACTTCCGCGATGACCTGAACCGACGCGATCACACCTGGTATCGCTGGTTCAACGAGATCCCGGTCCCGATCCTGGTGGGCGTGGTCGTGCTGGTGGTCAACCGCTCCATCGTGGATGCGCTCATCGCCATCGGCGTGGTGCTCGGGATCTTCCTCCTGAGTGCGCTGATCGCGCTGTGGCGGGCACGCCGCACCTGAGCTGCGCCCCTGTGCCGGCCATGGATGAGCGCCGCGGTCAGGTCTTGCCGGCGCGCACCAGCCCGCCCAGTCCGGCCTGGACCAGGGCATTGTTCAGCAGCGACCGGATCTGATCGGCGTTCTCCAGCAGCCGGCACTGCGCCAGCAAGGCCTCGGCGCGGTCGGTGGAGAAACTGCGGATCACCCACTTAACCCGCGGGATCGAGGACACGCTGACGCTCAGGCTGTCGATCCCCATCCCCAGCAGCAGGATCACCGCGGCCGGGTCGGCTGCCATCTCCCCGCAGACACTGACCGGCTTGCCCGCCCGGTGCGAACCGTCGGTAATCGTCTCCAGCGCGTGGATGCAGGCCGGGTGCAGGGTGTCGTAGAGATGCGCCACACGGGCGTTGTTGCGGTCCACCGCCAGCAGGTACTGGACCAGGTCGTTGGTGCCCACGGACAGGAAGTCCACCCGCCGGGCAAGCATTTCCGACATGTACACCGCCGCCGGCACCTCGACCATCACCCCGATGCGCGGCATCGGGATGCGGAAACCCTCGTCCAGCAGTTCCTCGCGCGCCCGGTTGAGCAGGGTCATCGCCCCCTTCAGCTCGTCCAGCGCCGAGATCATCGGGAACAGGATCTGCAGGTTGTCGTGGGAGCGACTCGCCTTGAGCATCGCCCGCAGCTGGGTCAGGAAGATCTCCGGGTGATCCAGCGAGATACGGATCCCGCGCCAGCCGAGGAACGGGTTGTCCTCCTTCACCGGGAAATATGGCAGGGCCTTGTCGCCGCCGATATCCAGGGTGCGCAGGGTCACCGGCATGGGGTCGAAGGAGGCCAGCACCTGCTCGTAGAGCTGGACCTGCTCCTCCTCGCCGGGGAAGCGGTCGCGGATCATGAACGGGACCTCGGTACGGTACAGCCCGACCCCCTCGGCACCGGACTCCAGCGACGGCTTGATGTCCGCCAGAAGACCCGAGTTCGCGAGCACCGGCACCGCGACGCCATCGCGGGTCTCGGCCGGATCCTTGGCCAGCGCGCGCAGGTCCTCCGCCAGCTCGCGCTCCTCGCGCACCAGGCGCTCGAACTCCACGCGCAGCTCGGCGTTGGGGTTCACGAACAGCCGCCCGCGATAACCATCAACCAGGATCTCGCGCCCTTCCAGGCGCCCCACCGGGAGCTCGGACACGCCCATCACCGCCGGGATGTTGAGCGCCCGCGCCAGGATCGCGATGTGCGAAGAACCCGTGCCCTTGGCCGAGACCATGGCCCCCAACCGCTCGATCGGAACCTCCGCAAGATGCGAGGCGGTCAGGTCATCCCCGACCAGGATGCCGCCATCGGGAAACTCGTCCTGGCTGCGATCGGCCGGCAGCAGGTGCGACAGCACGCGGCGACCCAGATCGCGCACATCCGCCGCCCGCTCGCGCAGGTACGGGTCCTCCATGTCCTCGAATACCCGCACGCTCTCACGCACCGTGTCGCGCAAAGCCGCCGGGGCCCACTGCCCATTACGGATGCGCGTCTGGGTCTTGTGCACCAGAGAGTCGGAACCCAGCAGCATCAGGTAGGCATCGAACAGCACCTGCTCGTCCGGCCCCAGGGCCTCGCCCATGCGCTGCTTCAGGTCCTCGATCTCGGTGCGGGTCTCCGCCACCGCCTGCCCGAAATGCTCCAGTTCGTGATCCACCCCGGCGCCTTCGCGATCCGGGATGGAGTCCATGTCCGCCAGGCGGTAGGCCACCACGGCCCGGCCAATGGCCACGCCCGGCGAGCCGGCAATGCCGGTGGCCTCGACGTTCACATGCCCGATCAACGGGGTCTCGGAGGAGATCTCGTCGTTGAACTCGGCATAGGCGATCGCCCCGGCCAGCTGCGCCGCCAGGGTGATCAGGAAGGAGACATGCTCGTCATCGAACTTGCGCGCCTGGTGCTGCTGCACGACCAGTACGCCCAGCAGGCTGCGCTGGTGGATGATCGGGACCCCCAGAAACGCGAGAAAGTGTTCCTCGCCGGTCTCCGGGAAATAACGAAAACGCGGGTGGTCCTGAGCGCTGTCAAGGTTGACCGGCTCGGCCCGCGAGGCGACCAGACCCACCAGACCCTCCGACGGGTCCATCTCGACCTGCCCGATGGACTCCTCGCGCAGACCCTCCGAGGCCATCAGCACCAGGCGCCCCGACTGCGGCGACTTCAGGTAGATCGAACAGACATCGATCTCCAGCGCGGCCTTCACCCGCGTAACGATGATATGCAGCGCTTCGAAGAAATCCGCGGCACCGTTCACTTCCTGCACCACACGGCGCAGGACCTCGAGCATCGAGGGCTGCTTCGGGACCGTCAACGCGAGGACACCGGCGAACGGGGCTGGGGCTGGACCGGGCCACGGCGGCCGGAACGCCGCGCGCGCGCCTGCTCGAGTTCCGGGAACATCAGCGGCACCAGCTCGCACAGCGCACGGCGATAGACCTGGCGCTTGAAGTGCACGACCTCGCGTGCCGGACGCCAGTAGTCGATCCAGCGCCAGTCATCGAATTCCGGGGTTTCCATCGCATCCAGCACCACGTCGCTCTCGTCTCCGACCATGCGCAGCAGGAACCAGCGCTGTTTCTGGCCGATGCAGACCGGGCGTTGATGGCGCCGGACCATGCGCTCCGGCAGGCGGTAACGCAGCCAATGGCGGGTACTGCCCAGCACCTCGACGTGCCGGGGGAACAGGCCCGTCTCCTCGTGCAGCTCGCGAAACATCGCCTCCTCGGGCGTTTCTTCCGCATGCACGCCCCCCTGGGGAAACTGCCAGGCCGCCTGCCCGACCCGCTTGCCCCAGAACAGCTGCTGTTCCGCGTTGCACAGGATGATGCCTACGTTTGCGCGATACCCGTCACAATCAATCACTTGCATCAGCCAGACGCTTCTCTATTACTGGCATTGTTCCACAGCCGGTGCCCCGGCGGCAAAGCCCCTACCATGCCTCCGGTGCCGGCCCCAAAAGGGGCCTGTGGCTGCAGCCGACGACGCCCGCCGGTACACTCGCGTCCGATCCAAGCCAACCCGAGAGCACCCTCATGGCCCTGGCCCTGTTCGACCTCGACAACACCCTGCTCGCCGGCGACAGCGATCACGCCTGGAACGAGTTCCTGGCAGAGGTGGGCGCCGTCCACCCGACCTGTCACGCCGAGACCAATGACCGCTTCTACCAGGAGTATGTGGCGGGCACCCTCGACATCCACGAATTCTGCCGCTTCGCCTTCAGCCCGCTGGCCGAACACCCGCGCGCGCAGCTCGAGGCCTGGAGGGAGCGCTTCATCGACACGCTGATCCGGCCAATGATCGCCCCCGGCGCCCCGCCCCTGCTGGCCCGACACCGCGAGGCCGGTGACGAGCTGGTCATCATCACCGCGACCAACCAGTTCGTCACCCAGCCGATCGCCGACCTGCTGGGCGTGGACCACCTGATCGCGACCCTGGCGGAGGAAGGCGAGGACCGAGAATTTACCGGCGAACTGACCGGGGTGCCCTGCTTCCAGGAAGGCAAGATCGAACGCCTGCGCCAGTACCTCGCGGATCATCCGGATCCCGAGGACAGCATCGCGCAGGCCAGTTTCTACAGCGACTCGCGCAACGACATCCCGCTACTGGAACGTGTGGGGCACCCCGTCGCGGTGGACCCGGACCCGACCCTTGCCGCGCACGCTCACAACCAAGGCTGGCCAGTCATCTCGTTGCGCTAGGGAGACGGCGTCAGCTGAAGACGCTGGCGATCTCGGCAAGGCGCTGCCCCGCAGGGGTATCCGCCTTGCCGGCCGCCGCGACTGCATCGCGATAGCCGGCAACCAATTCCGGCACCACGGCCACCACCTGCTTGCGCCGCAGGCGCGCAGCACCGGTCACCGGCCAGGTCGCCCGGAAGTCGCAGTTGTCCAGCGCATCGCAGACCCACAGGCTCCATTCGTGGCGGGTCACATCGATCTCGTGCTGACGGATGACCAGCCGATAGACATGCTCGGCCTGCATGTCCGCCATGCCGACGGCGGGCCCCACGTATTCCACCTGCAACTCGCCGGCGAGCCGGTTCAACTCCTGCTCCAGCGCGGCCAGGGCCTGATCGACCTCTGCGTTCAGCGTGCCACCCGCTTCGGCGGCGGCGGCCAGGGGACGGAGGGACTCGACTTCGAACTCGCTGCTCATGCTGCGTACACTCCCGGGATGCGGAACAAGAACGCCCCGGGGGTGCCGGGGCGCGCGCAACCTTAGCACGGGAGCCCCCATTCATGAATCATCCCCCGATCGCGCTGACCATTGCCGGCTCCGACCCCGGTGGCGGCGCCGGCCTGCAGGCCGATCTGACCACATTTACCCGCCTCGGCGTACACGGGGGTACGGCCGTGACCGCGATCACCGTGCAGGACACCCGCAACGTGTTGGACTTCAGCGTGCTGTCTGCGGAACAGCTGCGCGCCCAGATCGAGGTCACCCTGGCCGATCTTGCCGTCGCCGCAATCAAGATCGGCATGCTGGGCTCAGTGGAAAACGTCAAAATTGTCGCGGCGCTGCTGGCCGAGCACCCGCACATCCCGGTGGTGCTGGACCCGGTGATGGTCGCCGGCGGCGGCGGGGCGCTCGCGACCGAAGCCGTGGTGGACGCGACCCGCGAGGCCCTGCTGCCACGCGCCACCCTGATCACGCCCAACGGACCGGAGGCCGCGCGCCTGGCCCGAACCGACGATGCCACCCAGTGGGGCCAACGGCTGCGCGAACGGGGCGCGCGCAACGTCCTGATCACCGGCGGCCACGAAGGCGGCGATCAGGACCCCATCATCAACCGCCTGTACCGCGAGGACGGGCACATGCGCGCCTTCGAGCTGCCGCGCCATCCGGCCGGCTTCCACGGCTCCGGCTGCACCCTGGCTGCGGCGATCGCCGCCTTCCTGGCGCGCGGCCGTGACCTGGAGCCGGCGGTGATCGAGGCCCAGGCCTTCATGAACGACGCCGTCGCACGGGGCTACGCCCCCGGCCACGGCCAGCACGTCCCCAACCGGCTGTGCCCACATGGCGACTGAGCATACCCCCCGCCTGCGCGGGCTCTATTTCATCACCCCGGCGGTCCCGGAGGACGCGAACCCACGCGCCACACACCTCGCCAATGCCAAGGCGGCGCTGCGTGGCGGTGCGCGCCTGATCCAGTTTCGCGACAAGACCCTCGCAGGCGCCGCACGCGAGGCAATCGCCCGCGAACTGGTCGCCCTTGCGCATGCGCACGGCGCGCTGTGCATCATCAACGACGACACCGAGCTGGCCGCGGGCGTCGAGGCCGATGGCGTGCACCTCGGGCGTGACGACCCGGACCCGGTCGCGGCCCGCGCGCGGCTCGGCCCCGGCGCGGTGGTCGGCGTCTCCTGCTACAACGAGCTCGAACGAGCCCGCTCGGCACAGGTGGCCGGCGCGAGCTATGTGGCCTTCGGCTCCGTGTTCCCCTCCCCGACCAAGCCCGACGCGGCACGCGCGGATCTCGAACTACTGCGCGAGGCGCGCACCACACTGGAGCTGCCGATCTGTGCGATCGGCGGGATCACGGCGGCGAACGCCCCCGAGGTCGTCGCGGCCGGGGCAGACCTGCTCGCCGTGATCCAGGGCATCAGCGCCGCGCCCGACCCCGAGGCCGCCGCGCGTCAGATAAGCGGACTGTTCGACTAATCCCTTTGCACCCGCCCGCAGCCGTCGCTATGGTTGCCGGGCTTCCCGAATTCATCGACCCGAATCCAACAATCACAGGACACCGTCATGCAGGAAACCGAGCGTCTGTTCGAGGCCGCCAAGCAGCACATCCCCGGCGGCGTGAACTCCCCCGTGCGCGCCTTCAAGGGCGTCGGCGGGACCCCGATCTTCATGGACCGCGCCAACGGCGCCTACATGTGGGACGCCGACGGCCAGCGCTATATCGACTACATCGGTTCCTGGGGCCCGATGGTGGCTGGCCACGCCCACCCCGAGGTGATCGAGGCGGTGCGCGAGGCCTGCAACAACGGCCTGTCCTTCGGCTGCCCCACGCGGCTAGAGAACGACATGGCCGCGAAGGTCTGCGAGCTGGTGCCGTCGATGGACATGGTGCGCATGACCAACTCGGGCTCCGAGGCGACCATGAGCGCGATCCGCCTGGCGCGTGGCTATACCGGCCGCGATCGCATCGTGAAGTTCGAGGGCAACTACCACGGCCACGGCGACTCGCTCCTGGTGAAGGCCGGTTCCGGGGCCCTGACCCTCGGCCAGCCGAGCTCCCCGGGCGTGCCCAAGGAACTGGCCGCGCTGACCAGCACCCTGACCTACAACGACCCGGACGGCGTGCGCGCGTTCTTTGCCGAGAAGGGTGACGAGGTCGCCTGCATCATCGTCGAGCCCATCGCGGGCAACATGAACTGCATCCCGCCCGAGCCCGGGTTCCTGGAGACCCTGCGCGAGGTCTGCGACCAGCACGGCGCGGTCCTGATCTTCGACGAGGTGATGACCGGCTTCCGGGTGTCGAAGAACTGCGCCCAGGGCTATCTGGGCGTGACCCCGGACCTGACCACGCTGGGCAAGATCATCGGTGGCGGCATGCCGGTCGGGGCCTTCGGCGGCAAGCACGCCATCATGGAACACCTCTCGCCGCTGGGCCCGGTCTACCAGGCCGGCACCCTGTCGGGGAACCCGATCGCGATGACCGCCGGGCTGAAGACCCTGGAGATCCTGTCGCGCCCGGGCTTCCACGACGAGCTGGAGACGCGCACGAAGAAGGTCGTCGCGGGCTTCGAGGATGCCGCGCGCGAGGCCGGCGTGGCCGTGACCACCAACCAGGTGCCGGGCATGTTCGGCCTGTTCTTTTCGGAGCAGAAGGTCACCGACTTCGCCGGCGCCACGGCCTGCGATACCGCCGCCTTCGGCCGCTTCTTCCACGCGATGCTGGGCGAGGGGATCTACCTGGCCCCCAGCGCCTTCGAGGCCGGCTTCATGTCCAACGCCCATTCGGACGCCGACATCGACGCGACCATCGAGGCCGCCCGCAAGTCCTTCAAGGCGCTCTGAGCGCGCCCTCGCCTCTCCTGCGCAGTGAACCGGCGACCCCAGCGGTCCGCCGGTCCGCTGGGCCCTGACTCGCCACTACGCACGAATGACCGAGACACTGATCCAGTCACCGCTGGCGCTGGGGCTTCTGTTTGTGGCGCTGGGCCTGGTCGCGGGCATCCCGGCTGGCATGTTCGGCATCGGCGGCGGGCTGATCCTGGTGCCAGTGTTCGTCGCCGTATTTAGTCTGCTGGCCTTCGACTCGGCCAGCCTGGTGCAGCTCGCGGTCGGCTCCTCGCTGGGCGCGATCATCCCCACGGCGATCCTGTCGGCGCGCGCCCACCACCGCCGGGGCGGCGTGGACGGCGCGGCGGTACGCCGTCTCCTGCCGGGCATCATCGTCGGCGCACTGATCGGCGCCTGGCTGGCCACGCGCATCGACTCCGACCACCTGGGGCGTATCTTCGGCGCCTTCGAGGTGGCGATCGGCATCTGGATGCTCCTGAACATCCAGCCACCGGAGGCCCCGGTACCCCGGCGCAGCGTCTGGCTGGGCGGCGGGGCATTGATCGGTGCGATCTCCTCGCTGATCGGCATCGGCGGCGGCACGCTGACCACGCCGTTCCTGGTCAGTCAGGGGCTGGAGCTGCGCCGTGCGATCGGCTCGGCTGCCGCCCTTGGCGTGCCCATCGCCATCGGCGCCAGCCTAGTGTTCGCACTGCCGCAATGGACCGACCCGACCTACCAGGCGCCCGAGTGGGCCCTCGGCTATCTCTACCTGCCGGCCATCCTCGGCGTCGTGATCGGCACATCCATCAGCGTACGCGGGGGCGTATGGCTGACCCATCATCTGCCGGTCGCCCACCTCCGCCGCGGCTTCGCCGGCGTCCTGATCCTCGCCGGCCTCCTCATGCTCATCCGCTAGCACTTGCCCCCGCCCAGACAGGTCTTCATTCGTCATCCGTGTTCACGGTGCCTTCGACCGACCATCTGCCAGGTTGGCTGGTCCTAGTTCATCGTCTGGTGTTTACGTGCCTTCGTCGGGCCGCCTGCCAGGCGCTGACTCGCCAGCGCGCCCCGAGGTCCTTTCTTGCTTGCCCAAGAAAGGACCCAAAGAAGGGCACCCGGATTTCGCCCGGGAACCTCGCTCCGGACGCGCTGGGCCGGCGGCGCTGAACTCGCTACGCCTTCGGCTCCGCTCAGACATCCAGCGCCTTCTCCCGGCCCATCACGCCCTCCACGAGGGGCTCCATACGGGAGGGGAAGGTCAAAACAAGCGGTATCCCGTAGGGTGCGGTTGAGCGTAGCGAAACGCACCATGCCCCACGTCGTGCGAAACCCTGATGCGATTCGCTGCGCTCATCACATCCTACGCCCCCCGGCACCCGCTTCGCGGGTGCGGCACGCCATGGCCAAAGGCCGAGCGTGCCGAAGATGTATGAACACCTAGCCATCATCCATTGGCCATAGCGGCGGGATAGCTGTTGTTTGGACCTTCCTCCCCGTTGTCGTCGCGCCGAGTGGAGAGGCTTTTCGCGGGATTCAAGGCGCTGGATGTCTGAGCGGAGCCGAAGGCGTAGCGAGTTCAGCGCCGCCCGCGAAAAACCTCGGAGCGAGGGAAACCCCGGCCCGCGTAGCGGGCCGGGGTCGCGGCAGTCGGGCGTGTTTCTTGGGTACTTCTTTGCACGAGCAAAGAAGTACCTCACGGTGCGCTCGCGAGAGAGCGCCTGGCAGGCGGCCCGACGAAGGCACGTAAACACCGGAAGACGAACCAGGGCCAGCCACCAACTGCGTTGAGGGTCAGGCGATGAGTCGGGTGGCGAGGGCGAACCACAGGGGCAGGGTGACCAATGACAGCGCCGTGGTCAGCGTGACGGCCGCCGCGTAGAGCCCGGTATCCAGGCGGAAGCGATCGCAGAACACCAGCCCCAGGACCATCGCCGGCATCGCCGCCTCCAGCACCGAGCCGACACCGGGCACACCCTCGAGGCCGGTCCACAGCACCAGGCCCAGCGCGAAGATGGGGGCCAGAATCAGCTGGACCACGGCCACTACCGCCAGCGGACGGGCATCGCGCCCACGAAAACGGTTGAACACCAGCGCCAGACCCAGCGAGAACAGCATCAACGGCGCCACGCTGTCCGCCAGGAACCCGAGAAAGACGTCCAGCCAGTCGAGCAATGGGACCCCGGCGAGATTCAGCGCCACACCCACCACCGCCGCCCAGATCGACGGCACCACTGCCAGCGCGCGCAGCGGACTCCCACCCCCGTACAGGCGCACCGCCTCGGGATCACCGTAGCGCCGCGCCAGCAGCACGCCCAGCGTCAGTACCAGCGGGAGGCAGGCAAACAGGTCGTACTGGATCGCCACCGCGCGGCCAGGCTCGCCGAACAGGCTGTCGAGCACCGGGAGACCGAGATAGGTGGCATTGGGCCAGGCAGCCGCCAGCAGCATCGCGCCGATCGCCGCACGCTCCGCCATGCAGACGCGACAGGCCAGCAACGTGACACCGACCATCGCCAGAACCGTGAGGCCCGCCACCAGGGCGATACGCAGGGAGTCGAGGCCCAGCGGGGCCACCCACAGCACCTGCAGGACCAGCGCCGGAAGCAACAGGTAGTAGACCAGGGTGGTAAGGACCCGGCGCGTCGTATCCGCATCCAGACCACCCGGTTGCAGGGCGCGCCAGACCACGCCCGCGACGATTAGCGCCCCCATCTGGGTCATCACGCTCAACATGGCAGGCGTCCGGCCTCGGGGAGCTGGGGCATGGTGACGGCATCCTTTTCGCGCATGGCGCAGGGGTTTGCGGTCATTCTACGATCCTGGCACGCGCCCCACACAAAAAAACCCGGCGGGGCGACGCCCCGGCCGGGTTCGGTCTCGCAGGCTTGGCTCGCGAGAAACCGTTGTCAGAGGCGGCTTACGCGCCCCCGGCCTGCTCCTGTTCCTGCTGCTGGCGCTCGACGTCGGCGCGCACCTGCTCCATGTCCAGCTCGCGCACCTTGCCCAGCACCTCGTCCAGCTGACCGGCGGACAGCACGCCCGGCTGGGAGAACACGATGATCTGCTCGCGGAAGATCATCAGGGTCGGGATGGAACGGATCTGGAAGGCGCCGGCGATGGCCTGCTCCTCGTCGGTATTCACCTTGGCAAAGACCACGTCGGAGTGCTTGCCGGAGGCCTCCTCGAAGGTCGGGGCGAACTGCTGGCACGGGCCACACCAGGGGGCCCAGAAGTCCATGATGACGATGTCATTCCCGGTAATAGTGGATTCGAACGTGTCCTGCGTGAGTTCCTGAACGGCCATGATGGCGGGCTCCGGTTAAAAATGTCCCCGAACCTTACCAGCCTCCGCGGCCGCTTTCAGGATTTCGATGCTGCGAGCATGGCCGCTCGCAGGCGTTCCAGACGCTCGATCGGGTCGTCGGCCTCCAGCAATTGCTGCTTGATTTCGAGGTCGATCGGGAGCAGTTCGGTCAGCCGCGCGGCAACCCAGGTCGAGTCGTCGAAGCGCCGTTCCAGGTGCGACCAGGGCGTGCCCAGCTGGTCCAGCAAGCGCTCCAGCAGATCGGCCAGCGAGGCATAATCCACCGGCAGACTCACCTCGGGATACTCCGGCAAGGGCTCCACATCACCCAGCCACAGACCGTCGTCGGCGTGCCGGGCATTGTGGATGACCCGCCGGCCCTCGCCCTTGACCAGGATCCCCAGCAGCCCGTCGGGGCGCTGGTCCCAGTCCACGATGACCGCCTCGGTGCCGACACTGTAGAAGCTCGCGGAGGGATCCGTCTCGGACGGGAGTTCTCCGGATTCGCGTTCCGGTTCGGTCGCCACGATGACAAAGCGACCATCACCGCGCAGGCAGCGCCGCACCATATCCAGATAACGGGTCTCGAAGATCCGCAGCGGCAGCAACCCCTCGGGGAACAGCACCGTGTTCAGCGGAAACAGCGGCAGCGTGGTCATGCATCCTCTCCCGGCTCCGGGGCCGCGCCCCAGCGCGGCACCAGGGCGTGCTCGACGTCGAGGTGATCCAGCACCCGCGCCACCATGAAGTCGATCAGGTCATCGATGGACTGCGGACGGTGATAGAAGGCCGGATTGGCCGGCATCACCACCGCACCCATGCGCGCCAGACGCAGCATGTTCTCCAGGTGGATCTCGGAGAACGGCGTCTCGCGCACCACTAGCAGAAGCTTGCGGCGTTCCTTGAGCACCACGTCGGCGGCGCGCTCGATCAGCCCGCGCGAGGCACCGGTCGCGATGGCCGACACGGTGGCGGTGGTGCAGGGGCAGACCACCATGGCCTCCGGCACGGCCGAGCCACTGGCCACCGGGGCCGTCCACTGCTCCGCCCCGTAGCAATGGATCTGATCAGGGGCCGCCTGATAGCGGTCGGTGAAGTAGCGCGCAATCTCCACCGGGCGACCGGGCAGGTCGAGGTCCGTTTCCAGCCCGAGGACGACCTGGGCCGGCTTCGACAGCATCAGGTGCACCTGGACGCCGGACTCGACCAGGCACTGCAACAGGCGCAAACCATACGGCGCACCGGAGGCGCCGGTCAGGGCCAGAGAGATGCTGCGCGGGCGTTCGGTCATGCGGGCGTCCCCTGCAAGGCGTCAATCAGGCGCAGGTGCAGCCCGTCGAAGCCTCCGTTGCTCATGATCACCAGCGTATCGCCGGATCGAACGGTGGCAAGAATCCCCTGCAGCAGGGATTCGATATCGCGCGCCACGGACAGCTGCTCGCCGAGTTGCTGTTGCAGGCCCTCGGTGGACCAGTCGATCTCCGGGGCGTGGTACAGATGCACTGCGTCGGCCTGTGCAAGCGCCGTACCCAGGGCCTCGGCGTGCACCCCCATGCGCATCGTGTTGGAACGGGGCTCGAGGATCGCCACCAGACGCCCACCCGGCGCCACCTGTCCGCGCAGCCCTTCGAGGGTCAGGCGGATCGCCGTGGGGTGGTGGGCGAAGTCGTCGATCACCCGGATGCCGTCGATCTCGGCGCGCAGCTCCTGGCGCCGACGAACGCCGCGAAACGCCGGCATGGCGGCCAGGCCCGTGGCCAGCGGAACGCCGGCATGACGAGCAGCGGCCAGGGCCGCCAGGGCATTCGCCAGGTTGTGACGCCCGGTCAGCGGCCATTCCACTCGCCCCTGTGCCACACCATCGGCCAGCACTTCGAAGACCGAGGCCTCGGGGTTCAGGGCGCGCGCCGCCAGGGCGGGGGTCGCATTTCCAGTGGCGCCTTCAGGGTCGGTCGCGAGACGCTCCACCGGCGTCCAGCAACCCATCTCCAGCACCCTCTCCAGTGCGGCATCACCGGCCGGCATCAGGATGCGCCCCTGCCCCGGCACCGTACGCACCAGGTGATGGAACTGGCGCTCGATCGCGGACAGGTCGGGGTAGATGTCGGCGTGGTCGAATTCGAGGTTATTCAGGACCAGGGTGCGCGGGCGGTAATGGACGAACTTGGCGCGCTTGTCGAAGAACGCGCTGTCGTATTCGTCGGCCTCGATCACGAAAAACGGGGCATCCCCCAGGCGCGCACTGACCCCGAAATTGCCAGGGACCCCGCCGATCAGAAAGCCGGGGCTCATCCCCGCGTATTCAAGAATCCAGGCGAGCATGCTGGCGGTCGTGGTCTTGCCATGGGTACCGGCCACCGCCAGCACCCAGCGATCACGAAGGATGTGTTCGGCCAGCCACTGCGGGCCCGAGGTGTAGTCCAGCCCGCGATCCAGCAGGGCCTCGACGACGGGCATGCCGCGGCGCATTACATTACCGACCACGACGGGCCCCGCGTCGGGCAGCGTGTCCGGGTCGTAGCCCTCGTGGTAGGCAATCCCGGCCTGTTCCAGCTGGTCGCTCATGGGCGGGTACAGCTTCTGGTCGGAACCCGTGACCGCATACCCCTGCGCGCGCGCCAACTGGGCCAGCCCGCCCATGAAGGTCCCGCCAATGCCGAGGACGTGGAGCCGCCCGCCGGTCACTGGAACAGCCCGATCGCGGTCTGGGTGGCCACGCTGGAGACCACGATATAGCCAAGTGCGATCAGCATTCCCACCAGACGCGAACCCAACCCCAGCGCCTGCTGCAGGATGTGACCAAAAACGAGCAGCAACCAGGCCAGGAGCACCAGCATCCCGAACACGACCCCAGTGGCGACCTCCTCCGGCTCGCGCGCCGGATCGGGTCCGCCCGCCAGCACCATCAGCAACGCCATCAACAAGCCCAGGACCGCGCCGGTACCCGCCATCGCGGTGAAGGTCTGGCGCCAGCGATCCGCTACGCCCTGCATGCTCAGCAGGAGGGCGACAAAGGCATACAGGACCACCAGGTCCATGACGTTCAGTGCCAGCGCCTGGCCGAAGCCGTACAGCGGGATCCCGATCACCATGCCGGCGATCAGGGCGATGCCGACCCAGAAGACCAGCGTGCCGTTATCCGCCGGCAGGTCCTGCGGCCCGGCGTGCAGGCGCAGGATGTTGAGCATCGAGGCAAGGCCGTTCAACGTTCGCTCTCCTCGGCCTCCATGGCCTCCAGCGCCTCGAGCTCATCCAGTTCGTCCAGCATGGCATCGGACTCGCCATCCGGCCTGCCGCCCCGCACCAGGAAGTCCCGGCGCTGCAGGTAACCCTGGCGCATCGCGATGTAGGGGTCGTCGGACAGTTGCGCCAGCATGCGTTCGGTGGGGATCAAGCCGGCGCGCATGTCGACCACGTCCAGTACGATCAGGCCGATCCACCACCCGGTGTGATCGTCGCGCAGGTTGGTGTGATAGAGCGGGCTGGTGTAGCCATCCACCAGCCGCGCTGGGGCATCCCGTGCCGTGCTCGGTCCGAGGAAGGGCAGCTGGAGGTAGGGGCCTCGCGCCACGCCCCAGGCGCCCAGTGTCTGGCCGAAGTCCTCGTTGTTCTTGTCCAGCCCCATGGGCGAGGCGACGTCGATCAGCCCGAACAGCCCGAAGGTCGAATTGAACATGATTCGCCCGGTATCCGAGGCGGCGTTTTCCAGGTTGCCCTGCAACAGGTTGTTGAACAGGACCGTGAAGTCATTGAGGTTGGAAAAGAAGTTGCCCACCCCGGTCTGCACCGGTTGCGGCAGGCGCTGGTACTGCACTGCAGCCGGGCGCAGCAGCGACTCGTCGAAGTCCTGATTGATCTCGAACACCGCCCGGTTGTAGGACTCCCAGGGATCATCGGGGTGGCGGTCCTCGCTGGGCACCGTCGCGCAACCGGCCAGGCCAAGGAACATCAGGGCCAGCAGGCCCGGGCGCAAACAGGAGACAACAGACATGTGATTCCTTAATTTTTCGATCCGGCGCCGAGCCGGTTACGCTCAGGCCCCCGTGATCGGGTAGATGTCCGCCTTGCGGGCAACCCCGACCTGACCGCGGCCCTGATCCTTGGCTTGATAACAGGCGCGATCCGCGGCGACAAAGGCCTCGTCCACCCCCGGCACGTCCGGTCCCAGCTCGACCACGCCCACCGAGGCGCCAATGGTGACGTCCCGGGCCTCCACCTGCAACGGCCGGTCGGCGAGGGCCGAGCAGATCCGCTGACCAAGGATACGCCCATACTCCGCGTTCGTATCGCGCGCGATCACGGCGAACTCGTCACCCCCAATCCGCGCCACGGCATCGTGACCACGGGTCAGCTGGCGCAGCACATGAGCGACCTGGCGCAGCAGTTCGTCGCCGACCCGATGGCCATGGTGGTCGTTCACGTCCTTGAAGTAGTCGAGGTCCACCAGCAGCAGGCTGGCCACCGCACGATTGTCGCGGGCGGCATGCATGGCAATCTCCAGCTCGCGCTCGAAGGCGCGCCGGTTCAACAAGCCGGTGAGGCCATCGTGGCTCGCCTCGTGCACCAGGCGATCCACCAGCCTGCGTTCCTCGGAGACATCCGTCAGCACCAGCAGGGTCCGCACGGAACTGCCGGCTACCGGGTCAAGCGCGGTACGGGCGATACGCACGATCAGTTCGTGACCGTCACGCCGGACCAGACGGGCATCCGAACGCTCGCCGAGGGCCTGGTTCAGCGCTTCGCCCCGGGCATCCGCCGGCAGCAGGGGGCGGCCGGTACCCAGTTCGCGCAAGTCGAGCAGTTGATCCAGGGAACAACCCAGAACCTGATCCCGGGTCAGGCCCGCCAGCTCGCGGGCCGCAGGGTTCACGTAGGAGATCCCGCCACGTGCATCCAGGGTGATCACCGCATCCGGGATCGCGTCCATGCTGCGCTCGAGGTTGCGCCCGGAGCGGCGCACCCGGGTGTGCACCCGCGAGACATACAGCAGCGCCAGCAGCGCGACCACTGCCAGCGCCGAGACCAGCCACAGGATGTTGTCACGCAGCCAGACCAGGATATCGAAGGGCTGCGGCGCATACAGGCCAACCCCCAGTTCGTACATCAGCCCGTGCACGTCCTCGTAGGACCGGGGTGCCGCCCAGCCGCCGATACCGGCCGCCTGACTTGCCGGATGTTCCGCATCCAGCGACAGGGTCGCCAGCAGGATGGCATGCGCCAGCCCGGTATCCAGGTCACCACGCATCGCCAGCGGCCACTCGGGGTACAAACGGGTACTGGCGCGGTAAGTGAACGATGGGAAGGCGCGCTCGCCGACCACCCGGACCTGCTCCACCCGTGGATCGCCACGTGCCTCCAGGTCCTCCAGGATGCCGGTCCGGAAGGTCGCGGCATCGACCTCCCCCTGCAGCACCCAGTCGAGGCCGCGGCCGACCGGAAAGCCGGTAAATACCACCGACGCCAGATCACTCTCGACGTCCAGCCCGGCCGCCTGCAATTCGCGCCAGGTCATCCACCAGCCCCCAAAGGCATCAGGATGCACCGCGGACAAGCGCTGCCCCCGCAGGTCGTCCAGCTCCACCAGGTCATCCCGATCGGCACGGGCGATCACGACGGCCCCGAACCGGTCCTCGTCACGGCCCACCTGACGCGGCTGCATGGTCGCGATGCGCGATATCCCGTGCTGCTGCTCCAACATCACGTAGGAACCGCTGTTGGTCAGGATCAAATCGAAGCGCTTGTCTGCTACCGCCGCCTGCAACCCGTCGTTGTCCACCGGCTCCAGCACGAAACGGGCCCCGTCGATCTGCTCCGACAGGTACTCGACGAATGGCGTCCAGCGTTGGCGTGCCACATCGTCGCCGCGGTGGGCGAGCACCCCGAAGACCAGGCGCTGCTCGTCCACCGCCGCCGTTTCCTCCGCGAACAAGGGCGCCGAGGGATACAGCAACAGAAAACCCACCAGGAACACCGCCAGGCCACCAGACATCCACGCGTTTCCCGGGCGCCGGAGCGGGGCAACCCTCAATGAGGAGCGCTGGCGGCCCGCCCCGCTCATGTCATGTCGGCTTGCGGTTGCGGCTGGCGGCGATACGCAGGCGCAGTGCGTTCAGGCGGATGAAGCCCTCGGCGTCCTTCTGGTCGTAGGCGCCGGCGTCATCCTCGAAGGTGGCGATGGCATCGTCGAACAGGGTGTCCTCGGAACGACGCCCCGCGACGATCACGTTGCCCTTGTACAGGCGCAGGCGCACCTCGCCGTTGACCACGCCCTGGGTGTCGTCAATCGCGGCCTGCAGCATGCGTCGCTCCGGGCTCCACCAGTAGCCGTTGTAGATGATGCTGGCGTAGCGCGGCATCAGCTCGTCCTTCAGGTGCGCGGCCTCGCGGTCCAGGGTGATGGATTCCAGCGCCCGGCGGGCACGCAAGAGGATCGTGCCACCCGGGGTCTCGTAGCAGCCGCGCGACTTCATGCCGACATAGCGGTTTTCGACAATATCCAGCCGGCCAACACCGTGGGCCCCGCCGCGCTCGTTGAGCTTCGCGAGCAGCTCGGCCGCGCTCAGGCGCTCGCCGTTGATCGAGACCGGATCACCCTTCTCGAAGCCAATGGTCAGGGTCTCGGATTCGTCAGGGGCCGCCTCGGGGGCGACCGACCAGCGCCACATATCTTCCTCGGCCTCGGTCCACGGGTCCTCCAGCGGGCCACCTTCGTAGGAGATGTGCAGCAGGTTGGCATCCATGGAGTACGGTGACTTGGTGCCCTGCTTCTTGTAGTCCACCGGGATGTTGTGCTGCTCGGCGTAGGCCATCAGGCGCTCGCGCGAGTTCAGGTCCCACTCGCGCCAGGGGGCGATCACCTTGATGCCCGGCTTCAGCGCGTAGGCGCCCAGCTCGAAACGCACCTGGTCGTTGCCCTTGCCGGTGGCGCCGTGGGCGATCGCGTCGGCTCCGGTCTCCTCGGCGATCTCGACCAGGCGCCGTGCGATCAGCGGGCGCGCGATGGAGGTACCCAGCAGGTACTCGCCCTCGTAGATCGTGTTGGCGCGGAACATCGGGAACACGTAATCGCGCACGAAGATCTCGCGCAGGTCCTCGATGTAGATCTGCTTCACCCCCAGGGCCTCGGCCTTGGCGCGGGCCGGCTCGACCTCCTCGCCCTGGCCCAGATCGGCGGTGAAGGTGATGACCTCGCAGCCGTATTGATCCTCCAACCATTTGAGGATGACCGAGGTATCCAGACCGCCGGAGTATGCAAGGACGACGCGCTTGATCGAGGAGCTCATAAGAATTTCTATCCTTTTCCTAAGGTAAAGATATAGTCGTTTTGACGGCTAGCGTCACTACCACGCCGGGGTCTCGGAGGGCGCAGCCGGGGCCGAATCGGGGCGCGGATCGTGGCCCTCAGGCTCTTCCGGGCCGGCGCCCGGCAGCACCTCAACCGAAGCGCCGCCCGCGCCCGAATCGCCCGTATCCAGCCACCAAATATCACTGCGCCGCGAGGCCTGACGCGCGCTATCGGCGGCCGGATCCACACCCGGGGCCTCGATCTCGACGCGCGCGGCCGGGACGCCCGCTTCCACCAGGGCCTCACGCACCACCTCGGCACGATTGCGGCTGAGGGGGCGGTTGATCTCCAGCGGGCCGGCGGCATCCGTCCAGCCAACGACCCGAATGCGTGGGGCCTCCGCAGCCGCCAGGACTCGGGCCGCACGTTGCAGAACCTCGCGCGCCTCGGCATCCAGACGATGGCTACCCGTTTCGAAATAGACACTCCAGCGGTCCAGGGCCCCCGTTTCCGGGGTCGCGGCAGGCGTGTCCTGCTCCCCGTAACAGGCGCGAAAATCCCGCGCCCGCAGGGCAAAGCGGATACCCCGGAAGTGCACCGAGTCGTCGCCATCGGGAAAATCAATGCGCACGTCATGGCCGGCCAGAAGACGGGCCTTCAGGGGCTGCGCCAACGCCTGGGGAACCCGGAACAGGTGGGCGTCGCGGGGCTGCAACCGCACATCTAGCGGCGATTGCGTCGCCGGGCGCAGCCATTCCGGCGCGCCGGTACGCAGCCGCGGCGCGCCGCCCGCCGGCATCGCGTAGGGGGCCTGCCAGAAGACTGCGGTCAACAGGCCCGGCCGGGCCTCGAAACGCAGCGTACCGCCGTGACGCACGGTCTGTTGGATGCGACAGGTGGCATCTTCCTCGGTCAGCTGCCAGTCACTACGCTCCAGCGGTTCGCTGTAGGGCGCAGCACCCGCCGTGGCCATACCCACCCCCAGCAGCACCAATCCCGGGAGTGCGCAACGCAGCCACTGGCGCAAGCGGGCCATGACCCGCTAGCGCTTTTTCGGCGGCAGGATGTCGGTGATCGAGCCGTGCGCGACCTCGGCGGCGAAGGCCACCGTCTCGCTGAGCGTCGGGTGCGGGTGCACGGTCAGACCGATGTCTTCCATCTCGGCGCCCATCTCCAGCGCCAGCATCGCCTCGCCGATCAGGTCGCCGGCGGACGGGCCGACGATACCGGCTCCGATCACGCGGCCATCCGCGTCGAACAGCAGTTTGGTCAGGCCGTCCTCGGCACCCAGCGCGATCGCCCGCCCGGAGGCAGCCCAGGGGAACACGCCCTTGGTGTATTCGATACCGTCGACCTTGGCCTGCTCCTCGGTCACGCCCATCCAGGCGACCTCGGGGTGGGTATAGGCCACCGACGGGATGGCACGGGCGTCGAAGTGGACCTTGTGTCCGGCGATCACCTCGGCGGCAACCTTGCCCTCGTGAGTGGCCTTGTGCGCCAGCATCGGCTGGCCGACCACGTCGCCGATGGCGAAGATGTGCTCGACGTTGGTGCGCTGCTGGCTGTCGACCTCGATGAAGCCGCGCTCGCTCACCTGCACACCGGCCGCCTCGGCCTTGATCTTCGCCCCGTTCGGGCCGCGACCCACGGCGACCAGCACGCGATCGAAAGTGTCCTCTTCCGGCAGGCCCTTGGCCTCGCCCTCGAACTGGCAGACGATCCCGGCCTTGGTGGCCTTGGCCTCGGACACCTTGCTCTTGAGGAAGATGTTCTCGAAGCGCTTCTTCGCGCGCTTCTCGAACGGGCGCACGATGTCGCGGTCCGCGCCCGGCATCAGGGTGTCGGACAGCTCCACCACCGTGACCTTGGAACCCAGCGCCTCGTACACACAGGCCATCTCCAGGCCGATGATGCCGCCGCCGACCACCAGCATGCGCTCCGGGATCTCGGCCAGGTCCAGCGCGTCGGTGGAATCCATCACCCGCTCGTCGTCCCAGGGGAAGCCGGGCAGCTTGATCGCCTGCGAACCGACCGCGATGATCGCGTGCTCGAAGCCGATCACCTCGCGACCGTCATCGCCCTCGACCGCGATGCTGTTGGCACCGACGAATTCGCCCGTGCCCTGCACCACGCGCACCTTGCGCTGCTTGCACAACTGCTTGAGGCCGCCGGTCAGCTTCTTGACCGCGTTGCCCTTGTAGCCACGCAGCCCGTCGAGGTCGATCTCCGGCTCGCCGAACTTGATGCCCAGCGCCGCGAAGCGCTCGGCCTCGTGCAGCACCTCGCCGGCATGCAACAGCGCCTTGGACGGGATGCAGCCGACGTTCAGGCACACGCCGCCGATCTGCGGATAGCGCTCGACCATCACCACGTCCAGCCCCAGATCCGCGGCGCGGAAGGCGGCGGTATAACCACCGGGGCCGGAACCCAGCACCAGCACCTGGCACTGGCTGTCGGTGTTCGGGTCGGCAGCCGCCTTGGGGGCCGCCGCCTTTTTCGACTCACTCGCGGCGCCGGACTCCGCCTTCGAGGATTCGGCCTTTTCGCCGCCGCCGGACGCCGGCGCATCCGCGCCACCCGCAGCGTCGCCACTGGCCTCGAGATCGAGGAGCTTGCTGCCCTTGGACACCTTGTCCCCGACCTTCACATGCAGCTTCTTCACCGTGCCGGCCTCGGGGGCGGGCACGTCGATGGTCGCCTTGTCGGACTCCAGGGTGATCAGCGGGTCTTCCGGCGCGATCTCGCTGCCCGGCTGTACCAGGACCTCGATAATCTCGACGTCCTTGAAATCCCCGATGTCCGGGACCTCGATGGTCTTGGTCTGGCTCATCCAATCGCTCCGGTTCGAATTCGGTTACAGCAGCATGCGGCGCATGTCGGACAACAGTCCGCTCAGGGTGGTGGCGAAGCGCGCGCCCAGGGCGCCGTCGATCACCCGGTGATCGTACGACAGCGCCAGCGGCAGGATCAGGCGCGGCTCGAAGTCCTTACCGTTCCAGACCGGCTTCATGCTGGAGCGCGATACGCCCAGGATCGCGACCTCGGGGGCATTCACGATCGGGGTGAACTGGGTGCCGCCGATCCCGCCGAGGCTGGAGATGGTCAGGCATCCACCCTGCATGTCCGCCGGCTTGAGCTTCTTGTCGCGGGCGCGCTGGGACAGGTCCATCAGCTCGGAGGCGATATCGACCAGGCTCTTGCGGTCCACGTCGCGCACCACCGGGACGACCAGGCCGTCCGGGGTGTCCACCGCGATGCCGAGGTTGTAGTACTGCTTGATGATCAGATTCTCGCCGGTCGCGTCCAGCGAGGCGTTGAAACGCGGGTACTGCTTGAGCGCGGAGACCACCGCCTTCATCAGGAACGGCAGGAAGGTGACCTTCACACCCTTCTTCTCGTACTCGGCCTTCAGCGACTTGCGGAAATCCTCGAGCTCGGTGATGTCGGCCTCGTCGAACTGGGTCACGTGCGGGACGGTGACCCAGTTGCGGTGCAGGTTCTTGCCGGTGAGCTTGTTGATCTTCGACAGCGGCTGGGTCTCGACCGGGCCGAACTCGGAGAAGTCGATCTCCGGCATCGGCTCAACGCCCAGGCCACCGCCAGCGCCCTGGCTCAAGGCGCGTTTGACGAAGCCCTGCACGTCCTCGCGCAGGATGCGCCCCTTGCGCCCGGAGCCGTCGACCTTGCTCAGGTCCACGCCCAGCTCGCGCGCGAACTTGCGCACCACCGGCGAGGCATGCGCCTTGCGGAAGGCCGACTCGTCACGGATGTGCTCGGTAGGCGACGGGCGCGGGTCGGCCCGGTCGGCAGGTTTTGATGCCTCGGGCTGCTTCGGCTTCTCGGTGGCGGGGGCCGATTCACCCCCGGCATCCGAAGACGACGCCTCCTGCTTCGACGGCTCGTCTTGCCCGGCGTCGTCCTTCGCAGGGGCTGCTTCGGCCCCGCCCTCGTCGGAGGGTTCCAGTTCCAGGATCGGATCGCCCTCGTTGACGCGGTCGCCGGCCTTTACCTTGACTGCTTTCACGGTCCCGCCCTGCGGGGCCGGGATCTCGATGGAGGCCTTGTCCGATTCGAGCGTGATCAGGGGATCCTCCGGGGCGATGGTATCCCCGGGGCTCACGATCACCTCGATGATCTCGACGTCCTTGAAGTCACCGATGTCCGGTACGTGCACGGTAGTCGTGTTGCTCATGTCTGCTCCTGCCTCGGTACCGGCGGCCTCAGGCCTGCAAGGGGTTGGGCCGTTCGACGTCGATCTTGTACTTCTTGATCGCGTCGGAGACGGTCTTGGCCTCGACGGTCCCGGCGTCGGCCAGGGCCTTCAGGGCCGTGACCGCGATGTGGTAACGATCGACCTCGAAGTGCCGACGCAGCGCCGCGCGGGTGTCCGAGCGGCCGAAGCCGTCGGTGCCCAGCACGCGGTAGTCGGCCGGCACGAAGGCGCGGATCTGATCGGCGTAGGCCTGGACGTAGTCGGTCGCGGCGATGACCGGGTCATCCGAACCACCCAGGCACTCCTCCACCCAGGACTTGCGCGGCTTGGCCTCCGGGTTCAGGCGCGCATGACGGTCGGCATCGCGGCCGTCGCGGGCCAGTTCGTTGAAGCTGGTCGCGCTCCACACCTCGGCGGCCACGCCGAAGTCGTTGTCCAGCAGTTCGGCGGCGGCGATAGCCTCGCGCAGGATGGTGCCGGAGCCCAGCAGGCGCACCTTCTTTTTCTTGCGCCCGCCCGCCTGGAAGCGATACAGCCCGCGGCGGATACCTTCCTCGGCGCCCTTCGGCATGGCCGGCTGCGGGTAGTTCTCGTTCATCACGGTGATGTAATAGAAGACGCTTTGCTGCTCCGCGTACATGCGGCGCATGCCGTCCTGCACGATCACCGCCAGCTCGTAGGCGAAGGTCGGGTCGTAGGCGATGCAGTTGGGGACGTTGGCCGCCATCATCTGGCTGTGGCCGTCGTCGTGCTGCAGGCCCTCCCCGGCCAGGGTGGTGCGCCCGGCGGTGGCACCCATCAGGAAGCCGCGGGCGCGCATGTCCCCGGCCGCCCAGATCAGGTCGCCGACGCGCTGGAAGCCGAACATCGAGTAGAAGATGTAGAACGGCACCATTGCCACGCCATGCGTGGAGTAGGAGGTCGCCGCCGCGATCCAGGAGGACATGGAACCGGCCTCGTTGATCCCTTCTTCCAGGATCTGGCCCTTCTTGTCCTCCTTGTAATACATCACCTGGTCCTTGTCCTGCGGCTCGTAGAGCTGACCGACCGAGGAGTAGATCCCCAGCTGACGGAACAGCCCTTCCATGCCGAAGGTGCGGGCCTCGTCGGGCACGATCGGAACCACGTTCTTGCCGATCTTCTTGTCGCGGGCAAGCAGGGTCAGCAGCCGCACGAAGGCCATGGTGGTCGACATCTCGCGCTCGCCGGAAGCCTCCAGCAGGCCGTTAAACGCATCCAGCCCGGGCACTTCGAGCGGCGTGGCCAGCGGCCGGCGCACGGGCAGATGCCCGCCCAGGTCGTTGCGCCGCGCGTTCATGTACTTCATCTCTTCGGAGTCGGGATCCGGCTTGATGTATTCGGCCTTCTCCACCTGCTCGTCGGACAGCGGGATATTGAAGCGGTCGCGGAACTGCTTCATGTCGTCCGAATCCATCTTCTTCTGGCTGTGGGTGCGGTTCTGGGCCTCGCCCGCCGCGCCCATGCCATAGCCCTTCACGGTGTGCGCGAGGATCACCGTCGGCTGCCCCGTGTGCTCGGCTGCCGCCTTGTAAGCCGCATAGACCTTGACCGGGTCGTGCCCCCCGCGATTCAGACGCCAGATGTCCTCGTCGGACATGTTGGCCACCATGCGCTGGAGTTCGGGATACTTGCCAAAGAAGTGCTCGCGCACGTAGGCGCCGTCGCGCGACTTGTAATTCTGATAGTCGCCATCGACCGCCTCCATCATGCGTTTTTGCAGCAGGCCGTCGGTGTCCTTGGCCAGCAGCGGATCCCAGTAGCGGCCCCACAGGACCTTGACCACGTTCCAGCCGGCGCCGCGGAAGATCGCCTCCAGCTCCTGCACGATCTTGCCGTTGCCACGCACCGGGCCGTCCAGGCGCTGCAGGTTGCAGTTCACCACCCAGGTCAGGTTGTCCAGCTTCTCGCGCGAGGCCAGGGTGATCGCCCCCAGGGTCTCCGGCTCGTCCACCTCGCCGTCCCCGACGAAGCTCCACACACGGCGGTTCTTGGTCTGCGCCAGGCCGCGGTCCTGCAGGTAGCGCATGAAGCGCGCCTGGTAGATGCTCATGATCGGACCAAGCCCCATGGACACGGTCGGGAACTGCCAGAAGTCCGGCATCAGCCAGGGGTGCGGATACGAGGACAGGCCCTTGCCGTCCACCTCGCGGCGGAAGTGGTCCAGCTGCTCCTCGCTCAAGCGCCCCTCCATGAACGCGCGGGCGTAGATACCCGGCGAGGAATGGCCCTGGGCAAACAGCAGGTCACCGCCGTGGTCATGCGCAGGGGCATGCCAGAAGTGGTTGAAACCGACGTCGTACAGGGTCGCGGCCGAGGCAAAGGTCGCGATATGCCCGCCCAGCTCGGCGGAGGCGCGGTTGGCCTTGACCACCATGGCCATCGCGTTCCAGCGGATATAGGAACGGATGCGATGCTCCACCGCGCCATCGCCCGGATATTCCGGTTCGAGGTGGGTGGGGATCGTGTTCACATAGGCAGTGTTGGCGGAGTACGGGAGGTAGGCCCCGCTGCGGCGCGCCTTGTCGACCAGTCGCTCGAGGAGGGCATGGGCCCGCTCCGGGCCATCCGTCTCCAGCACGGAGGCCAGGGCGTCGATCCACTCCTGGGTCTCCTGCGGGTCGATATCGTGTTCGGTCGCGTTCGGGTCCATGCGCTCTACCCCTGAAAACGGGTTGGGAATCGGGTTGCCACTACGGGGCCGGGCCACCGGGCAGGCGGGCATTTGCTACCATGCGCCGGTGTTGGGCGGGCATAAAAGGCGCAAGTATCCCGACTGTCCCGCCAACAGGTCAAGCGAAAGCCCGCTATGGCGCCGATCGTCGGGGAAATCTGCGGGAACGTGCGCAAAGTGCGCGCAACCCGCCTAAACAGCCGGAACGCGGGACAATGCCCCGCCCGGCGCCGCCGACATCCCGAACCACCGCCGCACCCGAAACCGAGTACCTCAATGCCCGAAACTCTGCAGCTGGACCCCAATCACCGCCCGATGGCGAACCGCTTCCGCGGCTTCCTGCCGGTGGTCGTCGACGTGGAGACCGGCGGCTTCGACTGCCACCGACATGCCTTGCTGCAGATCGCTGCGGTGTTTCTGCGCCGCGACGCGAACGACCACCTGGTGCGCGACCGCACGGTCAGCGTGCATGTGCGGCCGTTCGAGGGTTCGGAAATGGACCCGAAGTCGCTGGAGGTCAACGGCATCGACCCCTACCACCCGCTGCGCGCGGCCTACCCCGAGGATCAGGCGATGGGCAAGGTGTTCAGCGAGGTACGTCGGGAGGTGAAGGTCAATCACTGCAAGCGCGCGGTGCTGGTGGGGCATAACGCCCACTTCGACCTGGGCTTCGTGCACGCGACGGCCGAGCGCTGCGGCATCAAGCGCAACCCGTTCCACCCGTTCAGCAGCCTGGACACGGTATCCCTGGCGGCACTGGCCTTTGGCCAGACCGTGCTGGCGCGCGCGGCGGACGCCGCAGGACTGGGCTGGGACACCGAGTCGGCGCACAGCGCGGCCTTCGATGCGGAAAAGACGGCGGACATCTTCTGCCAGATCACCAACCGCTGGCAGGACGGGATCGGGGTGCCACAAAACGCCCTGCGCCTGCCCGACCCGGAAGAGCTCCCGCCCGGGAGTTGAACGCAAAAAACCCGCCGCCCGAGCCGCCACAAGGGCGCCCGGGTGACGGGTCATATGCCGGACGACCGTATGGCCGCCGGGCCGGTTCAGCCTAGCTGGCCGCGCGCTTGGCGTGGGCCTCGTCGACCATCTTCTTCAGCTCGCCGCTCTCGAACATCTCGAGGGTGATGTCGCAGCCCCCGACCAGTTCGCCGTCGATATAGACCTGCGGAAAAGTCGGCCAGTCGGCGAAGCGCGGCAGATTCTGCATGACTTCCTGATCCGCGATCACGTTCACGTAGCCAAATTCCTGGTCGCAGCGCTTGAGCGCCTCCACCGCACGGCTGGAGAACCCACACATGGGGAACTGCGGGGTGCCCTTCATGAAGATCACCACCGGATTGTCTTCCACCTGCTGGCGGATGCGATCCATTACGTCCATTACTGTACTCCCGAAATTTGGTGCCAAAACAGGGCGCAGCCGCGCATCGCGGCACGCCCCAAACCTATTTCCTAGTATAACGCTCAGACATTGAAGCGGAAATGTACCACGTCGCCCTCTCTCAGCACGTATTCCTTGCCTTCGAGGCGCCATTTCCCCGCGTCCTTCGCACCCTGCTCGCCGTTGTATCCGACGAAGTCGTCGTACCCCACCACCTCGGCACGGATGAAACCGCGCTCGAAATCCGTGTGGATCGCCCCCGCCCCCTGCGGCGCAGTGGAGCCCTGGCGCACGGTCCAGGCACGCACCTCCTTCTCGCCCGCGGTGAAGAAGGTCTGCAGGTTCAACAGGCGGTAGGCCGTCCGGATCACCCGGTCCAGCCCCGGCTCCTCGAGACCCAGGTCGGCCAGGAACTCGGTACGTTCCCCGGGATCCAGCACCGCGATCTCGGCCTCGATGGCGGCGCAGACACTGACCACCTCGGCGCCCTCCTCGGCCGCCTTCGCCTGCACGGCCTCGACCATGGCATTGCCAGCGGACAGCGAGGCCTCGTCCACATTGGCAATGTACATCGCCGGCTTGAGGGTCAGAAGGTGCAGGTCGTACAGGGCCCGCCGCTCGTCCTCGTCCAGACCCTGCGCCCGTGCCGGAATGCCCCGATCAAGGCCCGCCGACACCTTCTCGGCCGCCTGCAACTGGGCGATGGCGGTCTTGTCCTGCGACTTGGCCGCACGCGCCAGACGGGAAAGCGCCTTGTTCACCGTCTCGAGATCCGCCAGCATCAGCTCGGTGCTGATGGTCTCGATATCCGCGAGCGGATCGACCTTGCCGGCGACATGCACGATGTCGTCATCCTCGAAACAACGCACCACCTGGGCGATCGCATCCGTCTCGCGGATATGCGCCAGGAACTGGTTGCCCAGCCCCTCGCCCTGGGCGGCGCCCGCGACCAGGCCGGCGATGTCCACGAATTCGACCGTGGTCGGCAGCGTGCGCTGGGGCTTAACGATCTCGGCGAGCTGCGTCAGCCGCGGATCCGGGACCTCCACCACGCCCACGTTCGGATCGATGGTGCAGAAGGGATAGTTCTCCGCCGCGATGTCCGCGCGCGTGAGGGCATTGAACAGGGTGGACTTGCCGACATTCGGCAGGCCCACGATCCCGCATTTCAGACTCATCGGGCTTCCTCGGAGTTCTTGGGGCCGGTCGGCTTCGACCCACCCCCATGCAGATTGCGCACGGCCTCGTCCCAGCGCCCGGCCACCAGGGCCGGGATCTGGTCCAGGGCCGTATCGATGGCCTCCTCGATGGCCCGGGCATCATCCCGCCCAGGGCGATCGAGCACGAACGGCACCACGTCGTCACGATGCCCCGGGTGGCCGATCCCGACCCGCAGCCGGGCGTAGTCCGGCCCGCCCATGTGGCGGTGCAGATCGCGCAGCCCGTTGTGTCCACCATGGCCGCCGCCCAGCTTCAGCCGCACTACGCCAGGATCGAGATCCAGCTCGTCATGCACGACCAGGATGGCCGCGGGCGGGATGCGGTAGAAATCCGCGCACTTGCGTACCGGCAGGCCACTCTTGTTCATGAAGCTCATGGGCTTGAGCAGCCAGCAGTCGCCGTCCGGCAGGGTCAGACGTGCCGCCTCGCCATCGAAGCGACTCTCGGGGCGGAGCTCCGTGCCATAGCGGCGGGCCAGGGTGTCCACAAACCAGAAACCCGCGTTATGCCGGGTTTCGGCATAACGCGGGCCCGGGTTGCCCAGCCCGACCACGAGACGGATCGGTTCGGGTTGGATCGCCATCAGTCAGGCGGCAAGCCGCAAGGCTTACTCCTTGTCCCCGGACTCCGACTCGTCGCCGGAAGCGGTCTCGTCGCCACCCTCGGCTTCTGCGCCACCCTCGGCTTCCGCGGCTTCTTCGCCTTCGAGCTCTTCCTCTTCCGCCTTCGCGGAACGCGGCAGCAGCACGCTGACCACGGCGTAGTCGTATTCCTCGCCGTGCATCAGGGCCACGCTCTGCACGCCTTCCGGCAGCTTCAGCTCGGAGATGTGCAAGGTGTCACCGACATCCAGCTCGATCACATCGAGATCGATGGACTCGGGCAGATCGCCCGGCAGACACTCGACCTCGAGCTCGTTGATCATGCGGCTGACCATGCCACCGCCCAGCTTCACGCCCTTGCACTCTTCCTCGTTGTGGAAGTGCAGCGGCACGCTGACGCGGATCGGCTGATTGGCGCTCACGCGCATCAGGTCGACGTGGTAGATGGTCGGCTTGAACGGATGGCGCTGTACATCACGCAGGATCGCCTTCTCGGTCTTGCCGCCCAGCTTCACGCTCAGGATGTGCGAATAGAACGCATCTTCCTTGAGGTTATGGACCATCGCATTGTGATCCAGCGTGATGGCCACGGCGTCCTTGTCCGCTCCGTACAGGATGGCGGGCAGCTTGCCAGCGCGACGCAGGCGGCGGCTCGCACTCGAACCCTGTTCGTCACGCTTCTCGGCTTCAATGGTAAAGCTCATGCTCATTGCTACGGTCTCCAAAATGAAAGGCGCTTCACCCGAAGCGCCTTGAACACACCCCGCCCGCGACCAGGCGGGGCGCTGAATGGGAGGCAAGCCTCCCGAAATCGGTTATCGCCGGTCCACAGCTCCAGCCCACACGGGCCTAGTCCATGAACAACGAGCTGACGGACTCCTCGAGGTTGATGCGGCGGATGGTCTCCGCAAGCATCTCCGCGACCGACAGCTGACGAATCTTTTCGCAGGCCTGCGCATTGGGCTGCAGGGCCAGGGTGTCGGTCACCACCAGCTCGTCAAGCGCCGAACCGTTTATATTATCAATTGCCGCGCCGGAAAGCACGGGGTGCGTGGCATAGGCCATCACCGAGTGCGCCCCGTGTGCCTTCAGGGCCTTCGCGGCCTGGCAGAGCGTACCGGCGGTATCCACCAGGTCGTCAATGATGATGCAGGACTTGCCGCGCACATCCCCGATGATGTGCATCACCTCGGACTCGTTGGCACGCGGGCGGCGCTTGTCGATGATCGCCAGATCGGCGTCATCCAGCCGCTTGGCGATGGCGCGGGCACGCACCACCCCGCCGACATCCGGCGACACCACGGTCAGATCGCCCGAGACATGCCGCCAGACGTCGCCCAGCAGCACCGGCGAGGCATAGATGTTGTCCACCGGGACGTTGAAGAAACCCTGAACCTGGTCGGCGTGCACGTCGATGGTCAGCACGCGATCCGCGCCCACCGCCTCGATCATGTTGGCGACCACCTTGGCCGAGATCGGCACCCGCGCCGAGCGCACACGACGGTCCTGGCGCGCATAACCGAAATACGGGATCACCGTGGTGATGCGTCCGGCCGAGGCGCGGCGCAGCGCATCCACCATGATCACCAGCTCCATGATGTTTTCGTTGGTCGGCTGCCCCGTCGGCTGGATCAGGAAGACGTCGCGGCCGCGCACGTTCTCAAGCAGCTCGACCTGCACCTCGCCATCGCTGAAACGCCCCACGATGGCCTTGCCCATCGGCAGCCCCAGGTGCTCCGCAACGGCCTGGGCGAGACGCGGGTTGGCATTGCCCGCGAAGATCATCATGCGATTCTTGTCGACCACGGTTCGTCCCGGTCTGGATGGAGTGGAGCGAGCGCGCTAGAACGCCCGAGCTCCAAATTATAGACCCCGGATCGGGACCGGGGTCTTGGTGGTTTTGCTTCGCGCCCTTCTGGCGCGAAGCGATTGTTGGCTGGGCCGGCAGGATTACGGCGCTGCGCGCCGCCCTTCGGGCCGCCGCCTGCGGCGGCGTTCTCTCGCGGCGATGCCGCTCGAGTCGAACCCGGTTCTCATCCTGCCGTCCCGGCAGTTTGGGTGACCCGCGCCCGAGGCGCGGGTCTGATTGTATGGCTGGGCCGGCAGGATTCGAACCTGCGCATGGCGGGATCAAAACCCGCTGCCTTACCGCTTGGCTACGGCCCAATATCTCCCTGAACTCTATTGTACTTCCTGACCGGCGCCGTGCCCGGCTCACCCCGCGAATCGGCAAGGCCGATTCGGGCCGGCAGGATGATGGCGCTACGCGCCACCCTTACGGGCCGTCACCTTCGGCGACGGTCGGTCGCGGCTTCGCCGCTCGCGTCGAACCTGCGCATGGCGGGATCAAAACCCGCTGCCTTACCGCTTGGCTACGGCCCAATATCTCGCTGAACTCTAATTGTACTGCCTGGCCGGCACCGTGCCCGGTCCATCCCACGGATCGGCGTTGCCGATCCGGGCCGGCAGGATGATGGCGCTGCGCGCCACCCTTAGGTGGACTTATTCTTTTTCGGTGTTACCGCCGCATGGCGGTAACCAGGCCTGCAAGGGTGACGCGTTCTGCAACGTCGTCACCCAACTTTTCCACGGGGCGGGCTGCGCGGACTGCGCTGCCCGGGCCGTCCCCTCATCGGGAAACATCCCGAACACACAGCCGCCGCTCCCGCTCAAATACGCCCGGGGGCTTTGATCCGCCAGCCAGGCCAGCGCGTGATCGACCTCCGGATAGCGTGCCCGAACGACCGGTTCGAACACGTTCACGAACCGCTCGGCATCGATCGCGGACGAAATTGTCTCGGTGGCGCAGTCGCGTGTCAATTCCGCACACCCGAACATGGCCCCCGTGGCAACCGAAACGCCCGGGTCGATCAGCAGAATCCAGCCCGTGTCCGGGGCCACGGGCGCAAGTCGTTCGCCCACCCCTTCGGCCCACGCCGCATGCCCGGCGACGAACACCGGCACATCGGCGCCCAGCTCCAGCCCGATCGCCGCCAGTTGCTCGACTGGACACGCCAGATCGAACAGGTAGTTCAGGGCCACCAGCGTGGTGGCGGCATCGGAGCTGCCGCCACCCAGGCCGCCGCCCACCGGGATCCGCTTGTCGAGGTGGATGCGCACGCCGAAGGACTTGTCCGCCACCTCGGCCAGGCGCCGGGCCGCCCGCAGGCAGAGGTTGTCCTGCCCATCGATGGCCTCGCCGGCCATCTCGAAGCGTCCCTCGGGCAGGGGATCGAAGCGCAGGCGGTCTTCCAGCCCGAGGAACTGGAACACCGTCTGCAGCTCATGATAACCATCCGGCCGGCGGCCGGTGATGTGCAGGAAACGGTTGATCTTGGCCGGGGCCGGAAACGGCATCCCGAACCCCCCGCCCGTCGCCGCACTCACCACGTCTCGTCCGGCCCTAGCTGCCACCGGCCGATGCGCGCGCGCAGCTCGACCTCGTCGCGCTCGAGGACCATCGCGACCGGCATGGGCACGCCGTTGATCTCTTCGAACTCGGTGTATTCGATGGCCCAGCCGGACTGCAGGATCTCCAGGGGGCGGCCGTCCGCATCGATATCCAGCTGGTAGGAGGCCTCCGGGTGCAGCAGGCCGCGCACCCAGTAGATCATCCCGCTGACCGGGATGGATTCGCCCAGCACCCGGGCCACCAAGGTATCCGGGTCCTGCGCCTGGAAGCGCTCGCCGGACCGCGTGACCAGCAGCGCGCGCCCGTTATCCGAGAGCGTCAGACGCCCGCCGCCGCGCCCCATCGGGCCGGACAGGTCCAGCACATGCTGGCCTTCCTGCACCCGCCAGTTGAGCTGGGCCGACCAGTATTCCTCCCCGGAGGCCAGCCCCAGACGTGCCACCAGCCGCCAGCTGTCCAGTGCCGCCAGCTGCTCGGTGCGCTCCTCGAAGGCCGCCTCGGCCGCTGGCGAGGTGTCCGCCTCGGGCAGAGGGGCAGCACAGCCCGCGAGCAACAGCCCCCAGCCACCCACCAGCCCGGCCAGCCACCCCGCGCCCCGGATCCGTCGCGGCGATCGCGTCGTCCCGTGCCCGTTCATTCGATCAGATCGTTGCGCACGCGCTGCAGGCGCTTATGCCCGGGCTCGCGTTCCAGCGCGGCCTCGAGGACCTCCCGGGCTTCTGCACGCTCGCCACGCTCCCACAACACCACCGCCAGGTTGCTGGCGATCTCGCCGTCGTCCGACAGCGAGTAGGCACGCCGCAGCTGGGTCTCGGCCTCTTCGAGGCGGCCCAGGCGGTACAGGACCCAGCCATAGCTGTCGATGATCGCGGCGTCATCCGGCTCCCGCTCATAGGCGCGCAGGATCAATTCGTAGGCCTCGTCATAACGATCGGTTCGGTCCGCCAGGGTGTAACCCAGGGCGTTCAGCGCGGCGATATTCTCCGGATCGGACTCGAGGATCGCGCGGAAATCGGCCTCGGCCGCCGTAATGTCGTCCTCGCGCTCGTGGACCAGCCCGCGCAGGTACAGCAGCTGCGTACTGCCCGGAAACTGCACCAGACCGCGGTTCAACCGGCTGCGGGCCTCGGCATACTCGCCCAGCTCGCGCAGGGCGTTCGCCTCGGCCAAATAGGCGCGCCGGGCCAGATCCTCATCCACGCCCTGCTGCATGGGGTCGAAAAGGTCACGAGCGGCCTCGGCCCCGTCGTGTTTGAGCGTCAGGCGCGCGCTGCGCAGGTGGGCATCCTCGGCATGGTCGCCGGCCTCCACGCGGGCGTAGGCGTCCAGGGCGGCCTCCGGCTCGTCGGCCATCTCGTGCAAGCGCCCCAGGTAGTACGCGACGTCGTTCTCGCGCTCACCCATGGCATCCAGGCGTTCGAGGTAATCCCGCGCGGGGCCCAGTTGCTCCGCCTCCAGGTTCATCAGGGCAAGCGCCAACAGGAGCTGGGCATCCTCCGGCGCCATCTCCACCAGGCGGTCCATCTCCTCGCGGGCGAAGACGTCATCTTCCATCTCGGTCAGGACCCGCGCGTATCCCAGACGGGCCTCGCGACTGTCCGGGTGCGCCTCCACGGTCGCGCGCAGGGTCTCGACCGCCGCATCGTCATGCCCGGCCTCGCTCTGGGCCCGCGCATGCAGCAAACGCAGCTGGACCGATTCCGGGAAGCGCTCGGCGGCCCGCTCGGTCACCGCAAGCACCTCCTCACCTGGCTCGCCAAAGCGCAGCGCGGCCTCGGCCTGCACGCGATGCACGCCCACGTCGTCGCGGCGGCGCTCGGCCAGCAGGTGCATGGTCTCCATGGCCGCCTGCTGGTCCTGAGCCTGACCAATCACACCACCCAGGGTCGCGTAGGGGTCGCCGCCCTGCACCACGACGCGATTCATCAGCGAATCCAGCTGTTCGGCCGCCTGCCCGGCATCACCGGCGTTGATCCGCAGGACCGTCGAAACCTGGCTGGCATCGGTGCTCTCGGGGGCCAGACGCAGCCAACGGTCGGCCGAACGCTGTGCGTATTCCGGCTCGCGCGCGAACAAGGCGATCCGGGTGGCACGCTCGGCGATGGCCGGATCGTCGCTCAGCAACGCCGCGGCTCCGTAATAGCGCGCCGCCTCGGCATGCTCGCCGGAGCGCACCGCGATCTCGGCGGCCAGGACGCTGAACATCAGCACAGCCTCCGGATCCTGGGTCTGCATCAAGGGCAGCACCTCGGGGCGATCCGACTCCGGCGGTTCGGAGGCGTCCAGCGGGGTATGCGCACAACCCACCAGGGAGAACACGGCGGTGAGCGCGAGCAGGCTTCGAATCATGTTGTGTCCAATCGGGATCATTGCGGCCATATCGGATGGGACGGGGCAGCGGCCCCCAGGGTTCCACAGCTCGGGTTCCACACAACGGGTATACGGAGACGTCCGGCCGGCGCGCGCCACCTCCTGCTAACCGTACAGCACAGTACACTATCGGGAAATTCGGCCACGCGCCCGCGTTTTCCGGCACAATACGCGCCAGCATGCTGTTCACTCTCGGGATCAATCACAAGACGGCTCCGGTCGCCATTCGCGAACGGCTCTCCGTCAACGAGCACGAACTCGGCGAGGCCCTGCACTCGCTGCGTTCCGGCGTGCTATTGCCGGAAACCGCGATCCTGTCCACCTGCAACCGCACCGAGGTGTACTTCCGCGAGGACGATCAGCAAAGCGAGCAGCGCGTCATCGACTGGATCGGCGGCTACCACGGCATCGACCGCGACGAACTGAAACCCTACCTCTACCTGCACCACGATGGCTCGGCCGTGCGTCACACTCTGCGCGTGGCCAGCGGGCTGGATTCCATGGTCCTCGGCGAGCCGCAGATCCTGGGGCAGATGAAGACCGCCTACCAGCACGCCCACAACGCCGGTACGCTCGGGCGCTCGCTGGAGCGTCTGTTCCAGCACGCCTTCGCCACCGCCAAGGACGTGCGGACCCAGACCGCCATCGGCCAGAGCGCGGTCTCGGTCGCCTTCGCTGCGGTGTCACTGGCACGCCAGATCTTCGGCGACCTGAAGCCGCTGACCGCCCTGGTGATCGGCGCCGGCGAGACCATCGAACTGGCCCTGCAGCATCTCTCCGGGGGCGGCATCGGCAACGTCATCGTCGCCAACCGCACGGTGGAGCGCGCCCGCGCGGTGGCCGGACGCTTCGATGCCGAGGCCATCAGCCTCGACCAGCTCCCCGATCGCATGGCCGATGCCGACATCGTCATCTCCTCCACCGCCGCACCCTTGCCGATCCTGGGCAAGGGCGCGGTGGAACGCGCGCTGCGCAAGCGCCGGCACAAACCGATGTTCATGGTGGACATCGCCGTGCCGCGCGACATCGAGCCCGAGGTCGGCCAGCTCGAGGACGTCTACCTCTACACCGTGGACGACCTGCAGGAGGTCATCGACGAGAACATGGCCTCGCGCCAGGCCGCTGCCGAACAGGCCGAAGAGATCATCACCCAGCGCGCCGGCGAGTTCATGCGCTGGCTGCGTGCCCGCGACTCGGTGGACAGCATCCGCCAGCTGCGCCAGCGCGCCGACAGCGTGAAGGCCGAGGCGCTGGCCAAGGCCGAGGCCATGCTGCGCGCCGGCAAGTCGCCCGAGGAGGCCATGCAGCTGCTGGCGCACAATCTGACCAACAAGCTGATGCATGCCCCCTGCAAGTCGCTGAACACCGCCGCGCACGAGGGCGACGCCCGCCTGCTGGAGGCCGCGCACCGGCTGTTCCAGCTGCCCGCCCCGGAAGACGACCCCGGCGACGATTCCGACTCCGGCGCCCGCTCGTGAAGGCCTCGTTCCGCACCAAGCTCGAGGGCCTGACCGAACGCCACGCCGAGATCGCGCAGCTGCTGGCCACCCCCGACGCCGCCGAGGACCCGGACCAGCTGCGCCGCCTGTCACAGGAATACAGCCAGCTGGAACCGGTGGCCGAGGCCTGGAAGGCCTGGCACGACAACCACGCGGCGCTGGAAGAGGCGCGCGCGATGCTCGAGGACGACGACGCCGATCTGCGCGCCATGGCCGAGGCCGAGATCGAATCCCTGACCGAACAGACCGAGGCGCTGGAGGCGGAGCTTTACCGCCACCTGATCCCGAGCGACCCGCACGACAACGCCAACGTGTTCCTGGAGATCCGCGCCGGGACCGGCGGTGACGAGGCCGCGATCTTCGCCGGCGACCTGCTACGCATGTACACCCGCTACGCCGAAAACCAGCGCTGGAAGCTGGAGATCCTCAGCGCCAGCGAAGGCGAGCACGGCGGCTACCGCGAGGTCATCGCACGCCTGGCAGGGCAAGGCGCCTACTCGCGGCTCAAGTTCGAATCCGGTGCCCATCGCGTGCAGCGCGTCCCCGAGACCGAATCCCAGGGCCGCATCCATACCTCCGCCGCAACGGTCGCCATCCTGCCGGAACTGGAGGAGGTCGAGATGCCGGAGATCAACCCGGCCGACCTGCGTGTGGACACCTTCCGCGCCTCCGGCGCCGGCGGACAGCACATCAACAAGACCGACTCCGCCGTGCGCCTGACCCACCTGCCCACCGGCATCGTGGTCGAGTGCCAGGAAGAACGCTCGCAACACAAGAACCGGGCCAAGGCGCTCACCTACCTGGCGGCGCGCATCTTCGAGACCGAGCGCGAGGCCCAGGCGGCCGCGCAGAGCGCTGAACGCAAGGGTCTGGTCGGCAGCGGCGACCGCTCCGAGCGCATCCGCACCTACAACTTCCCGCAGGGCCGTATCACCGACCACCGCATCAACCTGACCCTGTACAAGCTGGAACAGGTGATGGCCGGTGACCTCGACCCGGTCATCGACCCGCTGATCCACGAATACCAGGCCGAGCAGCTCGCCACCCTCGCCGAAGCCTGATGCCCGCGACTTCGACCCTGGACGCGTTGCTGCAGGAACTGCGCAGCCGCCTGCAGGCCGCCGGGATCGAGACGCCCGGACTGGAGGCCCGCATGCTGCTGGGCGCCGCCACCGGCCTGGACACCGCGCAGCTGATCGCCCACGGCACCGACCCCGCCACGGCCGAGCAGGCCGCCCGCGCCGACACGCTCTGCCAGCGCCGCTGCGCCGGCGAACCGATGGCCCACATCCTCGGCCGACGCAGCTTCTGGACACTGGACCTGGGGGTCTCCCCCGCCTGCCTGATCCCGCGCCCCGAAACCGAGCTGCTGGTGGAACAGGCCCTCGCGGCCATTGACAACTGCAGCCACAGGCACCCGAGGGTGCTGGATCTTGGCACCGGGAGCGGGGCGATCATTCTGGCACTGAAAGCAGAACGTCCGGCCATCGAGGCCGTCGCCTCCGACCGCAGCTTGGAGGCTCTGCGCCAGGCTCGCGCCAACGCGGCCACACTGGGGCTCGATGTGGCTTTCCTGCAAGGGTCTTGGCTTAAGCCACTCAAACCAGGGGACACGTTCGACCTGATCGTCAGCAACCCGCCCTACATCGCGCCGAACGATCCTCACCTGACCCGCGGCGACCTGCGCTTCGAGCCTCCCTCTGCGTTGGTCGCGGCCGATGTCGGCATGGCGGACCTGCGCACCATCATCCACACCGCCGGCGAGCACATGGCGCCATCCGCCCCACTGCTTCTGGAACACGGCTTCGACCAGGCCCATGCCGTACGTTCGATGTTCGAGGATGCCGGCTACACCGCCATCCGGTCACACATCGACACCGGCGGACACGAACGCATCACAAAGGGCCTTGCACCACAAAGACGAGCCTGAATAACCGAGGCGCGGGCCACCCCGCACCCTTGTCGCATACCACAGGCTGCCCCCTTCCGGTGAGTTTTGGGGCGCACATGATGGATAACAGCATGGAGGCCCCTTCGTTCGACGCACCCCCAACAAAAAGACCCCGGCACAAAGTACCGGGGCCAATCGCGCACAAACGACGGGGCACAAACCATCAAATCACCGCTCACCAGGCCTCCGTGACGGGGTATTCCCCAACTCGGGTTAGACAGCCCGGTCAAATGCAGTAATCCCTACGGCCCCTGGCCTCATCAGCCATCGCTTGTGTCGAAAGCCTCGAATGCATCTGTGAGTTCATGGGTTCTGAAAGCCCAGCCTCCTGTGACCTTGACCCGTCCCGACGGATACTGCTCGGCGTCCATGGAGGCAATTCCCATACCACGACTGAAGGCCACGCCCTTCTCGCCGGTATCAAGACGCGTTACCGCAATGCGTCGCAATCCGGCTTCATGAGTCACGGCAATCGGACCTTGCTCAGTCGCAAACCAGTGCAGTCGCCAAAAATAGTGGCCCTCATTGCGACGCCCGGTTCGAGGGTCATACAAAGACTCGAACGAGTGCATATTGGCGCATTCGTTCACGATCGAATTGCGCTGCCGGCACTCGGAGTACACATTTACCTTCCCACCTTCGGCCGAAATGTTGATCGGAACCACTGATTGGTCACGGTAGTTGATCAACGCGTAATCTTCGGCCGAGCTACCTCCCAGTGCATCCCCGAGAGCGCGCATCGTGCGCATCATCGACTCTCCACTGCTTCGCGCCCGATTCCGCTCGATCAGAATGTATCCAGTGGAGGCAATATCGCCATTCTGGTGAGCCGCAAGGTGAAACCCGTTCGGGACGCCAACCGTACTCACACCCTCGCCCGGAGCATAGACAAAGGCATTCGCGTCTCGCGCGACAGCGAAGCCTCGTGATGTCGGCATCAAGTGCGACCCCCTCAGCGTCTCCCCTGTCACCGTCCGGATACTCCAGTTTGTGCGGCCACGTTCGGCGTACGCAATCGTGACCGGCGCAAGGCCATTGGATGGATTCGCAGTTCTCACTTGGTACTGGCGGTCCGTGAGAGCCATCAGGTAGGTGACCGCACCGGTCGTCGTATCGAATCCGTAAGAGGAAATCTCTCCCTGCGGTTCCACATATGCGACACCATCGATCAGGAAACCGTCTCGGCGACGTTCAAACCGGGCGCCCTGGTTGTCGGATGCCCACATAGGTGCCAACCGTTCAGCAACTTCTTCGGAACCCATCTGCCCGAATCCGGATGCGGCAACGCCCGATGACTGCTGCGGATGCCGCTGCTGCGCCGCCCCCATCGCCTCGAGAAGGGCCAGGGCTCGTTCGTAATCATCGCCACCAGACGACTTTTCCGGTTCCGCCTGCTGCACAGGACGGGGCTCTGGTGCAGCCAGACAACCTGCAAGCAATACCGATACCGCAAGGACACCTAGTCCTTTCTTCATGTGTTTTTTCTCCCTGATCAATAAAACCCTGTTAGACGCGCGGAACCAAAACGCCAAACCAAACGCTCTCGCCATTCCGCACAGACAAGCGGCCCCGAGATACCGGTGCCACCATGGGGAGCCACCCCAAAAAAAACCCCGCTCCATCGGCGGGGTCTTATATCCTAATATTTACATAAATGTGATCGATTTGGAAGATAAGGGAAACGCGAAGCACCGCGTCTCACGACGCCCTCGATCTTCACCACAAAAAAGCCCCGGCCAGGGGCCGGGGCTCGGGTTGCATCAGGCTGCGTCCGGATCAGAGCGGCAGGCGCAGGTGCAGGTTGACCGAGCCGCTGGGCGAAGAGCGGTGGCGGTAGCGGCTCGAGCGGTTGTCGTAGTAGTGGTAGTGGTGATGCTCGTAGCTGCGCGAGCGCTTGTGATGGCCACGGCCGCGCTGATTCGCACGCTTGGCCTGCTTGTGGCCGTGGGCACCCGGGTGGCCGCGGTAGTGCTTGTGGCCCCGTGAGTGGCCATGCCGCACAGGCTGCAGCGCGGCGGCGTCGAAGCTGGCGCCGCTCACCGCCGGCAACGCGCCAGTGACCGGCTGGGCCGCGTGGGTGGGAGCGGACAGGGCGAGCGCCAGCAGGGCCGCCGGCGCGAGTACCGCGAGTCGTTTCATGGGGTGTTCCCTCCTTCCATTCGGGTCCTGCGGGGCAACACCTGAAGCGTCCGCCGGCCCCGGTTGTGGCAGGATTGCCAGGATTCAGCCTATTGCGTGTTCCTGAACGGTACCCAACTGAAGCCGTCTGCGAGCGTGACGCCGGTTACAATTTCTGCCTTTCTCCGGAGACCTGCTCCATGGATGACGACCAGCTCCTGCGCTACAGCCGCCAGATCATGCTCCCCGGCGTGGGCATCGAAGGGCAGGAATCCCTGCAGCAGGCGCATGCAGTGATCATGGGGCTCGGCGGGCTGGGCTCACCGGTGGCGGCCTACCTGGCCGCCGCCGGGGTGGGCCGGCTGACGCTGGTCGACCCGGATCATGTGGAGGTGACCAACCTGCAGCGCCAGATCCTGCATACCGATGCGGACATCGGCCGCGACAAGGTGGCCTCGGCCGCCGATCGCGTGGCGGCCATGAACCCCGGCTGCCAGGTGGAGACGCGCGCCGAGCGCCTGGATGACGCGGCGATGACCCGGCTGTTCGCCAGCGCCAACGTCGTACTGGACGGGACGGACAACTTCGCCGCGCGCGGGGCCATCAGCCGCGCCGCACTGGCGGCCGGCACGCCGCTGGTCTCCGGCGCGGTAATCCGCTTCGAGGGACAACTGACCACCTTCGACTACCGCAATCCGGAGGCGGCCTGCTACCACTGCCTGTACGGCGAGGGGGGCGGCGACGAGGACACCTGCGCCGCCAACGGCGTGCTGGCCAGCCTGCCCGGTGTGGTCGGCAGCCTGCAGGCAACCGAGGCCCTGAAGCTGCTCATGGGTCTGCCGATCCTGAGCGGCCGGCTGCTGATCCTCGACGGGCTCGCCATGCAGTTCCGCGAGATCCGGCTGCGCCGCGACCCCGCCTGCCCGGCGTGCAGCCACCGCCACGCCCCGGCCTGAAGCGAACGGATACGCGCGAATCAGGCGCAGGAGCGGGGATGAAAGGGCAGGACCTTGCCGGGTGATGACGGTGGAGCGACCTCGGAAATCGCCGCGTTCAGCTCCGCCTCCATCGCAGACAGCGTGCGGTTCATCACCATGCTCGCCATGGCATGGAACAGCAACAGCTCGCAGGCCACCGGGCGATGCAGGCTGCGCCGGCCACGGGAATGGAAGGCCGTCCAGGCGACCACCGGCATGTCGTTCAGCACCCGGTCCACGACGATCCAGGCATCGCGCTGGAGGATCAGATCCAGTTGTTTGAGCCCCGACGGCGACAGGCGGATCTCCGGTCCCAGCCGGGCCAGGGCGCGGCGCACCTGGTTGAAATAGCGCGCCTCCACCAGCCAGCCGGGGCGGACATCCAGGGTCGGGATTTCGGTGTGCCGGGAATACATTGCGCCCTCGTCTGCAGACTGCTGCAAGGTCAGTCTGTTCTATAGCAAGACCGGGGGACGACGGGGACCACGGGTCCCTGCGGCAGAGTTGCCGAAGGTCACGACAGGCTAACGAGGGGAGTCCGGGAAAGGCCTAAGGATCGGGGGGCACCCCGGAAAGCCCTGCTTACTGGCGGGTATCCGGGATCGGCGGCTGGGCAACCTCGGGCGCACAAAGGGCCTCGGCGTCGACCGGATCGAAGTGGTAATGCGCGTTGCAGAACTCGCAGGTCACCTCCACGGCGCCCTGCTCCTCGATGATGCTGCGAATCTCGTCACGCCCCAGACTGCGCAGGGTTTCGGCGATGCGCTCGCGCGAGCAGGGGCAATGGAAAGTCACCGGCGTGCCGTCGAACAGGCGCACCCGCTCTTCGGCGAACAGCCGGCCGAGCAGGGCGCCAGCGTCCAGCTTCAGTAGCTCGTCGGCGGTGGTGGTCTCGGCCAGGATCGTGGCGCGGTTCCACTCCTCCGAGTCACGCGTCACCGCATTGCCACCCTCGGCCGGCAGCGCCTGCAACAGCAGACCGGCGGCGGACTGCGCCCCGCTCGCCAGCCACAACCGGGTCGGCAGCTGTTCCGAGCGCTCGAAGTAGACGTTCATCGCCTCCGCCAGCGAATCGCCCTCCAGCTCCACGACGCCCTGATAGCGCTCGCTGCCGTCGCCCGGGTCCAGCGTCAGCATCAGCCGTGCGTCCTCGCCGGCGCATTCGGCCAGGGTCGCGCCCTCCGGCGGGGTCTCGCGAAAGCGCGCCAGGCCACGCAGCCGCCCCTGGCCATCGGCCTGGGCGACGATCATGTGCACCGGCCCGGGGCCGGTGATCTGCAGGATCAGCGAGCCATCGAACTTGAGCGTGGCGGCGGTCAGGGCAACGGCCGCATAGGCCTGGCCCAGCAAGTCGCGCACCACGGGCGGGTACTCGTGAAGCTCCAGCAGGGCCTGCCAGGAGGCGTCCAGGTGCACCCACTCGCCGCGGACCCCGGCCTCCTCCAGCATGAAGCGGTGGAGGGTGTCGGTCTCACGCATGGTGGCAGGACTCCGGAATACGCAACTGCATCAACCGTCCAGCTTGGCCTTGAGGCGCTCGTTGACCTGGGCCGGGTTGGCCTTGCCCTGGGTCGCCTTCATCACCTGGCCGACGAAGAAACCGAACAGCTTGTCCTTGCCGCCGCGATACTGCTCGAGCTGCTGCGGGTTGTTGGCCATCACCTCGTCGATGATGGTGTCGATCGCGCTGGTATCGGTGATCTGCTTGAGCCCCTTGGCCTCAATCACGGCATCGGCGTCGCCTTCGCCATTCCACATCGCCTCGAAGACTTCCTTGGCGATCTTGCCGGAGATGGTCTCGTCCTGGATGCGAGCGAGCAGGCCGGCCAGACCCTCGGCATTGACCGGGGCATCCGCCAGCTCGACCTCGGAGCGGTTCATCGCGGCGGAGAACTCGCCCATCACCCAGTTGGCGGCCAGCTTGGGCGCGCCGCAACCGGCAGCCACAACCTCGTAGAAATCGCCCATGTCGCGCGCAGCGGTCAGTACGCCGGCGTCGTAGTCGGACAGGCCGTACTGTTCGACGAAGCGCGCCCGCTTGGCGTCCGGCAGCTCGGGCAGTTTCTCGCGCACGGAGTCGATGAATGCGTTATCCACGACCAGCGGCAGCAGGTCCGGATCGGGGAAATAGCGGTAGTCGTTTGCCTCTTCCTTGCTGCGCATGGAGCGCGTCTCGTCGCGATCCGGGTCGTACAGGCGGGTCTCCTGCACCACCGAACCGCCGCCTTCGATCAGGTCGATCTGACGCTCGACCTCGAAGTTGATGGCGCGCTCGACGAAGCGGAAGGAGTTCAGATTCTTCAGCTCCGCGCGGGTGCCGAACTCGGTCTGACCCTTGGGCCGCACCGAGACGTTGGCGTCACAGCGGAAGCTGCCTTCCTGCATGTTGCCGTCGCAGATATCCAGATAGCGCACCAGCGAGTGCATCTTCTTCATGTAGGCGACGGCCTCCTTCGCGGAGCGCAGCTCCGGTTCGGAGACGATCTCGATCAGCGGGGTGCCGGCGCGGTTGAGATCGATGCCGGTCATCGCCTCGAAGCCCTCGTGCAGACTCTTGCCGGCGTCCTCCTCGAGGTGCGCGCGGGTCACGCCAACGCGCTTGATGGTGCCGTCTTCCAGTTCGATATCCAGATGCCCCAGGCCCACGATCGGCAGTTCGAACTGCGAGATCTGGTAACCCTTGGGGAGGTCCGGATAGAAGTAGTTCTTGCGCGCGAACACCGAGCGCGGGGTGATCTCGGCATTGATCGCCAGCCCCAGCATCACGGCCCGCTCCACCGCGCCCTGGTTCAGCACCGGCAGCACGCCGGGCATGCCCAGATCCACCGGGCAGGCCTGGCGGTTGGGCTCGGCGCCGTAGGCGGTGGGCGCCCCGGAGAAGATCTTGGAGACGGTATTGAGCTGGGCGTGAATCTCCAGCCCGATGACGGTTTCCCATTCCATGTGCAGGGCCCTCAGGCGAAGGCCGCCGGCACGCGGGCGTGCCAGTCGGTCTCTTGCTGATACTGGTGAGCAACGCCCAGCAGGCGCGCCTCGTCAAAGTAGTTGCCGATCAACTGCAACCCGACCGGCAGGCCGTCGATCTCGCCGGCCGGCAGCGACATCGCCGGCAGCCCCGCGAGGTTCGCGGCGATGGTGTAGATATCCGACAGGTACATGCTGACCGGATCGGCCTTGGCACCCAGCGCGAACGGCAGCTCCGGGGTGGTCGGCGCCAGCAGCACGTCGACGTCCTCGAAGGCACGGCGGAAGTCGTCGGCAATGATGCGCCGGACCTTCTGCGCCTTCAGGTAGTAGGCGTCGTAGTAGCCGGCGGACAGCACGTAGGTGCCGACCATGATGCGGCGCTTCACCTCGTCGCCAAAGCCCTCCCCGCGCGAGCGGGTGTAGAGGTCCATCAGGTCCTCGGGATTCTCGCAGCGGTAGCCGTAGCGCACGCCGTCGAAACGCGCGAGGTTGGAGGAGCACTCGGCCGGGGCGACCACGTAGTAGGCCGGCACCGACAGGTGGCTGTTCGGCAGGCCGACCTCGCGCACCTCGGCGCCGCGGCCCTTGAGCACCTCGATGGCGGCGTCGATCACGCCGCGCACGCGCTCGTCCAGTCCGGCCTCGCCGAAGAATTCCGTCGGCAGGCCGATGCGCAGGCCCTTCAGGTCCTGCTCCAGTCCGGCGGTGAAGTCCTCTTCCGGGCGCTCGACGCTGGTGGAGTCGCGTTCGTCGAAGCCAGCCATGGCGTTCAGCATCCGCCCGCAGTCCTCGGCGGTCGCGGCCATCGGGCCACCCTGGTCGAGACTGGAGGCGAAGGCGATCATGCCGTAACGCGAGACGCGCCCGTAGGTCGGCTTGAGCCCGGTGATGCCACAAAATGCGGCTGGCTGGCGGATCGAACCACCGGTGTCGGTACCCGTGGCGCCCGGTACCAGGCGCGCCCCCACCGCGGCGGCAGAGCCGCCGGAGGAACCACCCGGGACGCGTTCGGTATCCCAGGGGTTGCGAACGGGACCATAAAAACTCGTCTCGTTGGACGAGCCCATCGCGAATTCGTCCATGTTGGTCTTGCCCAGCATCACCGCACCGGCGGCATTCATGCGCTCGACGACGGTGGCGTTGTAGGGCGAGACGAACGGATCCAGCATGCGCGAGCCGCAGGAGGTGCGCACGCCCTCGGTGCAGAAGATGTCCTTCTGCGCGACCGGCACGCCCAGCAGCGGGGTCTTTTCACCTTTCGCCAGGCGCGCATCGGCCGCATCGGCCTGCACCAGCGCCTGCTCGGCGGTCACGGTGATGAAGCTGTTCAACTGCGGATCGAGACGCTCGATCCGGTCCAGATACAGCTGGGTCAATTCGCGCGAGCTGATCTCGCGGGCCTGGAGCTTGCGCACCCAGCCGGACAGGGTTTCCTGGGCCATGGTTTCGGGGACTCTTGCTGGCTAGAAGCGTGACGGGTTCAACAGAACGGCGACGGCGCGGATCATTCGATGACGCGCGGGACCAGGTACAGACCACCCTCGACAGCCGGGGCGATGGCCTGGAAGACCTCGCGCCGATCCGGCTCGGTCACCGCATCCGGGCGCAGGCGCTGCTCGGCGTCCAGCGGGTGGGCCATCGGCTCGACACCCTCGATGGCCGCACCATCCAGTTGTTCGACAAAGTCAAAGATGTCGCTCAGCCCACCCGCGAAATCCCGGGCCTGGTCGTCGTCCATGGCCAGACGGGAGAGATGGGCGATGCGCCGGACTTCGGAGGTATCGACGGACATGGCAGGGTGGGTCCTGTAGCGTTCGGATTCATTGGGCGAAACGGAGCGCAAACTTACCACAAAGCCGTTGTTGCCCAAACCCCGGGCGCTTGCTAGAGTCGACGGCTTTCCCGCCCGCCCACTCAAGCAGGTTTCTTCTTCATGTTCAAACGCCTTCTGGGGTTGTTCTCCAACGACATCTCCATCGATCTCGGCACCGCCAACACCCTCATCTATATGCGCGGCCAGGGCATTGTCCTGAACGAACCTTCCGTGGTCGCCATTCGCCAGGATCGCGGCCCGGGCGGCCCGCGCTCCATCGAGGCCGTGGGGATCGAGGCCAAGAAGATGCTCGGCCGCACGCCGGAGCACGTGGTGACGGTGCGCCCGATGAAGGATGGCGTCATCGCCGACTTCACCACCACCGAAAAGATGCTGCAGTACTTCATCAAGAAGGTGCACGAGCGGCGGATCTTCCGCCCCAGCCCGCGCGTGCTGGTCTGCGTGCCCTGCGGCGCCACCCAGGTGGAACGCCGCGCGATCCGCGAATCCGCCTTCGGCGCCGGGGCACGCAAGGTCTACCTGTTGCAGGAACCCGTGGCCGCAGCCATCGGCGCCGGCATCCCGCTGGACGAGGCGGTCGGCTCCATGGTGCTGGATATCGGCGGCGGGACCTCCGAAGTCGCGGTACTGTCGATGAACGGCATTGTCTATTCCGAATCCGTACGCATCGGCGGCGACACCTTCGACGAGGCCATCATGGCCTATGTACGCCGCAACTACGGCGTACTGATCGGCGAGGCGACCGCCGAACGCATCAAGCACACCGTCGGCTCGGCCTATCCGGGCAAGGAACTGCTCGAGATCGAGGTCAAGGGCCGCAACCTGGCCGAGGGCGTGCCGCGCTCGTTCACCCTGAACTCGAACGAGATCCTGGAAGCCTTGCAGGATCCGCTGTACGGCATCGTCTCTGCCGTACGCACCGCCCTGGAGCAGACCCCGCCGGAACTCGGCGCAGACGTCGCCGAGCGCGGCATTGTGCTGACCGGCGGCTCCGCCCTGCTGCAGCAGCTGGACCGGTTGATCATGGAAGAGACCGGCATCCCGGTGGTCATCGCCGACGACCCGCTGACCTGCGTCGCCCGCGGCGGCGGCCGGGTGCTGGAGATGCTCGACGAGAAACGGGTCGACTTCCTCGCAATGGAATAGGGCCGGACCACCCCGCCCGCGTCGCCACGGCGCGGGTCTGGTTCGGGTTACACTCCGGGCCGCAACAGGTCGGCAAAGCCGCACGGGACGGGGTTCCGCAGCGGCTTTGCCTTGTCGACGCGATCCGGAACCGGAGGTCACGCCATCAGCAAGCCGCTGTTCAGACTGGGTGTCTCGCCCACTCTGCGCCTGCTCGCGGTGATCCTGCTGGGCCTGGCGCTGATGGCGCTGGATCACCGCGTCAACGAACTGCAGTTTGTCCGCGGCGCCCTGGCCACCGTCACCTACCCGCTGCAGGTCGCGGTGGACGCACCGGTCCGCGCGGTCAGCCGGGTGTTCGAGTCGTTCACCAGCCGCGAAGACCTGATCACCGAGAACCGCATCCTGCGCAGCGAGAATGCCGAGCTGCGCGCGCGTCAGCTGCGCTTCGAGGCCCTGCAGCTGGAGAACGACCGCCTGCGCGCCCTGCTGAATACCGCCGAGCAGGCCGAAGAGCGGGTCGAGATCGCCAAGCTGCTGGCCGTGGATCTCGACCCCTTTCGCCAGCAGATCGTGCTCAACAAGGGGCGCAATGACGATGTCTATGCCGGCCAGCCGGTCATCAATGCCGACGGCGTGATCGGTCAGGTTCTGTCGACCCGTCTGACCAGCTCGATCGCTCTGCTGATCTCCGACCCCAGCCACGCGCTGCCGGTACTGAGCGCGCGCACCGGGCTGCGCGGTCTGGTGGTCGGCACCGGCAACCCGCAACGCCTGGAGATGCGCCACGTTCCGCTGCAGGAGGATGTGGAGCCCGGCGACCTGCTGCTGACCTCCGGGCTGGGCGGCCGTTTCCCGGCCGACTACCCAGTGGCCCGGGTCACCTCGGTCGAGCGGCCACAGGGCCAACCATTCCTGAGCATCGAGGCCGAACCGCTGGCGGCCCTGGACCGCTCCCGCGAGGTCCTGTTGCTGTGGACCGACGGCGCCGCTTCAGCGATCGCCCCGCTCAACCTGGACAACGACCTGGAGGCGGCTCCGAACGCGCTCGAATCAGAACCGGACGAAGGGACACCGTGACCCGTGCCATCGGCATCCCCTGGCCGGTGGCGCTGACCCTGCTGGCAGCTCTGGCCCTCGCCATCGTGCCGGTCCCGGATATCCTGCGCCCGGCGCGCCCGGAGTGGCTGGCGCTCATCCTGATCTACTGGGCCATGGCCTTCCCGTCGCGCATCGGCATCCTGACCGCCTTCGTCGCCGGCCTGTTGCTGGACACCCTGCAAGGCCAGCTGCTGGGACAGAACGCCATCGCCCTGGCAGTGGTCATCTACATCGTGCTGCAGATTCACCCGCGCCTGCGGGTCTATCCGGTCTGGCAACAGATGATGGTGATCGCCATCCTGATGGCCCTGTTCAAGCTGCTGGCCCTGTGGCCACAGGGCATCACCGGGTTTCCGCCGGGCAGCCTCTGGTACTGGGCGCCGGTCCTCACCAGCGCCCTGGTCTGGCCCCTGATCTTCTCCCTGCTGCGCGACCTGCGTCGGCGCTGGCTGCTGCACCTCACTTGAGGAAAACGCCGATCCCATCCCGGTCGAAGCAAACCGGGGCTGTCACGCATACTGTGTCCGAACCGAAACAAGGAGCCTTGCATGGACCCGAACAAGCAAACCGAGATCGAAGCCGCTGTGTTGCGCCGCTTGCTGCAGCACCTGGACGAACGCAAGGACGTGCAGAACATTGACCTGATGAACCTGGCCGGCTTCTGCCGCAACTGCCTATCCAAGTGGTACGTGGCGGCCGCCGAGGAGCGCGGCGAGTCCATCGACTACGAGGGCGCGCGCGAGATCGTCTACGGCATGCCCTACAGCGAGTGGAAGGCGCGCTACCAGAAGGAGGCGACGCCGGAGCAGAAGGCCGCCTTCGAGGCCAGCCAGAAATCGCCCCATGCATGATCACGGCCTGATCGAGACCCCGGAGGCCCTTCAGGGCTTCCTCGACACCATCGCCGGGACCGACTGGATCGCGCTGGATACGGAGTTCATGCGCGAGAAGACCTACTACCCGCGCCTGTGCCTGATCCAGCTGGCAACTCTGGACCAGATCGCCTGCGTCGACCCGCTGCAACTCGACATCAAGCTGCTTGAACCGCTGCTGTTCGATGCCGGCGTGACCAAGGTCTTCCACTCGGCCTCGCAGGATCTCGAGGTGCTCTATCGCGAACTCGGGCGGGTGCCGACCCCGGTGTTCGACACCCAGATCGCTGCCAGCATGCTCGGCCACGGCGAGCAGATCGGCTACGCCAACCTGGTCAAGGCCATCCTCGATCGCGACCTCGACAAGAGCCAGACCCGCACCGACTGGGCACGCCGGCCCCTGAGCAAGGAACAGATCCTTTACGCCGCCGATGACGTACGCTTCCTGGCCACCGTGTTCATGCGCCTGCTGCACGAACTGGAAAGCCATGACCGCATGCACTGGCTGCGCCCGGAGATGGAGGCCCTGAGCGACCCGGCCCTGTACGAACCAAACCCCGAGGCGGCCTGGCAGCGGGTCTCCGGGGCCAAAAGGCTCAAGCCACGCGAACGCGGCGTACTCAAGACCGTGGCCGCCTGGCGCGAACGCGCGGCGCAGGCGAGCGATCGCCCGCGCCGCTGGATCCTGGCCGACGACATCCTGGTCGATATCGCCCGGCGCACGCCGGAGGACGCCGCCGCCCTGCACCAATTGCGCGGCTTCCCCGACGGCATGAAGCCGCCGCGTCAGGAAGAGCTGCTGGAGGCCATCCGCGAGGGCCAGGCCCTGCCCCGCGAGGAATGGCCACAACTGCCGGACAAGGCGAAGCTGACCGAGGCGGAAGAGGTCCTGGCGGACATCGGCATGGCCCTGCTGCGCGAGTGCGCGCGACGCAACCAGATCACCGCCGGCGCTATTGCGCAGCGCAAGGATGTCATCGAACTCCTGAAGGGCGACGGCACGAGCGGCCGCCTGGGCAGCGGCTGGCGTCACGAGATCGCCGGAAAGACCATCGCCCGCTGGTTTGCGGGCGATGGTGAACTGACACGTACGGCGGAAGGGCTGCAGATCCGCCCGTGATCGCCGTCCTGGCGGACCTGCAGCGGTAGCGTCAGGCGGCCTTGTAGATCCCGCGGCGCGGCGAGGTCAGGCGACCCTGGCGCTTCAGGTAGGCCAGGGTCTGGCTGATGTTCTTGGTATCCAGGCCGGCCTTCTCGGCCTGTGCCTTGATCTCCTTGATGCCCATCTCCGGCTGAGTGGCGACGATATCGCAAAGCTTCTGGCTGATGGACTCGCCACCGGCCCGGCGCCCGCGACGTCCGCCGCCCGCGGTACGACCCACGCGCCCGCCCAGTTCACGGATCTGGCGCTCGAGCTCGCCGAGTTCCTTGCGATGCCGTGCCACCATCTCCTTGCGCTTTTCCATCAGCTTCTCGCGCTTCTCGCGGCGTTCGGCTTCCTTGCCCTCGGCTTCTTCCTTTTCCCGCTGGCGCGCGAGGGCGTACAGTTCTTCGGCCGACAGATCGGAGGCCTTCTTGTTATCCATGCTCATACAGAACTCCCGGGGTTTCGAGTAGAGTTGAAAAGATGAAATCCGCAGCAGAAAAAACCAAAGTCCAGTCTGGGACCTGCCGAGACGGACAATATGATAACTCACGCGGAGGATTACAAGATCCCGCGGGGACCTTACCCGATGAAAAGAAGAAACGAATTCTGGAAAAGGCCCGCGAACTTTATAACCAATCGGGATCGAAGGGAGAAGTCCCCGAGGTGTGTTTCAACCTGAAAGGGCGCGCAGCGGGCCAATGGCGAATGACGGGAGGACAAGAGCAGCTGCGCTTCAACCCACAGGCCTTTGTTCTGGACTGGGACGCCCACTTCCCCGCCACCGTGGCACACGAAATCGCCCACTCGCTCGTGTATCGCGATCATGGGCCGCGCGGCGCGCGCCCCCACGGTCCCGAGTGGCAGGCCCGCATGCGGGCGTTCGGTTGCGAACCCCGGGTCACACATGACACGCCCCTGCCCGGGCGCAAAATGAAAACCCACGACTACGCCTGCGACTGCCGACACCACCTGCTCAGCGCCCGACGGCACCACCTGATTCAACGCAAGCATTACCGCTATCAGTGCCGGCAGTGCGGGGCAACGCTCAGGCTCGGAAACAACACCAGGGGAGCGGCTGATTAGTCTGCCGGTTTACGCACGGATCCACTCTGCTCGCGGCCTCGCCCTCGTGAATACTCCGCAATCGAGCGACACACGCAAACCGGCGCCCCGAACAATCGGTTCATCGAACTCTCGACAAACCGGCCCGGACAAACAAGGCATCGGTCACACGGGGAATGTGTTGAGAATGCAGCTGCCACACCGCGGCCGCCCGTGTTCGAAACAGCCAGGGAAACGCTGATTAATTCGCACGTCCGCGTTCCAGACAGTGCTCGATCGCGCTGACCGCCTCCCCCACAGCTCCACGCCCCGAGTCCACAACTCCACGGCCCGCCTCCCCCATCGCTCGGCGTGCATCCGGCGACTTCAGCAGACGCACCAGCTCGCAGGCCACTCCATGGGCATCCTGCGCCCGGTGCAAGGCCCCGACCGCCTCCATCCGCGCCACAACGGATTCGAAGTGTTCGGTACTCGGGCCGGTCACTACCGGGAGGCCCAACGCCGCCGGTTCCAGCACGTTCTGACCACCAAGCGGGACCAGGCTGCCCCCCACAAATGCGGCGTCCCCGGCCCCGAGGTAGAGACCCACCTCGCCGATGGAATCGCCGATCAGCACATCCACCGGCCCGGTCGGCCCGTCGCTTCGCCGCCCGGTCCGAAAACCTGCGGCGCGCGCAGCCTCGAATGCAGGCTCGAACCGCTCCCGATGGCGGGGCACCCACACCAGCACCGCGTCCGGAAACTCGGCGCGCAACAGTCGGTGAATCGACAGCACCGCCGCGTCCTCGCCCTCTCGGGTACTCACCGCAACCCAGACCGGCGCCGCCCCAGCGAACTCCTGCCGGAAGGCCGCGCCCTGTTCATGGCCGGGTGGCAGTTCCCTGTCGAATTTGAGATTGCCTCCGACCCGGAGGCGCTCAGCCGGAGCCCCGAGATCAAGAAATGCCCGCGCGGCACTCTCGTCCTGGACGAGCAGGACCCCCAGCCGCGCCAGCGTCTCGGCCACCAGCGGCTGCAGTCGGCGATAGCGCCTGGAGGACCGCGGCGACATTCGCGCGCTGGCCAGGAGCAGGGGCACACCCACGCGCTCGCAGCCACGATAGAGATTGGGCCATAACTCGGTTTCGAACATCACCGCCACGGCCGGGCGGGCGCGATGAAGAAAGCGCCGGACCGCCCCCGGGAGATCCAGCGGCAGGAAGCGGTGGCTCACGGCATCCCCCAGAGCCGCCGTCACCCGCATCGCACCCTCGGGCGTAGTGGTCGTGACCAGCAGGTGACGTCCCGGGTGTTTCTCCTGCAGCGCTCGCGCCAGGGGCAGGGCCGCCTCCACCTCACCCACCGAGGCCGCATGCAGCCAGATCGCGCCGGGCGGCACGGGCTCACCCAACCCAATCCATTCGCGCCAGCGGTCTGCCGGCACACCGCTGGCCCGCGCCCGCCGGACCAGCCGCGTTAGCAACACGGGAACAGCCAGGCGCAACAGGGTGGTGTACAGCGCGTGGCGCATCGCGAACTACTCCGGGCGCTCAGGGAGACATGGATCCACATGCACGCTCAGTCGAGCCACGCAATCGCCTCGGGCAGGGTGCGGATGCGTGCCACGCCTGGCTCATCGGGCAGAGATTCCGTGCCCTCCGGATCGAACAACAGTCGCGTCCCGACCCCGGCCCGCCGCGCGGCCTCGAGATCGGATGGGCGATCACCAATCAGCACCGAACCGGCCAGGTCGAGCCCCAGATCGTCTCGCGCACGCAGCAACATCCCCGGGGCCGGCTTGCGATCAGTGCAATCCTTCCGGTACTCGGGAAGCGCATCGCGCGGATGATGGGGGCAGTGATAGACGGCGTCGATCCACCCTTCGTTTTCGGCAAACCGGCCCCGCATCCATTCGCTGAGGTGTCGGAACGCAGGCTCGTCGTAATAGCCGCGCCCAATACCGGACTGGTTGGTCACCACCACCACGGCCCACTGGCGGGCGCGGGCCGCTGCAACCAGCTCGAAAATCCCCGGGACGAAATCGACCTGCTCGGGGCGGTGCACGTAGCCATGATCGACATTGACCACCCCGTCGCGATCGAGAAACAGCGCGCGTACCGTCACTCCGAACCCGTATCGCCCTGAGCCGCCACCAGCGCGTCCTCCACCACGCCACACAGCAGGTGACCGATCAGCCCGTGCACCTCCTGCACCCGGGCCGTTGCCGGATCCGGCACACGCAACACATGGTCCGCCGAATGGCTATCCGCCAGCCCCTTTTCACCAGTCAGGGCTACGGTCGTCAGACCGCGCTCGGTCGCCATATCGAAGGCGCGCAGCACGTTGGGCGAGCGCCCGGAGGTGGTCAGCCCGACGAACACGTCCCCCGGCTGCCCCAGCGCCTCGACTTGGCGCGAGAAGACGTGCTCATAACCGAAGTCATTCGCGATCGCGGTCAGCACCGAAGTATCCGTGGTCAGCGCGATCGCCGCCGCGCCCGGCCGCACCGCCCGATAACGACAAACAATCTCCGCCGCGATGTGCTGCGCATCCGCCGCGCTGCCACCATTGCCGGCCAACAACACCTTGCCCCCGTCCTGAATGCAGTGCAGCCACAGCTGTGCGACCGCCTCGACCTCGGCCACGAATGCCACATCCCCAGCCAGCCGCCCGAACAGTCGGCTGGCTGCGGTCAGCTCCTCTACGATTCCGTCGTGCACGCTATTTCTCCGTCTGAGCCACGTCGTTGGCGCCAGTGGCGGGCAAAGTACACCGCGCATCCGGCAAGCCACAAGCCACAAGCCAACACGGGGGCGGTAGGTACGGACGCATGTACAATAAAGCGGTTGCAATTACGCCCCCTGGACTGAAAGGCATGGTGCGCGGTTTCTGTTCTCATTTCGACACCCCAACCCCGCGGCGCCATCCGGGCGCGAACGGCCCTTGTCGCACATGGTGAAGACACCGACCTCACAGCGGCCGCCCGCGGTGCTGGTGGTCGGCCCGGCCTGGGTCGGCGACATGGTGATGGCGCAGAGCCTGTTCATGACCCTGCGCGCCCGCCAGCCCGCGCCCGCAGTGGACGTGATCGCGCCGGCCTGGAGCCTGCCGCTACTGGAACGCATGCCGGAAGTCCGCCGCGCGATCCCGTTGCCGGTGGGGCACGGCGAACTGGGGCTGGGCAAACGCTGGCGGCTGGGGCGTTCTCTGCGCAGTGCGAGCTACGATCAGGCTATCGTCTTGCCGCGTTCGGCCAAGGCCGCACTGCCCGTGTTCGCGGCTCGCATCCCGCGACGCACCGGCTATCGTGGCGAATCCCGCTACGGCCTGCTGAACGACATCCGGCCGCTGGACCGCGCGATTCTCTACCGCACGGTCGACCGTTTTGTCGCCCTCGGGCATACCGCTGACACCGCCCTGCCGCCACCGATCTCGCATCCCGCGCTCGCCGTATCGGACGCCGGGCGCCAGGAGGCCCGGCGCTCCACCGGGCTGGATATGGACGACGCGCCGGTGCTGGCGCTCTGCCCTGGCGCGGAATACGGCCCTTCCAAGCGCTGGCCGGCCAGTTCCTACGCCGAAGTGGCACGCGAGTATCTCGCCGATGGCTGGCAAGTCTGGCTGTTCGGGTCCGACAAGGACACCCCGGTAACCAGGACCATCGCCGAGGCTGCCCCCGGTTGCCGGGACCTCGCCGGACGCACGCAGCTCGGCCAGGCCATCGATCTGCTGGCCTGCGCGGATCTCGTCATCAGCAACGACTCGGGTCTGATGCACATCGCCGCAGCGACCGGGCGCCCGGTCGTGGCCATCTACGGATCCTCCGATCCGAACTACACCCCGCCGCTGAGCGAACGCGCCCGGATCCTCCACCTGGGACTGGACTGCAGCCCCTGTTTCCAGCGCGAATGCCCGCTGGGGCACCTGAACTGCCTGCGCCAGCTCGCACCAGCGCAGGTGCTCGACGCGGCGGGCGAGTTGACGAAGAGGGATGCCTGATGCGGCTGGCTTTCCTCTTGTTCAAGTACTTCCCGCACGGCGGGCTGCAACGCAACTTTCGGCGCATTACCGAACTGGCACTGGAACGCGGGCATACGGTGGAGGTGTACACCCTGTCCTGGGAGGGCTGGGCCGCGGATCATCCGAACCTGACAGTGCAGGTCGTGCGCGTGCCCGGCTGGCGCAACCACACGCGCTACCGCCAGTTCGCCCGCCGCATGCAGGACGACATGGCGGTCTCCCGCCCGGATCGCGTCGTCGGGTTCAACAAGCTGCCCGGCGTGGATGTGTACTACAACGCCGACCCGTGCTTCATCGAGCGCGCCCAGGCACGCAGCCCGCTGTACCGGCTGTCGGGACGCTATCGCGTACATGCCGAACTCGAGCACGCGGTCTTTCGTGCGGATGCACGCAACCATATCCTGTTGCTGTCCGAAGCCGAAAAGCCGCTGTTCCAGCACTGGTACGCGACCCCCGACGACCGCTTCCATTCGATGCCGCCCTACGTCTCCGCGGACCGCTTTGCCGCTGAAAGCTCCACTGCGCGCGGTCGCAAGCTGCGGTCGGATCTGGGCCTGGACGATGACGCCCGCATGCTGCTGATGGTCGGCTCCGACTTCCGGCGCAAGGGTGTGGATCGCAGCATCCGCGCCCTGGCCGCCCTGCCGGACGGCTTGCGCGAACGGGCCTCGCTGTACGTACTGGGCAAGGGACGCTCGGCCCCGCTGATGCGGCTGGCGCGCCGTCTCGGTGTCGCCGGACAGGTGCATTTTCTGCAGGGTCGCGACGACGTTGCCGACTTCCTGTTCGCGGCCGACCTGTTGCTGCACCCCGCTTATCAGGAGAACACCGGGACCGCGATTGTCGAGGCCATCGCCGCCGGTCTTCCGGCCCTGGTCACCGCCAATTGCGGGTACGGCTTCCACGTCGAGCGCGCCGGCTGCGGGATGGTGCTACCCATGCCGTTCGAGCAATCCGCGATGGACGCCGCCCTGCTGCGCATGCTGAACCACCCGCATCCGCAGACCTGGCACGATGCAGCCCTGCGCTACACCGAGCGCACCGAACTGGGCGCCCGCGCCGAACACGCACTGCAGGTCATCGAAGGCCCCCGGTATGGCGAGGCGGCGGCATGAGCGCACGCCGGCGCAACGAATTGGTGATGGACGATGCCTTCCACGCGGCGCTGACCGCACGCTGCGGCCCGGGAGACCCCTTCGAACAGGCCATGGCACTGGATGGTGAAGTGGTTCGCAATGTTGACGGGCGACGTACGTTCCGCTTCGAACTGGGCGGGCAGCACTACTTTGCCAAAGTGCATAACGGTATGCCCTGGCGACGCATCCTGCGCAAACTGAGCCAGTTCCGCATCCCGGTGCTGGGCGCCACCCCTGAATGGCGCGCGATCCACCGCCTGCAGGAACTCGGCATCCCGACCACGCCTCCAGTCGCGTTCGGCATCCGGCGCGGACTGAACCCGGCACGGGAACGCTCGTTCGTAATCACCCGCGACCTGGGGCGCACCCGCACCCTGGAACAGGAATGCCTGACCTGGCACGAAAAACCGCCCGCCTTCGCTTTTCGCCTTCGGTTGATCCGAGAGGTCGCGCGCATCGCCCGCGTACTGCACGGAAACGGCATGAACCACCGCGACTTCTACCTGTGCCACTTCCGACTCGACCTGAACACGGACGAGAACGCCATCCGGTCCGGCCGCATCCCGCCGCGCCTGCATCTGATGGACCTGCACCGCGTGCAGTGCCATACCCGCCTCCCAAAACGTGCACGCATCAAGGACTTGGGCGGGCTGTACTTTTCGGCACTGGACATTGGTCTTGGCCACCGCGACTTGCTGCGCTTCATCCGCGAGTACCGTCAGAACTCCGTCCGTGTCACCCTCGACATCGACTCCACCTTGTGGCAGCGCGTCACACAACGCGCCCGCTGGCAATATCAACGCGAACATGGCCGCGTGCCCGAGGGGTTACCGCGATGATCCGTCACCGTATCTTCAAGTCGATAGGATTCGCCCCACGCCACCTCGCCGCCGCCAACCGCTGCCCAGAGCTCGCCGCTGTGGCGAAGGCGATCGCGTGTAATCGGCAATTCGACGGCTGGCGGGTACTGAGCAGCTCCGCTCAAACCAGAGTGGCCACAGGCGAGTGGAACGGACGACCGGTCTTCCTAAAGTTATTCATCCCCAGAAGCCGATCAGAGCCTGTCAAGGCACTGGTGCGGGGGAGCCGAGGTGTACGAGCAGTGGATCAATCCATTCGGATGAACGAATCTGGCTTTGCCACACCCACTTCCCGGTGCCACGGCTGGATCCGAGGCTCAATCGAGTATGTTGCAACCGACGCCATTCAGCATCCCACGGTGAATGATCTGGCAACCCATGAGGGCGGCGCCATCGCGCTGGGCACGAGGGAACGGTGGCAGCTCCTGAACCAAGTCGGCGCCGAGATCGCCCGCCTACATACCGCTGGGTGGATACATGGCGATCTCCGCCTGGGCAACATCCTGTGCGAATGGCATGGCCCTGATGGCGCGCCCAAGTTCTGGTACCTGGACAACGAGGGCAATCGGCGCTCGCGACGAACCAGCGACCGCATGCGAAACCTCGTCCAGCTTCTAATGACCCCTCGCAGCCTACTCAGCCGTTTCGATCAGTACCGGCTGCTGCAAGGCTACGCAAAAGCCCAGAAAATGAGCCGCGAGCAATCCCGCGCATTGGCCCGGGCCGTCGAGCATGCGCGAGCCCGACGCTGGAAACGCCGCCGCGCACGAGGTGGGCCCAAGGCGCGTTACTCGTCCCAGGCCTCCGATTAGATGGACCGCCTCGTCCGTATTTCCGGAAACCGCAAGACCCATGACCTTCCGGGGTCCATCGTGGCAACGCGCGTGTCTACCGGTGACTGGCCTCCTGCGGATCACGAACTGCGGGTGGTCAAGCGCAATCGAAAAGTTGTTAGCGGTTTCCTTCAAACGGCACAGCAGAACTTGCCTGGTTTGTTTTTCAAACACTACTTGACCCGGCCCAGTCTGTTCTCCCGCCGAGCGGCCGAACGCATCTGGAGAATCAACTGGTCCCTTCATAACCATGGTGTGCCGGTTCCGCGCCCCCACGCTCTCATTACCGGAAACTCGGGTGTATGGTTGATCACCGAGGCCATAGAAGGCGCAGCGGCATTAACCGATCGCCTGGCAGATGACGCCCTGACACCAGGCCAAATGCAAACGGTCACGATCGAGGCCACCCGAGCCATTGCACACATGCATTCCCTGGGCGTCATCCATGGCGACCTGAAGTGGGGGAATATACTGGTCACCGAGGAGCTGACGCCCGCACTGGTGGACTTGGACAGCGCCAGACAGCGCTGGCGCGTCAGTGCGCGCGCAGGGGCCAAAGATCTGGCGCGTTTCATAGTCGGTGGCCTGGAGCAGGGATTGAACACCACCTGGGCAGCCCGAATCTGCAGCGTGTACTGCGAAACCCGTGTTCTCTCGGAGACCACCATCTACGAAACCATGCGCCCGGTCGTTCGACGCATCAGTCTCCGCCACCAGCGGCGCTACGGTCGGCGGCCCGTCTCCCTGGATACCCATCCGGAGTATCCGCCGAACGATAACGTACCGAACAGCAAATGAAGACCAACAACCAATCCGCCGTCCTCGTAATGCTAGACCGCCACCTGGGCAACTTCCTGGTTGCCAGCCCGGTGCTTCGGCACCTGGCCCGCCAGTTCCAGACGGCGCAGCTGATACTGCACAGCCCCCATGCCGCATTGGCTCAGAGAATCCCCGGGTTACCCAAGCCACACCTCATTTCCGCCTCTAGAGATAACCTCTGGTCTCGGGCGCGACTCTTTCACCAAACATTATCGGGCATCCGCCAGCATCGACCGCAGCTGGTCATCGACTTCGGCGGCAGCAAGACCGCAGCCCTTGCCGGCGGACTGTCGCGAGCGACGTGGCGCATCTGCCACCAGGGAGCACCTCACGCGCGACTATATAGCCGCCACGCCGACCCTGAGGCACTCGGCCATCACCGGATCGATACATACGGCGCCCTGGCCGCCGCCGCAGGTCACGGCTCCGGTTGGGGGCACCCCAGCCTTCAGGCCACCGAGGAGGACCACACAGACCTTGCAAGCCGGGGCTTGGGCGATCCGGGTGACATCGTCTGCCTCCACGTCGCAGGGGGCAAGGGCTACAAGCACTGGCCGCTGGAAAAATACGCTCGGGTCATCGACTGGCTAGCCAATCAAGGCCTGCGCCCAGCGCTGGTCGGTGCCGCACCAGATCGCTTGGCCGCGAATCAGGTACTCGAACACTGTCAGCACCGCCCGCTGAACTTGGTAGAACAGCTACCGATCGGCACCTTGATCGCGCTTCTCAGCCAGTGCCAATTGTTCGTCGGTAACGATAGCGGCCCCATGCACGTTGCTGCTGCTTCGAGATGTCGAATTGTCGCCTTGTACGGCCCTACCAATCCCTCGCGCTGGGGGCCCCTGACGGACCGAGCGCTCATCGTCCGTGGAACCCGGCCCATACCCCCAGGCCAAGGCAAAAAGAGTTACCCTGATGGGCGCGCAATGGACAGTATCGAGCTGAATCCAGTAATCGAAGCTATCCGCCAGCAGCTGCCCAGCTGAAACCAGTGTAGCTACTCATGTAGCGCTCCCCCACCGTCCAATACCTGCTGCAGCATAGACTTCAATTCCTCCGCCACTTCTGGGCTAGCCCTATCCATCGACTGCACGCACACCATCCGAACCTTCGGATCATCAATAAACTCGGCCATCTTTCGACATATCGCTTCGCCCGGCTCCTTCTTACAGTCCAGGTACCCCCAGTCCCTCGGTCCGAGTCTAGCCATTCCCCTGCCCAGCTCATAATTCGCCGCCAACGTAACCGGGTTGAACTGATCGGCGTGTCGAAATCGATACCGTACGTTGGCGGCGATACGCCCCTCGAGACACTCCGTCAGTAAACTCCGCCTCATCGGATGCAGGGCATGTCCCAGCTGCAGGTGATCTCGCCCCCGAAGCCAGTGTCTCTCGTAACAGAACCCCACTAGACCATCGACATACCATCTCCGCGCCCAGCGCTTCTGCAACCGTCTCAGCTTTCTCTGCACACGGAAGGCCACAGGGTTACCGGGCCAGATCAGCCCGCGCCACAATGCGACTCTATCCGCGAAGAACTCAGAAGGGACAACCGGCTTCAGTAAGAAAATATCATCATTGAGATACAGAAACTCATCGTCAAGGCCAGGGATGCGATGCAAGACTGTCTCGATAGACAAAGAGTTAAACGTGGGGAGGGCGTCCTCGTAGTCACGGAATATCTCCCGGTGGTCCACAACGGTCACCCCCAACCTAACCTCCTCCTCAGGGGTGAGAAAGTCGGGCCGCTGGCGATCAGTCACAAGAAACACCTTCCTGATCCAAGACGCGTTCTGCCTTAGCAGGTGCAGGCAGTAATAGATTTCCCCTTTCGAGCGGAAGCGCGTCGCATCCGTGGCCTCCCGCCCTAATCCTTCGGCACGACCATCCAGAAACCGAATCCTCTCCCGACAGTGCTCCGGATCGTCGCCGTCCACCCAAGTCACCACTGCGTCTACCATGCAAGTATCCCCGGGTGTCTTCAATCCACCATCAGCGGGCGAACGTAGCCGACAAAGCCCGTATCTCATCGCCCAGTGCCCGCGCATAGGCCTCGAAACAATGAGCGCTCCGGGCATAATCGATGGCATATCGGCTTATGGACCGGAAGCGAGCACTATCATCCACAAGCGCTGACACGGCCCTGGCCAACGTGCCTGGATCTAGTATCTTTGGGTTCCCCAGCGCATCTGTGGCTGGATCGTACACTCGATCAGGAATCCGATCACAGGTGCCTCCCAGTTCCTTCAGGACAGTCAAGGGCTCGGTCGGTCTCACCAGAATTCCGGAGTAACCATCGCTCATCGTTTCTGGGAGACCGTCCACCGCGGATGCAATCACAACGCACCCATGGGCCGCCGCCTCCACGCTAACAAGACCGAACGGTTCCCTGACGGAAGGCACCAGAAGCATGTCGATGCGCCGGAAGAAGCGCCCCATGTCACTGACATGCCCGTGACAATGAACCCGCTTCGCCATACCCAGACGCGTGGCCAGGTCCTGAAACCGCGGGAGCTCCGGCCCGCTCCCCGCCACCTGCAACTCCGCATCATATCCCCAGCTAACAAGTGCCTTCAGAACATGAAGCACCACAGTGAAGCCCTTCAGCGGGATATGTCGTCCCGCAATCCCCAACTGCAGCGAGCGATTTCCAAGAGCAGGCCTTGGCTGCGGCGCCCCACCGCCGGCTAACGCCCCGAGCCTAAGGGGCACTCGAATCACCTTGTCCGCGACTACCCCAAACCGTTCCTCCATCACCCGTTTCGCTGCATGGGAATTACAAACCACCCGATCACACTGCTCGAGGAAAACCCGAGTCTTTATCGGCTCCGCATCCCAACATGCGCCGTGTTCCAAATACACCAATGACGCTCTGGGCGACGATCGTTTCATCCCAAGAGTTTCGGGCCGACCCAAGTTGTTCCATGCAACTATAACCATCGGCGCAATACGCCGGGACAACCGCCGCGCCCTCGCCTCCCTGAACACGCGGGGGCGGCGTGGAAGATAAACGCCAAAACGGGTTTTCTTCAAATAGGATAACGTTGACACTCTGTGAGCTAGAGGGCGCAGAAACTGTTCATGAACAGACGTCCCACTCACCACATGATGCGCGAAGAACTCACTCATCCACCCGGATTCAATGAGATCGCTAAACAGCGTTTCGACCCCGCCCACCACGCTGAGATTCAGATAGTGCAGGATCCCTTGAATACCATCGGAATCAGCCTCGTCCATCATCTTATTTTACCGGCGTTTCGAATCCCGCAATCATCGCGGAAAACAACCCGATTTCTCAACTCAAGACCTGCCACAGCCGCGAGAGGAAGCCATAGGCCAACCCACAAATGAGGATGAACCCTCGTGACGATTTCGTGACTATCAAAACCAATAATCACCAATCCACCAGCCAGCAACGACGTCGCAATCAATGCACCCGGGAGGCCTCGTACTAAGCCATCGCGCAGCACCCAAAGAGACCTCCCGACAAGTACAGAAAAAAGGATCCCGGCCACCCCTCCTCCGACGAGAAGCACTGCGAGGAAAAAGTTGTGAGGGCTGATCATGGCCTTGCCGGACTCAAGGACAATCTCCAAACCATTGCCAACTCCGTGCCCCAAAATAGGAGCGGAGAGGATCTTGTCTACAGTGATCGACCAGATCTCAATACGATGCGCATCGGCCCTCGCCAGAAGCCCTCGACCCGTCCAGTCAAAGAGCTCGAAAGCGACTACAAACACCACGCTCCCAAGCAGCAGCCCACCTATGGTTTTCCAGTACCTCAGATAGATCAGTTGCACAAAGATCGCGAGCACGGCACCCAGCAACAGACCTCGGCTTTGTGCCAGAACAATAAACACCGACCCGACGAGCAAGGCAAGTAACCCCCAGCACTTCTGAACTACCGTTTTTCCTGCCAGAACTCCGTAGGCCCCAATAATAGACAAGAGATAAAACCCAACAGCACCAGAGTTGGGGTTTTCATGGTAAAATACTTGGTTCTGGAGCCGAGCATAAGGAAACGGCTCTTCAGCGTAAAACGTCAATATAGAATACGCGAGGACGCCCCCCCCGACGGGGAGCATAATAACGAGAGACCGACTCAACCATTGCTCATCTACGGAAAACATCCATGCGAGCACGGCAATCGCGCCCAAAATAATAAAGGCGTAACGGACCCTATCGTACGCCTCCCCGATCGGGGCGCCCCCGCCCCACAGTAGAGTGAGAACCAAATAGAACAAAAAAAGAGCCGAAAGCCTGATGACCCAGCTGGAGCCGATCGCTCGCCAATGAAAGGAGGAGAAATACACAATTGACGGAAAAAAGACCCCGAAATACAAGATGTCACGGTGGATTCTTGTATCCCAGGCCGCAATAAAACCGGCAAGAAAAACGGCCAGCATCCAACCGATAAATGCCGGCAATAAGCCGGACTGGCGCTTCGCGGACCACAGCCCGGCTCTATCCATCAGAACCTCTCTAACCGCCATATAAACAATCGAGCCTTAGCCTTCCGCATAGGACCGGCGAGCATGCAGCTGTTCTTGCGACAGTGTCAGCACTCATGAACAGCGCCCGACTGGTCGGCGCTCCTGAGTGCTCCTGCGAGATGGCGCACTCCTGCGACTCCGCGTCGGGGCACAAGCTGGCGGCAGAGCGCCTCAGCAGGTATCGAAACACTTATGCGGACAGAAACGTTGACGTGGCAGGACATAATAGAGACCGATCGGGGTGTCGGTGGCGCTGGCAACAAGGAGACAAGCTGCTTGGAATACTACCACGCGCTCATGCCGGCGTCGTCGCCGGGGACAAAAGTGTTTGCTCTGATATCATCCCTTAATTCCCGCTGCCTGCGCCCGCCCGATACCGGTTGACCTGGGTTGGACCGCGCGCTTGGCGGGAGGCCCTTAGCCTGGTAAGGAACCCCTGATGGGCGAACGCTCGAGCGATCAGAACCCGGAACATCCGACGGCCAGCGAATCCTGGCGGCTATACAAGCGGATCTTTGCGTTCGTCAAGCCGTACTGGCGCCTGGGGGTGCTCGCGATTGTGGCGATGATCCTCGCGGCGGCCGGTCAGGCGGCCTTCGCCTGGGTAATCCAGCCGCTGGTGGACGGGACATTCATCGAGCAGGATCCTGCCGCCAGAATCTGGGTTCCGGCCGCGCTCATCGGGATCTTCCTGTTCCATGGCGCTACCATGTTCGCGTCCGACTACAGTGTGGCGTGGATTGGCCGAAAGGTCGTCAAGGATGTCCGGCAGGCTGTATTTGAACAGTATCTACGGTTGCCAGCAGCGTTCTTCGACCGCCACTCCCCGGGCACCCTGCTGGCCAAGCTCACCTACAACGTCACCCAGATCAATGCAGCGGCGTCCAAGGCCATCATCGTACTGGTCCGCGATTCGTTCACGGTCATCTTCCTGCTCGCCTACATGACCTACCTGAGCGGGTGGCTGGTGCTGATTGTGTTCAGCATCGCCCCGCTGGTCGGCCTAGTGGTGGTGGGCGCCAACAAGAAGTTCCGCAAGATCAGCCGGCGGATGCAAAAGTCCGTGGGCGACTATGCACAGATCGCGGAGGACGGCATCCGCGGGCAGGCGGAGGTAAAGATCTTCGGCGCCACGGATTACGAGGCGGATCGGTTCGAGCGCACCAACGAGCGATACCATCGTCAGCTGATGCGACACAAGGCGGTACAGGCCGCCAGCCAGCCGCTGTCACAGCTGGGTGCGATCGTCGCACTGGCGGTCATCGTGTACCTGGCCACGATGGACATGGTGCTCGAAACCATCACGCCCGGCGGCATGATTTCGTTCATCGTGGCCATGCTGCTGATGCTGCCGCCGCTGAAACGGATTGTCGGGGTGAATGCCGAGATCCAGAAGGCCCTGGCCGCCGGCGAAAGCGTGTTCGAAATACTGGATACGCCCCCGGAGCCCGACCATGGCCAGCGCCCCTTGGAACACGCCGAGGGGCAAATCGAGTTCGACCGTATCTGGCTGCGCTACCCACATCAGACCGAGTGGGTTCTGAAGGACGTGAGTCTGGACATTGCACCGGGCGAGACCGTCGCCTTGGTCGGCCGATCAGGCAGCGGCAAGACCTCCCTGGCACGGCTGCTACCACGCTTCTACGAGCCCGAACGGGGCGAGATCCGGCTGGACGGCCACCCGGTCCGGGAATACCGCCTGAAGGACCTTCGCAGCCAGATGGCACTGGTTAGCCAGCATGTCGTCTTATTCAACGACACTCTGGCCAACAACATCGCCTACGGCCTGCCGGAAAAGCCGACCGAACAGCAGCTACGCGAGGCCGCCCGAGCGGCCAATGCCCTGGAATTCATCGAAAGACTTCCCGCGGGTTTCGACACGGTCGTCGGCGAGAACGGGATCATGCTCTCCGGGGGGCAGCGCCAGCGTGTGGCCATTGCCCGTGCACTCCTGAAGGACGCACCCCTCCTGATCCTGGACGAGGCCACCTCCGCGCTGGACTCAGAATCCGAGCAGAAAATCCAGGACGCGTTGGAGACGCTCATGCGCAACCGCACCACTCTGGTCATCGCGCATCGTCTTTCCACCATCGAGGACGCCGACCGCATCGTGGTGCTGGACGCTGGGCAGATCGTCGAATCCGGGACTCACGCCGAACTGCTCGCACAGAACGGCGCCTACGCCGCCCTGCAAAAGGTCCAGTTCGCCAAGGACTAGAAACAGTGGGGCCCAAGAGGGGTTCTTCTAGGACCAACCCTGCTGGATGACCTCAGCCAGAATAGATGGAGTCACGCACCGGCGCCGCGCATCTTTAGCTGACAGGGCAGGCGAATCAGCCGACGCCGAGCATCAAGAGCCCTAACACCGTCTCCCCGAAGGTTCGGATATGGCTTCTCCCCAGGACACCCTTCTTGGCAAGCCATTGCTGGCCGTCTTCTCGTCCGCGCAAGCTAGGGCCGCGCGCGTCGGCGGCCGCCTCAAGGGCGGCCCGCGTCAGTACTCGGAATCCTTCCAAAACTGAGCCCATCATCGACCGGTCCGCAATAATCCGGGCGGTCTTCCTCCACAAGGCGCCCCTGTACCCTGGGGGCTCGAACGGGCCTGATATAATCGCGCGTTTGGAAGCAGCGACACCCACCCATGCCAAAGCCGCAAAGCACGCATCCGGCACACCTGTCCAACTGGGGCCACAGCCTCGGCGTCGGCTTGCTGTGGCTTCTGGGGCACCTGCCCCCAAGCCTGGTCCTGCGCTTGGGCGAAGCACTGGGTCCCGTGACCTATGCCCTCGCTCGCCAGCGTCGCCTGATCATTCGGCGCAACCTCGACCTGTGCTTTCCTGAAGCATCCCCGGCCGAGCGCGAGGCGATGGTACGGAGAAACTTCCGGCATACAGGTCGCGGGTTTGCCGAACTGGCCCTGGCTTGGTTTGGCGGTCAGCGTGTCGATCGCATCCCCCTGCAGATCCGGGGGCTGGAGCACCTGCAAGCCGCCCAGGCCGAAGGGTCGCCGGTAATCCTGCTGTCGGGGCATTTCACATCGATCGAAATGGCCGGCCGCCTGCTGAGCCGCCGGATCGACATGGCGGTGATCTACAAGCCCATGGATCGCCGCCCCCTGGCTGATGCCACCATGCGCAAGGGACGCGCCAGTATCGGGCCGGTGCTGTCCAAGGACGACGTTCGCGGGATTGTGCGCACCCTCCGCCGAGGCATCCCGGTCTGGTATGCCGGCGACCAGAACTACCGCAGTCGGCAGAACGTGTTTGCGCCATTCTTCGGCATTCCGGCCGCCACGGTGACGGGGCTCCCGCGGCTCGCGCGCATGAGCAAGGCGCGGGTAGTGCCACTGTTCTACCACGCGCTGCCGGACCGGAAAGGCTACGAGATCGTCCTCAAGCCCGCCTTGGAGAACTATCCGACCGGGGATGACCAGGCCGATGCCGAGCGCATGAACCGCATCGTCGAAGAGGCCGTTCGCGAACACCCGGACCAGTATTTCTGGGCCCATCGCCGGTTCAAGAGTCAGCCCGATCCCGACGTGGACATGTATCCTGGCGTCAAGGATCACCGCCGCGAAAGGCGCCAGCGGCGACAGTCCCATCGGGATGGGAGTTGACCCGGAAATGCCTCCGCAACTCCCCCTGAGCGAGCCGCCGGCGTCGCTGTGCATCCTGCGCTTTTCCGCGCTGGGCGACGTCACCCACATGACTCCGGTCGTTCGCACGCTTCAGCGCGAGTGGCCGCAGACCCGTCTGACCTGGGTCGTCGGCAAGGCCGAACGCGCCCTGGTCGGCGACATCCCGGGTGTGGAGTTCGTGGTCTTCGACAAGGGCGCAGGATGGGCCGGCTACCGGGCACTGTGGCACCAAATGAAAGGCCGGCGCTTTGATGTGCTGCTGCACAATCAGTTTGCCCTGCGCGCCAACATCGCGAGCCTCGGCATCCGCGCCGACCTGCGCCTGGGCTATGACCGCGCCCGTTCGCGCGACCTGCATGGGCTGTTCATCAACGCGCGCATCCCCCCGCACCCCGGGCAGCACGTGATTGACATCTATTTCAGCTTCATCGAGGCCCTGGGGCTCGCCCGGCGCCACATGGTCTGGGACATCCCCGTGCCGGATGACGCGGCTGAACGGGCTCGCGAGCTTATCCCGGACGATGTCCCCACCCTGGTGATCAGCCCGTGCTCCAGTCACAGCCTGCGCAACTGGACTGCCGAGGGCTGCGCAAAGGTCGCCGACCACGCAGCGCGGGCCCACGGCTTGAAGGTCTTGATCACTGGAGGACCGTCCCGAAGCGAACAAGAGATGGGCGAGGCGGTGCTGGCACAAAGCCAGGAACAGCACGAAAATCTGACCGGGAGAACCTCGATCAAGGAAATGCTGGCCATCCTGGGCCGCGCCACGGCCGTGGTCAGCCCCGATTCGGGCCCCGCCCACATGGCGAACGCCATGGGCACGCCGGTAATTGGGCTGTATGCCTGCACCAACCCGGCCCGGGCCCGCCCTTACTACAGCGGCCAGTGGTGCGTGGATCGCTATGACGAGGCAGCACGCCGCGAACTGGGCAAACCGGCTAGCGAGATCCGTTGGGGGACCAAGATCGAACGCCCCGGCGTGATGGAACTGATTCGCCCGGAGGACGTGATCGAACGATTGGACGCCTTGATGACTGCCGGTGCCCCGCGCGCCCTGCCGCCGGAGGTCACCGATCAACCGCCCGAGGGCGCCCCTGCCTCGTAACCGGCGCGCAACTGCGCAAAGCAGGCGTCGGTGTAGACCCAGCGTTCGCGAATTCGCAGGCGCTTTTCCAGGTCGCGCCGAAGTCGCTGCAGGTTGGCCTCCCGCCAGTCGCCATCCGTGCCTGCGCGATACCGGCCGCGATCCCAGTCGATGATCGAAATCTCACCGTCGGGGGCGACCAGGATATTGCGGCTGTTGAGATCCGGGTGCCAGTGCCCGGCATCGTGGAAACGCCGGATGCAGGCCCCGACTGCATGCCACGTCGCATCCGGAATCCCGGCCTCGCCGAGGTTCTCGTCCAGCGAACGCGCGCCCGGAACCCGAACCGTAATCAGGTCCGCAACGTACAGCGGCCCGGCGCGTGCCACCCGTCCGGCGATCGGACGCGGTACGGGCAAACCCTCGTCGAACAAGCGCGCGGTATAGAACCATTCGCGCCACGGTCGCGTATCGTCAAGGCCCTGCCACAGGTAGCGATCACCGAGGATTCGCGCAACGGTGCCACCGCGCATGTAATGCCGCAGCACCCACTCCTCGCCATTTTCGAGCGGGCTGCGGAAGAACACGACGCTGCCACGCCCACCGCCTCGCCCGGTCACGAGACCACGTTGCTCCAGCGCGGCGAAATCGAACCACCAGGGCTCCGGGGGTGCGGGCAACGCTGCGTCAAAAAGCACGCGGACCCGCCCGCGACGCCAGTGGCGCCCCTCCACGCTCAGGCGGCCCGGCCGGCAGCCTCCAGCACTCCCCACGGAGAGCGCTCGGGCAGATGGCAGGCCTCGGGACGCACATAGAACGTCGCCACCAGCGCGTGCTGGCCGGCGAGCGCGGCATGGCTGACCTGGTCAGTCAGCACACACCAGCTGTGGTAGGGATCGAAGGCGAGCTCGGTCCCGCGGCCGGGGGCATTCTGGAATTCGTCGCTGTCCTTCATCCAGTTGTGCATGCGCCGCATCGCGCGGTCATAGGGCGAGGTGTCGCCGACCACCTCGAGCTGCGGAAGGTTCAGGGCGGACAACGCCCGAAGACTGCCGGTCCAGGCGCGCTCCGCCAGCCCCTGACGCAGGCGCGGCGGCGGGGCGATGCCGGCGGCGCCGCCGAACTGGCGGTAGAGTTCGCCGAATTCCTCGGCCACCCGCCAGATGCGCGCCTCCTCCGGGTTGATGTTGGTAAAGAAGCGCAGCGGTCGCCAGCCGTGGGTGGCCCCGGCCGGAAAGGCGTCCACGTGCAGCAGCTCGTTGTTGGAGTGTCGCTTGATCACCCGGCCCTTCTCCTGCACTGGGCGGAAGTTGATCTTGCGCGGGCTCCAGCCGCTGGTGAACCCCGGCAGCAAGTGCCCTAGAAAACCCTCCACCCGCTCGCCATACTCGCGCAGGATGCGACGCACGCGCTCGCCGGCATCGCCCTCGTTTTTCAGGCCGCTGATAAAGTCGCCATGCGGGTGATAGCTGATGTTCTTCAGGCTGAGCAGCCGGCCGACCTCGTCTCGCAGAAACGCCAGGTCCTGTTCGTTCGGAAGTGGCAGCCGCCCCGGCTCGAATAGCAGCACCTGGCCCTCTTCCAGCGAGCGTTCCAGGCGATCACCGGGGCTTTCGTACTCGTCCGCGCGAACGCGATGCAGGGGCTGGTCAGTCATGGTCCTTCTCCGGCGTCAGTCGGCCTGATCGGCCGCGACCGCATCGAGGTAGGCGCGCACACCGTCCTCGATATCGTGGAACTCCAGGTCGCAGCCGGCCGCACGCAGCTGCGACAGATCCGCCTGGGTATAGCTCTGGTAGCGGCCCTTCAGGTGATCCGGGAACGGGATGTATTCGATCTCGCCGCGGCCGAACCAGTCGATCGTCGCACGCGCCATGTCGTTGAAGGTCCGCGCGCGCCCGGTCCCACAATTGTAGATTCCATTCACTTCGGGATGTTCCAGCAGCCACAGCTTCAGGTTCACGCAGTCGCGGACATCGACGAAGTCGCGGCGCTGTTCGCCATCGGCATAGCCATCACAGCCCTCGAACAGGCGGACCGTATTGCCCTCGCGCAACTGGTTGCTGAAGTGATGGATCACGCTCGCCATCCCCCCCTTGTAGCCCTCGCGCGGACCATAGACGTTGAAGTAGCGAAGGCCCACGACCTGGGCCGTCAGTGAGTCCATGTGCCGGCGCAGGTACTGGTCGAACGCGAGCTTGGAGTAGCCGTAGGCATTCAGCGGGCGCTCGTGAGCGGGTTCCTCGCGGAAGGTGTCGTTGCCGCCGTACACCGCGGCCGAGGAGGCATAGATAAACGGAATGCGACGATCCTGGCACCAGTGGAACAGCTCGCGGGTGTAGGCAAAGTTGTTGCGCATGATGTAGCGCCCGTCCCACTCCGTGGTGGCCGAGCAGGCGCCCATGTGGAACACCGCCTCCACCGGCCCCAGGTGGGCATCGGCCTCGATCAGGTCGCGAAAGTCTTCCTTGTCGTGATAGTCCGCGATGATGCAGTCGGTCAGGTTCAGCGCCTTCTGGCCGTGGGTCAGGTTGTCGACCACGACAATGTCGGTGCGACCACGACGGTTGAGTTCCTTGACCAGATTGCTGCCGATAAATCCGGCACCGCCGGTAACGATGATCACGGGGACGACTCCTGAAAAAGCTGGGGATGCGCCGCATTGTACGCGGCGCACGAAAGGCGGGGAAAGCGACGTGCAGGGCAGCGGTCCGTCAGGAGTCCGCGGGCTTGCGCATGCGCTCGATCATCGACGAGGTCGAGCAACCATCAAGGAAGTCGAGGATGTCCACGCGTCCGCCGTGCGCAACCACCGCATCGTGCCCGGCGATGTCCTGCGGACGGTAGTCGCCACCCTTGACCAGTCGGTCCGGAAGGATCTCCCCGACCAGACGCGCCGGCGTATCCTCGGAAAACGGGACGACCCAGTCCACCGACGCAAGGCCAGCAAGCACGGCCATACGCTGCTCAACCGGGTTCACCGGTCGCCCTTCACCCTTCAGCCGGCGCACGGACTCGTCATCGTTCACCGCCACGATCAGGCGGTCGCCCAGACTGCGTGCACGCTCGAGATAGGCGACATGGCCGGCATGCAGAAGATCGAAGCAGCCATTGGTCATCACGATGCGCTCGCCATGCATCCGGGCATCCGCCACTGCGCGAAGCAACTCGTCCTCGGTCAACACGCCGCGCCCCGTCTGTTCCTGGTCCTGCAAAGCTCGACGCAACTCCGCAACGCTGACGGTCGCGGTACCCAGCTTGGCCACCACAATACCGGCCGCGATATTCGCCAGGGCCATTGCCTGCGGGAGTTCCAGGCCGGTTGCGAGCCCGGCCGCCAGAGTCGCAATTACGGTATCGCCGGCGCCGGTCACGTCGAACACCTCACGCGCCCGAGCTCCCAGATGCACCGGAACTGCGCCCGGACGAATCAAACTCATGCCATCCTCGCCGCGCGTCACCAGCAGCCCGTCAATGCCGCAGTCGCGAGCCAGCGCCTCGCCACGCGCGACCAGCTCGGCTTCGTCGGCGCAACGACCAACCACGGCCTCGAACTCGGTCAGATTCGGAGTAATCAGTGTCGCACCGCGATAGAGAGAAAAATCGCGCCCCTTGGGGTCCACCAGCACGGGCACCCCGGCGGCGCGCGCAGCCTCGATCAAGGGTTGGGGGTCGCGCAGCGCACCCTTGGCGTAGTCCGACAGGACCACTGCGCCGGAGCCCGCCAGCAACGGTTCGACCTGCGGCAGCAGGTCGGCGGCACGGATACCCGGGAAGCCGTCCTCGAAGTCGAGGCGGATCAGTTGCTGATGGCGGCTGATGACGCGCAGCTTGGTGATAGTGGCCGCGCCCGGCTGGCGGCGGAAATGGCAGGCCACGCCCGCGCCCTCGAGCAGCCCGGCGAGTTCGGAGGCCGCCTCGTCCTCGCCAGTAACACCGACCAGATCGGCATGGCCACCGAGGGCGGCGAGATTCAGGGCAACGTTGCCGGCGCCACCCGGGCGCTGCTCGATGTCGCGCACGTGGACGACCGGGACCGGCGCCTCCGGGGAGATGCGGTCCGTACCGCCGTGCCAGTAGCGGTCTAGCATCAGATCGCCGATCACCAGCACACGGGCCTGATCAAATGAGGGGAGGGAAAGCTTCATCGGGGGTGAGCGCTGGCCCGAACAGGACTAGCCGGAATGTGCCCGCGACCGGTCAGCGTGTCATACACGCGACTAGTCGTCGTCTTTCAGGATGAACTGGGTGCCGCAGTAGGGGCACAGGTAGCGGCCGTCGGGGGTCTCGTCGATCGGGAGAAAGACGCGCGGGTGCGAGGACCACAGCGCCATCGTCGGCGTGGGGCAGTGCAGCGGCAGGTCCTTGCGCGTGACGGTGATTTCGGTCTGCGCGTTCGCGGTCGGGTACTGATCCTGGTGGTGGGCGGTATCGGGGTTCACCATGGTTTTTCTCGCATCCGGTTGACGGAAAATTTGGGCGTCTCAGACGAAGGTCAGCCAGCCCTCGTGGCGGCTGTCCCGGCCCTGTACCACATCGAAGTAGCGCGATTGCAGGCGCTCGGTGATGGGTCCGCGGGTGCCGGAGCCGATCGGGCGGTCGTCGACCTCGCGGATCGGGGTCACCTCGGCGGCAGTACCCGTAAAGAAGGCCTCGTCGGCGATGTACACCTCGTCGCGAGTGATGCGCTTCTCGATGACGTCCAGGCCCTCCTCGTGCGCCAGCTCGATGACCGTGCGGCGGGTGATGCCGTCCAGCGCGGAGGTCAGGTCCGGGGTGAACAACACGCCGTCGCGCACGATAAAGATGTTCTCGCCGCTGCCTTCGGCCACGTAGCCCTCGGTATCCAGCAGCATGGCTTCGTCGTAGCCACAGCGGGTGGCCTCCTGCAGGGCCATCATGGAGTTCATGTAGTTGCCGTTGGCCTTGGCCTTGCACATGGTCACGTTGACGTGATGCCGGCTGAAAGAGGAGGTGCGAATGCGAATCCCCTTCTCGATACCCTCGTCGCCCAGGTAGCTGCCCCAGTGCCAGGCCGCAACCATCGCATGCACCAGGAGGTTGTCGGCGCGCAGGCCCATCCCTTCGGAGCCGAGGAAGCACATCGGGCGCAGGTAGGCGCTTTCCAGCCCGTTGTCGCGCACGGACGCGATCTGGGCATCGTTCAGCACCTCGGCGGTATAGGGGAGGGTCATGCCGAGAATTTTGGCCGAGTTGAACAGCCGCCGGGTGTGGTCCTGCAGGCGGAAGATCGCGGGGCCGCGCTCGGTCTTGTACGCGCGCACACCCTCGAACACCCCCATGCCGTAATGCAGCGTGTGGGTGAGCACGTGGGTCTTCGCCTCGCGCCAGGGCACCATCTGCCCGTCCAGCCAGATCACCCCGTCGCGGTCGGCCATCGACATTGTCTTGTTCCTCTATGTGGTCTCGTTCGCGGCCGATTCCGGCTCGCCGAACAGGTCATTCCAGGCATCGATCACGCCATCGCGCACGGCGCAGAGCTCGTCGTCGGGCTTTTCGACCCGGGCGTCCAGGCCCGCCAGCGTCAGGCGGTGGATGCGGTTGCGCAGATCGCGGTAGGCATCCGCCAGCGCCTCGCTCAACGCCGCGTCGATCACGCCCTCGCGCCCCAGTGCATCCAGCGCGCGAATCTTGTCCGGCCAGTCACACACGGCGGGATGATCGTGAGCAGATACCAAAACCCAGTATTGAACCATGAATTCAATATCAGTGATACCGCCCCGGTCGCGCTTGAGATGGAAGCCGTGGCCCCGCTTCGAGGCGTGCTCGGCCAGCATGCGGTTGCGCATCTCGACCACCTCGGCGCGCAGTGCATCGGTATCCCTTTCACGAGTCAGCACCTCGCGACGCAGGGCATCGAACTGCTCGCCCAGTTCGGCATCCCCGGTCACGAAGCGCGCACGCACCAGCGCCTGATGCTCCCAGGTCCAGGCCGACTCGTCCTGGTAACGCCGGAACGCCTGCAAGCCGCTGACCAGCAGACCCGCGGTCCCGCTGGGCCGCAACCGGGTATCCACCTCGTACAGGCGGCCCGCCGGGGTAAAGGCCCCCAGCAGGTGCACCACCCGCTGGGCGACGCGAGCGAAGAATTCGGTGTTGTCGATCACCTTGGGCCCCGCGGTCTGCGCCTCGTCCCCCTCGCTGTCGTGCAGGAACACCACGTCCAAGTCCGAACCATAGCCCAGCTCGAAGCCACCCAGCTTGCCGTACCCGATCACCGCAAAGCGCGCGACGCGGCGCGCATCCGTGGCCCCGCACTGCGGCTCGCCGTGGCGCTCCACCATCTTGTCCCAGGCCAGCTGCAGCACCCGCTCCAGAAGCACCTCGGCCAGCCAGGTCAGATGGTCGGAGATCTTCATCAGCGGCAGAAAGCCCATGATGTCGGCGGCCGCCACGCGTAGCGTCTGCACCTGCTTGAACTGGCGCAGCCGGTCCAGCATCTGCTCGTGGTCCTGCCCGGGGAACTGCGCCAGCTCGGCCTCCAGCTCCTCGCGCAGCCCGTCACGATCGGGCGGCGCGTACAGCGCGCGCGGGTCCAGTAGCTCGTCCAGCAGCACCGGGTGGCGGGTCAACTGCTCGTTGATCCACGGGCTGGCGGCCACCAGCTTGACCAGCTGCGACAGCGCCAGGGGGTTCTCGACCAGCAGCGACAGGTACACCGAGCGCCGGGCAATCGTGCGCACCATCTGCAGCGCCCGCGGCAATACCGCATCCGGCGCGTCCATCTCCGCGATCGCCCCGATCAGCAACGGCATCAGGCGGTCCAGGCGCTGGCGCCCGGTCACGCTCATCGCGCGCACGCCCGGACTCTCGCGCAGATCGGCGATCCCGCGCAGAGCCTCGTCCGCATCCTGAAAGTCCATCGCCTCCAGCACCGCCCGGGCATCCGCCTCCGGCAGCGAGCCCTGCCACAGACGATTGAGCTGCTGCTCGCGCCCGGTCTCGGGCGAGGCCTCCATGGCCTCCCCGTCCGCACGCTGCGGGGCACTGAATACCTGCTCGAAGTGAGCATGCACCCGCCGCTGCTCGCGCAACAGCGCCATCTCGAAGGCCGCCTCGTCGTCGAACCCCAGCGACAGCGCCAGTCGATGCCGGTCCTGGCCATTGGAGGGCAGACGGTGGGTCTGCTGGTCATTCAGCATCTGCAGACGGTTCTCTACCCGACGCAGGAAGCGATAGGAACGCTCCAGCTGTTCGACGGCATAGCCGGGCAGCAGGTCGCGCTCCTGCAATGCCGTCATCACGCCCAGCAGGTCACGCCGCTGCAGCCCCTGGTCGCGCCCCCCGCGGATCAACTGGAACGACTGCGCGATGAACTCGATCTCGCGGATCCCGCCCTCGCCGTGCTTCACGTCCTCGAAGCGACCGCGCCGCGCCGACTCGTCGTTGATCATCTGCTTCAGCTCGCGCAGGTTGGCCAGCGTGCCGTAGTCCAGATAGCGCCGGTAGATGAACGGGCGCAGCCGGCGCATCAGGCGCGCGCCGGCGTCCGGGTCGCCCGCCAGCGGACTCGCCTTGATCAGGGCGTAGCGCTCCCACTCGCGGCCGTGGGCCTGGTAGTAGTCCTCCATCGCGTCGAAGTGCATCACCAGCGGTCCGGAATCCCCGAACGGGCGCAGGCGCATGTCCACGCGATAGCAAAAGCCGTCCGCAGTCACGTCCGACAGCGCTGCAATCAGCTGGCGCCCCAGGCGCTGGAAGAATTCCTGATTCTCGATCACGCGCTTGCCATCGGTCTCCCCCGCCTCCTCGAAGGCGAAGATCAGATCGATATCGGAGGAGAAGTTGAGCTCGCTGCCACCCAGCTTGCCGAGCCCCAGAACAACCATGGACTGGGGCTCGCCCGCGGGGCTGCGCGGCTGGCCGTAACGCTCCTGCAAATGGCGGTCCAGCCATTGCAGGCCACCCTCGATAAGGGAGCGGGCCAGACGGCTCAGGTCGTGCATGACCTCGTCGAGGTCGGCGTGCCCGGCCAGGTCGCGCCAGGCGATGCGGATCATCTCGCGATGCCGCGTTTCGCGCAGCGCGTGACGCAGCCCGGCATCGTCGGTCACGGCCTCCAGGCGCGCCTGCAGCGTGCGCTCGAAGTCCGCATCGTCACAAGCCGGTATTTGGCCGTGTGGATCCAGCGCCTCGAGCAAGTACTCCGGATGCTGACGCACTGTCTGCATCAGGTAGTGGCTGAAGGCGAACGGGGCCGGCGTCGACGCCAGGAAGGTGTCCGGCCAGGCGAGCTTTTCGTCCAGCTCGGCCAGCAGATCGCGGACCTCCTGCTCCAGCGGCGGCGACAGGCGAGCGGGGGATTCGGGCAGGGGCTTGTCCATGTGCCAAGCGTATCAGCGTTGCGACCCGGGGAGGCCACCCCATGCCACGTACCGGTCGCGGGGTATTGACTTGGATGAGAACACAAATAACAATCGTTATCGTCTACACGGCTATCCGCCGAATGAATCCACACGAGGATCGCTCGCCATGAACTTTCGCCCGTTTGCCTGGCTGATCGCCACGACCGCCGCCATCGCCGTCAGCATGCCCCTGGTCGGCTGCAGCCCCGCCGACCAGGACGAGGTCAACCTCTATTCGGCGCGCCAGGAAAACCTGATCAAGCCGCTGCTGGACGACTTCACTGATCAGACCGGCATCCCGGTCAATCTGGTGACCGGCGGGGCGGACAGCCTGCTGCAGCGCCTGCGCCACGAGGGCCGCAACTCACCCGCCGATCTCTTCATCACCGTGGACGCAGCGCGTCTGCACCAGGCCAGCGAGGCCGGCGTGCTGCAGGCGGTGGAATCGGACGTGCTGCGCGAGAATATCCCGGAGCGCTACCGCGACCCGGACGGACAGTGGTTCGGTCTGTCATCGCGCGCGCGCCCCATCCTCTACCACAAGGACCGCGTGGACCCGGCGGAACTCTCCACCTACGAGGCCCTGACCGATGCGCAATGGGAGGGCCGGATCTGCATCCGCTCCTCCAGCAACGTGTACAACCAGTCGCTGGTGGCCGCGATGATCGCCACCGAGGGCGCCGAGGCCGCCCAGGACTGGGCCGCCGGGATCGTGGCCAACATGGCGCGTCAGCCGCAGGGCGGTGACCGCGATCAGATCCGCGCCGTGGCCGACGGGGTCTGCGACGTCGCGATTGCCAACACCTACTACCTGGGCCTGATGCTGGGCGGCGAGGGCCGTGATCGCGAGGTCGCCGAGCAGATCGGGGTGTTCTGGCCCAACCAGGACGGCCGCGGCACCCACGTGAACATCAGCGGCGCCGGCGTCACCGCGCATGCCCCGAACCGGGACAACGCGATTCGCCTGCTGGAATTCCTGTCCTCCACCGAGGCGCAGGAGTGGTACGCCGAGGTCAACCAGGAATACCCAATCCGCGACGACGTACCGGCCAGCGACATCCTCCAGAATTTCGGCGAATTCCGGTCCGACGACATCGAGCTCTACCGCCTGGGCAACCACAACGCCGAGGCCGTACGCATCATGGACCGCGTCCGCTGGCGCTGATGCTCGCCCACGACACCCCACTCACTCTCGCCCCCGGTCCTCCGGGGGCGTTCTGTTTTGCACCCCAGAGCGCACGGAGGACACGGAGAAAACTGCAAATTCAGGAACTACGTAGGATGTGTTGAGCGCAGCGAAACGCATCATCGCGCCGGCGGGTTAGGCCCGATGCGTTTCGCTGCGCTCAACACATCCTACATCCGTGCCCTCCGTGCCCTCCGTAGTTCAACCGAAACAACCCGGCCACAGCCACGTCACGCAGCACCACGACAATCCGCCAGTCACAAGGCGGCCATAGTGGTATTCGAAACAAGAACCTTTATTATTCGCAATCCATGACCGCCCAGACCACCAACCCGCCCGCGACGCCTGCGAACCCCGCGGTTCGCCAGCGCCTGCCGTTCAGCCCGTGGTCGGCAGTCGCCATCGTCGTAGCGCTGACACTCGCCCTGCCGATCCTGGTCATCTTCGGGCACGTGTTCATCCCCGCCGGCGAGGTCTGGACCCACCTGCGCGAGACAGTGCTCGCGGACTATGTCGTCAACTCCCTGGCCCTGCTGATTGGCGTCGGGATCGGGGTGCTGGTGATCGGGGTGCCGGTTGCCTGGCTGGTCAGCGTGTGCGAGTTCCCCGGCCGTTCGATCTTCCAGTGGGCGCTGATGCTGCCGCTGGCCATGCCGGCCTACATCATTGCCTACACCTACACCGGCATGCTGGATTTCAGTGGTCCGGTACAAAGCCTGATCCGTGAGCTCACGGGACTGGGATACGGCGAGTACTACTTCCCCGAGATCCGCTCGCTGGGCGGCGCCATGGCCATGCTGACGCTGGTGCTCTACCCCTATGTCTACCTGCTCAGCCGGGCCGCCTTCCTCGAGCAGTCGGTCTGCGTACTGGAGGTCTCCCGCACCCTCGGTGCCGGTCCCTTCGGTGGCTTTCGCCGGGTCGCCCTGCCGCTCGCGCGCCCGGCCATCATCGCCGGGTTGACCCTTGCGCTGATGGAAGTGCTGGCCGATTACGGCACAGTCGCCTACTTCGGCGTGAGCACCTTCACCACTGGCATCTTCCGCACCTGGTACGCCCTGGGCGACCCGGCCGCAGCGGCCCAGCTCGCGGCCGTGCTGCTGACCTTCGTATTCGTACTGATCGTGCTGGAACGCTGGTCGCGGGCCAAGGCACGCTTCCATCACACCAGCCGCCGCTACTCGACCCTGCCGCGTTACCAGCTACGCGGCTGGAAGGCCACCGCGGCCTTCCTCGGCTGCCTGTTTCCGGTCCTGCTGGGCTTCCTGCTGCCGGCCCTCCAGCTCGGACTGTGGACCGTGCAGACCACCGAACAATGGATGAACCCGGCCTTCGGGCGGCTGGTGTTCAACAGCTTCTGGCTGGCCATCGCCGCGGCCGTGATCGCGGTCGTCCTGGCCCTGGTCCTTGCCTATGCGCGGCGCATGGAGGGCGGGCGTTTCACCGCGGCTGCCGTGCGCGTCGCCGGGATGGGCTACGCGGTACCCGGCATCGTGATCGCGATCGGCGTGATGATCCCGTTCGCCGCCTTCGACAACGCCCTGGACGGCTTCATGCGCGACACCTTCGGGGTATCCACCGGCCTGTTGCTGTCGGGCACGCTGTTCGCCCTGCTGTTCGCCTATGCCGTGCGCTTCCTCGCGGTCTCGCTGCAAACAGTTGAGGCTGGGTTGGGCAAGATCCAGCCGAGCATGGACGATGCCGCCCGCTCGCTGGGGATGCGCCCGCTGCAGACCCTGACCCGGGTACACCTGCCGATCATGCGCGGCACCCTGCTGACGGCATTGCTGCTGGTATTCGTCGATGTCCTGAAGGAGCTTCCGGCGACGCTCATCCTGCGCCCGTTCGACTTCAACACCCTCGCGGTGCGCGCCTTCGAGCTGGCCAGTGACGAGCGCCTGGCCGAATCCTCCAGCGCCGCCCTGGCCATCGTGCTGGTCGGGCTGGTTCCCGTTATCCTGCTGTCGGTGACCATCGGCCGCTCGCGCCCCGGCCAGCAGGGCCCGACCCGCGCGGCGGACGAAGAATCGCCGCAAAAACCCCTCGCCATGCCCGCAGGCACGACGAATACGCCATGACCCAGCCCATCGAAACCACACTACAGGTGCCCCATACCCCGCTGATCGCCCTGGATCGAGTGGATATCGGCTATGACGGTACCGCCGTGGTCCACCAGGTATCCCTGGCCCTGCCCAAGGGCCAGATCGGCTGCCTGCTGGGTCCCTCCGGCTGCGGCAAGACCACATTGCTGCGGGCGATCGCCGGCTTCGAGCCCCTGATGGCGGGGAGCATCCAGCTGGACGGGCGCAGCGTCAGCGATGCCCGCAGCACGATCCCGCCGGAGAAGCGCGGGGTCGGCATGGTGTTCCAGGATTTCGCCCTGTTCCCGCACCTGAGCGTGGCCGACAACATTGGCTTCGGCATCCGCGACTGGAGCCGCAAGGATCGTGACGAGCGCATCCGCTCGCTCCTCAAGCTGGTGGGGTTGCCGGGCTATGGCGAGTCCTACCCGCACGCCCTGTCCGGTGGCCAGCAGCAACGCATCGCCCTGGCCCGGGCCCTGGCCCCGCGGCCCAAGCTGCTGTTGCTGGATGAGCCATTTTCCAGCATGGACGTGGAGCTACGCAGCGAACTGGCCCGCGAGGTCCGGCGCATCCTGCGCGCGGAGAACACCACCGCCATCCTCGTGACCCACGACCAGAACGAGGCCTTCGCCTTCGCCGATCGCATCGCGGTGATCCACCAGGGCCGCGTGGCCCAGTGGGACACTGCCTACAACCTCTACCATCGCCCGGCGGATCGTTTCGTCGCAGACTTCGTCGGCGAGGGTACGCTGATCCCCGGCATGGTCTGCGCCGAACACGTGGTCGATACCGCCTTTGGCCAGATCGAGGGCACGCTGTCGGAACAGCTGCCGCCCGGCACCGCCGTGGACGTCCTCGTGCGTCCGGACGACATCGCGATCGACAACGAAGCGGGCACCATCCGCACCGAGATCCTCGACAAGGCCTTCCGCGGGGCGGACTTCCTCTACACCCTGCGCCTGCCGGACGGCCTCAGCGTGCTGTGCATGGCGCCCAGCCACGACAATTTCGTCATCGGCGAGCACGTGCGTCTGCGCCTCGACTTCACCCACCTAGTAGTGTTCTCGCGCGGCAGCGGGGTCGACTGCCCGGCCTCCTGACCCGCGCGCGCTCCGCAGCCCGCCAGGGTCGGTGGTGCAGGCCCAGCGGGAACTCGCGTGATTTCGCGCGTTCCGATGTCGACACGCTCCCCTTTCCGCAACCGCTATCATCGTTTCATGACCCACGCCCGCGCCCCTGTTGTCCGCCGCCCGGCCCGCACCGGGCTGGGCGTGGTTGCGATGCTGCTCGTCGCACTGGCGGGCATCCCGGGTGCGGCCGGTGCCCAGGATGGCTCCACCCCCGGCTTGCAGATCGAGGGGGGTACCGACGCTCAGCGCAGCAATATCCGCAACAGCATCAACCTGGCTCGCCACCCCTGCGACTTGCTCGGGTTTCGCGAGAGCCGCGTGTTGCGCGACACCGAGGCGCGCGCCACCGATGCCCTGCGGGCGATCGGCTTCTACGACCCCGAGCTGGTGCTCAACTTCGAGCGCCACGAGGCCTGCTGGGATATCCGCATCACCCTGGACCCCGGCCCGCCGACCACGGTGGAGCAAGTGGACCTGCAGATCACCGGCGAGGGAGCCGGCGATCTCGGCTTCGAGGCCGTGCTCAGCCAGACCGAGATCCGCGAGGGCGACACCCTGCGCCATGATCGCTACGAGGCCCTGCGCAACCGCATGACGCGGATCGCGTCGGATCGCGGCTATTTCGACGCCGATCTCCACACCCGACGCCTGGAGGTGGACCGCGACACCCGCAGCGCGACCATCCGCCTGCACATGGATACCGGCGATCGCTACCGCGTGGGGCGGGTCCACATCGACCAGGACATCCTCTCCGAGGACTTCGTCCAGCGCATGGTGCCGTTCGCGGCGGGCGACCCATACAGCTCGGCCCAGATCATCGCGCTGCAGCGCAATCTGAACGACAGCGGCTACTTTGGCGGCGTCCGTGTGCGCCCGCAACGCGACGCGGCAGAGGGACTGCAGGTCCCGATCCTGGTCGAACTGGAGCCGCGCAAACGCCATAGCTACGAGGCCGGCATCGGCTACTCCACCGATATCGGCCCGCGTATCCGGCTGCGCTACGAGCATCGCTACGCCAACCGGATCGGCCATCGCTACCAGGCCGAGATCGAGGCGTCGCCGGTGCGTTCCGGGATCGGCTACAACTACGAGATCCCGCTGCGCGACCCGCTACGCGAACGCCTGAACCTGTTCACCACCTACCGCACGGAAGACACCGACACCCAGCAGTCCGATCGCTTCCAGGTCGGCGCCAACCGGGTCCTGCAGCGCCGCAGCGGCTGGCAGACCACCGAGGGGCTGCGCTACGAGTACGAGGACTACACCGCCGGCGAGGATGACAGCGGCCGCAGCAACCTGCTGATCCCGTCCTACCGCATCAGCCGCATGGACGCGGACGAACCGATGACCCCACGCCGTGGCTACCGCTTCGAGACCACCGTGCAGGGCGCGCGCGAAGAGATCCTGTCCAGCACCTCGTTCGCCCAGGTCCTGGCCAGCGGCAAGGTGGTCCGCGGCCTCGGCACCGGCCGGGTGCTGGCCCGCGTGGATGCCGGCTTCACCGACGTGGACTCGGTCAGCGACCTCCCCAGCTCTCTACGCTTCTATGCCGGGGGCGATGCCAGCATCCGTGGCTACGGCTACCAGCGGGTCGGGCCACGCAACGACAGCGGCGACGTGATTGGTGGGCGCCACAAGGTGGTGGGCAGCCTCGAGTACGACTACCCGGTCGTCGGCAACTGGAGTGCCGCGGCCTTCGTCGACGCCGGCAACGTCGTCAACGAGTGGGACGAGTTCGACCCCGTCTACGGCGTCGGGGTCGGTGTGCGCTGGCGCTCCCCGGTCGGCCCGCTCCGCGTGGACCTGGCCCACGGGCCGGACTCGGACGATGACTTTCGCATCCACTTCTCCATGGGTCCGGACCTTTGAGACCCCTGTTGCGCGGCACACTCTGGGGGCTCTCCACGGTCCTTACCCTGGTGATCATCCTGCTGGGCACCCTCGGGGCCATGCTCGCGACCGAATCGGGCACCCGCTGGCTGGTCGAACAGGGCGAGCGCCTGGCCCCCGTCGAACTGCGCATCGACCGGGTCGACGGGACCCTGTTCACCGAGCTGCACCTGCACGGGCTGCACCTCGCTCTGCCCGACGGCCCGGTGATCGACCTGCCCACCGGACGCGTCGGGATCAGCGCCCGCAGCCTGCTCCGCGGCGAGCTGAACATCCGGATACTGGCCGCCACCGGGCTGCGCGTGGACCTGCCACCACCCGACCCGGATGCACCACCCGCGGACGAACCCTTCGCCCTGCCCGATTCCTTCCGGCTGCCGCTGGCGGTGCGCCTGGGCCAGCTCCAGGTGGAGGACCTGGAGATCCGGCTGGCGGGCGAACCCCTGGCCTCGATCACCCGCCTGACGGCCGATGCGCGGGCCAGCGGCTCACGCATCGAGCTACACGCCCTGGAGCTGGACATGCCGGAGATCCGGGCCCGGCTGGCCGGATCACTCGAGGCCGATGGCGACTACCCCGTGGACCTGCGGGGTCAGTGGCAGGCGCCCCTGCCCGTGGCCCTGGCCGAGGGCCTGGGCACGGAAGAGGCGCGGGGCGAGCTGGAGATCACCGGGGCCTTGCGCGAACGTGTGCAGCTCGAACATGACCTGCGCGCCGGGATCGAGCTGAACCTGCAGGCCAGCGCCCACGAACTGTTCACCACCCCGGCGCTGGAACTGGCGGCGCAGTGGCAACCCTTCACCTACCACCTCGACCCGGAACAGGACATCGCCCTGGAAGCCGGCCGCCTCGACCTGCAGGGGACGCCGGAGGACTGGGCGCTCAGTCTGCAGACCGCGGCCACCCTGACGCCCTGGCCACGGCTTGTGCTGAACACCCGGGCGCACGGGGACCTCGAATCGCTGGAGATCGAAGCCCTGGATATCGAGTCCGAGGCCGGGCGGGTCACGCTCGCCGGGCCCATTCGCTTTGTCGACACCCTGGACTGGGACCTCACCCTGGAGGCCGAGGACCTGACCACGTCCGGAATGGGTGTGGAGTTCGATGCCGGGGTCGAACGCCTGAAGGGACGGTTGCAGGGCACCCTGCCGCTGGGAACCGACACCCCGCCTCTGGCGGCCCTGGACGCGAGCCTCACCCTTGACGAGCTGACCGGGCACTACGAGGGTGAACCCATCACCGGCAGCCTGAACGCCTGGCTGGTCGACGGTCAGGCGCGGATCGAGGACACGCACCTGACGATCCGCGATACCGCGCAGCTGGACCTGAACGCTTCGGCCACGGGCCTCGCGGGCGACCTGAGCGACCCCGATCACCGCCTCGTCTTCGACCTCGGGCTGGATCTGGAGGCCCCGGATCTGGCGCGCCTGCACTCGGAGCTGGACGGGCAGATCGAGCAACTGCGACTCGTGCTGGACGGCCACTACACCCCCGCCAGCGGCGCCCTGAGCGCGCAGCTTGGCCTGGACCCATTGCGCGCCCGACTGCGCGGGATCGACATCACGGGCGATGCACGGATCGCGCTGACCGAGACGGGTGGCGAGATCGAGCGGCTGCAACTCGCCACCGACACAGGTGTCCGGCTCGCCCTGAATGGTGATCTCGACTGGTCCGAGGGCCTGCGCTGGGACCTCGCGCTGGAAGGCGACGGGCTGGATCCGTCGCTGGTGGTCGCCGAGGCCCCCGGCCAGATCGCCCTTTCCCTGCTCAGCCAGGGGCACCTCGACGCCGACGGCACCCCGCGCGTGCAGGCCCAACTCCAGCGGCTGGAGGGTACGCTGCGCGACCAGCCCGTATCCGGTCAGGGCCAACTGCAGCTGGAGGGGGGACATCTGCAAGTGGACCAGCTGGATCTGGCGCTGGGCCGGAACACCCTGACCGCCAACGGCGAATGGGCCGAGGCCCTGGATTTCGAGCTGCGCCTGGATGCCCCGGAGCTGGATCGGGTCTGGCCCGACCTCGCCGGCCGACTGGAACTCGATGCGCACATCACCGGCGAGCCCGACCGACCGCGCGTCGTGGCGAGTGGCACCGGTTCCGGGCTGCGTCTTGCGGACATCACCCTGGAGCGCCTGGAACTGGAGGCCGATGCCGGTCTCGAGGTCGCCGCCCCGGCCGAGATCGATCTGCGCCTGAGCGGCCTCGAGGGCAACGACGGGATGCGTGTGGAGCGCCTTCGGCTGAGCGCCGCCGGTCGCATCGACGAACATCGTGTCACGCTGATGGCCGATGCGGGGGACCTGGGCTCGGTGGACCTGACCCTGCGGGGAGCACTGGACCCCGATACCCTGTACTGGCGTGGCCTGATCGCGGATCTGGAACTGGATCAGCCCACGGCTGGCCCCTGGCAATTGACCGAACCGGTCGCACTGGAGGGCGGGCCGGAACGCGCACACCTCGAACGTCTGTGCCTGGCACGCGACGACGGACGGCTGTGTGCCGAGGGGCGCTGGAGTAGGTCCGCAGGGGCCGAGTTCGCCGCCGAGGCCCGGGCCGTGGACCTGGCCTGGCTGGAACCCTTCCTGCCGCCGGAACTCGCCATCGCGGGCCAGCTGAATGCCGACGCCAGCGGTCGCATGGACGCGGATGGCCTCCTGACGGCCGACCTGATCGTGAGCCCGACCGATGGCCACCTGATCGTCCGCGACGAGGACGGAGACCTGGAGGAGGTACCCTACCGGGATGTGCGGCTGACCGCCCGGGTGCGCGATCGCGACGTGGACGTCTCCCTGCGGCTCGACTTCCTGGACGGCGGGACGGCGCGCAGCGATATCCAGCTGCGACCGGACGGCGACGACCTGCGTCTCGACGGCGAATTCGAGGCGCGTCTCGACGATCTCTCCTGGCTGGGCGCCCTGAGCCCCGAGATCCAGCGCCTGCGCGGCTCGCTCATCGCCCGCCTGGATTTCGGCGGCCGCCTGGACGCGCCACTGGTGGAGGGCGAAGTGGCGTTCCGTGACGGCGGGGTCCTGATCCCCGAGGCCGGGATCGATATCCTGATCCCTGAGATCACCGCCCGGGTCGTCTCGGCCGAGCAGCTCACCCTGACCGGCCGCCTGGTATCCGGGGACGGCGGCATCGACCTCGACGGTCGCGTGGAGCTCGGCGACGCCGGGCCCCGTGCCGAGCTGAGCCTGACCGGCGAGGACTTCCTGGTGGTCAACCGGATCGACGCGGAGGCACGCATCACACCGGACCTGCAACTGGTCTTCACCCCCGACGACGGCATTCGTGTGCGCGGCGAGGTCTTCCTGCCCTGGGCGCGCATCCGTCCGCCGGATCTTCCGCCCGGAGCGATCCGCGTCTCCGGCGACGAGATCATCCTCGGGGAGGAGATCACGGAGGCGCAGGGACTCAAGACCGACATCCGCATTCGGATCCGCCTGGGGGATGACGTGCGCTTCGACGGCTTCGGTCTGACCGCACGCTTCGCCGGCGAGGTGGATGTCGAGGAGGTCACCGGGCAACCGACCCAGCTGTTCGGCGAGATCACGATCCCCGAAGGCGAGTACAGCGATTACGGCCAGGACCTGCGGGTGGAACGCGGCAGCCTGGTCTTCCAGGGACCGGCGGAGAACCCGGAACTGGACCTGCGCGCGGTACGCACCGTGCGCGAGTACAACGTGACCGTCGGGCTGGAGATCCGCGGCACGCCGGACAACCTGCGTTCACGGGTGATTTCGGACCCGCCGATGGACGAGACCGAGGCGATGTCCTACCTGCTGACCGGACGCCCGCTATCCGGCGCCTCGCAGTCCGACGGCAACATGATCGCCGCCGCGGCAGCGGCCTACGGCCTGGAACAGGGCGCGGTGATCACGGAACGCATCGGCCGCGAACTGGGGCTGGACGAGGTGGAACTGGACACCGAGGGCGGGCTGGATGAAAGCGCGCTGACACTGGGCCTGTACCTCTCGCCACGCCTGCTGCTGCGATACTCCATCGGACTGTTCGACAACACCTCGAAGGTGCTGCTGCGCTACGAACTGACCCGCAACCTGAGCGTGGAGACCGCCTCCGGGACGACGGAACAGTCGGTAGACCTGATCTATCGATTCGAGCGTTAGGGAGACACTGCGGATCTAAGATCAAAGGCTTTATTCACCACGAGCACCCGTAGGCACGAAGAAAACAGCAGTGCCGGTGCACCACCGAGGACACGGAGTTCACGAGGCGCCCAAAACTGCGCTCGATGATGATCAACGCTCGCATGACTTCACCTTGAGTATCTCCTCAAGGGCGGCTGACCGGCCAGCCCGTCATCGCGAGGAGCGAAGCGACGTGGCGATCCGCCTGGAAGTCCCTCTAGAGTGCCCCGGGGCTGCCGCCCTGAGCCGGGAAGGACCGGCCTTGTTGCTTTCTGCGGGTGCTAGGGAGACGCTGATTGAATCGCACGTTCGCGCTCGAGTCGCTTTTGCGTGCGAACAAGGCGCGGTGACTGCCGTGCAGCACTCTGCACAAGGGAGCCGCAACGCCGTGCGGGCGGCCGAGCCCGCTCTTTCCATCACTTGCCAGGTTGGTGCCCCCGCTCCAATGAGAATGGCCCGATCCTGCGTTGCGCTGCTTGCGGGTAGAACCACTACCCGCTGCACGACACGCCTTGTCTCGGAGCATTCTCATGGAAAGCCGGGGGGCATCAACGCGAACGTGCGATTCAATCAGCGTCTCCCTAGGATCGCGCGGCTAGCTCGAGGTATCGCGAGCGCCGTTGCGTGCGGCGTCGATACGTACCCGGATCTGGCTGCGGTAGAGCTGTTCGTTGGGGATGCCCACCAGGGGACGCCCGACCGGCTGGCCCTCGGCATCGAACGCCATGATCGTCGGCACCACCCGCACGCCGTAGGCACGACCCAGCTCACTGCCCAGCTTGGTCGTGCCGTCGAAATCGCGCACCTCTTCGCGATCCAGCATGACCTTGCGGATATTCACACCCTCGAGGGCCGGGTCCGCGGTCATCGGGCCGAGATAGCGCTGCTCGGCACGATCACAGTACGGGCAGCTAGTCGACGCGAACATGATCACGGTCGCCTTGCCATCGCCCTGGGTGTTCAGCGCCTGGAGGTCCGTTGCGCGTTCGACGCCGCCCGCCGCGACCGCAGTAGCCAGCAGCATGCCGACCAACAAGGCACCGGAGCGCAGAAGTATCGGGCCGAACGGGGAGCGGGGAAGGTTCGTATTGAGGGTCATGGTCATCGTGGATCCTTGGGTGTTTGGAACCAGTCTAGGGCCGCCACATTAACGCAGGCTGAAGGGCCAGCAACCGCGCCCCCGCCTCCGGACGGCCCGAAGGTCCGCCGAAGGGCGCCCGCGAGTTGCCCACAAAAAAGGCCCCGCCGGAGCGGGGCCTGATTCCAACTCGCCGGCGAACCGGCGGTCAGGGTCTTGCCGGCGACCTTAGTTGGCGCGCTGGCGCACGTCGGAGGTCACTTCCACGCGGCGGTTGGCTTCGCGGCCTTCCTGGGTGGAGTTGTCGGCGGTCGGGCGGTCTTCACCGTAGCCGACGGTGCGGATGTCGCTTTCACGCACGCCTTCGCTGGCCAGGAAGTCGGTGACTGCCTGGGCACGACGCTCGGACAGGCCCTGGTTGTAGTCGGCCGGGCCGATGGTGCAGGTGTGGCCTTCGACCAGCACCGAGCTGTACTCGGCGTCGTCGGAGGTCAGGCTGCGGGCCAGATCACGCAGGGCGGAACGACCTTCGGAACGCAGATCAGCGCTGTCGAAGTCGAACAGGGCCTGGGCGCTCAGCGTGGTGGTGGTGAATTCCGGCTCCGGCTCCGGCGCCGGGGCGGCGGCGGGCTCGGGCGCGGGGGCCTCGGCGGTTTCTTCGATGTAGCCCGCGCAATGCGGGAACTTCACGTTTTCTTCCGTCCAGGAGCGCGTACGCACGCATTCACCGGAGCGATCGACCACAACCTTGCCGCTACGGTCGGTCACGTTGGCGGCCGGCGGTTCCTGCGCCACAACCTGCCCGGCGGCGCCGAGCACCAGCGAGGCCACGGAAGCGGCCAGAAGATTCTTAACGAGCTTATGATTCATTGCAAAGCCTCCTTGTAAAAACAATAGACGTCGGACCCGGGTTGAACCGCGCGACCACCATGGTACGCGCCGCGACCGCAATCCAAAGCAGCGAGCTCCTTGCGCCAAGCCCCCTACAGTACCCTGATAGTGGCACACAAGTTCGGGTTTTGCACGCATCGGAACGCAAATTATGTGTCGACATCACAACATCGTCACATTCCGTAAATTTCCGAATATCCAGTGACTTTCGACTGCCCTGTTTCGATATTGCAACAGACAGAACCCGAATCGCACAGAGACATTCCGGCAAGCTGTACTCCGGAAGACACACAACCCTGCTAAGGGTTCCTGAAACCGCGGATTTGGCACCCGAACTCGGACCCCAGGAAACGGTACCGGTCAGACAAAAAGACCCCGCCGAAGCGGGGTCCCTAGGTACATCAACGATGCACGGGTAAAGCGGCGAATTACATCATGCCGCCCATGCCACCCATGCCGCCCATGCCACCCATACCGCCCATGTCGTCGCCACCGGCGCCGCCACCGTCATCCTTCTTCGGGATGTCGGCAATCATGGCCTCGGTGGTGATCAGCAGGGCAGCGACCGATGCGGCGTTCTGCAGCGCGGAACGGGTCACCTTGGTCGGGTCCAGGATGCCCATGTCGATCATGTCGCCGAACTCGCCGCTTGCGGCGTTGTAGCCGTAGTTGCCCTTGCCTTCCAGGACCTGGTTGAGGACCACGGACGGCTCGTCACCGGAGTTGAAGACGATCTGGCGCAGCGGCTCTTCCATCGCACGACGGCAGATGTTGATACCGGCGGTCTGCTCGTCGTTGTCACCCTTGAGCTTGGTGATCGCGGCGCAGGCACGCAGCAGGGCCACGCCACCGCCGGGGACCACGCCTTCTTCCACCGCCGCACGCGTGGCATGCAGGGCGTCTTCGACGCGGGCCTTCTTCTCTTTCATTTCGATCTCGGTGGCAGCACCGACCTTGATCACGGCCACACCGCCGGCCAGCTTGGCCACGCGTTCCTGCAGCTTTTCCTTGTCGTAGTCGGAGCTCGCTTCCTCGATCTGCGCACGGATCTGGTCGACGCGGCCCTTGATGTCCTTGTTGGACCCCATGCCGTCGATGATCGTGGTGTTCTCCTTGGTCACCTGCACCTTCTTGGCGCGACCCAGGTCTTCCACCGTGGTCTTCTCCAGCGACAGGCCAACCTCTTCCGAGATCACCTGGCCACCGGTCAGCACGGCGATGTCCTGCAGCATGGCCTTGCGGCGATCACCGAAGCCCGGGGCCTTCACGGCGGCGACCTTGACGATGCCGCGCATGGAGTTGACGACCAGGGTCGCCAGGGCTTCGCCTTCGATGTCCTCGGCGATGATCAGCAGCGGCTTGTTGGCCTTGGCCACGCCTTCGAGGATCGGCAGCAGATCACGGATGTTCGCGATTTTCTTGTCGAACAGCAGGATGTAGGCATCCTCCAGCTCGGCACTCATGTTCTGCTGGTTGTTGATGAAGTAGGGCGACAGGTAGCCGCGATCGAACTGCATGCCTTCGACGACATCCAGCTCGTTTTCCAGCGAGGAGCCTTCCTCGACGGTGATCACGCCTTCCTTGCCGACCTTGTCCATCGCATCGGCAATGATCTCGCCGATCGCGGTGTCGGAGTTCGCGGAGATCGAGCCCACCTGGGCGATCGCCTTGTGCTCGGTGCACGGCTTGGAGAGCTTCTTCAGCTCCTCGGTGGCGGCCTTCACGGCCTTGTCGATGCCGCGCTTGAGGTCCATCGGGTTCATGCCGGCGGTGACGGCCTTCATGCCCTCGCGGACGATGGACTGGGCCAGCACGGTCGCGGTGGTAGTGCCGTCACCGGCGGTGTCGGAAGTCTGCGAGGAGACTTCCTTGACCAGCTGGGCGCCCATGTTCTCGAACTTGTCTTCCAGCTCGATTTCCTTGGCCACGGACACGCCGTCCTTGGTCACGGTCGGGGCACCAAAGGCCTTGTCCAGGACCACGTTGCGGCCCTTCGGACCGAGGGTGACCTTCACGGCGTTGGCCAGGGTGTTCACGCCCTTGGCCATGCGGGTACGGGCGTCGGTACCAAAGCGTACTTCTTTAGAGCTCATGATTCGTTCTACTCCTGAAAATTCGTGTTAGACGGTCGCGGTTCGGGGCGTTCAGCCCTCGATGACGGCCATGATGTCGTCTTCGCGCATCACGAGGACTTCGTTGCCATCGACCTTGACCTCGGTGCCGGAGTACTTGCCGAACAGGACCGTGTCACCAGCCTTCACGTCCAGGGGACGGGCTTCGCCGTTGTCCAGGATCTTGCCGTTGCCTACTGCAACCACTTCGCCACGGATCGGCTTCTCGGCCGCGGAATCCGGGATCACGATGCCGCCGGGGGTGGTGCGTTCTTCTTCCATACGCTTCACGATGACTCGATCGTGCAAAGGACGCAGGTTCATGGCGCGAACTCCTTATTAGAATGTCTCAAACAGGAAAATTGGTTTGTCGGGCAGGCACCCTGTTAGCACCCACCCCTGACGAGTGCTAATAATAGGGGCACACAAGGGCGAGTCAAGAGCGCGCGTTACGAAAGCGGGGCCAGAAACGTGAATCAGCGACGGTCGTCGTGGTCCAGCCGATCGTCGGGCGTCTCGGGGCGGTCGTCGTGGTGGCGGAATTCGCCCTCGATGGTACCGCCGCCCGGCGGCCCACCAGGGCCGCCGGTGCGCGTGCGGACCATGCCGCGGCGCAGGATGCCGGCGGCCGCCCAGCGCCGCAGCGGCGGAATCAACAGCACGAAGCCGGCGGCATCGGTAAAGAACCCCGGCAGCAACAGCAGCACGGCGGCCGACATCAGCAGCCAGCCCTCGACCAGCCCGCGCGCCGGAACCTCCCCCCGCGCCAGGCTTTGTTGCAGCCGCCGCCAATGGTAGAAGCCCTGCAATCGGAACAACATCAGCCCGGCCGCCGCCGTGACGATCACCAGCACCACCGTCATCAGGGCGCCCACGGCATCGCCCACCCAGGCGAAGCCGAAGATCTCGAGCAGCACCAGACCGAGAAAGACAAACAGGGGAAAGAGGGGGTTGCGCATCGAAGGGGTTCCGCAGATCAGGCCTGTTTATTGGAACATGCGCCCCGGGTGGTGTCGATTGGAACCTCGCTGATACGTGGACACTCCAATATCAAGAGCGCCCGCGGGGGCCCGCCTCCGTTGTCCTTGCACGGCAAAGGGAATTAAGCCAGTCTCCTGCACGTCATTGGTGCATACGGCTATCTACATATTCGGAGAGTGACGGCTCATGTTGCGTAATCCAATCCTGATGCTGGCCCTGCTGGCCTTCCTTGTCCCCGCTCTGGCAACCGCCGCGGTCGAAGACCCGCGCGATCCGACACACCACTTCTTCGACCCGACCTTCGGCGAGTTCCCCGAAGAGCTGGAAGACGCGCGCGCGGCCGGCAAGAAAGGCATCCTGATCTTTTTCGAGATGGCCGACTGCCCGTTCTGCCACCGCATGAAAAACCAGGTACTGAACCAGCCCGAGGTCCAGGAATACTTCAGCGAACACTTCCGGGTGTTCAGCGTCGATGTCGAGGGCGCCATCGAGATCGTCACCTTCGAGGGCGAGACCAAAACCCAGATGGACTGGGCCACCCGCGACTACCGGGTACGCGCCACACCGGTGTTCCAGTTCTTCAACCTCGAGGGCGAACCGATCGCCCGCTTCACCGGGGCCACCCGCGACTCCCGCGAATTCCTGCAGCTGGGCGAGTTTGTCGCCGAGGGGCATTACAAGGACCAGAACTTCACGCGCTTCAAGCGCGAGCAAGACGGTCGCTAAACCCATCTTCTTGCCACTCCCGAGGATCGACGCCTGATGTCGCCGATGCACCCCCGCTCGTCCTGCACCGGACGCCGGCGGCCCCTGGCTCGCCTGCTACTGACCAGTCTTCTCCTGTGGCCCCTGGCCGGGCCGGCGACCGCCCAGGAAGCCGGCGGCGCAACCGGCCTCGGCCCGCTGCCCAACCCGATGCGGGTGGGTGACGCCCTGGAACGAGTCGACGCCCTGCACCCCCGGGTGCGTCAGGCGCGCGCCGACCGCGAACAGGCCCGCGCCGCCCTGGAGGCGACTCGTGCCGAGCGTGATGCGCGCGTGGATGCGCAGCTCGAGGCTCGCTGGATCGAGCCCAACGACCTGATTGCCGACCGCAGCCGCAACGACTCCCGCGCCTCCATCGTCGCACGCAAGCTGCTGAGCGATTTCGGGCAGTCGCATGCGCGCGAATCCGCAGGCGAACAGCGCCTCGAGGCCGCCCGCCAGCAAGAGGAACTGACCCACGCCCGTCACCGCATCCACGTCCTCGAGCGCTACTTCGAGGTGCTGCTGGCAGATCTCGCCTTCGCCCGCGACACCGAGGCCATGGCCGCCGCCTACGTATCCAAGGAACGGGCCGAGGAGCGCAACCAGCGCGGTCAGGTCTCGGACATCGAGGTCTTCCGCCTGGAATCCGAGTACCAGACCCTGCGCGTGCAACGTACCCGCGCCCTGCAGGACCAGGCCCGCACCCGGGCCGCGCTGGCCGAAGCCCTGAACCGCCCGGACCGGCGCGTGCGTACCGTACTCGCCCCCATGCTGCCCCTGGATCTGCCCGAACTGCCCGAACTGGATGCGCTGCTCGCCGAACTGGATAACACCAGTCCGCGCCTGATGGCCGAGCGCCGCCACGTCGAGGCCGCCAGCCGCGAGGTGGCGGCCTCGCGCGCGCAGCGGCGCCCGCGCCTGTATGCCGAGGCCGAATCCGGCTGGTGGCACCGCGACCTGGGCGGCAGCGATCGCAACCCGTTCGCCGCCGGCCTGGTCCTGGAAATCCCGCTGTACGAAGGCCGCCGCCACGACAGTCGGGTCGGGCAGGCCGTCGCCGCCCGCCATCGAGCCGAGGCCGAGCTGGGCGAGGCCCGCATCGAGGCGCGCAACCGCCTGCGCGAGCTGTACGACGAGATCCGCGCACTACGAACCCAGCGCGACGAGGCCGCCTGGCGCATGGACTACCGTGAGCTGTACATCGACCGCGCGCGCTACCTGTACGACATCGAGGACCAGGCCGACCTGGGCGACTCGATGGTCCAGCAAAGCGCAGCGGCGCACTTCAATGCAAGCACCGAATTCCAACTGGCCCTGGCCTACGAGCGCCTGGCCCTGCTGAGCGGGCGCGACGAGCTGAGCCCGTTCCGCGCCACGGACGAAAACCCTTGAGCCGCCCAACCGCCGGCGACCGGACGGGAGACCTGACCATGCCCCGCGTATTCCATGTCCCATCCCTACTGACCACCGGCGGCCTGCTGGCCCTGCTCGCCCTGGCACCCATGCCTCTACTGGCCGAGGAAGGCTTCGCGGCCCAACTCGACTGGGGTGAGCGCCACCGCATTACTGCCCCGATCGCGGGCCGCATCGAGGCAATCGAAGCCCGCGCCGGCGACCGGGTCGAGGCCGACGATGTCCTGTTCCGGCTGGATACCCGGCGCAGCGATGCCGACCTGCGCGCCGCCCGCGCGACCATGGAACGCCTGCAGATGGAGCTGGACGAAGCCGAGCGCGAGCGCGACAAGGCCGAGGATCTCTACGACCAGACCCTGATCGCCGCCCGCGAACTGGAGTTGGCGCGTATCGATTACGCGACCGTCGCGGCCCGCCTGGCCGAGGCCCGCGCCCAGCGCGACCGCATCCGCGCCGATCTCGAGGACGCGACCATCCGCGCCCCGGCCAGCGGGCGCCTGGTGCGCATCGACGCCAATACGGGGCAGTACGTCAATCCGGCGTTGCTACCGCCGGTCCTGGCGATCCTTGGCACGACCGACCCGATGCGCGCCGTGGCCACCGTCCCGGCCGCCACCGCCGCCGACCTGGAACCCGGGGAGACCGTTACGGTCGTAGTCGGCGACCAGCGTCTTTCCGGCACCATTGCGACCATCGGCTGGGAGCCGACCGGCGAAGAGCCCGAGCGGGGTTACCGCGTCGAGGTCGAATTCTCGCCGGCGGACGACACACCACTGCGCCCGGGTCAGCCCGCACGGATCGAACGGGATTCCTGATACATGAGCAATGAGCAATCGCCATCCAGCGCCCGCGCCTGGCTGGTCATTACCACACTCGACGACCCGGACACGGCTGACAGCCTGGCCGGCACCCTGGTGAAACAGGGTCTGGCCGCGTGCGTGCATATCCTCCCGCCCGGACGCTCGGTCTACATGTGGAAAGGGAATATCGAAATCGACTCCGAAGTCACTCTACTGATCAAGACCGCGCCTGCGCGCCTGAACGATCTTCAGACGCAGCTGGCTGAACAACACCCCTACGACACACCCGAGATCATCGCCCTGCCGATTGAACGCGGGCTGCCCGATTACCTGGACTGGATAACGCAATGCACCTCATGAATCCGCGCACCTGGCTGGCAACCCTGCTGGTCGCACTCCTGCTGGCCCCGGGACTGACGCACGCCCTCTTCGAGGACGACCTGCTGGACCCGGATGACGCCTTCGCCCTGAGCGCCGAGGCGATCGACGCCGACACGGTACGGCTGACCTGGGACATCGCGGACGAGTACTACATGTACCGCGAGCAGTTCGACTTCACCCCGGAAAGCGACGGGCTGGAACTGGGCGAGGCCGAGATCCCGGACGGCGAGGTCAAGGAGGACGAATTCTTCGGGCGCGTCGAGACCTATCGCGGCCAGGTTCAGGTGGAGCTGCCGATCAAGGCGGCCGACAGCACCAGCATCGAGCTGACCGCGCGCTCGCAGGGCTGCGCGGACCTGGGCGTGTGCTACCCGCCGCACTTCCAGACCGTATCCATCGAGCTGCCCGGCCTGCCAAGCGGCAATGGCGAGACCCGCGCGGACGAAGATGCCGGGGAAGAACGCAGCGCGCTGGGTGACCTGGGCAACCTGTCCGGCGACCTGGGCGCCGCCGATGACCTGCTGGAACCGGAGAAGGCCTTTGCCGCCTCGCTGGAGGCGATCAGCCAGAACGCGGCGATCCTGCGCTTCGACATTGCCGAGGGATACTATCTCTATCGTGAGCAGCTCGATGTGCGCATCGCCGAGGGCGATGGCATCGAGCTGGGGCCGGTCAACCCACCGGACGGTGAGCTCCAGGAAGACGAGTTCTTTGGCGAGAGCCAGGTCTACCGGGGCCAGGTCGAGATCCTGGTTCCGGTCCTGCGCGACGCGGATGACGTCTCCGACATCACCCTAGCGATCGACTACCAGGGCTGCGCCGACGCCGGCGTGTGCTACCCGCCGCTGACCCAGGAGGTCTCGGTCTCCTTTGCTGCCGATCTGGCCGCCGAGGCCGACACCGACGCCCTGCCGGAAACCGGCGACGGGGCTGCGGAAGACGACGAGGCCGCGGCACCGGTCACCCAGCAGGACCGCATCGCGGCCCAGCTGGCAGACGGCCAGATCTGGCTGGTGGCCCTGGCCTTCTTCGGCTTCGGGCTGCTGCTGACCTTCACCCCCTGCGTGTTCCCGATGATCCCGATCCTGTCGAACATCATCATCGGACAGAAGAACCTGACCACACGCAAGGCATTCCTGATCTCGCTGGTGTTCGTGCTGGCCATGGCGCTGACCTACACCATCGCCGGCGTATTCGCGGGCCTGGCGGGTGCCAACCTGCAGGCGGCCTTCCAGAACCCCTGGATTATCGGGACCTTCGTGGCCATCTTCATCGCGCTGGCGATGTCGATGTTCGGCTTCTACGAATTGCAGATGCCGGCCGGCGTGCAGAGCAAGCTTTCGCAGATCAGCAACAAGCAGGAAGGCGGCACCTACGTCGGCGCCGGCATCATGGGCTTCCTTTCCGCCCTGATCGTCGGCCCCTGCGTGACCGCACCGCTGATCGGGGCGCTGCTCTACATCAGCCACACTGGCGATGCCGTGCTGGGCGGGATCGCGCTGTTCGCGCTGAGCATGGGCATGGGTGCTCCGCTGCTGGTCATCGGCACCTCCGCCGGGCGCCTGCTACCGAAGGCCGGTCCCTGGATGGATACCATCAAGGCGGTGTTCGGGGTCGGCCTGCTGGCCATCGGCATCTGGCTGCTCGAACGGGTGATCCCGGGCGAGGTCGCGATGTTCCTGTGGGCGATCCTGCTGATCGTGACCGCCGTCTACATGGGCGCGCTGCGGACCCTGCCGGAGAATGCCTCCGGCTGGTACAGCCTGTGGAAGGGCCTGGGTGTGGTGATCCTGATCTACGGCATGCTGCTGATGCTCGGCGCGGCGACCGGCGGCAAGGACATCTTCCGCCCGCTGGCCACGTTCAACCAGCCCGCGGTGACGTCCACCGGCGAGCAGTCCGGGCCGACCGAGATGGCGTTCACCTACGTCGACAGCCTGGAGGACGTGGAACGCGAAGTCGCACGGGCCCGCGAAAACGGTCAGTCCGTGTTCCTCGACTTCTACGCCGACTGGTGCGTGGACTGCGTGCGGCTGGACCGCACCACCTTCCAGGACCCGCGTGTGCTCCGAGCGATGGGCGACGTGCACCTCCTGAAGGCCGACGTGACCGACAACACCTCCGAGCACCGCGACCTGATGCGTCAGTTCAATCTGTTCGGGCCGCCGGCCATGATCTTCTATGACCGCGACGGCAACGAGCTGCGCAACTACCGCAACGTCGGCTACCTGAATGCCGACCGCTTCCTGGCACACGTGGAAAGCGCCATCGGGGTGACGCCATGAAAAACCGCAAGCACACACTCGCAGGGGTGGTGGTCGCCACGGCCAGCGCCCTGATCCTGACCGCCTGTGGTGACCCGGAACCCGAGATGGACGCCGGGGCAACCTCTGCCAACGCGGCCACCGAGGTCGCCGCCGAGGAGACCCAGGGCAATCAACGCATCGACTTCACCTTGCCCGACCTCTCCGGTGAAGAACGCCAGTTCAGTGAGTGGGACGGCGACCTGATCGTGCTGAACTTCTGGGCCACCTGGTGCCCGCCCTGCAAGAAGGAGATGCCGCTGTTCCAGGACACCTTTGATGCCAACCAGGAGGATGGCTTTACCATCGTCGCGGTCGCCGTGGACGAGCAAACAGCCACGCAGCATTTCGTCGACGATTTCGGCATCGAATTCCCGGTACTGATCGGCCAGGACGACGCGGTCACGATCGGCCGGGAATACGGCAACCGCATCGGCGCCCTGCCCTACACCGTCCTGATCGACCGCGAAGGCACCATCCTCGACACCCATCGTGGCGAGGTGGAACCGGCCGACCTGGACGAATGGCTGGAGGCGCACCTGTAGCGCCCCCCGACGCCGGAGCGACACCCGGCGCCCTGGCGCCGCAAGGCTGGTAAGCTTGGCCGCCATGACCGAGCGCGAACGCCTGTGGGAACTCGCCCGCCTGATCCGGCTGGATCGCCCGGTGGGCATCTACCTGTTGCTGTGGCCCACCTTCTGGGCCCTGTGGGTGGCGGCCGAGGGCTGGCCGCCGGCCTACCTGATCTTCATCTTTGCCGCCGGCGTGGTGCTGATGCGCTCGGCGGGCTGCGCGATCAACGACTACGCCGACCGCGACTTCGACAGCCATGTGGCGCGCACCCGCGACCGACCGCTGGCGCTCGGCACCATCACCCCACGCGAGGCGCTGGGTACCTTCGTGGCCCTCAGCGTGGTCGCCTTCGTCCTGGTGCTGTTCACCAATGGGCTGACCATCCTGTATTCCCTGGTGGCGGTGGCACTGGCCGGCACCTACCCGTTCTCCAAGCGCTTCCACCACTTCCCGCAGGTCCATCTCGGCGCCGCCTTTGCCTGGGCCGTGCCCATGGCGTTCACCGCCGTGACCGGCGAGCACCCGCCCGAAGTGGCCTGGCTGTTGTTCGTAACCGTGCTGGCGTGGACGGTGGTGTATGACACCTTCTATGGCATGGTGGATCGCGAAGACGACCTGAAGATCGGGGTGAAATCCACGGCCATCGCCTTCGGCGAACTCGACCGCCTGATCACCGGCGGGCTGCAGGTGCTCGTGTGGCTGGGGCTTTATCTCGTCGGCCAGCACGCCGATTTCGGTGGCTACTACACCGCCGGGCTCGTGGTGGTGGCAATGCTGATGTTCTACCAGCAGTTCCTGATCTTCGAACGCGAACCCGCCGACTGTCTGCGCGCCTTCAAAAACAACCACTACCTGGGCGCCGTCATCCTTCTGGCGATGATCGCCGACCACCACCTGGGGGCCTGAATCCCGCGCCCGCACACCCTCAGGCGCGCGCGAGGACCAGTCCCTCCACCCGTGCGGCACCCTCGCGGCGCAGCACTTCGGCCAGTGCGGCCAGCGTCGCGCCCGTGGTCGCCACGTCATCCACCACCAGCACATGCTGCCCGGCGAGGCTCGAACCGTCCCAGGCAAACGCACCGTGGACATTGCTCCGCCGCGCCTTGCGACCCAGCGCCTGTTGCGACTCGGTCGCGCGGATGCGCCGCAGTCCGCGGGTATCCAGCGGGACATCCAGCACCCCCGCCACACGCCGCGCCAGGTAGTCCGACTGATTGAAACCCCGCTCGCGCAGCCGCCTGCCATGCAGCGGCACGGGGAGCACCCGATCGGGCGGATCGCCGTTCTCGCCCACCAGACGGCCCGCCACCTGCTCCGCCAGGGCCGCGAGGATGCGTTCGGCCCGTGCATTGGCGCCGTGCTTGTAGGCCAGGATCAGCTGATCCAGCGGCCAGGCATAGGCCCAGCCGGCATGCAGTGCATCCAGGACCGGCGCTCGGCGGATGCAAGCCGGGCACACTCCGGCGACCGGAAGGGGCAACGCACAGGTGGGGCAGGGGTGCTCGAGCGGCGCAAGATCCGCCCGGCAATCCGCGCAGATCGCCGGACCGGGGGCCAGGCACAGTCCGCACTGACCGGGGTACAGGGCCTCCCCCAGCCAGTCGACGCAGGCCGCAGCCCGGGCCCTCAAGCGCGCGGCCGGAGACCGCCTGGAAACGGGGCGCAATGAAGGGTCCGGGGCCATAATGGTATGCTCTGCTTTTTGCATGCAGGGTAGACCATGGCCACTAGGACCGTCTCCGGGCGCAGCTCGCGGCGCGCCGCGTCGATGTTCGATATCGGCAACCTGATCAGCGTGTCGATTGCCGGCATCCCGCTGTTCCTGGTGAGCAGCGAGGGCGTCGGGGTCGGTTTCATCATCGCCGCGATCATGGGCATCGTCCCGCTGGTACTGTGGTTTGGCGGCTCGATGCTGGTCTACGCCCTGAACAAGCACCACCCCGATCCCCGCGTCGGCCACTTCACGCAGTGGGCCGCCTATCGCTACTACGCCCTGATGGGCCTGCTGATCGGGGTCGCCACCTTCTTTCCGCCGGATCTGAACTACTACCGCGCCTACTGGGCGATCGCCGCGGCCATCCTGCTGCCGTGGACGATCTACGCCCTGTTCACCATCTACCGCGAGCCCTGGACGGACGTCGAGATCCCCGCCGAAGCCGACAAGGAACATCATCTATGAGCACGCCCCGCCACGACTGGAACACCAACGAGGTCGAGGCCCTGCTCGACCTGCCGCTGAATGACCTGATCTTCCGCGCGCAGACCGTCCACCGCGAGCACTTCGACCCGAACGCGGTCCAGGTGAGCACGCTGCTGTCGATCAAGACCGGGGCCTGCCCCGAGGACTGCGCCTACTGCCCGCAAAGCGCGCACCACGAGGTCGAGATCGAGCGCGAACGCCTGCTGCCGCTGGACGAGGTGCTGGAGGCGGCCCGCAACGCCCGCGCCCAGGGCGCGACCCGCTTCTGCATGGGCGCGGCCTGGCGCAACCCCACCGACAAGAACCTGGAGCGCGTGATCGAGATGGTCCGCGCGGTGAAGGACGAGGGCCTCGAGACCTGCATGACCCTCGGCATGCTGAAGGCCGAGCAGGCCAAACGCCTGTCCGAGGCGGGACTGGACTACTACAACCACAACCTCGACACCTCGCCGGAGTTCTACGGTCACATCATCTCGACGCGCACCTACGACGACCGCCTCGAGACCCTGGAGCACGTACGCGAGGCCGGGATGAACGTCTGCTGCGGCGGCATCCTCGGCATGGGCGAGTCGCGCCGCGATCGCGCGCGGCTGCTGCAGCAGATGGCCAACCTGCCAAAACACCCAGAGTCGGTGCCGATCAACCAGTTGATCCAGGTCGAGGGCACACCGCTGCACGGCATCGAACATCTGGACCCGCTGGAGTTCGTGCGCACCATCGCGGTCGCCCGCATCCTGATGCCGGCCTCCTACGTGCGCCTGTCCGCCGGGCGCACCGAGATGTCCGACGAGATGCAGGCCCTGTGCTTCCTCGCGGGTGCCAACTCGCTGTTCTATGGCGACACCCTGCTGACCACGCCAAACCCCGGCGAGAACCACGACCTCGCGCTGTTCGAACGCCTGGGCCTGCACCCGGAGACCGGCCCGGAATCCCCCGCGCAATCGGACCAGCCGGCGTCCGCGTCGGCCTGAGCCAGACCGGCGGTGAGCGGCGGCTTCCCCGACCATTTCCCGGCGGTGGCTAACGCTTACGCCCGCCACCGCCCGGACTACCCGGCCGAGCTGTTTGACTGGCTGGCGGCGCGCACCCCGCACCACGAGCGCGCCTGGGACTGTGCCAGCGGCAACGGCCAGGCCGCGCGGGGCCTCGCGCCCCACTTCTCGCACGTCTTCGCCACGGACGCCGCCCCATCGCTGCTGGCCACAGTGCCGGATCACTCCGGGATCGACCGCGTCGCCTGCGCCGCCGAGGCCTGTGCCCTGGCCGATGGCTCGGTCGACCTCGCCTGTGTGGCCCAAGCCGCGCACTGGTTCCGCCACACCGAGTTCCACGACGAGGTCGCCCGCGTCCTGCGCCCGGACGGACTCCTGGCGATCTGGGGCTACGGCGTGCTGCGGGCCGAGGACCCGGCACTGGACCACCTGCTGATCGACTTTCACGATGCCACCTTGGCCCCCTGGTGGCCGGAAGAGCGCCAGCACATCCGCAACCACTACCGCGACCTGCCGTTTCCCTGGCCCGAGATCGAGGCGCCCGAGTTTCGCATCACGCGCGAATGGGATCGCGCCACCCTGCTGGGCTATCTCGGTACCTGGTCCGCGATCCGCCGCGCCCGCGCCGCCGGCCAGGACCCGCTGGCCGCGCTAGCGCCGGCCCTGCAAGCCCTGTGGTCCAACCCGAGCATGCCGGCACGGGTGCACTGGCCGATCTTCCTGCGCGCGGGCCTGCGCCCATGAGCGACTCACTCGATCACTACCTGGAGCAACGCCTGAGCACTGTGCGCGACGCCGGGCTATGGCGCCGCACCCGCATCCTCGACGGCCCACAGCGGCCCGAACAGGTTATCGACGGCCACCGCGTGATTGCCTTCTGCTCGAACGACTACCTGGGCCTGGCCGGTGACCCGGCGGTCGCCGCCGCCGCCCGCAAGGCGCTGGATCAGTACGGCGTCGGCGCGGGTTCGGCCCACCTGATCAACGGCCACACCCGCGCCCACGAGGAACTGGAACAGGCCCTGGCCCGCTTCACAGGGCGCGCTCGGGCACTCGTCTTCTCCACCGGCTACATGGCCAACCTGGCCCTGGTCCAGGCCCTGGTCGGGCGCCACGACACCGTCTTCGAGGACCGCCTGAACCACGCCTCGCTGATCGACGCCGTGCGCCTGTCGGGCGCGCGCAGCCAGCGCTACCGCCACGCCGAGCCCGAACACCTGCGCGAGCGCCTGGAGAAGGCGCCCGCGACCGGCCAGCGCCTGATCGCCACTGACGGCGTGTTCTCCATGGACGGCGATATCGCCCCGCTTCCGGAACTCGCCGCCCTGGCGCGCGAATACAATGCCTGGCTGATGGTGGACGACGCCCACGGCCTGTCGGTGCTGGGCGAGACTGGCGGCGGCAGTTGCCAGCACTTCGGTCTCGGCAGCGACAACGTACCGGTCCTTATGGGGACGCTGGGCAAGGGCTTCGGCACCGCCGGGGCCTTCGTGGCCGGCTCCGAACGGCTGATCGAGACCCTGATCCAGACCGCGCGCCCCTACATCTACACCACCGCGATGCCGGCCGCCCTGGCCGCCGCCACCCTGGCCTCGGTGCATATCGCCGCGTCCGCCCACGACCGCCGCGAGCACCTGCAGAACCTGTTGCGACGCTTGGGCGACGGGCTGGATCGCCTCGGCCTGCCACACCCACCGCCCCTCACACCCATCCAGCCTGTCACCCTGGGCACCGCCACTCGCGCGAGCGCCGTCGCCGAGCGCCTGTTCGAGGCCGGCTTCCTGGTCCCCGCGATCCGCCCCCCGACCGTCCCGGAAGGCGAGGCCCGCCTGCGCATCACCCTGTCCGCCGCCCACACCCAAACGCAGGTCGACGCACTGCTGCAGACGCTGGAACAGGCCCTCAACGACACACCGGCGTAACACCGCGCGCAAGCTTCTAACCGTCATTGCGAGGAGCAAAGCGACGAAGCAATCATCATCCGGATGCCCCCCCCCGGAAAAGTTATCGGCAGATTGCTTCGTCGCCTGCGGCTCCTCGCAATGACCACTCGGTGCCGGACCAGCGGCCGGCAGCTCACTGCGTTGCAACGCAGACGTGCGACTGGGTCAGCCGCCCCCTACAGCTCGCCGCGTTCGGCGAGGGAGACGGCCTCGTCGGCGATGATCACGTGATCGAGGACGCGGATGTCCACCAGCCCCAGGGCGTCGGTCAGGCGGCGGGTGATGGCGACATCCGAACGCGACGGCTCGGCCACGCCCGAGGGGTGGTTATGGGCCAGGATCACGGCCGCAGCATTGTGGTGCAGGGCACGGCGCACCACCTCGCGCGGGTGCACCGAGGCGCCATCGATGGTGCCGCGAAAAAGCTCCTCGAAGGCGATCACGCGGTGGCGGTTATCGAGGAACAGCACGCCGAAGACCTCGAAGGGATAGTCGCGCAGGCGCGCCGCCAGGAACTGCCGGGTGGTCGCGGGCGAGGTCAGTGCATCGCCGCGCTCCAGATCGGCCGCCAGGTGGCGGCGCCCCATCTCCAGCACGGCCTGAAGCTGGGCGTACTTGGCATCCCCCAGCCCCGGGGCGGCGCAAAACCCCGCCTGATCCGCCTGTAATAAAGGCCGCAGCCCGCCGAAGCGGCTGAGCAGGTCCCGCGCGACATCCACCGCGCTCTTGCCGGCCACGCCGGTGCGCAGAAAGATTGCCAGCAACTCCGCATCCGAAAGCGCGGCCGCGCCGCGTTCGATCAGCCTCTCCCGCGGGCGCTCGGCCGCGGGCCAGTCGGTAATCGCCATCACCACCTCCCTGTGGTTGCGTTACATGCGTTCGCTTTTTTCGGTTTGGGCCCTGGGCTAGTCCTCGAAGCGGGAGATGTCGCGCACCGCGCCGTAGGCGGCGGAGGTCGTCATCAGGGCGTAGGCGCGCAAGGCCTGGGTGACGGCCCGCTCCCGCGACTCGGGTTTCCAGGCCTTCGCGCCACGGGCCTCCATGGCCTCGCGCCGTGCGGCCAGCGTGGCGTCGTCGACGTCGATGCGGATCTCGCGACCGGGGATGTCGATCACGATGGTGTCGCCTTCCTCGATCAGGCCGATCGCACCACCCTGCGCCGCCTCCGGCGAGACGTGACCGATCGACAGCCCGGAGGTGCCGCCGGAGAAGCGCCCGTCGGTGACCAGCGCACATTCCTTGCCCAGGCCCTTGGACTTGAGATACGACGTCGGGTAGAGCATTTCCTGCATGCCCGGGCCGCCCTTGGGGCCTTCGTAGCGGATGATCACCACGTCGCCCGCCTGGATCTGGTCACCAAGAATGGCCTCCACCGTCGCGTCCTGGCTCTCGAAGACACGGGCCGGGCCCGAGAATTTCAGGATGCTGTCGTCCACCCCGGCAGTCTTCACGATGCAGCCATCCGGGGCCATGTTGCCGTAGAGCACGGCCAGGCCACCGTCCTTCGAGTAGGCATGCTCGATGTCGCGGATGCAGCCGTTCTCGCGGTCGATGTCCAGGCTGTCCCAGGTCTTGTCCTGGCTGAACGCGACCTGGGTAGGCACGCCGCCCGGGGCGGCCTGGTAAAGCGTCTCGGCCTCGGCGGCGTGGCGCATCACGTCCCACTGTTCCAGGGCCTGGCCCATGGTGTCGGCGTGCACGGTGGGAATGTCGCGGTGGAGCAGCCCGCCGCGATCCAGCTCAGCGAGGATGCCGACCACGCCACCGGCGCGGTGGACATCTTCCATGTGGTAGAGCTGGGTGGCCGGGGCGACCTTGCACAGGTTCGGCACCTTGCGCGACAGGCGGTCGATGTCGGCCATGGTGAAGTCGACCTCGCCCTCGCGCGCGGCCGCCAGCAGGTGCAGCACCGTGTTGGTGGAGCCGCCCATCGCGATATCCAGGCTCATCGCGTTCTCGAACGCCTCGAAGGTGGCGATGGAACGCGGCAGCGCGGATGCATCGTCCTGCTCGTAGTAACGCTTGGCCAGTTCGACCACGCGCCGGCCGGCCTGCTCGAACAGCGATTTGCGCCCGGCATGGGTGGCCAGCAACGAGCCGTTGCCCGGCAACGACAGACCCAGCGCCTCGGTCAGGCAGTTCATCGAATTGGCGGTGAACATGCCGGAGCAGGACCCGCAGGTGGGGCAGGCGGAGCGCTCGATGGCCTCCACTTCTTCATCACTGGCACTGGAGTCGGCGGCCTTGACCATCGCGTCCACCAGGTCCAGGTGGATGACCTTGTCGCTGCCCGGGGCCTGCACCTTGCCGGCCTCCATCGGACCACCGGAGACGAACACCACCGGGATGTTCAGGCGCATCGCGGCCATCAGCATGCCAGGGGTGATCTTGTCGCAGTTGGAGATGCAGACCAGGGCATCGGCGCAGTGTGCGTTGACCATGTACTCGACCGAGTCGGCGATGATCTCGCGCGAGGGCAGCGAATAGAGCATCCCGCCGTGGCCCATCGCGATCCCGTCGTCCACCGCGATGGTATTGAACTCCTTGGCCACGCCGCCGGCCTTTTCCACCTCGCCGGCCACCAGCTGGCCCAGGTCCTTCAGATGCACGTGCCCGGGCACGAACTGGGTGAAGGAGTTGGCAATGGCGATGATCGGCTTGCCGAAGTCGCCATCCTTCATGCCGGTGGCGCGCCACAGGGCGCGGGCACCCGCCATATTGCGACCGTGGGTGGTGGTGCGGGAACGATAGGCGGGCATGTATATTCTCGTGAACGATTACAGTGAACGCAGATCGTACATAATGAGTCGTACAAACCCCAGTACCCCGGAGCACCTGCAATGAAAATCGAAGTCGAGAACATCAAGTGTGGCGGCTGCGCCAGCTCCATCCGCAAGGGCCTGCTGCAGGTCGAGGGCGTCACCGACGCCGAGGTGGACGTGGAAGGCGGTGCGGTTGATATCGAGGCGCCCGACAGCGCCCGCGAGGCGGTCGCCGCCAAGCTCGCCAGCATGGGTTACCCCGAGGTCGGTTCGGTCTCCGGCCTGCGCTCCGCCAGCGCCAAGGCCAAGTCGTTTGCCAGCTGCGCCGTGGGGCGCATGAGCGGCGAATAGGCTTGATCAATACGTCGCGGGGGCGCGCGCAGCCCGGCCTTGTCGGGCTGGTGCTGCTGTTCGTCCTGGGCACGGGGCTGGCGCAGGCCGAAAGCGGGCTGCCGACCGCCGAACTGCAACTCGGCGAACAAGCCCTGACGATCGAGATCGCCGCGACCGACCGTAGCCGCCGGATCGGGCTGATGCACCGCGACCACCTGCCCGCCGACCACGGCATGCTGTTCATCTGGCCACGACCGGCGCACTACGGCATGTGGATGCAGAACACCCGCATCCCGCTGGACGTGGCCTTCATCGATGCCGATTTCACCATTACCAACATCGCGAGCATGACGCCCCACTCCACCCGCATACACGAGGCGAAACGGCCGGTGCGCTACGCCCTGGAGGTCAATGCCGGGTGGTTCAAGGAGCACGGCATCGCGCCCGGCGCCTCCGTCCCGGACCTCGAACGCCTCGTGGGCGAGACCGACTAGGGAAACACTGATCAATGTACACACTCGCGTTGGCACCCCAGGTTTTCCGAGACAAGGCGCGTCGTGCAGCGGGTAGTGGTTCTACCCGCAAGCGGCGCAACGCAGGATCGGGGAACCTGGGGTGCCAACCCCACAAGCCATTGCAAAGCAGGGGCTCGGCCGCTTTTGCGTGGGAACGGCGTTGCGGTTCCCTTGTGCAGAATGACTGCGCGGCAGTCACCGCGCCTTGTTCGCACGCAAAAGCGACTCGAGCGCGAGCGTTACATTAATCAGCGTTTCCCTAACACCCCTTCCCGCAGGATCGGGCCAGCAGGCCTGACTGATCCCACGTGTACATTGATCCGTGATTCCCTAGACTGTCTGCTCAAGGACATCATCAGGAAACGGACACGCCCGTGACCGCCACATCCAACCCAGCCGCCCGCAATCACGCGCCCTCGCGCCGAGCCCCGCAGCCCGGGGAGCTCGCCTGGTTCCGCGATGCCGTCCCGTACATCGCCGCCCACCGCGGGCGCACCATGGTGATCGCGCTCGCAGGCGAGGCCGCCCAGGCGCCGGAGTTTCCGGCACTGATGCGCGATATCGCCAAGCTCAATGCCCTGGGTATCCGGGTCGTGCTGGTCTACGGGGCGCGCCCGCAAATCGAGGCACGGATGAGCGAGCGCGGACTGACCCCGGCCTACGCCAACGGGTTGCGCGTAACGGATGGCGCAGCGCTGGAAGCCGTGCTGGATGCGGTCGGTCGGCTGCGCCTGCAGATCGAGGGCCTGCTCTCGCGCAGCCTCGGCCAGCCGGGTACCGGCAACGCACGCCTGCGCGTGGCCAGTGGCAACTTCGTCACCGCACGGCCACTGGGCGTACGCGACGGCGTGGACTTCCACTACACCGGCGAGGTGCGCGGGGTGGACACCACCGCACTCGCGGCCCTGCTGGACCGCGAGCAGGTGGCCCTGGTCTCCCCGCTCGGCTACTCCCCCACCGGCGAGGTGTTCAACCTCTCCGGCGAGGATGTCGCCACCCAGGTCGCGATCGCGCTGAACGCCGACAAGCTGATCTTTCTCACCGAAGCCGGGGTGTTGCGCGATCCCGAGCACGGCGTGCTGGACCAGCTCACCGTGCCGGCCGCGCAGGAGCTGCTGGAGACCGCCACCGACCTGCCGCAGGAACTGGCCAACCACCTGAAGAGCGCGATCGACGCCTGTCGCCAGCGCGAGATCCGGGTGCACCTGATCGACCGTCGGGACGACGGTGGGCTCCTGACCGAGCTGTTCACCCGCCTGGGAATCGGCACACTGGTCTCGCGCGAGCCACTGGAACGGCTGCGCCCGGCCACACTCGACGATGTGGGGGGTATCCATGCGCTACTGGAACCGCTGGAGGCCGAGGGCATCCTGGTGCATCGCGCGCGGGAGCACCTGGAGCTGGAGATCGACCGCTTCCAGGTGCTGGAGGCCGACGGCCTGATCATCGGCACCGCCGCGCTCTACCCCTTTGAGGCGGATGCCGCGGAGATCGCCTGCCTGGCCCTGCACGCGGATTACCGCGGGAGCGGCCGCGGCGACCGTTTGCTGCAGGCAATGGAACACCTGGCGCAGGAACAGGGAATCCGGCGGGTATTCGTGCTCACCACGCGCACCGCCCAGTGGTTCCAGGAACGCGGTTACACGCCAGGCAAGGTGGACGATCTGCCCGTCAGCCGGCAGACCCGCTACAACCAGGCGCGCAACTCGCGGGTGTTTACCCGAGTGCTGGCCGGCGAGTAACCCGGACCAGACAGGCCCTATTCATAGCGGGCCTCGTCGCGCTCATGGGCCTCCTGGGCCGCCACGCTCAGCGTGGCAATCGGGCGCGCCTCCAGCCGGGCGATGCCGATCGGTTCACCGGTCTCCTCGCAATAGCCGTATTCGCCCTGCTCGATGCGCGCCAGCGCCGCGTCAATCTTGTTCAGGAGCTTGCGGTACCGATCCCGGGTACGCAGCTCCAGGCCGGCATCGGTCTCGTGGCTGGCGCGGTCATTCGGGTCCGGCTCCTGCCAGCTCTCGCTGCGCAAGTGCTCCAGAGTCTGTTCCGATTCCTCGATCAGCTCGGCACGCCAGGCCTCGAGCTTGGCGCGAAAGTAGTCCAGTTGACGCGGATTCATGTAGGGTTCGTCCTCGGACGGACGGTACCCGGAATCCGGGCGGGTCTTGGCTTCTTGGCTCATCTTGGACCCCTCGCCAGGCCCCCTCTCGCCCCATGCGGGAAGGCCCCGGCGCATTGCACAGTACACCCGATCGAGTATAGGGCAATAACCCTGCCGGGCGGCAAACGCGAAAGCGCGCCCGAACGCACACAACCGGCACCATACGGAAGGCGACACCGGCCGCATGCAGCACATCCTTCAGATCAGCGACACCCACCTCGGCCGGGAGCCGGGCCCCATTCGACCGGGTTATCCCGACAGCGACCGCCAGCTCGCCCGCGTGCTCGAGGCCCTGCGCCGGAACGAGGCCCGGCCGGACCTGCTATGGCTCACGGGCGACCTGGCCGAAGATCCGGATCCGGCGGCCTACACGCGACTCCTCGCAATGCTCGACGAACACGTGAAAGGCTGGCCGCTCGCCGGCCTGGCGGGCAACCACGATGACTGGACCCTGCTGCACCGCGCCTTTACGGGCGCCGGACATGCCCTGGACGGCCACCGGCTGCTCGGCGACTGGCTGCTGGTCGGGATCAATTCTGCGGTTGCGGGGCAGGCGTACGGGCGCATCGAGCCGGCCGAGTTGTCACGCCTGGATCAAGTATTGACCGCACACCCCGATCACTGGGGCATGGTCGCCGTTCACCACCCGGTCGTGCCCGTCGGCAGCGCATGGATGGACCGGATCGGCCTGACCAATCCCGACGACCTGTTCGCGATCCTGGATCACCACCCGCGCGTACGCGCCTGTCTTTTCGGTCACATCCATCAGGATTTCCGCGCCGAGCGCCAGGGCGTCGAACTGCTGGGCTGCCCCTCCACCTGCGTCCAGTTCGCCCCCGGCTCCGAACAGTTCGCGCTGGATACCGAACACGCCGGCTACCGCGTACTGGCATTGCATGCCGATGGCCGCATCGACACCCGCGTCGAGCGTCTATCCGGCGAATTTCCCGAGGCCCGCGCATGATCCCGGACGATCGCCGCAGCAAGCAGCTCCAGGCCTGGCTGAAGGACCAGCCGGGCAGGTTTACCGACCTGGCACTCCTGCGCGCAGATGCCAGTTTTCGGCGCTATTTTCGCCTGTGCCGCGACGACCAACCGGTGGTGCTGATGGATGCGCCACCCGAGCGCGAGGCCACCGAGCCGTTCGTGGAGATCGCGCGAGTGCTGGAATCGCTGGGGCTGCGCCCGCCGCGCATCCTTGCGCACGATCCAGCCACCGGCTTCGTGCTGCTCGAGGACCTCGGCGACCGAACCTTCACCCGGGCCCTCGCCGAGGGGGCCGCGGAAGGCCCGTTGTACGACCGCGCCATCGACACCCTGATCCAGCTGCATCGCGCCTGGCCAGCGCAGGCCGCGAAGGCCCCGGACCTCCCCGCCTACGACACCCCGCGTCTGCTGGACGAGGCCGCGCTGTTTGCCGACTGGTACTGGCCGGAGCAACACGGCACCCCGATGAGCGCGTCCCTGCGCAACGGATTTCTCGCAGCCTGGCGGGAGGCACTGGAAGACCTGCCCGTCCTGCCCGGGACACTGGTGCTACGCGACTTCCACGTGGACAACCTGATGCTGCCGCCCGGCGAGGATGGCGATTGTGCCGTCCTGGATTTCCAGGATGCCGTGATCGGCAGCCCCGCCTACGATGTCGTCTCGCTGCTGGAAGACGCCCGGCGCGAGGTGTCACCCGCCACCGTGGAGCGGGCATTGAAGCGTTATGCCGCGGGAACGGCCTGGGACCCCGAGGCCTTCATGCAGCACTACCGCGTCCTCGGCGTCCAGCGCAGCACCAAGATCCTCGGGATCTTCGTACGCCTGGCACGCCGGGATGCCAAACCGCGCTACCTGGAACACCTGCCGCGCCTGCATCGACTCCTGGCGCAGGGGCTGTCACAGCCGGCGCTGGCACCGGTGGCGGGCTGGTTCCACACCCACATGCCCGAACGGATGCGGGAGGATTAAGCCATGCGCGCAATGATCCTGGCCGCCGGGCGCGGCGAACGCATGCGCCCGTTGACCGACCACTGCCCCAAGCCGCTGCTGCCTGTCGGTGGCCGGCCGCTGATCGGCTACACGCTGGATCGTCTGGCGACCGCCGGGTACCGCGAGGTAGTCATCAACCTCGCGCATCTGGGAGAACAGATCCGCGCCACCCTGGGTGAACGCCAGTCGGGCCTCGCCATTCGCTACTCACCGGAGCCCGAGGGTGCCCTGGAGACCGCGGGCGGGATCCGCCAGGCCCTTCCCCTTCTGGGGGAGGAGCCGTTTCTGGTGGTCAATGGCGATGTCTGGTGCGACCACCCGCTGACACCCCCGACGACAATGAACACGGCCACCGACCGACCGCTCGCGCACCTCGTACTGGTCGCCAACCCCGACCATCACACGCAGGGCGATTTCGCCCTGGACGGGGAGCGGGTGGCCCTGGCGGGGAACGAGTTGCTGACCTTCAGCGGCATCGGCTGGTACGACCCGGCGCTGTTCCGTGATCTGCCACCGGGGCGCCGGGCCCTCGGCCCCTTGCTACGTCAAGCCATCGAGGCCGGCCGGGTCACCGGCGAACACTACACCGGCGCCTGGCGCGACATCGGCACACCGGAGCGCCTGGCAGCGCTGGACACCGAGCTTGAGGGGCGCTGATCACCCAACGCAGGGGGGATGCGGCCGGTCCGGTCAGGGCTTGATGTAGGTGTAACCGGAGCGTTGCAGGCGGGTCAGTTCCACGATGCCACTGGGGACCACGTCCCTGTCCGACACCTCATGCAGATCGCTGCGTTCGAGCCCGCGCGATTCCAGCGAGTTGCCACACACCAAAAAGCGCACATCCTGCAGCTTAAGGGTATTCACGGTACTGCGCAGGTCCGGATCGGTACGGGCGTGCTGCAGCAGACTGATGCCGCTGCCATGAGTCAACACCTTGATCTTGAGAGAAACATCATCGGGGCTACCGTCGATGTGATTCTGCAGGTTGCGCAGGGCGTTCAGGTGGAGCTCCGGGTCATCGGTGTTGATGTGATAGACCACCCGCAGCGGCTCTTCGGCCGCCGGCGCCTTGGCGACGGTGCCCATCAATACAGCGGTCGCGCCGCCCGCCGCCAGCATCAACAAGAGCGCCCCGGCCAGGAACCAGCCGGGGCGCAGCATTCGTGGATCGGGTTGCATCGAGATTCCGGCCGTGCCGGATCAGACCTTGATGTAGATCCAGCCTTCCGCCTGACGGCGGGCCGCCTCGGCGACGCCGGAATCGATCAGTTCAGCCTGTGGCAGGATATCCACCTTCCGGCCTTCCTCGCGCGCCAGGCGGTTGAGGGTCTGGGCACAGGCGGTAAAGCGCAGCGTGGGGTACGCCTCCGCCATGCTCGCGACGCGTTCCGGATAGGGTGCGCTGTCGGTTCGCAGCATGCCCATCGCATTGTTGTGCACCACCACCTGCACGTTCAGGTCGCGCCCGACCGTGGCCGCCTCGCGATACATGCTCTCGATGTCGTCCAGCAACTCGTCCACCGCGCGGGTATCCGCCTCGTTAATGTGCAGCAGAATCTGATCGGTTTCGGTAGCCGAAAACACCTGCTGCGGGGCCGCGGCCCCGCCGGGCGCGTTATCGCTGGCAGCCACCTGCGCCAGGGCCCCGGACTCCTGGCCGGCCGCAGCAGCATGGTCGCCCCCGAAGAAACCGGCATCGCGAGTGATCTCGTATCCACCCAGCGAACCCACGACCAGCGCGAGCACCCCGGCCGCCACCGACGGAAACCAGGCCGAACCTCCACCGCGCGATAACCGGCAACGGCCACCGGTGGTCCCGGCCGCGCGCCCGGCCGGGACGTCTTCGTAGGCCATGTTCACCAGCTCCTTGAGCTGGTGCATGTCGCAGACTTCGCGACTCAGATGCTCACTGGAGGCGATCGTCTTCAGCGTAAACAGACGATCCTCCGGCGAGAACTCGCCGTCCACGAAGGCATTGAGAATCTCCTCGCTGGGTCGATTCTTTGCACTCAGTCGTTCATTCGACATGCCGATTCCTCACTACCTTGAGATAGGGTGTATCGGCCGCTGTCCCCGTGTCGGCCTGCTGCTCCAGTAGCACCTTCTTCAACTGCGCCCGAGCCCGGCTCAGGCGACTCATCACGGTGCCGATCGGTACGTCCAGCACCTCCGAGACCTCGGAGTAGGCAAAACCCTCCAGGTCCACCAGCGCGACCACCTGACGGTGATCGGTACTCAGTTCGGCCATCGCCCGGTGGACATCCGCGACCATGCGATTGCGCTCGGTCTGTTGCTCCGGGCAGTCCTCGCAGGACAGCTCCATGCTGTCCACATCCACCGTGTCCTTCTGCCGCCGGCCCCAGTCGCGGTAACAGTTGGTCATGATGCGGAACACCCAGGCCTTCAGGGCGTTCTCGTCCTGCAACGACTTCAGCCGGGTCAGGGCCTTCATCATTGCCTCCTGCACCAGGTCATCCGCCAGCGCGGCATCGTGACACCACGCGAATGCCATGCGGTACATCTGCGGCCGCAGGTCGCACACCTTCTGACGCAGCCTGCGCTGCGCGAACCAGTTCGCCATGTTGTCGATTCCTCCATCCGCAGGCCGTACGTGCGACCTTGCTTGTTCTTGTACCCTGTAGGACGCTACGGGGCGCGGGGCTATTCCGGCCCCTCCACCGCAGACGCCGCGCATCCCGGGCTTCGTCGATCAGGATACCCAATGCCATTCGATCCGCAACAACTGGAGCGCGCTTTCGCCTTTGACCCCGATACCGTGCGGGATCTGCGCGAGCACTGGGCGCGCCTGATCACCGATGCCGTCTGGGGCGAGCTCAAGACCGGCACCATCGGCGCCGTCCCGCGCCTGCGCAAGCGCCTGCTGGAACTGGGCGAGAACCTGCGCTCCATGCTGTCGGACCGCGCCTGGATCCCGCACGAGCGCGAACGCGTCAAGGGTGCGATGGCCGCCAGCCTCAACCTGCGTGACAGCCTGCAGCAGACCGACCGGGCCGCCAAGCTGCTCAATGGCGGGGCCGACTTCGAAGCCTTCGAGGCCGACTATCTCGCCTTCCGCAAGAGCCTGCTGACCTTCATCGAGCAACACGAACAGATCTGGGGCGATCTTCTGGAGAGCCTCTATGACGACGCACCGGACGACGACCGGGACGAGGACTAGGCCTTGGGCCGCGAGATCCGCGAGGAGCACTTCGGCGCGGCAGACTTTGACCGCTTCCACCAGGCCCTCGCGGACGAGACCGCCCAGCTGCTGAACTGGCTGCGCACGCAACCGCCCGAGGACCCCGCCCCACCCCCGCGGCTGGGCTTCGAGATCGAAGCCTGGCTGTGCGACACCCAGGGGCGACCGCTACCGGTCAATGACGCCTTCCTCGCCGCGATGGACAGCCCGCTGGCCACCCTGGAACTGGCGCAGTTCAATATCGAACTGAACAGCGGCGTCTTCCGCGCCGGTCCCGGCTGCTTCAGCGCCATCCTCGACGAGTTGAACGAGACCCTGCGCCGGGCGCGCCGAGCGGCCCGCCACGCCGGCGCGGAACTGCTGATGGCCGGCAGCCTGCCCACCCTGGAACCGGACGACCTCGGGATCCACCACATGTCGCAGCAGGCCCGCTACCGGGCCCTGAACAGCGCGATCCTGGAACAACGCGCCCAGCGCCCGCTGCAGGTGGACATCGTCGGTCACGAGCACCTGCAGCACCGCCATGCGGACGTGATGCTGGAAGCCGCGGCGACCTCCTTCCAGGTGCATATCGAGACCCGCCCCGAGGTCGCCCACCGCGCCTACAACGCCTCGCTGGTCGCCGCGGCACCGGTGCTGGCCGCCGCCGGCAATACGCCCTACATCTTCGGCCACGACCTCTGGGCCGAGAGCCGCATCCCGTTGTTCGAGCAATCGGTGGAGGTCGGCGGGTTCGCCAACTCGGCGCGTGGCCCGATCCGCCGCGTGACCTTCGGTACCGGCTATCTGCACGCATCCATCGGCGAGTTGTTCACCGAGAACCTCGAGCACTTTCCGGTGCTGTTGCCAGTGGCCCTCGACGAGCCGGCCGATCAACTGGCCCATCTCGCCTTCCACAACGGCACCATCTGGCGCTGGAACCGGCCGATCGTGGGCTGCGACGCGGATGGCCGACGCAGTCTACGCCTGGAGTTTCGCTGCCTGCCGGCCGGCCCGTCGCTGATCGACATGCTGGCCAACACCGCCTTCGCCCTGGGCCTGATCGAGTACCTGGTGGCCGAATCGCCCAATGGAACGCTGGAGACCCCGTTTTCCGAGGCCCGCGACAACTTCTACAATGCCGCCCGCTACGGGCTGGATGCTCGCCTGCGCTGGGGCCATCGCGACCCCGTCCCGGCGCCACGCCTGATCACGCGGGAGCTGCTCCCCCGGGCGACCGAAGGTCTGGAGCGCCTGGGCATCGACCGCAGCGAACGCGACAATCTGCTTGGCATCATCGCCGCGCGGGTCGCCAGCCGGCAGACCGGCACGCACTGGCAACGCGACTGGGTCGCGCGCCACGGCCGCGACTGGCCGGGACTGGTCCACGCCTACCGCGGCTGGCAGAACACCGGCGCGCCGGTTCACACCTGGGGACTTTGAGGAAGCCCGTGACTCTTTCGATCAACGAATACTTCGAACTACCCGACGGCTTCCTCGAGGCCACGCCCGCCACCCTGCACCAGTGCGTGCCCGGGCCGGCGCTGATCCATCTGGAAGGCCAGCGCGAGCCTGCGGTGGCCGTGGTCCTTCTGCTGCACGGAAACGAGCCGGTGGGCCTGCACGCGGTGCAGCAACTCCTGCGCCACTACACCGGGCGCCCGCTGCCGCGCGCGCTGACCCTGGTCGTGGGCAACCCGCAGGCCGCAGCGCTCAACCAGCGCCACCTGGACGACCAGCCGGACTTCAACCGCATCTGGCCGGGGACCGAACAGGGCGGCTCGCGCGAGGCCGACGTCTTCGCCGAACTCTGCCAGCGCCTGGAAGGACGCGGCCTGTTCGCCGCAATCGACCTGCACAACAACACCGGGCGCAACCCCCACTACGCCTGCATCAATCACCTGGATGCGCCATTCCTGAATCTGGCCGCGCTGTTTGGGCGCACGGTGGTCTACTTCACCCGGCCGCGCGGCGTGGCCTCCATGGCACTGGCGCGTATCGCACCGGCCGTGACGGTGGAGTGCGGCCACCCCGAGGACGCGGCCGGCGTGGACCACGCACGCGAGATGATCGACGCGGTGCTGCACCTGGACCACTTCGCCCAGGAGCCGCCGCGGACGGGCGCCATCGAGATCTTCCACACCGTAGCCCAGGTCCGGGTACGCCCCGGATTGCAGGTCGGACTGGAAGCGCAGCACGATATCCGTCTGGAGCCCGACCTGGATGGCCTGAATTTCCAGCTACTCCCCGCTGGCTCGCGCCTGGTGAACGCCCACGCGAATACCCAGGACCCGCTGATCGCGATCGCCGAGGACGGTTCGGATGTGACCGGGGAGTACCTGGAACGGACCGGTCAGGAGATCCGCCTGAAGCGCCAGGCGATGCCGTCCATGCTCACGCTGGACACCCGCGTGATCGCCCAGGACTGCCTGTGCTACCTGATGGAGCCGCTGACGCTCTGATCCCGCCGCTGTTCGCGACGGATTCCAATCCGGCTCAGGCGTCGCGTTCGACGCGCTCGAGGACCTGGGCGACGTGATCGCCCTTGCGGTAATTCGGGAGGTCGCGCTGCATGTCCGCCAGCGCCTTGTCACGCGCCTGCGCGCTGTCATACCAGCGATAGGATTCCCAGTCCGCCCCCAGCAGGTGCGGCATGGAAAGAGTGCTGCCTTCCGGCAGGCGAATGCGGATTCCGTAACGTTTCATGGCGTTCATCCGAGGTTGGTCCCAGTGAGCCGGGCCGGCCGGCGCGCAGTCTAGCCGAGCCCCGAACAGGCGGCAATAAAGCCCTCCGGCGCGCCTATTGGCCCCGGCCGACCACAAAATCGAAATAGTGATCCGGAAAGGGCTCGTCCGCCAGGGTGAAATGCCACCACTCCTGCTCGTAGGGCTCGAAGCCCGCCTCTACCATCAGCCGCTGCAGAAGCATGCGGTTGGCCCGCTGCTGTGCGGAAACACCGTCATCCCCGGGCCAGGAGCGCGGACTGAACCGGTCAAAGCCGGTGCCCATGTCCAGCGCCTCGCTGGAGTCCCGGTCAATCAACGTCAGATCCACCGTGGAACCACGCGAGTGGCTCGACCGCCCGGCAATGTAGCCATGCTCGAACAACTCGTCCTTGGCGACACCCGGGTAATATTGTGCCTGCATCCGGGTATCGCCAAGATCCTCCGCCCAGCGCACGAAGTGCGCGACGGCCCGCTCCGGCCGATAACAGTTGAACACCTTGAGACCGAGCCCGAAAGCCGCGAGACGTTCCTGCACCCGGGCGAGGGCATGGGCGGCCGGGTGCGTCAGGATACAGACAGGGGCCTCGTAGCCATCAATCGGTTCGCCCACGAAATTGTCGCCGCCAAAGTACCGGATATCCTCGACCAGGTCCGTTACCACCTCACCCGCCGCAACCAACCCTGCTGGACGCGCCTCAGCAGCGTACGAGACCCCGCCTGCCGCCATTGCAACAAGCAGCCCAAGCCCCGCCAGAACCGTCCGCTTGCTGCGCATAGCGCCCCCTTGCCCACGCCTTCGTCACTGCCAGGATACGCAAAGCCAAAACCGGCAGCAGCGCCCAACACCAAAAAGGGCTGCCGGAAGGCAGCCCTTTTGGAGAAGTCGGTGGTGGCTACGCCCTGATTCGAACAGGGGACCCCATCATTATGAGTGATGTGCTCTAACCAGCTGAGCTACGTAGCCACGCGGGCTGCGAATTCTCCGGAGGCCGGCGCATAAAGTCAAGCCAGCGCGGCGCCGGGCAGGGTTCAGATCTGCAGGCGCTCGACCACGCGTCCGTTCTTGAGGTGCTCTTCCAGGATCTCGTCGATGTCGCGCTCGTCCTGATAGGTGTACCAGACGCCCTCCGGGTAGACCACCGCGACCGGTCCCTCGTTGCAGCGGTCCAGGCAGCCGGCGGTGTTCACCCGCACCTGGCCCTTGCCGTGGATGCCCAGGGCCTTGGCCTGGTTCTTGGCATAGGCGCGCATCTCGGTCGCCCCGTGGTCCTCGCAACAGTTGCCGTCCTCGCGGCAGTTGGTGCAGAAAAAGATATGGCGCTGGTAGTAGCCCATGAAAGTCTCCGGTGATCCCTGCGGCTCATGATAACGCCGCCGCCGGCAAAACGGCGGGTGGCAGCGTGCGCTGTCCGTGCATTCAGCGGAAGCGGTAGACCAGGCTCACGTCCGTGATGGTGTCGGTATTCTCCACGCCGGGCTCGACGTCGGTGTTGTGCTTCACGGTGAAGCTGGTACGCAGGGACATCCGGCTGGTGACGTCCGCGGTCAGCGCGAGGATGTTCTCGATCTCGGTATTGTCGCTGCCGGTCAGGATCAGCAGCTCGTCGGTGAGGCGGGCGCTTTCGCTGATCTCCCAGCGGAAGTTGCCAGCCAGGCGTCCGACCGGTTCGCTGTCGGTCTCCCCGGTCGTCCGGATGCGCACTTGGCGCATACCGGCACCGATCTCGCCGTCCAGCTGCACCCGCTCGCCGTCGATCAGGCGACGACCATAACCAGCCGTGGCCGAACCCTGGTAGTCATAGTTGCTAAAGCGGTCACGCTCGTAGCGCAGCGCCCCGAACAGGTAGTCGTGCTCGCCCAGCTTGCGGTCCGCCTGGTAGCCGGCGATGTAGCGCTGGCCGGTGGTCTCGTCGTCCTCCTCGTGGAAGTACGCGTCCAGGCGGATGCGGTTGCGCCAGTCGATGGTCGTGTGTTCCGCGCGGAAACGCCCCGTGGCCGTGGTGGACTCGGTGTTCCCGGTGGTCTTGGAGGCCCCCAGCTCGATCGTCGACTGCCAGCCTTCCGCCTCCCAGGCCAGCCCTTGCGAGACTGGTATGCTCAGCAGGATGAGCGAGGCAAACGCAGACCCGACGGGCCGGAACGAACGCACGAGCATGGGAAACCTCCCGGAATCGAATGAGGGCAAGACCCTAGCAAAGCCGCTCGGCGCATCGGACCAGCCCCTGAGATTCCGGGGACTTTCCGCCGCAGACCAGTGCGTGCACTGCGGGCTGTGCCTCCCGCATTGCCCCACCTATGGCTGGCACGGGGTCGAGGGCGACTCCCCGCGCGGCCGGCTCACCCTGATGCAGGGCCTGGCCCAGGGCCGGCTGGAGCCGGACTCCGAGCGCCTGCACAGCCACCTGGAAGGCTGCCTTGGCTGCCGTTCCTGCGAGGCGGTGTGCCCGGCGCGCGTGCCCTTCGGGGCGCTGATCGATCGTGCCCGCGAGATCCTGAACGAGCACCCCGCCACGTCGGCGCACGGGGACCGCTGGCGCCAGGCGCTACAGCACCAGGCCCTGCTGCACCCAAGCCTGCGCAGCCTCGGGGGACTGGCGGCGCGCACCGGCGCCCGCCTGGGCGTGGACCGCCTGCTGCCGCGCGGCGGCTGGGAACGCAGCCTCGCCCACACCCGGGACTCCCTGGCACCCGCCCCCCGGCTGCGGGCGACCGCGACCCCGGAAACAGCCGACGCCCTGCTGTTTACCGGCTGCATGGACCGCTTCTTCACCGGCCCCGACCTGGAGGCCGCGCTGGAGGTCCTCGACGCCCTCGGCGTGCGCATCGCCATCCCGCAGGGCCAGGTTTGCTGCGGAGCGCTGGACCAGCACACCGGCCACCGCGCGGCGGCGCAGGCGCTGCAGGCGCGGAATGGCGAAGCCTTCGGCACCCGCGAGGTGCCGGTGATCGCGCTGGACAGCGGTTGCGAGGCCACGCTGCGCGAATACCCCGAGGGCACGCTGGCGGCGCGCAGCCAGAGCCTCACCCGGTTTCTGGCGCAGTGGCTGGACACCAACACCGACGGAGATATCTGGGACGCCACACCGATACGCATCGCGCTGCATCGGCCCTGCACCCTGCGCAACGTCACCCGCGAGGCCCGCGAGCTGCCCGCGCTCCTGGAACGCCTGCCCGGGGTCACGCTGGCGCCGGTCGCCGCCACGCCGAACTGTTGCGGCGCCGGCGGCACCGCGATGCTGACGCAGGCAGCCATGGCCGACGACCTGGGCACCGAGACCCTGAAGGTCCTGACCGCCGATGCGCCGGACGTGATCATCAGCCCCAATGTCGGTTGCAGCGTGCACCTGCGGGCGCTGGCAAGCGAACAATCCGACCTGCCGGAAATCCTGTCACCCGCCCGCTTTCTGGCCCGGCGTCTGAAAAACCACACCCACCACTCCGCCGGGCGCTGATCCCTGCCCGCGCTTGCGGTACCCTTGAGGGGTACACCACGACGCCCCAACCGGACCGGAACCATGCGCCGACTTTCCCCGCTGGACCACCTGATCAACCAGGCCGACGCCTTCGTGAAGGTCGTCTCCGGACAGGCCCGCTCCACCGGCCGGCCATCCCCGGGTGGGGACGACATCGGGCCGCACCTGGAGGATCACGAACGCGACCTGTCCGCCCGCCTGATGCGGGTCAATCATGCCGGTGAGGTCGCGGCGCAGGGGCTGTACCAGGGCCAGATGCTGACCGCCCGCAACCCGGAGATCCGCGGCCACCTGGACCAGGCCTCGCGCGAGGAGGGCGATCACCTGCACTGGTGCGCCCGCCGGGTACACGACCTGGGCGGCCGCACCAGCCTGCTGGGGCCGTTCTGGTACATGGGTTCGTTCGGTATGGGCGCGCTCGCCGGGCTGACCGGCGATGCCTACAGCCTGGGCTTTATCGACGAGACCGAACGCCAGGTGGAGCGCCACCTGGACCGCCATCTGGAGCGCCTGCCGGCACAGGACGAGGTCTCCGCGCGCATCCTGGCGCAGATGAAACAGGACGAGGTGGAACACGGCGCGCACGCGATGGCACTGGGCGGCAAGGCGCCGCCGTGGCCGGTGCGCAACCTCCTGATGCCGCTGACGTCCAGCGTAATGACGCGCACCGCCTACTGGATCTGACCCGCGACGCGGGGAGCCAGGTGATCACCGCCGCGTGCAACGCGCGGCGCGCACCGACTCAGCCCGGGCGACTCATGTTCTTGCCGTAGAAGATCTCCATCATCTCGTGCTTGAGCAGCTTGGAGATGCGCTTGGCCTCCTTGGCCGAGTAATCATCCTTGCCCAGCCCGAACAGGTAACTGTCCAGGTCGAAGTCCTTCAGTACCATCTTGGTATGGAACAGGTACTCCTGGTACACGTTCACGTCCACCATCTGGTACTTCTCCTGGGTGTCGCGCGACAGGAAGTCCTGGATGGAGTTGATCTTGTGATCGATGAAGTGCTTCTTGCCGCGCACGTCGCGGGTGAAGCCGCGCACGCGGTAGTCCATGATCACGATGTCGGACTCAAAGCTGTGGATCAGGTAGTTCAGGGCGCGCAGCGGCGAGATGCGCCCGCAGGTGGACACGTCGATATCCGCGCGGAAGGTCGCGATGCCCCCCTCCGGGTGCGCCTCCGGGTAGGTGTGCACCGTGATGTGGCTTTTGTCCAGGTGGCCGACCACCGTCTCCGGCAATGGGCCGGGGCCTTCGGTGTAGCCGATCTTTTCGGTGGCCACCGGCTCCTCCGAGATCAGCATGGTCACCGACGCGCCCTGCGGATCGTAGTCCTGGCGCGAGATATCGAGGATGTTGGCCCCGATCAGGTGGGCCACGTCGGACAGGATCTGCGTCAAACGCTGGGCGTTGTACGCCTCGTCGATGTACGCAATGTATTCATCGCGATGTCGGTCACCCGAGGCATAGCAGATATCGTAGATATTGAAGCTCAGGCTCTTGGTCAGGTTATTGAAACCGTGGAGCTTGATCTGCTTCTTGTGACGAGGCATGGCGTGTCCTCTTGGCCCGGGCCGCAGCGAGCGGCGAATTGTAGACGCCCCGGCCCGCAAGTCCAAGGACGGACCCAGGGGAGACGCGGCTTCAGCGCGGCGCCGGCCCCTCGATAATCTCGAAGTCGTGGGTCACCTTCGCCGAGGCCCCCAGCATCAGCGAGGCTGAGCAGTACTTCTCGGCCGAGAGCCCCACCGCACGCCCGACCTGCTTCTCTGACAGCTCGTGGCCGTACACGCGAAAGTGCACGTGGATATCGGTAAAGACCTTGGGCACGGTCTCCGCCCGCGTGCCCTCCACGGTCACCTCGCAGTCCAGCACCTGCTGGCGCGCCTTCTTCAGCATCGCAATCACGTCGAAGCTGGTACAACCACCCATCCCCAGCAGCAGCATCTCCATCGGGCGTGCGCCCAGGTTGCGCCCGCCGGCATCCGGCGCCCCGTCCATCACCACCGCGTGGCCGCTGTCGGTCTCGCCGACAAAGGCCACCTGATCCAGCCATTTCACTTTCACCTGCATGGTATTACCGCAGTTGGTAACATGGTATACGTCCTTAAGTGACTGTTTTCGCTCTATATTGCGATATGTAACAGATTTTGAGCGGATGTCCGTTCATTTCTACGTCGAAATCCCCGACTACTCAGAATAAGGGCAGCCCCACTGTCGATACCACGCTCCAGTTAACTGAGTGCGAAATTGACCTTGGAAGCTATCAAAGCGGCGCCTCCAGTGTTTGACACAGGGCCTTCGGTATCGATCATATCGGGTCGGAAGGCCTACACCTGCCAGGGGGGCAAAAGGCAAGGTCTGACCCCATCGCTATTTCAATTGTTGGGCACCCCCTTTGTTCTCAGATTCTATTCCGTTCCGCTAAGCGGCGGTAATGTTCACCCAATGCCGTGAGGCGACATGATTTGCTTTCCATCGCGGCGTTCCACATGTGATCGGCACCCACCGGGACCAGCAAATGTAGCCGGTTGTACCTCTGCAAAATGGCAAAGGTCTCCGTATGCTCTGGATCCGGTGGCGGCATTCCTTCATCGCGCCCCTTCATCTCCGGCTCATAAGTCGGATCAAGCGCGTACTCATGCCCAGCGCTTGGGAAAAAATCCGGTATGCGGCGCAATTCGTTTATATCAATCGGGGGAGTGGTTCTTCTAAGCGATACAAACTTCTTCACATTAGTCTTAAATACCGGTCTTTGCTCCCAAGCACCCAGCGACTGATCTATATGAGCGTAAATGCTTCCAGGTGTAATATCCCCAGTAAGGTTTGATGCACTACCACCCAACGCATCGACCAACAAGGCGGTGAAGACACCGTGGCCGTTTGCCTCCGAGGAGTATTGCTCCTTGGTAGAGGCAGTCAAAACGGTCGTCCCCTCTTGCAGTGTTGCCAATCCCTCATCGCCCGGTGGTGAACCAGCTATTCCTGAGTGGCAACTATCCAGAATAACTATTCTATTCTTCGCCGGCGAGCCGTTTGCGTACGTTAGAATCTCCGAGAGAGAAACGCCCTCATCTCCCCTGCTTGAGTCTGTCGCAAGCAAATAGCCACCGGACGCTTCGATGTGTCCGTGTCCGGCGAAGTACAGTAAAGCGACCTCTGCGTCCGCATTAAATAGGCGTTGGATTTCGTCCTTTAGCGCACTTCGAGACACTCTCTCACTCGGACCAGTTCCGGTCATGAGCTGGCAGTCAAAGTTAACTGCACCACCGTCGTGGCGCCCCAGCATCGCTTTCACTGAGTGCGCATCATTAACGCACCCGAAAAGCGGGCTTCCATGGTCGTAATAGTTAATGCCGACGATTAGCGCGATTCTCATGGCTCAGCACCCATACTCACAGACTATCGATAAAATCTTCGATGGCCTTCCAAGTCCATACCTTCGTGTTCACACCCTCAAGACTCGTTCGGTCATCTTTGTAGGCCCAAATTCCAAGGATTTTCTTCTTCTCTTCCTTGGCGCATTGCACTTCCCACTTCTGGCCGCTTGAACTCAGGGAGTTCTTGCTCACCAAAGCGATGACGCCATCCGACCTTCGGATTCGTGCCCTAACCTTCTTCTTCCATTCATCCCTATACGCCTCTTTAACGGACATATCGACGAACTCGAAAGGTGAGGCCGTATTTAAGGACTGTCCTTTGAGAAAGTCCCGTTGCCGCTCATCCTCGATAGCGAAAGCGATGAATACCGTTTTTTTGTCGGCCATGTAGCCTCCTTAAGTACTACCTCTGGTTTCACGTGCTCTGTTCACGCCCTGCCTGCCCAACGTTGAAGCTCAGCCGCGGCGAAGCCGTCGGCTGCAGCGCCATGTTAGAAGCTCTTTCGCCAACGGCGGAACCGCCAACGCAGCTCTCCCAACTTCACCCGATCCCACTCTGCTTTGAGGACCGATTGAAATTCGCCCATTAGTGCTCTACGGCGCTCCTCATACAGATTTAGCATGAGGTCCTCGGGCGCCGTACGGATCAGGTATTCCTCGTTCTCGTCGAGGCGGGCAATGAGCTGACAGTGCTCTTCCTCTCGGGGATTCAAGTAAAGGATGAATGCATGTTTCCGGTGCCGGACCTTGCGCACCCACTCAAGCATCTGCTGCGTGCTATCGAGCCGGCGGCCTTCCTCTTTGAGGCCCACCCCCTTATCGGCTAGCGCGTCGAGCTCCGCAAGGTAGGCAAGAAATGCCGCGCGCACATCTTGAATCCACTTCTGGCGGTAGCCTGAGACCGTAGACGCGCGTGCAATATTCTGCTGCAGCCAACCGGCGAAGAGAACAATGAGTGCCGCAACGACCGAGCCCGCGAAAACCCAAACAGAATCTGACACACCCGCTCCCATTGCTCTAACAGTGTATTAGACAGAATCGTGGATATTGGCGCTATACAGATTCTGCATAACACCGATATCGCCGTGATATCCCGCTGGCGAGGTTCCATCCGACTCGGTTGGCAACACGCCCATGCGAGGCCGCGGTTGAAACCGAATGGCGGCATGGCAGCATTGTGACTTTCGCTTTCCTGTTGACGAGGGGCGCCACGATGTACTGAAGCACTTGTTCATTGGCCGGGCCAGGTGGTCGCGGTTCGTTGTACGCCTGCGCTACCGGTCAGCAGGCGCAGGATCAAGAGGGCGAAGTCACGTTGCCGTTCGGGATCGTCCAGGACCTGCATGGAGAGTTTTTCGTGGTCGGTCATGGCGTCGAGGACGGTGTCGGTGACGCGTTTGGGGAACAGGCCGTGCATCACCTGGTCGGGGCTGTGGTTCTCGACCTGGGCCATTACAGCGTCGTCGCGGCGTATGCGTTCGGCGATGCCGTTGGCGAACTGGAGTTTGTCTTCGTCGCTCACTTCGGCGCCGAACAGGTCGTTGAGCTGGTCGATGATCTCGGAGAGGCGTTTCTTTTCCGGGTCGTGGGGCTTGCCGGAGCCGACGTCGGAGACGGGCTTCAGGCCATCGTAGTCCTGACCCTCTTCTCCGAGGTTGAGTTGGTGTTCGGCGCGCTTGTTGAGGCGGTAGTGGGTCAGCTCCAGTTCGGAGACGTCGATCGCGTCTTCTTCCAGGTTTTCGGTGCGCAGCAGCGGGTGCAAGGCGCGGGCATACACGCATAGCTGTTCCAGCTCGCGGTCTTCGAAGTCGACGATCTGCGAGAGGAACTCGTAACTGCGTACGAAGCTCTGGAGGTTCTTGCGGAACAGGTCCAGCTCGTCGCGGGTGGTGTGGGCGTCCTTCAGCTCCTGCTCGGCTCGGTGGAGGCCGGGCTTGTCGCCATTGCGCTCGGCTTGGGCGTAGGCGGCCTTCCAAGTCTGGATCTGTTCCAGCACGGCCTTGTAGCGGGTTGTGTAGCGTTCCCGGGCGGGCTGGCAGTAGTAGCTGAGCTGGCTGGCGTTGGCCTTGGGGTTGAAGAATGCGCGGGCGAAGTTCTCGACCTCGTCCCAGTGGTAGATGCCTGACGCGTCCAGGCTATGCTGCAGGTCGTAGACCACGTTTGGGTCGGAGACGTCGGCGAGCTCGGCCTTGTTGTAGTACGGCCGGAAGGCTTCGAGGATGTCTTCGGCATCGTTGAAGAAGTCGAGGACGAACGTGTCCTCCTTGCCCGGGAAGGTCCGGTTAAGCCGGGAGAGGGTCTGCACGCACTCCACGCCCAGCAGTTTCTTGTCCACGTACATGGCGCAGAGCTTGGGCTGGTCGAACCCAGTCTGGAACTTGTTGGCGACGATCATCACGTTGTACTCGGCGGTCTTGAACGCGTCGGCCAGGTCGCGCCCCTTCAGGCCCGGGTTCAGCAGCGAGCTGTGCTCGGTCACCTCCTCGGGGATCACCTCGTCCGGCAGCACGGAGCCGGAGAAGGCCACCAGTGCGTGCACATCGCCATAGCCCTTGTCCTGGATGTACTCGCGCATCGCCAGCGCGTAGCGCACCGCCTCCTGCCGACTGCCGGTCACCACCATCGCCTTGGCCTGGCCATCCAGCAGGTGGCGGACATTGGCGCGGAAGTGCTCGACGATCACCTCCACCTTCTGGCTGATGTTGTACGGGTGCAGCCGCACCCAGCGGGCGATCTTGGTCGAGGCCTTGCGCGACTCCACCTCTTCGTCATCGCCATGCGGGTGCGCCAGCTTCCAGGCGGTCGAGTAGGTGGTGTAGTTCTTCAGCACGTCGAGGATGAAGCCTTCCTCGATCGCCTGGCGCATGGAGTACAGATGGAACGGCTCGGGCTTGTTGTCGGCCGAAGCCGGCAGGTCCGGATCCGGCGGACGGCCGAACAGCTCCAGCGTCTTCGCCTTGGGCGTCGCCGTGAAGGCGTAGTAGCTGATGCGCTCGGTCGGCTTGCGTGAGGCGACGGCGGCATCCATCAGCTCTTCGGCACTGATCTCCTCATCCTCCGGCTTGTCGGTGCCCAGGATGGCCTTGAGCTTGGTGGCGGAGGAGCCGGTCTGCGAGGAGTGCGCCTCGTCGGCGATCACCGCGTAGCGCCCGGCGGCCAGCTCCGGGCGCTTGTCCAGCGCGTCGAACAGCGCCGGAAAGGTCTGGATGGTCACGATGATGATGCGGGTCTGCTCGGCCAGCGCCTCGGCCAGTTGCTCCGACTTGCTCTGGTTGCCGACGTCGTGGGTGATGGGCCGCACCACTCCGTGCGCGTGCTCGAACTGGTAGATGGTGTCCTGGAGCTGGCTATCCAGAACCGTGCGGTCGGTGACCACCACCACGGAGTTGAACAGCTTCTGGCCGCTCTCGTCGTACAGCGAGGCGAGCTGGTGCGCGATCCAGGCGATGGAGTTGGACTTGCCGGAGCCCGCGCTGTGCTGGATCAGGTAGCGCTGACCGGCACCTTCCTCCCGCGTGGCCCCGATCAACTGGTTCACTACATCCCACTGGTGGAAGCGCGGGAAGATCAGGGTCTCCTTCTTGGTGCGCTTGCCGTGGAAGTCCTCGACCGTCTTCTGCTCCAGATGCAGGAAGCGGCCCAGCACCTTCAGCCAGGCATCGGGCTGGAACACCTGCTGCCACAGGTAGCCGGTCGCATAGCTGTCCGGGTTCGGGGGCGCGGGGTTGCCGGCGCCGCCGTCCTCGGTGCCCTGGTTGAAGGGCAAGAAGAAGGTGTCCTTGCCAGCCAGGCGGGTCGCCATCGCCACCTCGTGCTGACTGACCGCAAAATGCACCAGCGCCCCGCGCTTGGGGGTGAGCAGCGGCTCGGGCTTGCGGGTGACCGGGTCCTTCAGCGGGCGGTCGCGCCGGTACTGGCGCTTGGCGTTCTCCACCGACTGCTTGAACTCGCTCTTCAGCTCCAGCGTGGCGGTGGGGATGCCGTTGACGAACAGCACCAGATCCAGCCGCGGGTTGTACTCCCCGCTGCGAGCATGCGGCGAGTACGAGACCTCCGGCACCACGCGCAGGCGGTTGGCGCCGTAGCGGGCCTGGGACTCGGGGTTCATGCCATGGTCGGGCTTGAAGCTGCACAGATCGAGCTTCACGCCGGGCGTCTTCACCCCGTGGCGCAGCACGTCCAGCGTGCCGCCGCGCTCCAGCTCGCGCGTGACCGCACGCACCAGGGCCCGTTGCGGGTCCTGCGGGTTCTTCGCTGCGAACTTCTCCCAGCGCTCCGGCCAGGCCTCCTGCTGGTAGCCGACCAGATCCTCGGTATACAGCGCGCTCAAAGCGTCATAGCCGCCGGCCGGTCCGGTCAGCCAACCATCGGCGGTCATCGCGTCGATGATGTCCTGCTGGAACTGTGCTTCCTTGCTGTCCGCCATTCCGTTTCTCGTTCTTAGGGGTCTTCGGGGGTTACTTCCGCCGCTTCGGCGACCAATTGTTCCTGCCATTCGCCGTAGGCTTGGCCGGTGTCCTCGCGTTGCCATTCCTTGCGGCCATTTGCGGTTCTTCCGACCACCATAGCAGCGGCGGCACTGGGGCTGGAAAATGCGTAGTCGCGTGAAAACCGCATGGGACCATTGCCATCCGGTACGAGCACCCCTTCCTCCACCAGTTGCTCGAACAGGCGCTGATAGCCGTGGGGCGTCGGGCCCACCCACGCCTCGCGAGCCTGTGATCCTTCCAGGACGAAGAACTCGCCGTCCATCTCCTGCCCGTAGGCGGTGATGCCGTTCTTGGGTAGCGCCATACGGAAGCGTGGTGAGGCCTCGTCCGGACTGGATACAGGTGTGTGGCCTGCGACAACATCCTTGGATGGGGGACGGCTGGAGTCACGCAGAAACTCGAAGCCCAGCACCGGCAACACGGTGCGGATCTGTTCCAGGAAGAAGGCCATGTCGGCCTGGTCGGCCTCGGGCAAGCCGATGTAGTCGTGGCGGGTGCCGTTGATCAGGGTGCAGCGGCCCACGCGCTGGGCCTGCTGGATCAGCAGGCTCTCCAGGACCTTCACGTGGGCCTTGGTCAGGTTCTGGTCCTTGCTGGTGATCAGGCAGACCTTTTCCCAGAAGTCCTTGCCGCCCTGATCCTCGGTGCGGTTGTGTTGCTTGAGCCGCTTGCCGACATCATCCGACTCGCCGATGTACACCTGCGGGCGCACGCTGTTCTCGGCATCCGGCCCCACCAGAAAGTAGACGCCGGTGCGACCACACTCCGGGCGCTGCACCAGCTCGCTCAGCTTGCCGCGCGGCCCGGTGAGCACATGCCCGGTCCAGTTCATGATCTCCGCCGTCAGCAGCCCGTGCGGGGTGCCATCGACCAGAAACAGGCGGATGCTGCGGCCCTGGGTCATTGGGCACCGCCTTGCGCCGAATACCCGGCCGACTCCTCGGCGACCATTGCCAGCCCCGGCTCTTCCGCCTCGGCCCCGGCCGACCAGCCGCGTACGTCGATCTTGCCAGTGACCGCAGCGGAGATGAGAGACGATCGGCGTCCTAAAAGCAATTCGCTACCCTTTACTGCCTCATTGATAAGCCGACTCGTTTGATCCGCATTTTCTTCGATCCTAGCGACCAAATGACGCTGTTCCGCAATTGGGGGAATCGGCACCCTGACACGAGACAGCAGCTCGGGATTAAGGTTGTCCATAGTCGAGCCCACAGACTCCAACTGAAGCAGCCCACGCACGAGCGGTATCCGCATAAAATGCGAGAGGAACCATGGATCAACACGTTCACTCAAGGACACCTTCATTGATCCTGTTCCACATAACCAACCTGCTTCTTTACATGAGACAACGGCACACCGACCCATCTCGCCACGACGACCAACAACCAATTCATTCTCAACCAGTTTATGGTGATTTAAGCGCTCAACAACAACTCGGCCAACTGTCGAACGTTTATCCGGCACTATGCACCCATCGACAATACTGGATGGGTTTATGACCGGTACACCGCCTTCAACATATTCGTGCGAATGAAGCTGACTACCAAAAGGCCCTGTTTGGATTTTTCTCGCTAGCAAACCAAGCGGAACCACATCCCAATGCGCCGGGACCTCGCCCAGCCACTCGACACCGGGGTCCTTCATGGGCACGTTGGGGTCGAGGCCCTTGGTGACGGCGTGGGAGATCACCGCTTGCCGCTTCTCTTTGAGCAGCTCGATCAGCCGCCGCTGCTCCTCGATCAGCGCATCGATCTTCCCGGTCTCGTGGTCGAGGAAGGCGGCGATTTGTTCTTGCTCAGCGATCTTAGGGGCGACGTACCTCACGGATGAGATCAGCTCCTGATTAAGAAGGAGAGCACCGTAAATGTTTTCCCTACCGTATTTCGGGATAAAGATTGGAGCCGCGTAAGCCCAGAACCGAAGGTCGAGATGGGAGTTTGGCTCAAAAGCCGCAATAGCCTCATTTGTGTAGGCAGATTTCTCTAGAAAGGCGACAGAACCGACCGTCAACTTAAAAGAAAATAACAAGCTACCGGCCGGGGACTTCCGCGCACCCTTCTCCATAACCGCCTTATCGGTAATCTTGCTTTTGGTATCGCCAATTCGATGGCTTCTGAGATCCGCGATGGTTACCCAGAGGTGATCCCCATCGTAGTATTCCTCGTTAGATGATGGCGGGGTCCAGCCAACGGTAAAGGGCACATGCCAAGCGATCTTATGAAGGCGCCAATGCTTGGGCACCTCGCCCAGCCACTCGACGCCGGAGTCCTTGTATTCGGGATACTTCGGGAAGCTCACGCCGACAGCTCGTCGATCATCTGCTTGATGCGGGTGGTGACAGCCTTGAGGTCGGCGTCGATCTCCTCCAGCGGGCGTGGGGGCTGGAACACGTAGAAGTGGCGGTTGAAGGGGATTTCGAAGCCGACAATGCCGATCTCGCCGTCCTGCTCGTCGCGCTTGTTATCGTCGATCCAGGCGTCCGGTACGTGTGGTTTCACCTCGCGCTCGAAGTAGTCGAAGACGTGCTCGCCCAGCGGGACGTTCTCGGTGTCGCGTAGGTCGCTGTCCGGTTCCGAGTTGCCCTTGTTGTCGGTGCAGATGTCCGCTTCGGGGTCACGTTCGCTCAGTGCGTTCCAGATGGACTTGAGGCCCGGGGCGCCCAGCTTGATGCCGAGATCCTTCAGCTCGGCCTTCAGGTCTTTCAAGAAGGCCTCGCGGTTGGTATAGACACGGTCGGCGTCCAGCCGCTCGCAGGCGGCCTGCACGCCGAGGCGGGTGGTCTCGTCGAGCTTCTGGATCGGCTTCTCGGCCAGCATGCGTTCGATGCGTTCGGGGCTGGCCTGGAAGTTGAGGCGCAGCGGGCGCTCGACGGTGATGCGGCGGTAGCCGAAGGCCTCGTTGGGGAAGAACTTGCTCTGGTCGCTCTCCTCCAGGCTGCCGTAGGTGCGCACGATCGCGTCGATGTTGGCGTCGTCGATGTACTGGCGCTTGGAGCCCAGCGACTTGCGCATCTTGGCGTAGCGGTCGGTCGCGTCGATGAGTTGCGCCTGGCCACGGCGCTCGGCCGGCTTGTTGTTGTTCAGCACCCAGATGTAGGTGGCGATGCCGGTGTTGTAGAACATGTCCGTCGGCAGGCCGATGATGGCCTCGACGATGTCGTGCTGCAGCAGGTAGCGCCGGATCTCGGACTCGCCGCTGCCGGCCCCGCCGGTGAACAGCGGCGAGCCGTTGAGGATGATGCCGATGCGCGAGCCACCCTTGCGCGGGTCGCGCATCTTGCTGACCAAGTGCAGCAGGAACAGCAGCGAGCCGTCGGACACGCGTGGCAGGCCGGGGCCGAAGCGGCCGTTGAAGCCCTTGTGGTTGTGCTCGTCGGTGACCTGCTTCTGGACCTTCTTCCACTCCACGCCGAACGGCGGATTGGCGAGCATGAAGTCGGCCTGTAGATCGTCGAGCTGGTCGTCGGAGAGCGTGTTGCCGAGCTTGATGTTCTCGACGTCCTGGCCCTTCACCAGCATGTCCGCCTTGCAGATGGCGTAGGACTCGGGGTTCAGCTCCTGCCCGTGCAGGGACACGGTCACGTCCTGGCTGATCTGCTGGACGTATTCGTCGCTTTCGGACAGGAAGCCGCCGGTGCCACAGGTCGGGTCGTATACGGTGACGATGCCGTGCGGCTTGAGCTTGTGGTCCTGCCCGGTGAGCACCAGGGAGGTGGTCAGGTGCACGATGTCGCGCGGGGTGAAGTGCTCCCCCGCCGTCTCGTTGGAGCTTTCCGCGAACTTGCGGATCAGCTCCTCGAAGATCAGGCCCATGCCGAAGTTGGAGATGCGCGCCGGGCGCAGGTCGATGGCGGCGAAGCGCTGCACTACCTGATACAGCAGGTTGTTGGACGCGAGCTGCTCGACGAAGTCCTCGAAGTGGAAGTGATCGAAGATCTCACGGGCATGGGGGCTGAAGGACTCGATGTAGCTCATCAGGTCCTCGGCCGTCTGCGTGTCTGACAGACTGCCCAGCGATAGCGGCGAGGTGTTGAAGAATGGCTGTTCCGCCTTGCGCAGAAGAAGCTGCTCGCGAACGGTCTCCGACTTGTTCTCGTGCTCCTTCGCGGCAGCCAGGACGCCGTCCTTGGTCGGCTCCAGCACGCACTCCAGCCGCCGCAGCAGCGTGAACGGCAGGATCACCCGCCCGTACTGCGACTGCTTGAAGTCCCCCCGCAGCAGATCCGCCACCGACCAGATCCACGCCGCCGTCTCCGAATGATTCTCCGTGTTCAAGCCCTGCTCCCCTGTTCTTTTTCCCATGCCCGGGACCAAGTCCCAGTGATGGGAACATTGTTGCAGTAAACGAAGGCCGGCGGCGAACACCGGAAAGACAACCGCGTACGGCACGTGCCCCTTTGGGTCGGACGCCGCACCTAGGGGGCAGCCCTGCGGATCCACGGTCCAACCTTGCTTTTTGTCTTGGGCCCGCCAGGGTGGCAAGAAGCAAGGTGTGATCCTCTGGCACACAGTACGATCCAACATCCATAGTTGGAAGACAGGCCCCGTGAACCTCCGCACCCGGTGGATTCAGTTACCACCGAAAGGCTGGATTCGCTATAGTTCCGCTGTTCCCGCTCTACCGCTGGTATCGGGCATTCGAGACTGCGTCCAAGGTCTGTCCGGCGCAGCCAAGCCAGGACACGTTCGATGAAGGACCGGCCTGGTTTGCGGCATAGCCCTCTTCGCGAGGGCTATTTTCTATCTACAGGAACAGGCTGACTTTCGTCAGGATTTATCGCCCGAGGAGGTTCGGCGCCTCTGGCGTGCCAAGGCGAGGTCCTTGCGCTCCAGATACAAAGCCAGGGCGATCACGCCAGCTACACCCACGACCACAAGCGCGAACAGGAGCCAAATCATGGCTTGACCCGCTTCGTGGCGGACACGCAGGGGTGCCAGTACGAGGATTCTGACAAGTACGCCAATGCGGTACTCCTGTAAAAGGAACCCAGACGGTTCTGCCGTACCCGGGGGGCGACGCAGGGAGATTCGACGAAACACATGCACATGCACATGCCCCGAGTGTAGCAATCCCATCACTGGCAGGACGCGATGCGCGAATTGACGGGGCGCTGCCTCTCTTCTTGGCTAAACGGAAAACCCGCACGCTTGGCTCTCAGATCGTTTGAGCCGTCTTGAGTACGTCTGATTTCCACCGGTCCGGCAGCGCCCCGGGCGTCAGCACGTCGACCTTCAACCCAAGCAGCTCCATCAGCTCCACTTGCATGGCGCCGATGTCTAAGAGCGACGTTTCCTCAGTGGTGTCTACGAGGATGTCCAGGTCGCTATGCTCCGTATCTGTTCCGTCAAGGGCAGACCCGAAAACACGGGGATTCACCCCGTGATTCCGCTCGACAATGCGTCGTATGTCCTCCCTGTGTTTTTCAAGTGCGGCTGACGGTTTCATGCGTCCAGTCTAGCGATTCCCAGAGGCCTGACGAGGCCCTCGCGTCAAGCGAGCGCTTCGATAAGCCCCGGGCCGTCCTCGGCAGTCCGGTTCGTGCGGCGGGTACTACCCCGGTTTCGGTACATGTGCTTTGTGCCTTGGGGCGCTGCTGTCCCACTTGCGCGGCCCTCAGCCGCAGGGGTATCTGGGGATCGGCTGCTCACCATTCGGTTGCACACTGATAGAAGCCGTCCTCGCCGTGTTTCAGGAACACGTCATGGAGTACGTGGCTCATCTCGGACCGAGGCAGGTCGTGGTTGCGACCGAAGCCCTTCAAGTCCCAGCCTTCTGCGCGAGCACGATCCGCTGCCCGTTGGCATGCCCCGATCATGTAGTTGGCAGCGTGTTTGCGGTTCAGATTGCGCTGCGCCATCGCGTCGGTCGCGCGGGCAGCACCCATCCACAGGAGTCGGTAGCAGCGTGAAACGGAGAAGTGTCGAAGCAGATCGGTAATGAGCTCCTTCAAAGCCGTTTCCCCTGGCATGGGGAGGTTCCGCCTCTCCATGCTCATGCTACAGAACTCCCAGCCCTCGGCGTGACCGAGGGATTGACCCACATCCATCCAGTGCTGACGCCATTCTTCCGGCCAAACTTGTGACTCCGCTGTTTCGATGATCTGGCGTATGAACTGAGTGGGGGCGGGATGCAGAACTACCCAGCTCGCGTGCTCGGGCCGCCACGTGCGCTCTTTGCGGGTGCTCTCGGGAAACGCTTCGGAGTCGGGAAATGGGGCGACGAGCTGTTCGCCGAGCAAGGTATTCAGGAGATGGCGCTGGTAGTGGATCGCGTCCGGCGTCCAGGGAGCCCCAGACGCACCCCAGGGACGCACGTTCTCTTTGTCATCCCACCCGCCGCTTCGCACCAGCGCGATCAATGCCACCGCTGCCTTTAGCGATAAGTCGCCAGGCTCGATCTGGCGCCGCTCATAACTCCAATGGCGAAAGCAAAATCCCGCGATTTCGTCTTTTTCTCGCCGGGCCGCCTTGATCGCTTCGTCCGCCCTTTGACGCTCGCAGGCGGGGCAGTGGCACGGTGCCCCCTCGATGTGACCGCAGTGGGTACAGGATGCCGAAGGGTGCACGCCGGCCAAGTGCTTGGTTCGCGGCAGTCTTTCCTCCCAAAGGGGAGCACCACAGACGTGGCACGGTTGATCAAGCCGCTTGGCAGGGAACTGTCGCCAGAGTGTGTTGGTACTGCACTTGAGACCGAACCGCTCAATCAGGTCGTGGACGTGATCACCGCGGTAGTACCGAGCCATCAGTTCGGAGAGCTGATCCTCAGTCAGGTGGTTAAGAGCGTCGTTCTGTCCCATCGGGGTGCCGGTTTATAGAGCCCGGTGAGACTTTACGCAGAATACGCCTCGATTGTCACTCATAGGACGTGGCGGGCGGGTGCGTTGCTGGCTAGCGTCGCTCGGATGTCCGACAGACTGACAGCCGACGACAAAGAGCAGCTACGCCGGTTCGGCCAGCGGATCGCGGAATTGCGGGGCCAGAAAGGTTGGTCGCAGGAGCGTCTGGCGCTGGAGAGCGGACTTGCCCGAAGTTATGTCGGCGGAATCGAGAGAGGGCAGAGGAACCTCGCACTGATCAATATCCTTCGGCTTGCGCGAGCGTTGGCAGCCTCTCCAGCCGACCTGTTCGCACACTGCGAGGCCTAGTCATGGTGGTCGTGGGCTCGGTGTCAGACCCCAGCGATCAATATCCGAGCCACCGCTGGGCACTGCTACCGGGAGGACATCGCCAGTATGTAGGAGCACGATCGCCGGAAAGTCCGGCCATCCACAGGTACCAGTACCTCGGGCGTGAGCCGTGCCGCGGCGATCGAGATTCCTGCGCAGCCTTGCGGTGAGGGGCGACGGCCGGGGGTTTAAGACCCTATGGTTTGATTCTATTTGACGGGAAAACGGCCACCTTTGTGCTTCCCGCGATCGCGCGCAGATGCTCGTTCTCGACCGTGAGGGTTGCCAGCTCAGAGGCCATATCCTGGTTGAGTTCACGGCAGCGACTGAGTTCTTGGCGTAGGGCGGTGTACTTGGCCCGTAACTCCCGCAGAGCGGCATGCTTCTCGTCGCGCTGAGCCCGTGCCACCTTGTTAACGGCCTCACGGATGCGCTCAGCGAGTGCCGGGTAATTGTTATGGATCGTGGCTCGGCTGACCCCGGCTTCCTCCGCCACGGACTTGATTGAGAGCTTGCGACCGGGCTTGACCACCTTCGGGCGGCCTTGCTCGATCCGAACAATGGCCTGGCGTATGGCTTTCGCAGTAAGCTCGCCCCGCGACTGGGGCTGAGCATCCTTTTCAGATGTCGTCATTGGCAGTGCGCTCCTCTGTCGCCGCTTCGGTGTCGGAGAGGTCCTGTTCTGCGGCCCCAAGCTCGGCCAGAACAGCCTTGCAGCGTGCAATATCACGCTCGACCCGCTCCGCGCCGCCGGGACCAATGTCGGTCAGCTCAAGCAGTTCGAGCTGCTGTTTGTAGATGCCTTGCCAGACTGGCTTGTGCGCCTCGTCGATCACCGCGTTGGCACAATCTCCGCATCGTGTCTTTTCGACGCCCTGGCCACCGTTGCAGCCACCGGTGTCGGCGGTACACCAGGCCACGCCGGTCGCGCGCACATGAACCAGGGGGCTCAAGGTCTTCGCCATCTCGGCGCGGCTCTCCTTGGTCACCAGCTCCTCGTTCTTCGCGCGGAAGGTCCGGATCGGTTCAGCCGCACCACCCGTGAGGATCGCGTCGGGCTGCAACCAGTGTTCTAACAAGTCGTGTTTGATGTCCAACGCTGCCGATCCGACTTCATCGTAAAGCTCAGCGTCCTGCTCGCGGTTCATCGCATACAGGCTGGTCATATCGAGCGACCAATGCTTGAAGTGGTCTCGCAGGTAGCGCAGATCGCCGAACGCGCTATGGGCCGCATAGACGGCAAAGGTGCGCCGGAACTGATGCGGTGTGAAACGCCAGTCGAGTCCGCACCCGGCGGCGAAGGCGTTCAGGCGGCCGATAACCCATGAGCCAGAGAGCGTTCCGACCCGACGGCATTTTTTGGACCTAACCAGGAAAAGGCGATGGGCGTGTTCGCTCCGTCGTGTGATCTCGGGGTCGCTTGGATTGTCCCTGCCCATAGCGCTCATCGATTGCTCCAGACGAGCTTGCAGCGGATGCGCCAGGCGTTCGGCCACCGCAATCGCACGGTGAGTGAGTTCGGTCACCAACCACTCGCAGGGACCCGTGCCGGTCTTGTATGCGACGCCACGCAGCCAGTGGTAGGTGTCTCCTACATCATCCTGCTTCGTGTACGCACACCCATTTACGAGCGAACACAACTCGGAGACACGGATGCCACTCGTCACCAGGATGATCACCATGCACGCCGTTTGCAGGTCACGGGCTGCACGGTTGATCTCGCCAGCCCTCCAGCCTTGCTTGGCGAGGCGAAGGTCGATGGAACGCGGACTTCGGCCCTGCGTCTGCCACCCCGCGATCTGCGCCTGCAAGCCGATGATCTCATCGGCTCGATCCAACTCGTCCACGGCCGCCTGGAACAGCGTACGCAACACCTCATCCGGGATGATGGCGGTCTTGCTTTCCTGCCGCTGCGGGGTGTTGTCGCCCGTCAATCCCGCCAAGTGCTTGGCGGATGATTCCGGCCACGGATGGGGCATGGGATCGGCGGTGTGCTGGCTGAGAATATGGAGGGTTTCGATTGCGCTGAAGCGCAGTCGGAGGGTGCTAGCCGAAAGCTTTTCTCCCCTGCGGACCTCGACATATTGCTGTGCCACCAGCGGTGTCACCACTCGCAGCGAGCTGACGCCTTTGTCGTCCAGCCAAACCAGGAACTGGAGTGTGTTCTTGAAGAACTCTACGACTGTGCCTCCCCTTGGCCGGACGCGACCCTCGACGCCCAACAGGATGTAGCGCGCCATGCAGGCGCGCAGCGTTTCCCGATAGGCGGTGGGGACCCGTGCAAAGTTCAGCTTCTTTTGGCTGTCCTTGGTGCTAGCGGCAAAGAGGCTGCCGGGCAGCGTCCAGACCGGATCGCCGTAGCGGCTCAGGACGTGCCAACTGCCGTCTGTCAGCCGCATGCCGGTGATTACCGCCTCGGCATCGATAGCGCCCGTCTGAGCGCTCTGGAGGGCTTTTTGCTGCTCCGCGCGGAAGGCGGCTTCGTTCATGCCGCCCCCTCCAGAAGATCCGGTTCACGCCAGAAGGGATGCGGGTCCACCTTGGCGCGCTGGCGCTGCATCGCCACCAGTTCGTGGTCGAATTGAGGGGCGATCTCTCCATCAATGATCCGGATGATATGCCCGTAGACCCGCTTCCATCGGCTGGCCCCCATGGAGTCGCGCATGCGCACCAGCATCCAGTAGAGGCTGTACACGCGGTAGAGATCATCGCCGGTCACGATGAATGACCGGCACCGAAAACACGCCAGAAACTTCTGGCAGTGGTCGCCATTCTTCGGCGCATGCTCGCCGTGCAGCGTGTCCCGGCAGCGCGCGACCGGCGTGTTCTCGGTCGGCAACGTGGAGACCTTGCCACCCCGAGACAGCAACTCATCGGTGCGGACCTCGCCCATCAAGCGCCAGTCGCGTTCAGCGGTCTCAGGCGCCTCCAGATAGTGGTCGTTGGATACCCGCACCGAATGGTTACCGAGCTTGGCCGTCAGAAACGGGTCCTGGCCGGAAAGGGAGAACAGCCGATTCTCGAAGGTCTTGCGCAGCCGCATCAGGTTCATTTTGAGAGGCTTGCCGTCGGCATCCTGCAATGCATGGCGATCGAGGAATTGACCGATGCAGTAGTAAAGATTGTGGTTCGTCAGAGGGACATTTTCCCCCGCGCGCCGGCCGCGCCGGCTCTCGTGGACGAACAACCGCTGCGGGTACTTGCTGGCCTCGCGCGGACCGGCGTTGCGCGCGCGCACGAGGTCAATAATTCGGGCCACATCGGGCAGGGCCGTGACCATGGCCTCGATCTCGGAGGCGCGGCGCAGGCTTTGGATGTGCGTTGCGTTCCCGCGACGCTTGTAGCTGATCAGAACGAACCGTTCGGCCTTGATCGGGTGCGGCTGCAAGCAGTCCGTGACCAGTTCCAGCGCTGGGGTCGGATTGAGGCCGGTACGCGCCGCAATCGCCAACACACAGACAGATAGATCCTCGCCGGTCAGTGGGCCGCTGCCGCGTACGATCGCCCGCATATCGGCTTGCAGGGCCTTCAGCACGCTGCGGCGCTCGGGTTCGCTCAAAGGCGACTGGCCTTTCTGGGATCGGTTGGAATGCGGAAACGGATTGCGAGGGAAGATGCCCTTGGCGATCCAACCCGCCTCCCCCATGGCGACCAACACCGACTTGGCAGTGGTGTAAAGATTTTTTTGGGACGCGAGCTTGCGGTCCGATTGCCGAAGATACGCCACGAAATGCTCAATGAACGCACCGTCCAGATCGTCCAGCCGCAAGTCGCGTCCCAGCGCAGCGGCCATCGTGGCGCAGAACGGCAGAAAGGAAGCCAGGCCGTTATTGTAGTAGCCGGCTATCGTGCTTGGGCTCAACGTCTTGCCATCACTGCCGACGCTCGCCTGGGCCATCCGCTCCAGGACGCGCTGTGCGGCGTACACGACCGCATCGCAGCCGCGTCCGTAGTATTTGCTGAAGTCGAGATTGCGAGCGCCGGACGAATTCTGCGGCAGCCTTACGACCGTCTGCGCCGGCGGCAATGCGGCCAGGTCCAGTGTGTCGTCGGTGTCCGCGCGATCCGGTCGGGAGGCGCTGGATCGCAACGATTTCTTAGCCATCCGCCACCTCTCGGCTCATGACATCAATCTCGCTCTGATAGTCGTTCATCAGCGCGTCTTCGAGTTCGGAGAAGCAGTGCAGGTACTTTTCGGTCGTGGTCACCGAGGCGTGGCCCAGGCGATCGCGCACGTACATCAAGGCATGCGTCTGGGCCTTGGCCTGCATCATTGCGTACAGCGTATGCGTGGCGTAGGTGTGCCGCAGTACGTGGACATTGACGTAGGGAATGCCCGCCGCAGCGCCCGCCTTCTTCACGATGCCCAGGATCGTCGCGCCGTCATTCGCATACGGCCAGCCATCAGCCGTTAGAAACAGCGTGGGCTGGGCTTCCCCGGAAATGCTTTCCAGACGGTGACGCTCCCCGATGACGTACTGCCAGAGGTCTTCCATGACCGTTCTCGGCACATCGATGCCTCGGGGCTGATGGCGCTTGATCACCATGTCTCTCGGATCGAGATTGACCCGGATAAACGAGCGATGCTTGGTATAGGAGACCGGGTTGACAACATACTTCAGCGGAAAGCTCGCCAGCTCCTCACGGCGCAGGCCCGTAGTGAGCGCCAATCGCACCATCAGGCGGTGCGAGGGGTTCTTGATCGCGTCGAGCAGTTCCCGCGACTGGTATTTGCTCAGCACCTTGATGACGGTCCGCGGCGTCTTGAGCATGACGTCGGCGCTAGAGCGCTCGCCGCCACTGGCGTCTACATGCGCAAGAAACCCCTTGGGCTGCCTGACCGTGACGGTCTCGATGTCGTACGGGACGGTTTCGATCCAACCCTTGTTCACGGCATGCCGATAGAACGCACACAGCAGCCTCAGCCGGGCATTGATGGTGACGGCAGATAGGCTGCCGCCCTCCGAACTCAGATTCCAGTCCCTGAACTCGGCCAGTATCGTGGATTCCCGATCATTGCCAACGTCGCGCCAATCGATGGCATTGGCTTCACACCAACCAAGGAACTGGTAGAGCGCTTTGCCGTATGTCACCCAGGACTTCGGGCTCTGAACGCGCCCACGCTTGATCAGGTAGGTGATACAGAAGTCGAGAGCCTCACTGACCACCTTGCCTTCCTCCGTGATGAGAATCGGAAAGCCGGTGTAGCTATGACCGTTGAGCCTGAACTTCGCGGTGCTAAAGAAAAGTTCCATGCTGACACCCTATCAGGAATGTATCACTCTGCAACACGGGAATCATCGGGCTTGTCCTTTCACACTGTTGGATGGAGAAATCCACGCCTATACTCGGGTAGAACTCTACTCAGGGCGGACCTGCTGCACAAAACAGGGCCCTGCCGGCGGATTTTGTGAACGGTGCCAGTTACCCCGGGGTGCAGGGCACGGATGCTGCATTACACTGGCGCTCATCTTCAGGAAGCTGATATCGGACGTGACCATGGAAGCCTTGAACAACCCGTTCATTTACCGCCCGGCGCAGCCGTCGCCCGCGCTGGAGCGTTTCCTCGGCTACTGCCACCGGCGCCAGTACCGCAAGCGCACCACGATCATTCACTCGGGCACCGTACCCGACACACTGTATTACGTGGTCAGTGGTTCGGTCTCGGTACTGGGCGAGAACAACGGACATGAGCTGGTACTTGCCTACCTGAACAAGGGCGAGTTTTTCGGCGAGCTGGGCATGTTCGAGGACGACCCGCGCAGCGCGACTGTCACCACCCGCGAGGACACCGAGACCGCGGAGATCCCCTACACCCAGTTCCGCGAGATCGCCCAGCGCGACCCCGAGATCCTGATGCTGCTCACCAGCCAGATCGCGGCCCGCCTGCGTCAGACCTCGCGCAAGGTGATGGACCTCGCATTCGTGGATGTCACCGGACGCATCGCCCACACCCTGCTGGACCTGGCCCAGCAGCCCGACGCGATGACCCACCCCGACGGCATGCAGCTGCGCATCACCCGGCAGGAGATCGCGCGTATCGTGGGCTGCTCGCGCGAGATGGCCGGACGCGTGCTGAAGGATCTGGAAGAACGCGGCCTGATCACCGCCCACGGCAAGACCATCGTGGTGTTCGGCACCCGCTGACGCGAGCCCGCCCGGGTCGGGCCCGCGGGGCCGTTATTCGCCGCGGAACAGCCGGCCCAGGGCCGCGCCCGGGTCCTCGGTGCGCATGAAGGCCTCGCCCACCAGAAAGGCATTCACCCCCGCCGCCTGCATGCGGGCGACATCCTCGCGCGTGTGGATGCCGCTCTCGGTCACCAGCAGGGCCTCCTCCGGCACCTGATCCTTCAACTCCAGCGTCGTCTCCAGCCGCGTCTCGAAGCTGTGCAGGTCGCGGTTGTTGATGCCGATCAGGTCGGCCCCGATGCGCTTGGCCCGCTCCAGCTCCTCGGCGTCATGTACCTCCACCAGGGCATCCATGCCCAGCTCGCGGGTCAGGAAGAAGAGCTCGTGCAGCGCCGTGTCATCCAGCGCCGCCGCGATCAGCAGCACGCAATCCGCGCCGAGTACACGGGCCTCGTAGACCTGGTAGAGATCAATCACGAAATCCTTGCGCAGGATCGGGATCGTGCAGGCCACACGCGCGTCGCGCAGGTCGCCGTCGCGCCCCTTGAAGAAGTCCACGTCGGTCAGCACCGACAGACAGGTCGCACCATGCTCCTCGTAGCTGCGCGCAAACGCCTCGGGGTTGAAGTTCGGGCTGATCTGGCCCTGGCTCGGGCTGGCCTTCTTGATCTCCGCGATCACCGCAGGGCGCCCGGCGTCGATATCGCGCTGCAGGGCCGCGCGAAAACCGCGCGGTGCCGGGGCGGACCCCATCCAGCCGCGCAACTCGCGCAGTGGCCAGTACACCTCGCGTTCCTTCAGCTCCTCGCGCTTGCGCTCCAGGATGCGCTGCAGGATGTCGGGTACTGCGTTGCCTTCACTCATTGTGCTTCCTTGTTTGCCAGTCTTGCGCTGGTCGCTTGCAGGCGCTCCAGCCGTTCGCGCGCCGCGCCGGAATCGATCGCCCGGGCGGCGGCCTTGATCCCCGCTGCGAGTGTGTCCGCCCCGCCACCGGCGTAGATCGCCGCCCCGGCATTCAGCAGCACGATGTCGCGTGCCGCACCCGCCTGTCCGTCCAGCACGCCGCGCAGCATGCTGGCCGAGGCCTCCACGCTGTCGACCCGCACCGCATCCAGCGCGGTGGTGGTCAGCCCGAAATCCTCCGGACGGATGGTGTATTCGCGGATCTCGCCATCCTGCAGCTCCGCCACCCGGGTCGGCGAGGCGATGCTGATCTCGTCCAGACCATCCTCGGCATGCACCACCAGGACGTGCTCGCTACCGAGCCCCTTCAGGGCCTCGGCCAACGGGCGCACCCAATCCTGGGAAAACACGCCGAGTACCTGATTCGGCGCCCCGGCGGGGTTGGTCAGCGGTCCCAGCACATTGAACAGCGTACGCACGCCGAGTTCCTTGCGCGGACCGATCGCGTGTTTCATCGCGCCGTGGTGGGCGGGAGCGAACAGGAAGCCAACACCGACCTCGTCGATGCAGGTCCCCACCGCCGCCGGCGACAGGCCCAGCGAGATCCCCAGCGATTCCAGCACGTCGGCACTGCCGGATTTCGACGACACCGAGCGATTGCCGTGCTTGGCGACCCGCACGCCGCCCGCCGCCGCCACCAGCGCCGCGGCGGTGGAGATATTGAAGGTGCCCGAGGCATCGCCGCCGGTTCCGCAGGTATCCACCAGCCCGGTACGCGGCACATCCACGCGCGTGGCCAGCGAGCGCATCACGCCGGCAGCCGCGCGGATCTCCTCGATGGTCTCGCCCTTCATGCGCAGGGCCACCAGGAACGCGCCAATCTGGGCATCCGTGGCCTCGCCGGTCATCACCGCCTGCATCACGGCGGTCATGGTCGCCTCGTCCAGGTCGCGGCGCTCGATGAGGGCCGCTATCGCTTGCTGCACGGTCACGGGCTTGCTCCTGCGGAAAATCGAAGCGGCTAGTGTAACGTCCGCGCGGTGCCCGCACGACCACCGCCCGGCGCGACCAGCCAGGCGGCCAGTGCCAGGGCCCAGAGCAGCAACGCCGCGAGGACCAGACGCCCCATGGCATCGTCCAGCCAGTCGACCAGGAACAGCGCCAGCAACGCACTGAAGCCCAGTTGCACGAAGGCCTGCATGGCCGCGGCCATGCCGCGCGCGCCCGGGTAACAGTCCAGCGCCAACAGGGTCAGGGACGGCATCGCGGTGGCCAGGGCAAAGCTGTACAGCGCGAATGGCAGGGTGATCGCGACCACCGGACCGTCGGCCAGCACCGCCAGGCCCACCAGCGCCAGCGACAGCCCAGACAGCCCGAGCCCGATCGCCACGGCCCGCTGCGGGCTCACCACCCCGGCCACGCGCCCGGCGACGAAGCCGCCCACCACCAGCCCGGCGACCAGCGGCCCGAACAACCACCAGAAGTCCTGTTCCCCGCCTTGCAGGTGCTCGTAGATGATGGTCGGGGACGCGGCAATGAACAGGAACATCGCCCCGAACATCCCCGCATGGACCGCGACCGGGAACAGGAACGCCGGGTTGTGCAGCGTGCCCAGGTAGCCCCGGATGACCGGACGCGGGTGACTGGAGACGCGGCCGACCGGCGGCAGGGTCTCCGGCATCCAGGCGCGCACCGCCAATAGCAGGAAGACGCCGTAGAGTGTCAGGAAGGCGAACACCGAACGCCAGCCAAACGCCGCCTGCAACCAGCCGCCGATGATCGGCGCGGCGGCCGGCCCGATCGCGAACATCATGGTGACCAGCGCGAAAACCCGCCGCGCGTCGGTGGGATCAAAGCGATCGCGGATCAGCGCTCGCCCGACCACCACCCCGGCCGCCGCCGCCAGCCCCTGCCCCATGCGCAACGCCAGCACCTGCCAGTACTCCATCGCGAACACCAGCAGCGCCGAGGTCAGCACGTAGGCCAGCAGGGCCCACAACACCACCGGGCGCCGGCCATAGGCATCCGACAGCGGGCCGGCAATCAGGGTGGCAACGGCGAACGCGACCAGATAGGCGGACAGCGTCGCCTGCATCGCCACGCCATCGACGGCCAGGGCCTCGGCCATCGCCGGAAACGAGGGCAGATAGGTATCCAGCGAGAACGGCGCCAGCATGGACAGCGGCGCCACCAGCAGGGCGAAGCGCAGCCGCGTCCGGCGTTCCGTGGCGGCGCCCCTCAAGCGAGGCATGCGCGCCGGAATCGAGAGTGAACACCAGCCGGGCACGACCCGCGAGAGGCCGCCGCGCGAGCGGTGCGAGCCGCAATACCGCCAGCAGGCGCGGCCAGGCGAACCCCACCTGCCGTCCAGAACAAGCAGTGAGCGCCGCGTGGAGAGGTGTCTATTGACCTGCGCTTCACGCCGGCTGGGGCAGGCGACTCAGGAAGTTGCCGAGCAGTTCGTGCCCCTGGCGGGTCAGGATGGATTCCGGGTGAAACTGCACGCCCTCGACATCCAGCTCGCGATGACGCAGGCCCATGATCTCGTCGCGCGAGCCGTCTTCGCGCTGGGTCCAGGCGGTCACCTCCAGACAATCCGGCAGGCTCGCGGCTTCGACCACCAGGGAGTGGTAGCGCGTGGCCTCCAGCGGATTCTCGAGCCCGGCGAACACCCCGACCCCGGTGTGATGCACCGGCGAGGTCTTGCCGTGCATGATCTCGCGCGCCCGCACCACACGGCCACCAAAGACCTGGCCGATCGCCTGGTGGCCGAGACAGACCCCGAGGATCGGGATCTCGCCGGCAAAGCGCCGGATCACCTCCAACGACACCCCCGCCTCGTTCGGCGTGCAGGGGCCGGGGGAGATCACGATACCGGCGGGGTCGAGCTCCGCAATCTGTTCCGGGGTGATGCAGTCGTTGCGGTGCACCACCACCTCCGCCCCCAGCTCGCCCAGGTACTGGACCAGGTTGAAGGTGAACGAGTCGTAGTTGTCGAGCATCAGGATCATGGCGAACGTCCCTGGAGACCGAAAGAAACGGACAGACGAATAGAACCGAGGTCATGCGCACCCAGGCAGGGACCAAGCATACCCCGGGTCCCGAGTGGTTGCGCCGCAACCGCAATCGCGCTGGCGAAACCGTGCGCCTTCATCGGGGCAGCAATAGCGCCACCAGCAGGGTGCCGTCGGCGGCCTCCAACCGGTGCCCGCCAGGGCTGGGCAGGGTATGCGCCCGTCCGCGCAAGGCCGGGAGACGGTTCATGTCCTGACTGGCGGCATCCACCCATGGGTCGGCCAGCCGCACCACCGATACATAGCGGATGGGCGGATGCTCCCGCGTGTTCAGCCACTCCAGGTGCGTCGCATCCGGCGAGCCGCCCTCCGGCCCCCACAGCCCCTCGCGCCGGTGCAGCCCCTGCATTCCGGCGAACGGGGCGTACAGCCCCAGCGGGGAATCGGCCAGCGCATCCGTCACCGAACGCGCCAGCGCGGACCAGCCGCCCCCCGCATGCGGCGCGGAGAAGGTCACCAGGGTGGAGATGGCCGGGTGCGGCTGACGCACCAGCAGCTCGCGCGCCACGACCCCGCCGGTGGAATGCCCGACCAGCACCAGCTCGCGGCCGGGGTGGCGCCGGGTCAGACCATCGACCACCTGGCCGAGCGCCCGCGCCCGTTCCGGTGGAGCCACAGCGGTCGGCAGATCCACGGTATAGAACTGGCGTGCGGCGGGGTCGGGAGCTCGCTCGAAGTGCGCAGCGCCCACGTTTGCACGGGCACGCCCGCCATCGGCATAGCCGGCGGCGTTCAGGGCCGCGGTGAACCCGGCCTGGCGAAAACCGTCGCCGCGATCCCAGCCCCCGGGTACCAGCACCACGATCTGCGCCGCCGCCAGCCCCGGCAACAGCCAGAGCCCGAGCACCAGCAACAGGATGCGAAGGCCACCGCACCGCATGACCGGCCCTCAGTCGCGGTGGCGCCGGGGCCCCAGACCACCCAGGGCAGTCTCGGCCGCACGCACCACCGCGCGCCCCTTGTTCAGGGTCTCCTGCCACTCGTTTTCCGGCACCGAGTCGTGGACTACACCGGCCCCGGCCTGGATGTGCAACTCGCCGTCGTGCAGCACGGCGGTGCGGATCGCGATCGCGGTGTCCATATTGCCCGACCACGAGAGGTACCCCACCGCACCGGAGTAGGGCCCGCGCTTGACCGGTTCCAGCTCGTCGATAATCTCCAACGCGCGGATCTTCGGTGCCCCCGAGACGGTCCCGGCCGGGAAGGTCGCACGCAGGACATCCATCGGCGAGTGGCCCGGGGCCAGCCGCCCCTCCACGTTGGAGACGATGTGCATCACATGCGAGTAGCGCTCGATACTCATGGTGTCAGTCACCTCCACCGAGCCGATCTCGCAGACCCGGCCGACGTCGTTGCGCCCCAGATCGATCAGCATCAGGTGCTCGGCACGCTCCTTTGGATCCGCCAGCAGTTCGGCCTCCAGCGCGCGATCTTCCGCCTCGGTACGCCCACGCGGGCGGGTGCCGGCGATCGGACGCACCGTCACGCAGTCGTCCTCCAGGCGCACCAGGATCTCCGGCGACGCACCGACCACGTGGTGATCGTCCAGGTCGAGGTAGTACATGTAGGGCGACGGGTTCAGCGCCCGCAGGGCACGGTAGAGGTTCAGCGGCGGTGCGGAGAACGGCACGCTCATACGCTGTGCCAGCACCACCTGCATCACGTCGCCGTCCATGATGTATTCCTGCGCCCGCTTGACGGCGGCCTGATAGCCCTCGGCCGACCAGCCGGACACATACTCCGGCACCGCGTGTGGATGCGGCGGATCCTCCGGCGGTACCAGCGGCTCGCCCAGGCGGGTCTCCAGCTCGTCCAGGCGGGCGGCGGCCACGGCCTGGCCACCGGCCTGGGTCGTATCCGCATGGACCACCAGATACAGCCGCCCGGAGAGGTTGTCGTAGACCACGACCTCCTCGGAGACCATCAGCAGGATATCCGGCAACCCCAGGGCATCCGGCTTCTCCGGCCCCTCCAGGCGCGGCTCGATCAGGCGCACGGTCTCGAACCCGAAATAGCCGACCAGGCCACCGGTGAAGCGTGGAAGCCCCGGCAGCTCCGCGGCCTTGAAGCGCGCCTGATAGGCCTCGATCCAGGCCAGCGGGTCCGTCTCGGTGGTCTGCTCCATCACCGCGCCGTCGGTCTCCACGGTGATGTCGTGGCCATGCACGCGCACCCGGGTGCGCGCCGGCAGGCCGATGAAGGAATACCGCCCCCAGCGCTCCCCGCCCTGCACGGACTCGAACAGGTAGGAATACGGCCGGTTGGCCAGCTTGAGGAAGATGGACAGCGGGGTCTCGAGGTCCGCCAGGACCTCGCGCACCAACGGGATGCGGTTATAGCCCTCGCGGGCCAGCTGATCGAACTGTTCGGGGGTCATCACAACGGTTCCAGACAAAGGGGATGGATGGCGCGGCGTTTCATTCGCCGTCTCGCCATCGCCCCGTTGTCCGGTCCGTTGCCGACATCACGGATCACGCCGCCCGGGCGGGCAGCAGGTCCGGCAGCTCGTCCAGCCGATCGAGCACCGCGTCCGGGTGCTCGTCGCGGATATCCTTGCCGTGGTTGTAGCCGTAGGTCATGCAGACGATCTGGAAGCCGGCCGCGCGCGCGGCCTTAACGTCGCTCTTCGAGTCCCCGACCATCAGCGCCTCGGACGGATCCACGCCGAGCTTGTCGGCCGCGTGCAGCAGCGGCGCCGGATCCGGCTTCTTCTGCGGCAGGGCGTCGCCGGCGACCACGATCTCGAAGTCGTCGAGGATGCCCTTCTCGCGCAGCAGCGGCACGGTGAAGCGCTCGGCCTTGTTGGTCACGCAGCCCAGGCGGTAGCCCGCGGCCTTGAGCTGGTCCAGCCCCTCGCGCACGCCCGGGTAAAGCGGCGAACGCCCGGCGGTGTTCTCCTGGTAGATACGCATGAACACGGGCAGCGCACGTGCGAACTGCTCCGCGTCCGGCTCGCCGTCGAGGTCGTTGACCAGCGCACGCTGGACCAGCCGTTCCACGCCGTTGCCGACCCAGTTGCGCACGGCCGGCTCGCCGCGTTCGGGCAGGCCCAGCTCGCGCATCATCGCATCCACGCTAAAGGCCAGGTCCGGCACACTGTCAATCAGCGTGCCGTCCAGGTCGATCAGGATCATGCGGGGGCGTTTCAGGGACATCCCGGTCTCCGGTAACCGTCGATTCAGGCCTTGGCCAGCTCGTCGCGCATCTGCTGGATGATGCTGTCGTAGCGGTTCGGGTCGGTGTCGCTGCCGGCGCCGAAGATCGCGGACCCGGCCACAAAGGTATCGGCACCGGCGGCCTTGATCTCGCGGATATTGTCGGCCTTCACGCCACCGTCGATCTCGAGGCGGATATCACGCCCGGAGTCATCGATCATCTTGCGCGCGGCGCGCAGCTTGTCCAGCGTATTCGGGATGAACTTCTGGCCACCAAAGCCCGGGTTCACCGACATCAGCAGGATCATGTCGACCTTGTCCATCACGTACTCGAGATAGGACAGCGGGGTTGCCGGATTGAACACCAACCCGGCCTTGCAGCCCTCGGCGTGGATCAGCTGCAGGGTGCGGTCGATGTGATCGGAGGCCTCCGGATGGAAGGTGATGTAACTGGCACCGGCCTGGGCGAAGTCCGGGATGATGCGATCCACCGGCTTGACCATCAGGTGCACGTCGATCGGCGCGGTCACGCCGTGCTTGCGCAGGGCATCGCAGACCAGCGGACCGATCGTCAGATTGGGCACGTAGTGGTTGTCCATCACGTCGAAGTGCACGGTGTCGGCACCGGCCGCCAGGACGTTGTCGACTTCCTCGCCCAGGCGGGCGAAGTCGGCGGAGAGGATGGACGGAGCGATGAAATCGGGTTGTGCCATGGAAAGCCTCGCAGGGATCGCTGGTGAAGCAGGGCCGACCGTCGACCGTGCTCTCGGAATCGCCGAACTTTACCGGATGCCAGGATGCCAGGCAAAAGCCAGTGGTCGCAGCGGGCGGCACTCCAACGCAAACGGGCCGGGGAAACCCCCGGCCCGTTTGCTGCCTTCGCTTGCCTCTACCAAGGCGCCCGGATCAGTTGAACTCGGTCGCGATGTAGTTGGACAGGTTGGCGATGTCGTCGTCGCTCAGGCCCTGGGCCTGCGGACGCATCAGCGCGGTATGATCACCGACTTCCTCGCCGGCGCGATAGCGCTCCAGCAGGCTGGCCACGGTGTCCGCGTCCTTGCCGGCCAAGGCCGGGAAGATCGCCTGCCCCTTGCCCTGGGCACCGTGACAGCTGGCACAGGTGTTCTGGTACTTGGACTGACCCGCCTGGATATCGGCGGCCTGGGCCGCACTGGACAGCATCAGGACACTGCCGGCAATACCGGCCAGCACGAACAGCTTGGTTTTCATTATTGTAGTCTCCTCGTTCAAGTTCCTGGGCGGGGTCGTCGCCCCGTCTTGATGCAAACGTTAGCAGGGCTTTCCTGAATGGTGCATTAACATAGAACCAAACAGGGAAATAGCCACAGGCCGCTCCATGGAGCCATTCGATCGGTCGGAGAATGCGGGCCGAAGCCTTCCCAGGGAAACACTGATCAATGAACGCGTTCGCGTTGGTGCCCCAGGTTTTCCGAGACAAGGCGCGGCGCGCAGCCGGTAGTGGTTCTACCGGCAAGCGGCGCAACGCAGAATCGGGGAACCTGGGGCACCAACCCCACAACCAATTGAATGCAGGGGCTCGGCCGCTTTTGCGTGGGAACGGCGTTGCGGCTCCCTTGTGCAGAATGACTGCACGGCAGTCACCGCGCCTTGTTCGCACGCAAAAGCGACTCGAGCGCGAACGCGTTCATTGATCAGTGTTTCCCTAGCGTCCGTGGATGTAGCGCTCGTCCGACCAGGTCGCCAGCCACTCGGGACGCACCATGACCAGGCCGGTAATCACGATCCCGTTGATCACCGCCTCGGGCAGCACCAGCAGGGCCAGGTAGCGCAGGTAGTCGCGATGGATATCCGCCCAGGCGAGCTCGGTGAACAACCCGTAGATCGCCGCCGAGGCCAGCACGGTGGCAACCACCGAAAGCGCCCCGCCGAGGAAACCGACCGCGTAGAGGTAGATGAACATGTGCGCGGGCAGACGCGCCTCGGACAGCCGCAGCAGGCCCCAGGTGACCGCGACCGGCAGGATGCCCGCCAGCAGCACCGTCAACGGGAAGGCGGCTAGCGGGAGCACGCCGAACAGGCCGAGGATCGCCACTACCAGGAAGACCATCAGGATCGCCAGCTGCCAACCGAACATCAGGGTCACGGTGGCCATACCCAGAAAATGCAGGGCCAGCCCATCCAGGGCCTGCGCCCGCAGGCTCCAGATCAGCAGCAGGCACAGCGTGGCGATCACGAACAGCTGGGCGCGGCCGGGCACGAAGAAGGTCTCCCAGGGCATGCGCCGCAGCATCACCAGCATGCCGCCACCCAGCAGCACGGCGGACAGCACCCGGAGCGCAACCGGCAGTTCGCCCGCCCCCTCGACCATGCTCAGTCGGGCTCGCGCACCGCGGCCGCGACAGTGTACTCGCGGCCCTGCTTGACCTTGTCGTAGTTGCCGAACACTTCCTTGAACCCCTTCTCGATGAACCGCCGCAACCCGGTAATAGTTACGACATAGATGCGTCCACCCGGGTTCATCTGCTCGTGGGCGTCCAGCAGGTAGGTGTAGAGCATCTCGCGCCCCACCTTGGCCGGCAGGTTCGAGGTGACCAGATCGAAACGCCGGTCACGGATCTGCGCGAAGCCGTTGCTGGTCACGCAGTCCACATTGGTGATGCCGTTCAGCTCGGCATTGCGCCGGCTGTACTCCACCGCGAGGAAGTTGGTGTCCACCAGCGTGCAGTGTCCCTGCGAGGCCTTGCGCGCCAGCGTCAGGCCGATCGGGCCATAGCCACAGCCCAGATCCAGGCAGGCATCGGTTGGCTCCACCTCGATGCGCTCCAGCAACATCCGCGTGCCATCGTCGATGCGGCGCGGCGAGAACAGGCCCCAGGTCGTGCGGAACCGCAGGTGTTCTCCGGCCAGCGTGTCCTCGAACTCCAGGTCGCGCTTCAGCTCCGCCTGACGGGTACGCCGCGCCTGGATCGTGGGGAAGCCCTCCTTCATGCCATCCCTCCGTCCACAGTCCGCCCCACAGCCTTGGCCAGGCCCTGCCACAGGGCCTCGGCGGTGGCGGCCGCGGCGCCGGCGTCGTCCTCGCCCGGCAGACCGAGCACGTTGACGTGCCCCATCTTGCGGCCGGACCGGGCCTCGGCCTTGCCATACAGATGCAGCCGCGCGCGGCCGGCAGCCAGCACGTCTTGCCAGTCGGGTTCCGCTGCGGCGGGCCACAGGTCACCCAGCAGGTTCACCATCGCCACCGGGGTCGTCAGCAAGGCCGGGGCCAATCCCAGCCCGCAGACCGCGCGCACCTGCTGCTCGAACTGGCTGACGGTGCAGGCATCCTGGGTGTAGTGCCCGGAGTTGTGCGGACGCGGCGCGATCTCGTTGACCAGCAACTCACCCTCCACCGTGAGGAAGAACTCCACCGCCAGCAACCCCTGGTAATCGAGCTGCTCGGCAATGTGCCGGGCGATCGCCGTGGCGCGTTCGCGCGGCTCGTCACCGACTCGGGCCGGCACCCGCGTCAGGTGCAGGATGCCCTCGTGATGGGTGTTTTCCGCCACCGGAAAGGCCTCGTTCGATCCGTCCGCGGTTCGCGCCACCAGCACCGAGAGCTCGCGCTCCAGCTCGACCTGGGCCTCCAGCACGGAGTCCACCAGTCCCAGCTCCGCATGCGCCGCGGGCAACTCGCCGGCCTGCGCCAGCCGGACCTGGCCCTTGCCGTCATAACCCAGGCGCGCAGTCTTCAGGATCGCGGGGAACGTCGGCCCTCCCGCGTCCGCTCGCACTTCGGGCGTCTGGCCGGCCAGGACCGCCTGCCAGGGAGCCACCGCCACACCGATCTCGCCGAGGAAGGCCTTCTCCTCCAGGCGATCCTGGGCAATGCTCAGGGCGCGCGGCCCCGGGCGCAGACAGGCGCGGGCATCCAGCCACTCCACGGCCGGGCGCGGGATGTTCTCGAACTCGGTGGTAATGACCGCGCAGGCCCCGGCCAGGGCCTGCAGCGCATCGGGGTCGTCGAAGGCCTGGCACAGGTGCCGCGCCGCCACTCGCCCGGCCGGGCTCGCCGGGTCCGGGTCCAGGACCCATACGGGATAGCCCATTCCCTGTGCGGCCTCCACGAAATAGCGGCCGAGCTGCCCGCCACCGAGCAGCCCGAGGGTCGCAGGGGGCTGGATCATGACGGGTCCGGTGGCAGAGTCTGCCCCAGCACGGCCTGACTCTGGGACTGGCGAAAGGCATCCAGACGCTCACGCAGATCGGGATCGTGGTTCGCCAGCATCGCGGCGGCGAACAAGGCGGCGTTGGCCGCGCCCGCCTCGCCGATCGCGAAGGTCGCCACGGGGATGCCGCGCGGCATCTGCACGATGGACAGCAGCGAGTCCTGCCCCTTCAGGTGGCGCGAGGCAACCGGCACCCCGAGCACCGGTACCGGCGTCTTGGACGCCAGCATCCCCGGCAGGTGCGCCGCCCCGCCGGCCCCGGCGATAATCGCCTGCAGGCCCCGCTCGCGCGCCTGCTCGGCGTACTCGAACAGGAGATCCGGTGTTCGGTGAGCCGACACCACCCGGGCCTCGAACGGGACCCCGAGTTCGTCCAGCACATCCACCGCCCGCTCCATGGTCGCCCAGTCGGAGGTGCTCCCCATCACGACGCCCACGCGAGGCGCCGCCGAATTGCCTGCCATCTCAGTCATGGCCCGAACGATAGCGACCCCGGCCCCACCCGACAAGCCATGCGCACCACGAAGCGCTCCCGGACGCGCAGAAAAGCCCGATCAAGGAGCGATCCACAGGGAGACCCAGAGGCCGGAAGGCCTCACTGGTGAGAGCGAAGCGGGGGGCGTGAATGGCCGGAGGATAAGGCGCGACGCGCCCATGCGCTTGCTGCCGATCGTCGCGTCTCCTTGTGGATCGCTTTTCTTCGTGTCTTCGTCCGCTTCGTGGTGCGCAAGGCCCGCGCCCGGTAGAATCGCGGCATGACTGACACCCTGCTTGAAAGCCACATCCCCGACCTCGAACTCGTCCATCGCGGCAAGGTGCGCGATCTCTATGCGGTGGACGCCGACCACTGGCTGATGGTCACCACCGACCGCCTGTCCGCCTTTGACGTGATCCTGCCCACGGCCGTGCCCGAGAAGGGCCGGGTGCTGACCGAGATCACGCAGTTCTGGATGCACAAGGTGGAGCGCGAGCTGGGCATCCCCAACCAGCTGACCGATATCCCGCTGGAACGGGTGATCCCGGACCCGGCCATTCGCGCCCCGCTGGAAGGACGCAGCCTGGTGATTCGGCGGCTCGAGGCCCTACCGGTGGAGGCGGTGGTACGCGGCTACCTGATCGGCTCCGGCTGGAAGGACTACCAGGCCAGCGGCGCGGTCTGCGGCATCCCGCTCCCGGCCGGCCTGGAGCTCGCCTCGAAGCTCCCCGAGGCGATCTTCACCCCCAGCACCAAGGCCGACGTCGGCGACCACGATGCCAATATCGACTTTGATGCCGTGGTGGCGACCATCGGCGCGGAACGGGCCCGACAGGTGCGCGACGCAGCACTCGCGATCTACGCGATGGCGCGCGACTACGCGGCCGAGCGCGGCATCATCATCGCCGACACCAAGTTCGAGTTCGGCGTCGATGCCGCCGGCACCCTGCATCTGATCGACGAGGTCCTGACCCCGGACTCCTCGCGCTTCTGGCCCGCCGACCGCTATACACCGGGCACCAGCCCCGAGTCTTTCGACAAGCAGTACGTACGCGACTACCTCGAGACCCTGGACTGGGACAAGCAGGCGCCCGGCCCCGAGCTGCCCGCCGAAGTGGTGGAACAGACCGCCGCGCGCTATCGCGAGGCCCTGGAGCGCCTGACCCGCGACGCATGAGCCCGACACAGACAGGAGCGCCCCCGCAGGGCCTGTTCGTCACCGGCACCGATACCGGCGTCGGCAAAACCTTCGTCAGCTGCGCGCTGCTGGAACTCTGGCGGGACCATGGGCTGCGGCCGCAACCGCGCAAGCCGGTGGAATCCGGCTGCCCGCCGGGCCCCGATGGGCTGCGGCCCGAGGACGGGATGAACCTGACCCGCGCGGCGGGCCTTCCGGACGCCGCCATCGAGCAGGTCACGCCCTGGCGCTTCCCCGATGCCATCGCCCCGGACCAGGCCGCCGCGAACCAGGGCGTGCGCCTGACGATCGCGGAGCTGGCCGCGGCCTGCGCCCCCGACGGCACGGGCCCGCGGCTGGTGGAGGGTGCGGGGGGCTTCTACTCGCCGCTGTGTGCCGATGGGCTGAACGCGGACCTCGCCGAGGCCCTCGGGCTGCCGGTCCTGCTGGTGGCGGAGGACCGGCTGGGCACGCTGAACACCTGCCTGCTGACCCTGGAGGCCCTGGAACGACGCGGCCTGCAACTGGCCGGGATCGTGCTGAACCGGCGCCGGGTGGATGCCGACCCGCGCCTCGACAATGCGGCCGCGCTGCGTTCACGCACGAGCGCCCCGATCATCGAGTCAGCGGAAGGAATCACCCGCGCGGCGCTGGTTCAGAAGCTCTCCACCTCGAAGTTGTCCGGGCGCACGCCGCCGGAGGACTCACGCTCCTGACCGCGGTCCTCGGAGGCCGCAGGGGCTTCCTCTTCGTCAACACGGAACCCGGCCAGGGTCTCGCGCAGGGCACGGGTCCCCTCGCGGTCGACGCGGCGGCTCTCGATGATATGCACCGGGCGCTGGGACTCGCCGTAATACGCCTCGTTGAAGTCGTCGCGCACGGTCATGCGCGAGCCGGACAAGCTCATGCCCAGATAGGCACCCCGCGCCCGCGAGTAGGACAGGAAGTCGGCCGTCGGGGTGGCACTCCGGCCCGCGCCGACCGGACCGGCAGCCACCGAGGCGTCGCCCCCCAGACGGATCGCGGACCCGAACATCGAGTCCACCGCATCCTGGGTGCGCGCGACCATCACCACCTCGGCGGCATCACCACCGAACTGCATGCCGAAGCTGACCGAACCGAGGGAGTAGAACGCCACCGGCGAGTAATCGCCGCGCTCGTCGTCCCAGGCCAGGAACACGCCGATGCCGCCGGAGCCTCCGATCAGGAAGGCCCCGCGAGCCACGCGCGGGAAGATCACCACGCCGCGGGCGTCGCGCAGGTCCTCTTTAAGGGACTCGTACTCGGGGTGGGTCGCCATGTTCTCCACCGTCGCCTGGGCGCGATCGATGATGTCCTGCGGATCGATCTCGCGGCTGAACGGGTTCGCGTGAGCGCTCCCCACCATGGCGGCAAACACCAGCGTCGTCAGGCAGAAAAGGATCAGTCGTTGCATCGTGGAAACCTCCAGAAAGGCCAAGGGAGACGCGGCCGCGCGAATGCGTCGGCGTCTCCCTAACGAATACATTCATCATGGCACAAAAAAAGGGGGCCGAAGCCCCCTTTTTCGTGCTGCAATCCGCAGGATTAGTTGACCTTGGGATCCAGCTCGCCGGACAGGTAGCGCTTGACCATGTCGTCCAGGGAGATCGGCTTGATCTTGGACGCCATGCCGGCGCAACCGAAGGCCTCGTAACGGGCCTGGCAGAGGTCCTTCATCGCGGCGGTCGAGGCCTTCAGGAACTTGCGCGGATCGAATTCCTTCGGGTTCTCGGCCAGGAACTTGCGCACCGCACCGGTGGAGGCCATGCGCAGGTCGGTGTCGATGTTGACCTTGCGCACGCCGTGCTTGATGCCTTCCTGGATCTCTTCGACCGGCACGCCGTAGGTCTCGCCCATGTCGCCGCCGTACTTGTTGATGATCTGCAGCCACTCCTGCGGAACGGAGGAGGAGCCGTGCATGACCAGATGGGTATCCGGGATGCGGGCGTGGATCTCCTTCACGCGCTGGATGGCCAGGATGTCACCGGTCGGCGGACGGGTGAACTTGTAGGCGCCGTGCGAGGTACCGATGGCGATCGCCAGGGCGTCGCACTTGGTGTTCTTCACGAAGTCGGCAGCCTCGTCCGGGTCGGTCAGCAGCTGGTCGTGGGACAGCTGGCCCTCGGCGCCGGAACCGTCTTCCTCGCCGGCCATGCCGGTTTCCAGGGAGCCCAGGCAACCCAGCTCGCCTTCCACGGACACGCCACAGGCGTGAGCGATCTCGGAGACCTTGGCGGTCACGTCACGGTTGTAGTCGTAAGAGGCCGGGGTCTTCATGTCAGGCATCAGGGAGCCGTCCATCATCACCGAGCTGAAGCCGGACTGGATGGAGCGCAGGCAGACTGCCGGCTCGGAGCCGTGATCCTGGTGCAGCACAACCGGGATGTCCGGGTACTGCTCGATGGCGGCAATGATGTTGTGGCGCAGGAAGGGCTCGCCGGCGTACTTGCGGGCACCGGCGGAGGCCTGAATGATCACCGGGGAGTCGACCGCAGCGGCCGCTTCCATGATCGAATGGACCTGCTCCATGTTGTTGGCGTTGTACGCCGGCATGCCATAGCCATGCTCGGCGGCATGGTCCAGAAGCTGGCGAAGTGAGATTAGAGCCATGGATTCCTCCTTACGGGATTCGGACTGAGGTAGTGAAAAAGTCGATTATCTGGCTGGCGACTGCGGGCGGTGCGCGGTTCAGGCCAGTTCGCCGACGCGCACGATCTTCATGGCGTTGGTGCCGCCATGCTCGCCCTGCAGGTCGCCCTTGGTAATGATGACCAACTCGCCATCCTGCACGACGCCCTCGGCCTTGAGCAAGTTCACCGCCTCACGGTTCACGCTTTCGTGGCTCTCGGGGATCGGCTTCAGGGTCACCGGATAGACGCCGCGATAAAGCGTCATGCGGCGGCTGGTGGATTCGTGCTGGGTGAGCGCGTAGATCGGGATGCCCGAGCTGATGCGCGACATCCACAGCGCCGTGGATCCGGACTCGGTCAGCGCGGCGATCGCGGAGACATCGAGATGGTTGGCGGTGTACATGGTGGCCATCGCGATGGCCTCGTCGACCCGGCCGAAGGTCGAATCCATGCGATGGTCCGACTGGCGTGCGGCGCGCTGGCGCTCGGCAGCCTCGCAGATCCGGTCCATGCTGGTGACCACGCGCGCAGGATAACGCCCGGTCGCGGTCTCGCCAGAGAGCATCACCGCATCCGTACCGTCCAGCACCGCGTTGGCCACGTCGAATACCTCGGCGCGGGTCGGGATGGGGTTCTGGATCATGGTCTCCATCATCTGGGTCGCAGTGATGACCAGACGATTGAGGCTGCGCGCGCGCGTGATCAGGGTCTTCTGCACCCCCGGGAGCTCGGCGTCACCGATCTCCACGCCCAGATCGCCGCGGGCGATCATGATGACCTCCGAGGCGGCGATGATCTCGTCGATCACCTCCAAGGCCTCGGAGCGCTCGATCTTGGCGCAGATCCCGGCCTCCCAGCCGGCATCCTTCAACAGGCCCCGCGCCAGGTGCAGGTCCTGGGCGGAACGCGGGAACGAGACGGCCAGGTAGTCCACCTGCAGCTCGGCCGCCAGGCGGATATCGTCGCGGTCCTTGTCCGTAATCGCGGGCGCAGACAGGCCGCCGCCCTGGCGGTTGATGCCCTTGTTGTTGGACAGCTCGCCGCCGACCTCGACGGTGGTCTCGATCCGGCTGCCATTGACCGCCGTGACCTTGAGCACGATACGACCGTCATCCAGCAGCAGGATGTCGTCCGTGCGCACGTCGTCCGGGAGGTCCTTGTAGGTCAGGCCGACCTGGGTGGCATCGCCCGCGTCGCGATCCAGCTCGGCATCCAGCGCGAAGGGCGCGCCCTCTTCCAGCTGCACCTTGCCCTGCTGGAAGCGGTCGATGCGGATCTTGGGGCCCTGCAGGTCGCCCAGGACACCGACGCAACGGCCGGCGCGCTCGGAGGCGGCCCGCAGCCGCGCCAGGCGCTGGCGGTGGTCATCCGGATCGCCATGCGAGAAATTCAACCGGACCACATCCACACCGGCCCGGATGATGGCCTCCATGGCCTCGTCGCTGTCCGTTGCCGGCCCCAGCGTGGCTACGATCTTGGTACGTCTCATCCGCGCGTGTCTCCGTCAGCGGGAAAGGACAAGGGCCTCAGCCCTTGGCCCGTTCTTCCAGGATGGCGACGGCCGGCAGGGTCTTGCCCTCGAGGAACTCGAGGAAGGCGCCGCCGCCGGTGGAGATGTAGCTGATGCGATCCGCCAGGTTGTACTTGTCGATCGCGGCCAGGGTGTCGCCACCCCCGGCGATGGAGAACGCATTGCTCTCAGCGATCGCCTCGCCCAGGGCCTTGGTGCCGCCGGCGAACTGATCGAACTCGAACACGCCCACCGGGCCGTTCCAGACGATGGTGCCGGCATTGCGCAGGGCCTCGGCGTAGGTGGCCGCGGTCTCGGGGCCGACGTCGAAGATCATGTCGTCGTCCGCAACGGCGTCCACGGCCTTGGTCTCGGCCGGGGTGGATTCGGAAAACTCCTTGCCCACGGTCACGTCGGTCGGGACCGGGATCTCGCCGCCCTTGGCGCGGGCGGCCTCCATCAGGCGCTTGGACTCATCGACCAGATCCGCCTCGTACAGCGACTTGCCGACACCATGGCCCTGGGCCGCGATAAAGGTGTTGGCGATGCCGCCACCGACGATCAGCTGATCGACCACCTTGGACAGCGACTCCAGCACGGTCAGCTTGGTCGAGACCTTGGAGCCACCGACGATTGCCACCAGCGGGCGCTTCGGGGTCTCCAGGGCCTGCCCCAGGGCCTCCAGCTCCTTGGCCAGCAACGGGCCGGCGCAGGCCTGCGGGGCGAATTTGGCCACGCCATGGGTGGAGGCCTGGGCGCGGTGGGCGGTACCGAAGGCGTCCATCACGAACACGTCGCACAGCGCCGCGTACTTCTTGGCCAGCGCCTCGTCGTCCTTCTTCTCGCCGGCGTTGAAGCGCACGTTCTCGAGCAGGATCACCTCGCCCGGCTTGGCATCCACGCCGTCGAGGTAATCCCGAACCAGGCGCACTTCGCGACCGAGCAGGCCACCCATATGCTCGGCGACCGGGGCCAGAGAGTCCTCCTCGGAGAACTCGCCCTCGGTCGGGCGGCCCAGATGCGACATCAGCATCACGGCCGCGCCGGCGTCCAGGGCCTTCTGCACGGTCTCGAGGCTCGCGCGGATACGGGCGTCGGAGGTGACCTTACCGCCCTTCACCGGGACGTTGAGATCCTGACGCACCAGCACACGGCGACCCTGCAGGTCGAGATCGGTCATCTTGATGACAGACATGGGAGTACCTCTCGAAATACGGTTGGAAAGAGAAAAGGCTTCGGGCAAGCCCCCGCAGGGACTGGCCCCAGACCTCTTGGACCCAGGCAATGCAAATGGCCGGACCCCGAGGGGCCCGGCCATCCGGCCTTACTTGGCGACGTGCTCCACCATGCGCAGCATGTTGCAGGTGTAGCCGTACTCGTTGTCGTACCAGGCGACGACCTTCACGAAGGTCGGGTCCAGCTGGATGCCGGCGCCGGCGTCAAACACGGACGGGGCGGTGTAGCCACGGAAGTCGGTGGAGACCACCAGGTCTTCGGTGTAGCCCAGCACGCCCTTCAGCTCGCCCTCGGAGGCCTTCTTCATGGCGGCGCAGACGTCGTCGTAGTTGGCGTCGCTGTTGAGCTCCACGGTGAGGTCGACCACCGACACGTCGGAGGTCGGCACGCGGAAGGCCATGCCGGTCAGCTTGCCGTTCAGTTCCGGCAGCACCTTGCCCACGGCCTTGGCGGCACCGGTGGAGGACGGGATGATGTTCTCCAGGATGCCGCGGCCCCCGCGCCAGTCCTTCATGGACGGGCCATCGACGGTCTTCTGGGTCGCCGTGGCGGCGTGCACGGTGGTCATCAGACCACGCTTGATGCCGAACTTGTCGTTCAGCACCTTGGCCACCGGGGCCAGGGCGTTGGTGGTGCAGGACGCGGCAGAGACCATGGTCTGGCCGGCGTACTCACCATGGTTCACGCCAAAGACGAACATCGGGGTGTCGTCCTTGGACGGCGCGGACATCACGACCTTCTTGGCGCCGGCGTCCAGATGCTTCTGGGCGGTCTCGGCGGTCAGGAACAGACCGGTGGATTCGATCACGATGTCGGCGTCGATATCGCCCCACTTCAGCGCGGCCGGATCCTTTTCGGCGGTCAGGCGGATGCGGTTGCCGTTCACCACCAGGTCGTTGCCGTCGACGCTGACGTCGCCTTCGAAGCGGCCATGGACCGAGTCATAACGCAGCATGTAGGCCAGGTATTCCGGATCCAGCAGGTCGTTGATGCCGACCACCTGGAGGTTCGGGAAATCCTTGGCGATGGCACGGAAAGCCATGCGGCCGATACGACCGAAGCCGTTGATACCAACCTTGATAGACATGAGAGTCTCCTCTTTATTGCTTAAGCGAAATCGAATTCGGGCTCAGCCGTTCAGCACGTCACGTGCGACCTGGGCGACGTTCTCCGGCTTGAAACCGAAGTAATCGAGCAGGGCACCACCCGGGGCGGATTCGCCGAAGCGATCCAGGCCAAACACCGCGCCGTCGAGGCCGGTGAACTTGTGCCAGGTCGTGGTCGCGCCGGCCTCGATGGCGACACGGGCGCGCACGGCCTTCGGCAGCACGGCCTCGCGGTAGGCCGGATCCTGCTGGTCGAACAGCTCGACACAGGGCATGGAGACCACGCGGACCTTCTTGCCCTCGCCGCTCAGCACGTCGGCGGCCTGCACGGCCAGTTCAATCTCGGAACCGGTGGCGATGAAGATCAGGTCCGGGGTGCCGTCGCAATCCTTCAGCACGTAACCGCCGCGGGCGATGTTGGCGAGCTGCTCGCCGTCACGCTCCATGTGCGGCAGGCCCTGACGCGACAGGATGAACGCGGACGGGCCGTCGGTACGCTCGATGCCGGCCTTCCAGGCGACGGCGGTCTCGACCGCATCACAGGGGCGCCAGACGTTCAGGTTCGGGATCAGACGCAGGCTCGGGGTCTGCTCGATGGGCTGGTGGGTCGGGCCGTCTTCGCCGAGACCGATGGAATCGTGGGTCAGCACGTACATCACGCGCTGCTTCATCAGCGCGGACATGCGGATGCCGTTGCGGGCGTAGTCGGAGAAGATCAGGAAGGTACCGCCGTACGGGATAAACCCGCCGTGCAGGGCGATGCCGTTCATGATTGCGGCCATGCCGAACTCGCGCACGCCGTAGAAGACGTAGTTGCCGGCGGCGTCGTCACGGGTGACGCCCTTGGACCCGCCATACATGGTCAGGTTGGAGCCGGCCAGGTCGGCGGAACCGCCCAGCAGTTCCGGAACGGCCGGGGCCATGCCGGCGATCGCGTTCTGCGAGGCCTTGCGCGAGGCGACCTTCTCGGCCTTCTCGATGGTCTGCTTGATATAGGCGTTGGCCTTCTCTCTCCAGTCGGCCGGCAGATCCCCGGCAATCCGGCGCTCGAACTCGGCGGCCAGTTCCGGATGGGCGGCCTTGTAGGCGGCGAAGCGTTCCTTCCACTCGGTCTCGGCCTTGGCACCCTTGTCCTTCGCGCTCCAGCCCGCGTAGATGTCGTTCGGGATCTCGAACGGGCCGTGCTCCCAGCCCAGTTCCTTGCGGGTCAGGGCGACCTCGTCGTCGCCCAGGGCGGCGCCGTGGCACTCTTCCTTGCCGGACTTGTTGGGGGAGCCGAAGCCGATCACGGTCTTGCAGCAGATCAGGCTCGGCTTGTCGCTGTTCTGGCGGGCCTCCTCGATCGCGGCCTTGACCGCGTCGGCGTCGTGGCCATCCACGCCGCGCACCACGTGCCAGCCGTAGGCCTCGAAGCGCCCCGGGGTGTCGTCGGTGAACCAGCCCTCGACCTCGCCGTCGATGGAGATGCCGTTGTCATCCCAGAACGCGACCAGCTTGCCCAGGCCCAGGGTGCCGGCCAGCGCGCAGGTCTCGTGGGAGATCCCTTCCATCATGCAGCCGTCGCCAAGGAAGGCGTAGGTGTTGTGGTCGACGATGTCGTGGCCCGGCTGGTTGAAGTGGGCGGCCATCATCTTCTCGGCCAGCGCCATGCCGACCGCGTTGGAGATGCCCTGGCCGAGCGGACCGGTGGTGGTCTCGACACCGGCGGTGTAGCCGTATTCCGGGTGGCCCGGGGTCTGCGAGTGCAGCTGACGGAACTGCTTGATCTCGTCCATCGGCAGGTCGTAGCCGCTCAGATGCAGCAGCGAGTAGACCAGCATGGAGCCGTGACCGTTGGACATCACGAAGCGGTCGCGATCCGGCCAGCTCGGGTTCGCCGGGTTGTGCTGCATGTAGTCGTTCCACAGCACCTCGGCGATGTCCGCCATCCCCATCGGCGCTCCCGGGTGACCGGAATTGGCCTTCTGAACTGCGTCCATCGAAAGGGCGCGGATGGCGTTGGCAAGCTCTCTACGGGTCGGCATGCTGATCTCCTGCTCTAAGTAGTATTGGGTTCGGCTGATGGCGGGCGGCGGCGCGAGGCGCCAGCGGCGGCAGACCCGGACGAGTCGACCGAACGAGGGCTCACCAGTACCGGCCGGCGCGCCAGCGCACGGCGGTGGCCCGAGCAGCCTGCGGGAGCGGACCCTTACTCGGCCACGCGAACGCGCGGCGGGCAGCACTCCCCATCAAAGGCGGTGCATTTTGGCCACTTTCGGGCACCGGGGCAAGTCGGCCCCAAACCGCGCCACGCTGCGCCCTCGCCGCCGGCCGGGGCACCGATGCCCTGACGATCGCGGAGGAGGGGCTTAGAAAAATCCTGCGAGTCGCGTTACACTAGAGGTCGTTTTGCGCAAAACTAAATCGAAACGACCCAAAAGGAACGCTTAATGTCCAACGACTATATCTTTACTTCGGAATCTGTCTCTGCCGGTCACCCCGACAAAATGGCCGACCTGGTGTCCGACACCATCGTCGACGCCATCATCGAGCAGGATCCGCATGCACGTATCGCCTGCGAGACCGCCACCAAGACCGGCATGGTCATGCTGCTGGGCGAGATCACCACTGGCGCGCAGATCGACTACGAGCGCCTGGTGCGCGACACCGTCGTCGAGATCGGCTACAACGATTCCGACGTCGGCTTCGACGGCAAGACCTGCGCCGTGCTGAACGTGCTGGGCGAGCAGTCCCAGGACATCGCCATGGGTGTGGACCGCGACGTCTCCGACCGCGCCACCCAGGGCGCTGGCGACCAGGGCCTGATGTTCGGCTACGCCGCGCGCGAGACCGACACCCTGATGCCCGCCCCGATCTTCTACGCCCACAAGATGGTGCGCATCCAGTCCGAACTGATGAAGAGCGGCAAGCTGCCGTGGCTGCGTCCGGACGCCAAGAGCCAGGTCTCCCTGCGCTATGAAAATGGCAAGCCGGCCGGTCTGGACGCCGTGGTCCTGTCGACCCAGCACAGCCCGGACATCTCGCAGAAGGATCTGAAGGAAGCGATCTACGAAGAGATCTTCAAGAAGGTCCTGCCGGCTGAATGGCTGAGCCAGGTCGCCGACGACAAGCTCCACATCAACCCGACCGGCAAGTTCGAGATTGGCGGCCCGGTGGGCGACGCTGGCCTGACCGGCCGCAAGATCATCGTCGACACCTACGGCGGCATGGCCCGTCACGGTGGTGGCGCGTTCTCCGGCAAGGACCCGTCCAAGGTGGACCGTTCCGCAGCCTACGCCGGTCGCTATGTGGCCAAGAACATCGTTGCCGCCGGCCTGGCCGAGAAGTGCGAGATCCAGGTCTCCTACGCCATCGGCGTGGCCGAACCGACCTCGATCACGATCGACACCTTCGGCACCGGCAAGCTGGACGATCGCAAGATCGAAGGCTTTGTGCGCGAAGTGTTTGATCTGCGCCCGTGGGGCCTGATCCAGATGATGGATCTGCTGCGTCCGATCTACAAGGCGACTGCCGCCTACGGTCACTTCGGCCGCGAAGATGTCGACCTCCCCTGGGAGCGTACCGACAAGGCCGAGGAACTCAAGAAGATGGCGGGCCTCTAAGAGTCTCCGACACTTCTTAGAAGAAATACCCATCCGGCTGAGGAGCGCTGCAGCGGTTTTACCGTCAGGCTCAGCCGGATGCACCCTGAAACATGAACACGGCGCTCATCCAGATAAACGGAGAAGTTGATCCATGAATGCTGTGATGAACGACAAAAAGACCACCGATTACGTCGTCAAGGACATTAACCTTGCCGAATTCGGCCGCAAGGAAATTGCGATTGCCGAGACCGAAATGCCCGGTCTGATCCAGACTCGCGAAGAGTACGCGGCCTCCAAGCCGCTGAAGGGCGCCAAGATTGCCGGCTCCCTGCACATGACCATCCAGACCGCGGTGCTGATCCAGACCCTGGAAGCCCTGGGTGCCGACGTGCGCTGGGCCTCCTGCAACATCTACTCCACCCAGGACCACGCCGCGGCCGCAATTGCCGACGCCGGCACCCCGGTCTTCGCCGTGAAGGGCGAAACCCTGGAAGAGTACTGGGACTACTGCCACCGCATCTTCGAATTCGACGGCGGCGCCAACATGATCCTGGACGATGGCGGTGACGCCACGCTGCTCCTGCACATCGGCGCCAAGGCCGAGAAGGACCAGTCGGTCATCTCCAACCCGGAGAACGAAGAAGAAGTCGCCCTGTTTGCCTCGATCAAGGATCGCCTGGCCAAGCAGCCGACCTGGTACTCCGAGCAGCTCGCCAAGATCAAGGGCGTGACCGAAGAGACCACCACCGGTGTGCATCGCCTGTACCAGATGGCGAAAGACGGCGAACTGGCCTTCCCGGCGATCAACGTCAATGACTCGGTCACCAAGTCCAAGTTCGACAACCTGTACGGCTGCCGCGAGTCCACCGTGGACTCCATCAAGCGCGCCACCGACGTCATGATCGCCGGCAAGATCGCCGTGGTCTGCGGCTACGGTGACGTCGGCAAGGGTGCCGCCCAGTCGCTGGCCGGCCTCGGTGCCACCGTGTGGATCACCGAAATCGACCCGATCTGCGCCCTGCAGGCCGCCATGGAAGGTTTCCGCGTCGTCACGATGGAAGACGCGGCCGACAAGGCCGAGATCTTTGTCACCGCGACCGGTAACAAGGACGTGATCACCGAAGATCACATGACCCGCATGAAGAACCAGGCCATCGTCTGCAACATCGGTCACTTCGACTCCGAGATCGCCGTGGCCGCGATGCGCAAGTACGAGTGGGAGAACATCAAGCCGCAGGTTGACCACATCATCCTGCCGAATGGCAACCGGATCATCATGCTGGCCGAAGGCCGTCTGGTGAACCTGGGCTGCGGTACCGGCCATCCGAGCTTCGTGATGTCCAACTCCTTCACCAACCAGACCCTGGCTCAGATCGAGCTGTGGACCAAGGGTGACCAGTACGACAAGAACGTCTTCGTGCTGCCGAAGCACCTGGACGAGAAGGTCGCACAGCTGCACCTGTTCAAGCTGGGCGCCAACCTGACCCGTCTTACCGACGATCAGGCGAAGTACCTGGGTATGTCGGCGGATGGCCCGTTCAAGCCGGAACACTACCGCTACTGATCGGCCAGCCTCACATTTCAATTCGTTGGTAATGTGAACGCCGAGGCGGGCCGCATGTTCGTGCGGTCCGCCTTCTTTTTGTCTGGAGGACAAACATGTCTGCACAAGAACGCGTCTACAGCGTTGAATTTTTCCCGCCCAAGGACGAGGCCGGAGCCGAACGCCTGGCCAAGGCCCGCAAGCGTCTGGGCGCACTGAATCCCGAGTTCTATTCCGTCACCTTCGGCGCCGGGGGATCCACCCGCGACCGCACCCTGGAGACGGTCCGGGACATCATCGACAACGATGGCATCCCCGCCGCCCCGCATGTCTCCTGCATTTCGTCGACCAAGGACGAGCTGCGGGACCTGCTGTCGACCTACCGCGATTCCGGGGTCAAGCGCATTGTGGCGCTGCGCGGCGACCTGCCGTCCGGCACCAAGCATTCCGGCGGTGATTTCCGTTATGCCTCCGAGCTGGTGGAGTTCGTCCGCGCCGAGTTCGGCGACCAGTTCAAGATCGAGGTCGCGGCCTATCCGGAGTTCCATCCGCAGGCACCGAATGCCGAGAAGGACCTGGAGAACTTCAAGACCAAGGTGGATGCTGGCGCCGACGCCGCGATCACCCAGTACTTCTACAATCCGGACGCCTACGTGGCCTTCATGGAACGGGTAGAGAAGATGGGCATCACAATCCCGATCATTGCCGGGATCATGCCGATCACCAACTACACCCAGATCGTGCGCTTCTCCGAGATGTGCGGCGCCGAGATCCCGCGCTACATCCGCAAGCGGATGGAGGCTTATGGCGACGACAAGGAATCGATCCGCAAATTCGGGATCGAGGTCGCCACGCGTCTGACCGACGACCTGCTCGATAACGGCGCGCCTGGAATCCACTTCTATTCGATGAACCAGGCCGGACCGACCGAACAGATCTGGAAGGCCCTGGACCTCGACAACCGGAAGTAGACGGCATGCGCTGCCCCCGGCTGCTGCTCGAATCCGAGGCACTGGCCGCGGGGCAGTCGCTCCCCGCCCCACAGGACCGGCTGCATTACGCCACCACCGTCCTTCGTCTGAAAAGCGGTGCCCCCTGCCGCGTCTTCGACGGCCTCGGCAACGAATTCGACGCGACCCTCGAACTCACCGACCGACGCCACGGCACCTTCCATCTGGGCGAACGTGCCGCCGCCCCGACCCATCCCGCGTTTCCGATCCACCTGCTGCAGGGCGTGGCCCGCGGCGACCATATGGACCTGGCCATTCAGAAGGCCGTGGAGCTCGGCGTACAGTCCATCCGCCCGGTGCTGTGCGAACGCTCGCGTTCGGCTGCCGCCCACAAAGGACTGGAGAAACGCCAGCGGCACTGGCAGGGCATCCTGCAGGCCGCTGTGGAGCAATGCGGCCGCAATGAACTGCCCGCGCTACATCAACCGGCCCTGCCCGCGGCCGCACTCGCGGAATGCCCGGACAGCCTCGGGCTGCTCGCCGAGGAAGGCGCGCCCGGGCTGGACGACCGCCTGGTCGCCCGCGGGCACCCGCCCGGCGCAGTGGCGCTGTATATCGGACCGGAAGGGGGGCTAACGCCTGCGGAGCGCGAGCAGGCCCGGGCAGGTGGATTTCTGGGCGTCGGCATGGGCCCGCGGACCCTGCGCACCGAGACGGCCGCAATGGCCCTGATCACCCTGGTACAGGCGCGTCTCGGGGACCTTCGAGGCTAGTCACAACAGGCGGGAACCGCCCCGGTGGGGTCGTCTCGAGTCGCCGCCACATGATCAGGCTGGCTGCGTCTCCGCAAGCTCGAGCAGACGCTGCTCGAGGGTATCCAGTCGAAGCAAGTGAGTCGTCACGCCCGAGGCCTTCACCCGCCAGGACCACGGAGTGGCGTCGACGTGCTCCAGCGCATAGATATTCTGCGCGGTGATCTGCACCGGATGCGGCGTACCGCGAACCTCCAGGGCATAAAACGGCAGGTGATCCGGCTGCATCACCGCCTGCATCACCAGAAGCCGGGTGAACCGCCGGCGATCCTCGCCGCTGTCGCGGCCCGGATCCAGCAACTGGTTCACGTTGATCACCGGCACTTGCACGTCCTGCCAGACCAGGCTGGGCTGCAGCCAGGGGACATCCGGATGCTCGGATTCCTGCTGGACGGCCCCGGCGCGGGTGGTCACCTCGAGAAAGGCGCTGCGCGGGAGCAGGATGGAGCCGCTATCCAGCTGAACGATCACCGCCTCGACGGCCTGACCCTGTGCTTCCTCGCTCATGCCGGTATCCCTTCGAGTTGCTCGCGGATCGCGTTCAGCAGGTCATTCTCCAGATACGGTTTCCCGAGATAACCGTTGACCCCGAGACGGTTGGCGCGCTCGCGGTGCTTGGTCCCGCTGCGCGAGGTGATCATGATGATGGGCACCCGCCCGAAGTCCGGATGATCGCGCACGTGGGCGGCGAACTCGAAGCCGTCCATGCGCGGCATCTCCACGTCCAGCAGGATCAGCTGCGGGCGCCGCTCGTCCAGCAGGCCCACCGCATCGAGACCGTCACGGGCCGTGACCACGTCGTAGCCGTGGCGCGTCAGCAGGCGCGCGGTGACCTTGCGAATGGTAATCGAGTCATCCACCACCATGATCCGTTTCGCGCTCGCCGTCTCGCCAACAGCCTGCGGCGTCTCCGCCAGGGACGCCGTCGCGGAGGCAAACCTGACCAACATGCTCAGATCAAGAATCAGCATGACCGAACCATCGCCCTGGAGGGTGGCACCGGCCACACCCGGGATACGACTGAGGACCGGGCCCACCGACTTCACCACAACCTCCTGACTACCCAGCAGGCCGTCAATGCGCAACGCGATACGCTGATCATCGGCGCGCACGAGCAACAACGGGAACGGATGATCCGGCAAGTGTTCGACGCCCGCCTGACTCTCCACACCCATCAAGTCACCGAGCCCGCGCACTGCGTAGTCCTGACCGATGTAGTTGTAGATTGCCTCGTCGTCCCGGCGATCGATCTCCTCGGCACGCGCGCGAACCACACCCTCCACCGAGGCCATCGGGACGGCAAAGGTTTCTTCGCCCACCTGCACCAGCAAGGCCTGCGAGATCGCCAGGGTGAACGGCAGGCGCATGGTGAAACGCGAGCCCTTGCCTGGCGTCGACTGGATCTCCAGCGTGCCGCCCAGCTGTTTCACGTCGCTGTTCACCACGTCCAGGCCAACGCCGCGCCCCGCCACCTGCGAGACCTCGGCGGCGGTGGAGAAACCGGACTGCAGGATGAGCTGCAGGGCCTGGGCATCCGTGACCTCGGCATCCGCCGCAATGAGCCCGCGCTCCACCGCGCGCGCCCGGATCGCCTCGGCATCGATGCCCCGACCGTCATCCGTGACCTGCAACCGGATTTCGCTCCCGGACTGCTCCAGACTGACATCGATCTGGCCCTGCGCCGGCTTGTGTGCCTGTTCCCGTTCGGCAGCGCCTTCGATGCCGTGCGCAATGGCATTGCGCAGCAGGTGCTCCAACGGCGACACCAGGCGTTCCAGCAGGGCACGGTCCAGCTCGGCCCCCTGGCCGGTGAACTCGACGCGGACCTGTTTTCCCAGGTCCTCGCCCGCCTGGCGTACCACCCGCCGTAGCCGCGGCGCCATACGCGCGAAACGCACCATGCGCTGACGCATCAACTGGTCCTGCAGATCGGTCCCCACCCGCCGCTGCTGCAGAAGGATGCCCCCGGCATTCTGCAACTCGTCACCGACTTCCTGCTTCAGGGCCTCGAGGTCACTCACACTCTCGGCGAGCGCGCGGGACAGCTGCTGGATGCCGGAATAGCGGTCCATTTCCAGCGGATCGAAGTCGAGGGCGTCCTCGCCACCCTCCTCCTCCACGCGGAACAGGATCTGGGTCTCGGTTTCGATCTCGAGCTTGCGCAGCTGGTCGCGCAGACGGGCGATGGTGCGCTCCAGTTCGTCGACCTGGCTCTCGACCCGCCCAACCGTCTGTTCGAAGCGGCGATGGAAGGTCGCCAGCTCGCCGGCATTGTTCACCAGGCTGTCGAGGACCTCGGCATCCATGCGCACCTGGTCCTGGATCCGCCGGCCCTCGGTCTCCGGCGTCTCGTGGCTGCGCCGGTCCGTCTCCGCTCGGGCCTCCTCGACCTCCAGATCCCTCCCGGAGGTGGCTTCGGCTTCGGAGTCGTCGCTCTCAAACGTATCCGCCTCGGGCTCCGCGTCGGTCGATTCGGCGTCCGCTTCACCCCCGGCCCAGGCGCGCAGCGCGGGCAGCGATTCGCTGGCCGATTCGTCCATCTGCCAGGCCCCGACCCCGCGCTCGACCAGGCGCTGTACGTCGCTCAAGGCCCGCTCGGTAAGCTGGAAGAAGCCGTCGCGCGGCTCCAGACCGGTCTCGGTCTCCACGCTCAATGCACTTTCCAGGGCGTGCGCAATGGCTCCGACCACGGTGAAACCGGCCATGCGGGCGCTGCCCTTCAGGGTGTGCACTTCGCGCTGGAAGGCATTCTGATCGGGCCCGGGGCGCCCCCCAGTCTCGCGCCAGCCATTCAGGGCCGTGAACGCAGACTCGAGGATATCGCGCGCCTCCTCGATGAAGACCTCGGCAAACTCCCAGTCGATCTCCGGTTCCGGTTCCGACTCTGCGGCCGACTCGGCGACATCGAGGTCGTCGAAGTCGGGCGACGCTTCCTCGCTGGCATCATCTTCAGTCCGCAGCAGCTGTTCCGCGGTCGCATTATCCAGCAGGGCATAGACCTCGGGGGCCCAGGGCGGCGGGTCCAGGACCTTGAGCGGGTCCGGTGCCTCGTCGCCGACTGCATCGGCCACGTACGTCTCCAGCTGCCGCAGCAACTCGATGGCCTGCGGCGGCAGTGCCCATTCCATGTCGCGATGGATCCGGATCAGCCGTTCGAACGGTCCGCACACCGAATAAATGCCACGGATATCGGCCGTCCGGGCGCTGCCGTTCAGGGTATGCAGCGCCCGCTCGAGGTCATGGTTCGGGACCCGGTCCGGGCGCCACTGGGACTCGTCCAGCCAACCACGCAGCGCGAGCAGATGGACCTGCGCCTCGGCGGCAAACACCTGCCACAGCTGGGGATCCGTGTCCATGCGAGCGGCCACGGGCTCGGACGGGAGCTCCGGCTCTTCAGCCTCGGCCTCTCCGTCGACAGGACCTTCGAGGGCACCCTCCTCGACGGCGCCGGAATCCTCCCCGACCTCGGCCGCAACATCCGGGGCCATCGTGTCGCCCTCGGTCAGCGCCTCTTCGGTCACCTCGAAGGCATCGGCGGGAAGCTCCAGGGCGTCGAGATCCAGCGGTTCAGCAGACCGCTCAGCCGCCGCCGGCTCTTCCGTCTCCCACGGCGAATCCAGGGTTCCCCCGTGCTCGGACTCGGCGGATTCCGTTTTTTCGGTCGCCGCTGCCAGGGCATCCGGCGGCAGATCGGGCACAAAGGGGCCCGGCTCCTGCAGGAGCTCGTCGGCCGCCTCGTCTTGGTCGGGGGCCGCCGTCTCGGCGCCTTCGAGCGAATCCGGTGCGTCCAGTTCGTCGAGGGTACGCGCCAGGGCCTCGAACTCCGCGTCCGCACCCGGCGGCGCAGCGCGCACAGCCGGCTCATCATCCTCCGCCTCGGCCTCGGCCTCGGCCTCGGGTTCCGGCTCGCCGCCGGCCAGAGCCCGCAGGCGCAAGGCAATGTCCAGAACCGGCGTAACCGGCCCGGTATCGTCACGCACCTCCGCCACCAGTCCGGGCAGGACGCCGATGCCATCCTCAATCACCTGCAACGTGGCGTGGTCCGCCTCCTGGCCGGAATCCAGCTGGCGGTTGAGGAACGACTCCACGGCCCAGGCGAATTCGCCCAGGCGCAAGGCGCCGGCCAACCGCCCCGACCCTTTCAGTGTGTGGAAGGAACGGCGAATGACCGAGAGGCTGTCGAGATCGGCCGGGTTGGCCTGCCAGCGCGGGAAGTGTTCGCCCAGACTGGCTACCTCCTCGTCCGCCTCCTCGAGGAAGATCTCCAGGATTTCCAGGTCGACCTCCGGACCGCGGACCTGCTCCGCCAGCACGGTGTCGTCGAAAGGCAATGAATCGCGACCGGCCGCGGGCAGCGGGCTCGCCGGTTGCACGACAGGCGTGGCATCGGCATCGGCATCGGCATCGGCATCGGCATCGGCATCGGCATCGGCATCGGCATCGGCGGCGAGCGTGTCCAATGGCTCTTCGCCAGGTTCGTCGTTGGGTGTGAGATCGAAAGGCGGAGGTTCGGCGAGGCCGGCGGGGTCCAATTCAGCCCCGGTGTCTACCGCCGGCGCATCCGGGACCGCAGCCAGATGAACGGCGGCGACGTCGCCGCCGGAGATCGCACCAATGCGCTGCAGGGCCGCAATCCCCCGCTCGTGGACACTGTCCAGTTCACGCCAGGGCTGTCCGGAAGACTCCAGGGCGACCTCGATACTGCTAAGGACCTCGGCAAGGGCCTCGATCTCGCCTTCGTCGAGTTCGGCCGCTGCCATGCCGGCGCGGGAATCGAGATGACGGATCAGCGGGCCCAGCAGGGCGTGCAGGGCCTCGAAGCCGGACATCGACATCGCGCCCTCGATCCGGCGCAGCCCCTCGCGCGCCTCGTCGAGTCCATCGCCAGAGGCGTCCGCGCCGGCATCAAGGAATCCGAGGAAGATGTCGCGGACCCGGCGCACATCCACCAGGGCCTCCTTGTAGACAGCCGCCGCCAGCGCGCGATCGAATTCGGCCTGGGGCGTGGGGCTGGCGCTCTTGCGGCGCAGACCCGATTCCAACAGGGACTCCAGCGCCAGCAGGTGCTCCGCCAGCACCATGTCGACCTGTTCATCCGCCGCGCCCGCGCGCTCGGGAGTGAGCGATGCCATCAGGGCGTCGGTGTGGTCCTGTCCGGCATCCAGCCCGAGAAGGCTGAGTGTCGAGCCAATACGCTCGACCTGCCCGCGCAGGCTCTCGAGGTCGTCGACACCCCGCACCTGTGACCGCATCAAGACATCCAGCCGCTCGCGGACCTCGGCAAGGTCGTCTTCCAGGGCCTGGCGCAGGTTGTCGTAGACCGAACGGCCCACCCCGGTACCACCTTCCACGAGGCTCAACTGGTCGAGCCCGAATACCTCGCGCACGGCGAGGGTCTGTTCGCCCTCGGAGGTCGCGCAGGCAACGTGGAACAACAGGGTCTTGATCAGGTCGGGCGAGGCCTCGTATTCCGGTTCCGATCCGGCATTACCGGCCTCCACATGGGCCGACAAGGCGTTCAGATAGCGTCCGAGTTCGCGATCGACCCGGCCGACCAGTCGGCGCACGTCGGTATCGGCTTCGACACCGCCCTCGGCGACCGCCTCGAGCATCGCACCGGCGACCCAGAACAAGCGCCGGGCCTCGCCCGCCGGAACGGCCTCCTCCACCACGCGGGCAGTCGCCTGCATTCGGGCGGCCGGTTCGGTCGCATCTTCGCCGCGCACCAATTCCAGCAGATCGCGCTGAAAGCGCCGACGCGCCTGTTGCAGCAGCGGGACGCGAGATGTCGGGTCGAGCACATCGCCACCCGAGCCTACACGCTCATCGTCCACTGTCTGCGGGTCCGGCATCAATGCCGCGACATCCAGCAGCAACGAAGCGCCGCGACTGTTGCGCAATTCATTCAGCAGAGGGACGAGGATCATGGGCGACGGCAATTCGCCATCGCCCTCGTTCTCGAGGTAGTCGGGCAGTTGCAGGGCGGCCCGTAGCAGCGGCTCGGTGGCGGCCACATTCGGCTCGTCAGCGCGTTCGATCTGCCCCAGGACCTGCAACATCTCGTCGCAGATCAGGACCACGCTGTCGACCTGGACCATGACCAGGGTGTTGCGGATCTGTTCGACACGACTGCGCGCCTCGGCCAGACAATCGCTACAGCCCGGATCGTCGGAGTACCGTCGCAACGCGTCCTGGACCTCGACAAACAGCTTGTCGAGCTCGTCGCGGACCCAGTTCAGTGCGCTGGATGCCATCGGCCGCGTCCGCCGTCAGGCTCGTTGTTCGTCGGAAGAGGTCGGACCGGGGTCGGAAGCCGGCTCCTCCTCGATCACAGCATCGACACGCTCGGTGGTGCCGCCCGGCTCCGGCAGCTTGAAGTCCGATACCGAGGACTGCAGCTGGGCCGAGAGCTGGGCCAGGTCGCCGATCGCCGCCGCGGTGGACTGGGTCCCCTGCGTGGTCTCGGAAGTAATCTCGCGGATCTGGGCCATGATGGAGGTCACATCCTGAGCCATCTCGGACTGCTTGCGCGCCGACGAGGAGATCCCGTCGATCAGATCCGCCAGATCGCTGGAGACCTGCTCGATCTCGGACAGCGCCTCGCCCGCGGCCTGGGCCAGCTCGGCCCCCTGGACCACGTTGGCGGTACTCTGCTCCATGGAACTCACGGCCTCGCTGGTATCCGCCTGGATGGCCTTGACCAGCCCCTCCACCTGACGGGTCGCGCTGGAGGAGCGCTCCGCAAGGCGCTGGACCTCGTCCGCCACCACCGCGAAGCCACGCCCGGCCTCGCCCGCGGCGGAGGCCTGGATCGCGGCATTCAGTGCGAGCACGTTGGTCTGTTCCGCGATGTCGTTGATCAGGCCGATGATGTCGCCAATCTCCTGCGACGACTCACCCAGGCGCTTGATCCGTTTCGCCGTCTCCTGGATTTGTTCGCGGATGTTGTCCATGCCCTCGATGGAACGGCGCACGGTGCCCGCCCCGCGGGATGCAATCTCCACCGAGTTACGTGCCACGGAGGCCGACTGTTCGGCATCCTGGGCGACCTTGTCGACCGAGCCCGACACCTCCTCGATCGCATCGTCCGCGCGCTGGATCTCGCGGGCCTGCTCTTCCGACTTCTCGGCCAGCCCCAGCACCTGGGACCGCGTGGAAGCCGAGGATTCGCTGATATCGGCCGCCACCGTGTTGATGGTCGCGACCAGGGTGCGCAGGTTCTCGATCGCGTAGTTCATCGAGTCCGCGATGGCCCCGGTGAAGTCCTCGGTCACCGTCGCGTTGACCGTGAGGTCGCCATCCGCAAGGTTCATCATTTCATCGAGCAGGCGCAGGATTGCCTGTTGGTTGCGTTCGTTCTGCGCCTCGGTCTCCGCCAGCTCGCGCTTGGTATCGCGGTAGAGGAACAGACCCATCGCGATCAGCAGCAGCAGCGCGAGGCCACCGAAGCCGAACCCGATGAGCGCGATCACGCCCGCGCGTTCGGCCTCAACGGTGATGGCGTTTTCGAAGTCACCGGTGGTCTCCAGCATCGCACCACTGCTGGCCTCGACATTGGAGGCCGCCGCATTGACCTCGAACACCTGGGTGGAGGTATCCAGAACGCCTTCCACCGCCTCGCTAAAGGCGACGAACAGCGTGGCGATCTCCATCAGCAAGGCACGCGCTTGCGGGTCATCGACCGGTTCGACCCCCAGCGGGGCGAACCCCTCGATCAGGCCGTCCAGCACGCGGCCGTACAACGTTGCATCGCGCTCGAAGCGCTCGATCGCGGGGGCCGCCTCGGCGCCCCCCTGGAGCACGCGACCCAGACTGTTGGCGATACGCTGAATCAGCATGGTCTGGCGCGCCGCCACATAAACCTGCTCCGGCGGCTCGCCGATCCGGGTCATGCGCCGCACCACATCGTCGGACAGGCGCGAGAGCTCCGGCGAAAACGCGGCCACCGCATCGGAAAATTCCGTGATCAACTGGATATCCGAACGCCCGAGGATGACGGTGTTGATGTTGTCCCGGTACGCCGACCATTCGCGATCCACCGCGGCGATATCCTCTTGCAAGGGTTCCGGAAGTGGCTGCAGGCCGTCACCCCCCTGGCGGATTCGATCCAGGCGGGCCTCGAAGTCATCGCGCAGGGACTGCAGATCGCGGAATCCCTGCTCGGAGCCGGCGGCCGCCTCCAGCGAGCTGGTGGCGAGACGCTGCGACAACAGACGCAAGTCATTGGCCAGCGCGATCCGGTCACGGTACTGACTCTGCTCGTACTCGTGGTAGGTAAAGGCCCCGCCTGTCGCGATCAGGGCCAGCACCAGCAAGCCCCCGAGGACGAAGTTACGTGCGCGACGACTCGATCCCATCAGTTCATACTCCCTGTCGCAGCACCGCGAACCCCGTCATCAGACGGTAGCTGCGGACTGTTCGCTATTGGATGCACCGGCCAAGCCCGTGCCGGTAAAGCGATTGTTGTCATTGAGTAGCAGGTCCAGATCCAGCACCGGGTGCAACCGGTGCCCCAGATCGAACCCGCCGGTAATGAACGGGCGGACGGCCTCGGGGACCGAGACCTCCAGGCGCCGCTGGGAAGGGATGCAACGGCGCATCCCCTCGACCTGGCTGACCAGAAGCCCGGCCATGCCCTGGCCCTGAGGCGCCACCACGATGCGCTGCCCGGTCGCGTCGTCCGGCAATGGCCGGTCCAGCAGCAGCCTGCCCATGTCGAAGACCGGCAGTACCAGCCCCCGCAGATTGCCCACGCCGAGCACGGCGGAATCCGCCAGCGGCACGCGGGTCAGCGCCATCGGGTCGGCGACCTCCGCGATCGAATCCATATCGACCAGGAAGCGGAAATCGCCAACCCGTAACAGGACGCCGCGCCAGCCGGTGCCGATGTCCCGCCGCAGTTCGCGATTGACGCGGCGCCCTTCACGATCAAGGCTCGCAATCAGCGCAAACGGCGAGGACAGGTCGGTCTTCATGCCGACAGATATTTCCCGATGGTGGCCAGCAGGTCCTTCTCGACCACTGGCTTGGTGATGTAGTCGCGAGCCCCCTGACGCATCGCCCAGACCCGGTCGGTGGCCTGATCCTTGGTGCTGACCACAACCACCGGGACATGCGCGGTTTCATCCGCCTGGGAAAGCTGGCGCGTGGCCTGGAAGCCATTCAGGCCCGGCATCACCACATCCATCAGGACCAGATCCGGCACCTGCGACTTGGCGGCGGCCACCCCATCCTCGCCGCTCTCGGCGGTGGTCACCGAGTGCCCGTTTTTCTCGAGCATGGTGCGCAGGACATGGATTTCGGTCGGCGAATCGTCAACGATCAGAATGCGGGCCATGGGGTTCGTCTTTCCTTGGTTAGTGTGCAGTGGCGACGCTGTGCATCACGCCGCAGGACTGGCGTATCGGCGCATGGCGCCCAGGAGGTCATCCCGGGTAAACGGCTTGGTGAGGTAGTCCTCCGACCCCACAACGCGCCCCTTCGCCTTGTCGAACACGCTGTCCTTGCTCGACAGCATGATGATCGGCGTGGCACGGAATTCCCTGTTGTTCTTGATCAGTGCGCAGGTCTGGTAGCCATCCAGGCGCGGCATCATGACGTCGATGAAGATAATGTCCGGGCGCGACTGCGCGACCTTGGACAGCGCCTCGAAGCCGTCCACGGCGGTAATGACTTCGGCCCCGTGCTTCTGCAGCAAGGATTCGGCGGTACGCCGAATGGTCTTGCTGTCATCGATCACCATGACCTTGAGCCCCTGAAACTCGATGGCCGAGTCCGCTTCGGCAAGCGCGTTAGACACCTTTTCCCCCTGAGGTCATTTCGCCCCGAATCTAGCGGAACCGGGGCTCTGTGACAAACAGCACACAATGATATTGCATACCGGGGGCCGCAACGCGCGCGGCGCTGATCCAGCTTGCGGGGTCACCGACAGCCCCGGCGGGCATGGCATACTCCCCGGAACATCCCGTTCGTGCGAGGCAACGTGGCCCAGAACATCGCCATCCTGATGGACCCGATCGCGGGTATCAAACCATGGAAGGACACCACCTTCGCCATGATGCTGGCAGCACAGGCCCGCGGCCATCGCCTCCACTACCTGGAGCCGGCCGACCTGTGGATCGAAGAGGGCCGGGCGGCGGCCCGGAGCCGCCCGATCGAGGTGCACGACCGGCGCGAGAACTTCTTCACCCTGGGCGAGCCCGTGACGGGTCCGGCGGCGCGCTTCGACCTGCTGCTGATGCGCAAGGACCCGCCGTTCGATCTGGAGTACATCTACGCGACCTACGCCCTTGAGCTCGCCGAGCGCGACGGCGTACGGGTATCGAACCGCCCGCAGGCCCTGCGCGATGTCAACGAGAAGGCCTTTACCGTCCACTTCCCCCAGTGCTGCCCGCCCACCTTGATTACCCGTGACCGGGGCCGGATCCGCGCCTTCCTCGAGGCGCAGGGAGACATCGTGGTCAAGCCGCTGGACGGTATGGGCGGGGCCTCGATATTCCGTGTCCGCGAGGGCGACCCGAACACCTCGGTGATCCTCGAGACCATCACCGAGTTCGACCAGCGCAGCGTGGTCGCGCAGCGCTTCCTGCCGGAGTTCACCGCCGGGGACAAGCGCATCATCCTGATCGGCGGCGAGCCCTACGACCACGCCCTCGCCCGCATCCCGGCCGCGGGCGAAAGCCGCGCCAACCTGGCCGCCGGCGGCCGGGGCGAGGCCGTGCCCCTGACCGAACGCGATCGCTGGATCTGCCGCGAAATCGCCCCGGAACTCAAGGCCCGTGGGCTGGATTTCGTCGGTATCGACGTGATCGGGGACTCCCTGACCGAGATCAACGTCACCAGTCCCACCGGTGTCCGCGAACTGGACGCGGCAGGCGGCCACGATCTGGCCGGCCAGTACATCGACTACCTCACTCGCCCGACCGAAGGATGAGCGGCATGCGCTCCGTATTGACTCGAACCCTGCCCCTGCTGCTCGCGGCCACCCTCCTGGCCGCCTGCGGCCGCGAGGAACCGGATACGGAACAGCTTGGCTTCTACGCCTTCGGCACGTTGGTGGACCTCAGCCTCTACCCGGCCGGCGAATACGACGTGGAGGCGATCGGAACCGCGGTTCAGGAGGAACTGGAGATCCTGCATACCTCCTGGCATGCATGGGAATCTGGCTCACTGGGGCGCACCAACGAACTACTCGCCCTGCAGGGCGAGTTCAGCGCCCCGCCCTCGGTGCTGCCGCTGATCGAACGCGGCCGCGAGATGGAGACCCTGAGCGAGGGCCTGTTCAACCCTGCCCTGGGCAAGCTGGTCGCCGCCTGGGGCTTCCATCAGGACGAACCCGACGGCCCACCCCCGGACGAGGCCACCCTGGCCGAGCTGCTGGACGACCCGCCCCGCATGCAGGACATCGAACGCAACGGCGTACGCCTGCGCGGGACGCATCCGGACCTGCAGCTCGACTTCGGCGGCCTGGCCAAGGGCCTGGCGGTGGAGCGCATACTGGAGCTGCTCGCCGAACAGGGGGTACAGGCCGCGATCTTCAACGCCGGCGGCGACCTGATGACCCTGGGCCGCCCCAGCGAACGGCCCTGGCGGGTCGGCATCCGTCATCCACATGGCGGCGTGCTTGGCAGCATTGAACTGGACGCCGGCGAGGCCCTGTTCACCTCCGGCGACTATGAGCGCGGCTACGAGTGGGAAGGCGAGCGCATCCACCACGTCATCGACCCGCGCAGCGGCCGGCCAAGCCAGGGAATCGACAGCGCCACGGTGCTCCACCACGACCCGGCGCTGGCCGACGCCGCCGCCACCACGCTGATGATCGCCGGGCCCGACGCGTGGCCGGAGTACGCCCGCAAGATGGGCATCGAGCAGGCCCTGGTGGTACTGGACGACCGCATCGAGGCCACGCCGGCGCTCGCCGAGCGCATGCAACCCGGCCCCGACCGGGAGCCGTTCGTGGTACGCGAACTGCCGTGAACCACAGGCTGCTGCGCTGGGGCGATACCCTGATCGGGGCTCTGGCTGCGGGGGTCGTCGTCGCGGCCTTCGTTTTCGCCTACAGCCCTTCGGGAGAGGCCCGGGTACTGGTCATCAGCCAGGCCGGGGCCACCCCGCAGCACGAGCCACTGGACCGGGCCCGGGTCCTCGAGATCCACGGTCCGGCCGGGATCACCCAGATCGAGATCGAACCGGGCCGGGCCCGCTGCGCCGACTCCCCCGGGCGCCAGAACATCTGCGAGGCCAGCGGCTGGCTGCAGGCCCACGGCGAGATCGCCGTGAGCCTGCCCAACCGGCTGACCCTGCAGGTCCTCGGCACGGAACCCGGCTTCGACAGCCTGCATTACTGATGTGCCCACGATGACCGGCGATCCGCAGGCCGGGACCGACACCCGCGACCGGGCGATCGCTGCGCTGGCCGCCATTGCCATCGGGATCCAGATCCTCGAGGCCGCCATCCCCAGCCCGGTCCCGGGCATCAAGCCGGGGCTGGCCAACATCGTCACCCTGATCACCCTGCTGGTCCTCGGCTGGCGCGCGGCCGTCGCGGTCACCCTGATCCGGGTGGTCGGCAGCAGCCTGCTGCTGGGGACCCTGCTGAGCCCGGCGTTCTGGCTGTCGCTGGCCGGCGCCCTGGCGAGCCTCGCCCTGCTGGCCGCCCTGCGCCCCTTCGCCCCCCGGCATGTCGGGCCGGTGGGCCTGGCCATCGCCGCCGCGATGGCCCACATCACCGGGCAGTTCCTGCTCGCCTGGGCAATCATCATCCCGCACCCCCACCTGCCGCTGGTGCTTCCGCCACTGTTGCTCGCCGCCCTGATCACCGGCGGCCTGACCGGTATACTGACCGCCCACGTACTCGCCGACCCGCGAATCCAGCGCCATGTCCGCAACTCCGCCCCCAATCATTGACGCCAGCCCGGCCCGCTCCGCGGGCCCCGGGGCCGTGTGCGTCCGCCGTGGGCCGGAGGGGGCATGACGGCGCACGCCTCCCCGGACGCCCTCGCCGGAAAACCGGCCGGCAGGCCGCCGCCGGAACCGCCCCGCGTACAGGACCACCTGGGGACCATGATCTTCCTCGCGGTGATCGCGCATGCCCTGGTCATCCTCGGGATCGGCTTCGCGGTCGATCCGATCGAGGCCCCCGCCCGCGAGCCCCTGGACATCACCTGGGTGACCGACCCCGACGCCCCGCCCCCGGCGCTGGACGACGAGATCGAGCACATGGCCACCCGCGATCAGGCCGCAAGCGGCGAGGGCGAAGAGATCCGCGAGGCACAGGCCCCGGATGCGGAGGATGCCGGCGTCGGCGACCCCGAGCCGGAGGGCCTCGACGCGCCACTGCCGGAGGCCGGCCCGCTGGTAATGGACCCGGCGCTCCCGGAACCCGAACCGGAACCGGAGCAGGTCACCGCCGAGACGCCGGACGAGCGTGCAGCGCCCCCCGAGGTCGCCGACCCCGAGCCGCTGGAGTCTCCCGATGCCGAGGACCGACCCTCTGCCGCGACGCTGATGAATCGCGGCCTGGAGAGTGCCCGCGCCGCGCCGGCCGAGGAGCGCCGGACCTTCTCCACTCGCGCCAGCCGCACGCGCTACCTCGACAGTCTGGCCGCGCGCAGCGCGCCCGAGGCCGCCTACCTGCAGGCCTGGATCAACAAGGTGCAACGCCTGGGCAACCTGAACTATCCGGACGAGGCGCGGCGCCGCGGCCTGTCGGGGACCCTGGTCCTATCGGTCCGCCTGGATCCGGAGGGCGAACTGGTCAACATCGAGGTCGCCCGCAGCTCCGGCGAGCCGGTACTGGACCAGGCCGCCATCCGCATCGTGGAGCTGGCGGCCCCGTACGCGCCGTTCACCGAGGCGATGCGCGAGGAATACGACGAACTGGTGATCACCCGCACCTGGGCCTTCCGCCGCGACCAGATGGAACAGATCCGCTAGGGAGACACGAATTAACGGCGGCGCACACGGGACCGGAAAACCGACCCGGCCTTCCTTGCGACCTGCAGAGTCAGCATCGATACTGGTGGCATGAAGCCGACGCCCGCCCGTCACGAGCCCGACTGCCTGCGCGATCACTTCCTGATCGCCATGCCGAGCCTGAACGATGGCTATTTCAGCCATGCGGTCACCTATATCTGCGATCACGACGAACAAGGTGCGCTGGGCCTGGTCATCAATCAGCCCACCGAGTTCTCCCTGCGCGAGCTGCTGGAGCACGTGGAACTGGAACCCGGCGAGGATCTGCCGGACATGCCGGTCTTCCGCGGCGGTCCGGTGCAGCCGGAACACGGTTTTGTGCTGCACTCCGCGGAGCAGACCTGGCGTGGCAGCCAGCCCATCACCGACTCCATCGTGCTGACCACCTCGCGCGATATCCTCGAGGCGATCAACGCGGGCCAGGGGCCCCGCAGGGTCCTGATCGCGCTCGGCCACGCCGGCTGGGGCCCCGGCCAGCTGGAAAGCGAACTGGCCGAGAACGCCTGGCTCACCGCCCGCGCCGACGCCGACATCCTGTTTGATCGCCCCAGCGCCGAGCGCTGGCGCGCCGCCGCCGAACTCATCGGCATCGACGTCAACCTGATCAGCCCGGCCTCCGGCCACGCCTGACGGTGGGACTGCTGGCCTTCGACTACGGGCGGCGCCGCATCGGGGTCGCGGTGGGCGAGGAGATCATGGGCTCGGCCCGCGGCCTGCGCACGCTCACCAGCGATGCCCCCGATCTGTGGCCCGCGATTGACACCCTGGTCGCGGAATGGGCGCCGGAAGGGTTCGTGGTCGGATGGCCAACCCAGGCCGATGGCAAGCCCACACCGCTGGCCCGACGTATCCGCGCCTTTGCCCGCACGCTCGAAGAGCGCTACGGGCAACCGGTATACTGGTGCGACGAGCACCTGACATCTCATCTGGCCCGCGAGCGACGCCGGCCGGGACGCCATGACCCGGGGCTGGACGCCCACGCCGCTGCGGTCATCCTCGAAGGCTGGTTTCTGGAGAATGCATCATGACGACACCGGACGTCCCGACCCTGCTCGACGACATGGCCGAGCAGGCCCGCCACTACCTGAAGACCCACGGGATCGCCGCACCCATCGTGGTCGGCATCCATTCCGGCGGGGTCTGGATCGCGGAGCACCTGCGCGAACGCCTGGGGGTAGAGCGCCCACTGGGCAAGCTGGACATCAGCTTCTACCGCGACGACTTCTCGCGCATCGGCATGCACCCGCAGGTGCGCCCGTCGGAACTGCCGGAAGATCTCGACGGGGAACACGTGCTACTGGTGGATGACGTCCTGTACTCCGGCCGCACCATCCGCGCGGCGCTGAACGAGCTGTTCGACTATGGCCGCCCGGCCTCGGTGACCCTCGCGGTGCTGGTCGAGCGCGACGGGCGCGAACTGCCGATCGCGGCGGCGATCGTTGGCGCCCACATGGAGCTCGGCAAGACCGAACAGATCAAGCTGCGCGGCCCCGAGCCACTGCGCCTGGAACGGGTGACGATCGATCCCGAGGACCTCAAGGCCTGACCCGCCGGATGCACAACGGATGACCGAGACCCAGATCGCCCACCCCGGCGCGCGGCTGCCCGAACCGGGCCCGCTGCCCAACCGCCTGCAGCTGACCGATGACGGCCAGCTGCGCCACATGCTGACCATCGAAGGGCTGAACCGGGAGCTCCTGACCGAGATCCTGGACACCGCCGAATCGTTCGCCAACATGAACGAGAAGGCGGTGAAGAAGGTCCCGCTGCTGCGCGGCAAGACCATCGTCAACCTGTTCTTCGAGGCCAGCACCCGCACCCGTACCACCTTCGAGCTGGCCGCCAAGCGCCTGTCCGCCGACGTGTTGAACGTGAACATCAACACCTCTTCGGCGGTGAAGGGCGAAAGCCTGCTGGACACCCTGCGCAACATCGAGGCGATGAATGTCGACATGTTCGTCGTGCGCCACGAGGAGAGCGGGGCCGCCCATTTCATCGCTCGCCACGTAGCCCCGGGGATCAGCGTGCTGAACGCTGGCGACGGCCGCCACGCGCACCCAACCCAGGCGCTCCTGGACATGTTCACCATCCGTCGCCACAAGGGCGACTTCACCAAGCTGAAGGTGGCCATCGTCGGCGACATCCTGCATTCGCGGGTTGCGCGCTCGCAGATCCACGCGCTGAACATCCTGCAGACCGGCGAGGTCCGCGTGGTCGCCCCCTGCTCGCTGCTGCCGGCGGATGTCGACCAGCTGGGCGTACACGTCTACAACGACCTCGACGCCGGCCTGAAAGACGTCGACGTGATCATCATGCTGCGCCTGCAGCGCGAGCGCATGGAACACGCCCACCTGCCCTCCGAACACGAGTACTACCAGCTGTTCGGCCTGACCTCGCGGCGGCTGCAACTGGCGCACCCGACCTGCCTGGTCATGCACCCCGGCCCCGCCAACCGCGGGGTGGAGATCGAATCCGCCGTGGCCGACGGACCGCACTCGGTGATCCTCGAACAGGTGACCTACGGGATCTCGGTGCGCATGGCGGTGATGTCCATGGTCATGGGGGCTCATCAGGCATGAGCGTGCTGATCGAGAACGCCCGCATCCTCGACCCGGTGGACGGCTTCGACGCGGTCGGCGCGCTATGCGTGCAAGGCAGCGAGATCCTCGCCCGCGGCCAGATCCCGGACGGCTTCGAGCCGCGCCGGCGCATCGACGGCAGCGGGCTGTGGCTGATCCCCGGCCTGATCGACTTGGCGGCACGCCTGCGCGAACCGGGCCAGGAGCACAAGGCCACCGTCGCCAGCGAGACCCTTGCGGCGGCCAGTGGCGGGATTACCAGTCTGGTCGTCCCGCCGGATACCGAACCGCCGATCGACTCGCCCGCCGAGGTCGAGCTGATCAATCGTCGCGCCCGCCAGGCCTGCGGCGTTCGGGTCTACGTGCTCGGGGCGCTCACCCATCAACTGGAGGGCCAGCAGCTCGCCGAGATGGCCGCCCTGATGAACGCCGGCGCGCGCGGGGTCAGCAACGCGAACAAGCCGCTGGCCAGCCTGCTCGTGCTGCGCCGCGCACTGGAATACGCCACCACCTTCGGGCTGACCATCGTGCTCTCGGCGCAGGACTCGGCCCTCACCGGCTCCGGTTGCATGCACGAGGGCGCGGTCTCCACCCGGCTGGGGCTGGCCGGCATCCCCGAGGCCGCCGAGACCGCGGCGCTGGGCGCCATCCTGGCGCTGGTCGAGCAGACCGGGGCGCGGGTCCACGTGGCCCGGTTATCAACCCGCCGCGGCGCGGAGATGATCGCCAAGGCGCGTGCCGACGGTCTGCCGGTGAGCGCAGACGTGGCCGCCCACCAGCTGTTCCTGACCGAGGTCGACGTCGCGGAATACGACCCGAACTGCCACGTGATCCCGCCACTGCGTGGCCAGCGCGACCGCGACGGCCTGCGCGCGGCCGTCGCGCGCGGCGACATCAGCGCGATCTGCTCCGACCACCAGCCACATGAACCGGACAGCAAGCTGGGCCCATTCGCCAGTACCGAGCCCGGCATCTCGGCGCTGGAGACCCTGCTGCCGCTGACGCTGCGCCTGGTCGAGGACGGACTGCTGAGCCTGCACGACGCACTGGCCCGGGTCACCACCGGGCCGGCGGATATCCTCGGCTTTGCCCAGGGACGCCTGACCGCCGGCGCGCGCGCGGACTTCGTGCTGTGGGACCCGGCCGCGATGCACGAGGTCCGCCGCAAAGACTGGCTGAGCGCAGGCCACAATACGCCCTTCTTCAACTGGACCTTCGCGGGACAGGTCCGCGAGACCTGGATCGCCGGGCGCCCGGTCTGGACCCGCCCCGTCGAGGATACCGCATGAGTACGACCCAAACTGCCGACCGGAACCACCGGGGCACGATCTTCCAGGAGGAAGGCCGCATCCTGGACCACCATGACGCCGGTGCGGACCAGTGGATCCTCCGTGTCCTTGCGCCCGAGTGCGCCCGTGCGGCACAGCCCGGGCAGTTTGCCCATCTGCAATGCGCCCCGCGCCTGCTGATGCGCCGCCCGCTGTCGATCCAGCGCGTGGACCGCGAGGCCGGCTGGGTGGAGTTCCTCTACAAGGTGGTCGGTGACGGCACGCGCGCCCTGTCGCAGCAGGCTAAGGGCGATACCCTCAGCGTGCTGGGCCCGATTGGCCAGCCGTTTCGCCTGAATCCGGAACGTCCGAGGCGCCTGCTGCTGGGGGGCGGGGTCGGCATCCCGCCGATGATCTTCCTCGCCCACCGCCTGCATCTTCAGGGCGAGGCGGGAAAGACCCATGCGGTGCTGGGCTCCGAGGTGCCGTTTCCCTTTCATGCCCGCCCGTCGGAGATCCTCTGGTCGGGCCTGCCGGACGGGGCAATCGCGACCCTGCCGCTGCTGGAAGACTGGGGGGTCGCCTGCCGCCTGACCTCCAAGGCCGGGCTGCCGGGCGCCTATGACGGTTTCGTCACGGACCTGGGGCGCGCCTGGCTCGCCGGACTCGCACCGGAGGAGCGCGCCCAAGTGGAAATCTTCGCCTGCGGCCCCCATCCGATGCTCGCCGCCTGTGCCGAACTGGCCGCGGAGTTCGATCTCCCCTGCCAGGTTTCGCTGGAGGAGTTCATGGCCTGCGCGGTAGGCGGCTGTGCCGGCTGCACGGTACCGGTGCGCACTCCGAATGGGGTGGCGATGAAACGGGTCTGCGTGGACGGTCCGGTGTTCGCGGCCGCCGATGTATTCCCGGAGCCGGAACGGACCTAAGCGAACCATTCGCCGGCAAGCCGACTCCTACCGGCCGGGGAGCTTCAGCTCTTCCTCGGTCTCGTCGGCGGAGGCCACCCCGCCCCCGAAGTTCAGGCGCCACTCGAGATCGGCGCGCGAATCCGCCTTGTTCAGGGCCTCGTCCAGCATGACGTCGCCGGTCTTGAACAGCTTGACGATCGCCTGATCGAAGGTCTGCATGCCCACGGAGCGCCCCTTGGCCATGATCTCCTTGATCTCGCTGATCTTCTCGTCGCGGATCAGCTCGGAGATGTAAGGCGTGTTGACCAGGATCTCCAGCGCGGCAACCCGTCGCCCGTCCTTGGTCTGCAGCAGGCGCTGGGCGACGATCGCACGCAGGTTCAGCGACAGGTCCGACAGGATCTGCGGGCGGGTATCCTCGGGGAACAGGTTGATCACTCGATCCAGGGCCTGGGTGGCATTGGTCGCGTGCAGGGTCGTCAGCACCAGGTGCCCAGTATCGGCATAGGTCAGGGCCGCGCGCATGGTCTCGCGCGAGCGGACCTCGCCGACCATAATCACGTCCGGGGCCTCGCGCATGCCCTCCTGCAGGGCGTGATCGAAGCTGGGGGTATCGATGCCCACCTCGCGCTGGCCGACGATGGAGCGCTTGTGGCTGAACAGAAACTCGATCGGATCCTCGACCGTCAGGATATGCCCGCTCTGGTTCGTGTTGCGGTGATCGATCATCGACGCCAGGGTGGTCGACTTCCCGGTGCCGGTGGCCCCGACAATCAGGATCAGCCCGTCGTTGTAGGCCACAAACTGCTTGAGCACCTCGGGCAGCCCGAGCTGCTCGATGGTCGGGATGGCGACCCGGATGAAGCGGATGACCATCGCGACCTCGCCGCGCTGGCGATAGACATTCACGCGAAAGCGCCCCAGGCCCTCGCGCGACAGGCCGAAGTTGACGGCCGTCTCGCGGTCGAAGGTCTCCGCCTGATGTTCGCTCATCAGCTCCCGCGCAATGCTCTCGGCCTGACCGGGCGCCAGCGCCTTGCGCGAGATCGGCTGCAGCGCGCCGTCGACCTTGATACTGGCCGGCGCGCCGGTCAGAAAAAACAGGTCCGAGGCGGCCTTCTGGGCCATCAACTTCAGGTAGGGCTCGATCTGCAACTGGCTCATGTTTTCTGTTTCCCTAACGACTAGCGCAGGTTGAAGTCCTCGGCGCGCTCGTCCACGGACAGGCCTTCGCCCTCATCCGTTACGGCGGGGGCTCCGTCGTCCTGGGCTCGCTGGCTGTCGAGCTTGATGCGCAGGCGCAGGTCGTTCACCGAGTCGGCGTTGCGCAGGGCCTCGTCATAACTGATGTGGCGATGCTCGTAGAGGTCGAACAGGGCCTGGTCGAAGGTCTGCATGCCCTGCTCGCGGGACCGGGACATGAGCTCCTTGATCTCGTGCACCTGGCCCTTCAGGATCAGGTCGGCCATCAGCGGGGTGTTGATCAGGATCTCCACCGCCGGCACCCGGCCCTCGCCGCCTTCCTTGCGTACCAGGCGTTGCGAAATCACGGCCTTCAGGTTCAGCGACAGGTCCATCAGCAGCTGTTCGCGCCGGTCCTCGGGGAAGAAGTTGATGATGCGGTCCAGTGCCTGGTTGGTGCTGTTCGCGTGCAGCGTGGACAGGCACAGATGCCCGGTCTCCGCGAAGGCAACGCCGTAGTCCATGGTCTCACGGTCGCGGATCTCGCCGATCAGGATCACGTCCGGCGCCTGGCGCAAGGTGTTCTTCAGCGCGATCTCGTAGCTCTCGGTGTCCACCCCGACTTCACGCTGAGTGATGATGCTCATCGCGTGCTCGTGAACGAACTCGATGGGGTCCTCGATGGTGACGATGTGGTCGGCTGTCGTGCGGTTGCGATAGCCGATCATGGCCGCCAGCGAGGTCGACTTGCCCGAGCCGGTGCCGCCGACAAAGATCACCAGGCCACGACGCTCCTGGGTAATCTTCTCCAGCTGCGGCGGCATCTGGATGTCCTCGAACTTCGGGATCACGGAATTGATGGTTCGCAGCACCATGCCCGGGCTGCCACGCTGGGTGAAGACGTTTACGCGAAAACGCGACACGCCCTGCAAGCCAATCGCGAAGTTGCACTCCTGGTGGCGCTCGAACTCGGCCGACTGCTTGTCGTTCATCATCGAGCGAACCAGCGCCTGGGTATGCGAGGCCGTCAGGTTCTGTTCGGTCATCCGCACCACGCGGCCGTCGATCTTCGCCGCCGGCGGCATGCCCACCGTGATGAATAGATCCGACCCGTCCCGGTCCACCAGGGCCCGTAGCAGGTCGTGCATGTACTTGATCGCCTTGTCACGATCCATGGCGTTCTCCCTTGGTACCCGGTCCGACGGTCAAGCGCATCGGCGGCGTGGTGGTCAGATGGAATCCGGGTTGCTGGCCTTGCGGCGGGCGTCCTCGCGGCTGATCACGCCCTGCGCGAGCATGTCCTTCAGGCACTGGTCCAGCGTCTGCATGCCGGAGCCGGAACTGGTCTGGATGGTCGAGTACATCTGCGCGATCTTGTTTTCGCGGATGAGGTTCCGGATCGCCGGCGTGCCGAGCATGATCTCGTGCGCCGCGACGCGCCCGCCGCCAATCTTCTTCATCAGGGTCTGCGCGATGACTGCACGCAGCGACTCCGACAGCATGGCCCGCACCATATCCTTCTCGGCCGCCGGGAACACGTCGACGATGCGGTCGATCGTCTTGGCCGCCGAACTGGTGTGCAGGGTGCCGAACACCAGGTGGCCGGTTTCGGCCGCGGTCAGGGCCAGGCGAATGGTCTCGAGATCACGCAGTTCGCCGACCAGGATGGTGTCCGGGTCCTCGCGCAGGGCCGAGCGCAGGGCCTCGCTGAAGCCGTGGGTGTCGCGGTGTACCTCGCGCTGGTTGATCAGGGACTTCTTCGATTCGTGCACGAACTCGATCGGGTCCTCAATGGTGAGAATATGCCCGTAGTCGTTTTCGTTACGGTGGTTGACCATGCCCGCCAGCGTGGTGGACTTGCCCGAACCGGTCGGGCCGGTCACCAGCACGATACCGCGCGGGTAGTCCGAGATCTCCTCGAAGATGCGCGGGGCACCCAGCTCTTCCAGCGTCAGGACCTTGGAGGGGATGGTACGGAAGACCGCCGCTGCGCCTCGATCCTGGTTAAAGGCGTTGACACGAAAACGCGCCAGCCCCGAGATTTCGAACGAAAAGTCTGTCTCCAGGAACTCTTCGTAGTCCTTGCGCTGGCGGTCGTTCATGATGTCGTAGATCAGGCCCTGGACCTCCTTGTGGTCCATGACCGGCACGTTCACCCGGCGCATGTCGCCGTCGATACGCACCATCGGCGGCATGCCCGCGGAGATGTGCAGGTCCGAGGCCCCGTTCTTGACCGAAAAGGCCAGCAACTGCGTGATATCCATGCATCCCCCTGTTGTCGGGCGTAACGCCGACCCGCGCCAACGCCCTGGTGGCAGCCACGACCACCACCCCCTGTCGCTTATGAAGGCCCGCGCGAAAATCCGCGGTGACCTTGTGTTCTTCCGGACTATATCATAGGGAAATGACCACACCAGACCATGCCCTGAGCACCGTTCGAGCCCGTATCGAGGCCGCCTGCCGCGAGGCCGGACGCGACCCGGATTCGGTCCGTCTATTGGCCGTCAGCAAGACCCGCGGTGCGGACGAGATCCGTGCCCTGCATGCACTGGGACAGTCCGCCTTCGGCGAGAATTACGCCCCGGAGCTGGTGGACAAGCACGACACCCTGGAGGCCGCACCCGCGCCGCTCGGCCTCGAGTGGCACTTCATCGGCGCGCTGCAAGGCAACAAGACCCGCGCGGTGGCCGAACGCGCCGCCTGGGTGCATACCGTCGACCGCGAGCGGATCGCCCGGCGCCTGTCGGATCAGCGTCCGGAGGGCATGCCGCCGCTGCAGGTATGCCTGCAGGTCAACATCAGCGAGGAACCGCAAAAGGCCGGCGTCGCACCCGGGGAGGTCGCCGCCCTGGCCGCCGCAGTGCAGGACCTGCCCGGCCTCGCATTGCGCGGACTGATGGCCATTCCGGCCACCGCCGACAACATCCCGCTACAGCGGGAACCCTTCGCGCGCCTGCGCGCCCTGCGCGATACCCTGAACGCAGGGGGCCATTCGCTGGATACACTGTCCATGGGGATGTCGGGCGATCTCGAGGCCGCCATTCTCGAGGGGGCAACCATCGTGCGCATCGGCACCGCCCTGTTCGGCCCGCGCCAACCCAAATCCAAGGAATCCACATGACGGAACACCGCTTCGAGGTCGGCTTCGCCGGGGCCGGCAACATGGGCGAGGCCCTGCTTCAGGGGCTGGTCCAGTCCGGCCATGCCGCCGAACGCATCGCCATCGCCGACAAGGGCGCCGAGCGCGTACGCGATCTGCAGGCGCGGTACCCGGGGCTCGCCAGTGGTAGCGCCACCGAACTGGCGGCCCAGAGCGCCACCCTGGTGCTTGCGGTGAAGCCACAGACGCTGCCGGAGCTCGCCCCGACGCTGCGCGATGCGGTGCAGCAGGGTCAGCCGCTGGTGATCTCGGTCGCCGCGGGCATCACCACCACCCAGCTGGCCGGGTGGCTGGGCGACGCCACGCGCCTGGTCCGCGCGATGCCGAACACCCCGGCCCTGGTCGGCGCCGGGGTCACCGGACTCTACGCCGCCCCCACCGCAAGCCCCGAGGATCGCGCCACGGCCACCCGGCTGCTGGAGGCGGTGGGCCGCGCGATCTGGGTGGAGGACGAAGAGCAGATGCACGCCGTGACCGCCACCTCCGGCAGCGGACCGGCCTACGTGTTCCTGATGATCGAGGCGATGCAGGAGGCCGCGAAGTCACTGGGGCTGCCGGCGGATACCGCACTGGAACTGACCCTCGGTACCCTGGCCGGGGCCACCCGTCTGGCCGCAGAGGGCGATGAGAGCGCCGCGGAGCTGCGCCATCGCGTCACCTCCCCGGGCGGCACCACCGAACGCGCCCTGCAGGTCCTGGAAGACGGCGACCTGCGCGACCTGATGCGCCGCGCCATGACCGCAGCCGCCGAACGCTCGCGCGAACTCGGGCGTTGAAACCCTGAGCCCCCACGAAACGCACGAAGGAAGGGCCGCCCAAGAGCGGTTGGTGGTGGGGCAATCAGCGCAGTTCGGCCAGCAACTGGCGGATCATGCGCTCGGCCTGGGGGCCGTAGCCACCGCCGAACAGGTGGTCGTGATTGAGGATGTGGTAGAGGTTGTAGAGTGTGCGCCGCACGCCATAGCCGGGGTCGATGGGCAGGATCTCCTCGTAGGCGGCGACGAAGTCCTGGCCCGGGTGACCGAACAGCTCCATCATCGCCAGATCCGCCTCGCGGTCGCCGTAGTACACCGCCGGATCGAAGATCGTCACGCTGCCATCCGCCAGGAACCCCCAGTTGCCGCTCCACAGGTCGCCGTGCAGCAGGGAGGGTACCGGCTGATAGTCGCTAAAGAAGCCGCCCAGCGAGGACTCCAGTTCCTCCAGCGCCCCCAGTAGCGATCCCGCCGCCCCACGCTCCCGCGCCAGCCGGCGCTGGAAGCCCAGACGTTCATCACGGTAGAACGCCGCCCAGTCGTCGTGCTCGGTATTCGATTGCGGCGTACTGCCAATGAAATTGTCGTGATCCAGCCCGAAGCGCGGACGGGTCTTCTGGTGCATGTCGGCAATCCCGTGCCCCAGAGCCACCCCGTCGCGGGGGCCGCCCAGCGCCAGGTTCTCCAGCACCAGAAAGTGCGTTCCGCCCGCCGATCCGGTGCCGACGACAGCGGGGATTTTCAGGCGTTCGCAGCGCGCGAGTTCTTCCAGGCCGCGCGCCTCGGCCGCGAACATCGCAGCGCCGGCGCCCCCACTCAGCTTGACGAAGAACGCCCGCCCGTCGCTCCCGGTGAAACGCTGCGCCTGATTGATGGAGCCCCCGGAACAGGCCTGGCTTCCTGTTGGCTCGAAGGGCGTTCCGGTATGGTCGGCAATACACTGGGCCACCGCAGCCGTCACGGCATCGGGGCCCGTTGAATCGAATTGGTTCATCCTTGGCATCCGGGTTCCATGTCAGTGTGCAGGTTACCGGCTGTCGCAGGATCCGTCAGGAGACCCCCATGGCCTTTCGCAAGCTCGAACCCCTGTGCGACAAGATCGGCGCCGAGCGCATCCGCGCGGTGATCGACGACTTTTACCGCCGCCTGTCGGCCGACCCCCAGATCGGCCATCACTTCGAGCGCATCCAGGATTTTCCGGATCACGTGAAGCGCATCGCCGATTTCTGGTACATGAACCTGGGCGGGCGCCTGGAAGAACCGCCGACCATCGACATGGTCGGCAAGCACGCACCGCTGAATCTGACCGAGGCCGACCTGGCCGTCTGGATGCGCCACTTCAAGGCCACCACCGAGGAGCACCTGGAGCCACCACTGGCGGCCGAATGGCAGCAATTGGCCGACGGCATCGCCAGTCGCATGCGCGAGGACATCCTCCGCGGCTAACCCGCCTTTGTTTGCACCACGAAGCACACAAAGGCACGAAGAAGGGCCAGGTCCAGGTCAAGCACGGTTCAGAGGAAGCCGGGAGCATTGTGGCGTGGCGACGGGCGAGCCCCGTGCCTGGAGCCTTTGCGGTCGCCGTTGGCGAGGGCCCGTGGCGGATGTCCGTCACCAAATCGGCTCCTGACAGGCCGTCGCGCCAGGGGTCGGCAGAGGCCTCGGCCCTCCGGGCGATCGGCCGCCTGCTGCTCCTCAAGCCTTCCGGTTGCAAACCGCCCTTGGCCTTCTTCGTGGCTTTGTGCGTTTCGCGGTGGGCAGACTAGCAGGCGTTTTCGGTGTAGCCCGGGGCGTCGCAGAAGGCACGGCTGAGGGTGATGCCCGCCTCGCCAGGCAGGGTGGCCAGGTGGCGTTCGCGGCTCGCGGCGAGGCCATCCTGCGGCGTGACCGGATACAGCAGGGTGGCCAGCGACGGCGGCTCCTGCCCCAGGCGGACCGCGTACAGGATGCGGTAGGCAAACACGCGGCGGATGTAGTCGCGGGTCTCGGAGAACGGGATCAGCTCGGCCCAGATATCCGGATCCATCGTGCGGTCCTCCGGCAGCCAGGAACTCACGCGGTGGGCGCCGGCATTGTAGGCCGCGGAGGACAGCATACTGTGGCCTCCGAAACGGTCGAGATTGCGCCGCAGGTAGTAGGTGCCAAGCCGGGCATTGGTCGCCGGGTCAAGGATGTCCCAGTCGGAGTTCACGCGTACACCCGCCGCCGAGGCGATCGACCGACCCGTCGCGGGCATGACCTGCATGATACCCAGCGCCCCGGCACCGGAACGGACGTCGTAGAGGAAGGCACTCTCCTGGCGTGCGATCGCCATGGCCCAGGCCGGATCGATGCCCTGTTCACGGGCGCCGGCCACGATCAGGTCATCAAAGGCGAGCGGAAAACGCAGCTCGATGTCGTCCCAGTTGCGGGCGCGCGCCGCGGTGAAGATCGCGCGGTCGTGCCAGCCCCAGTCGGCGAAGGTGCGCGCCGCCGCCTCCAGCTCTGCGGTATCCATGTCGGCCACCGCGTGCGTCCATTCGCGGCGGGCCTCGGCGTTACGGTCCAGGCGGACCAGTTCGCGCATGCGCTGCATGCCGGCGTGCGTGCGCATGGCGGCACGCTGCCCGTCGTCCAGCACCAGGGGCTGATGCCCGATGCGATAGGGCTGCCCCAGGCGGTCGGCCGCCAGGAAGCCGTAGAAGTTGCGTTCGCGGGCCGCGCGCTCGTAGAAGCCGCGTGCGGCCTCCAGCGAGTCGATCTGCTCCAGGGCGCGGGCATACCAGTACTGCCACGCCGCCTCGTCGCGCACGTCGCGATTCATGGCGCGGATCGCGTCCATCACCACCTCCCAGTCGCGCTCGTACAAAGCCGCGCGCACCTGCCACTGGCGCAACTGGGTGTCGAACACCTCGGGCTCCAGGGCCGCCATGAAGTCCAGCGCCTCGGGGCGATAGCGCAGCGCCAGGCGCAGAGCCAGGGCGTGCTGCACGCGCCCGGCCGATTCGGAAGACAGGCCGAGATCACGCCCGTCCTTCTCCCAGCCTTCCAGGGCGGCATCCAGGTCCTGGCGGATCCAGCGGGTGAAGGCCCGCTCCATCAGCGCCTCCGCCGAGCGGTGAGCGCCGGCGTCGAAGTCGGCCTCCACAACCCGTGCGGGCTGGCTGGCCAGATCCAGCCAGCGCTCCGCCCACGGGCGGTCATCGCGGTCAAGGTAGCGGCGCAAGTAACGAGCCAGACCCGTCTGTCCCGCCTCGACGGCCAGCACGAATCGATCCCAGGCGAGTTCACCGGTCAGCCCCCCGGCATCGCGCCAGGCCTTCAGGGCCGGATCGCAGGCCGAAGGGCGCGACTGCCCGTGCAGCCAGATGGACTCCACGTCCTCCAGGGCCGCATTGCGGTCTCCCGTCTCCAACAGCGCCTGGCGGCGATTGCAGTCCTGCTCGACGGACAGCGAACGGTCCGAATCGAGGAATTCGAGATACGCCCCCCACTGCTCTTCGCGCGCGAGATGCGTCAGATAGCTCCCGTGCAGCCGGGCCGCCAGTGGGGTGTCGTCATGCTCGCGTACAAAGCGGCGCACGGCATCCGGGTCGGCGCGATTGAGATTGCGCGCCAGATCGCGGTAATCCAGGTAAGGGGTCAGTGGGTAGCCGGTCAGGGTGCTGCGTGCGGCGCGGTAGGCCGTCATGTCGCCGCGGTTCAGGGCGCGCTCGGCGAGCAGGTACAGGCTGCGCTCGAAGACATAAAGGTCTTCTTCGCCAGCGGCTGCCGGCAGCGCCGCGGCCAGGACCAGCAACAGGCCGGCCAGCCCGGCGATTACGTTCCTGGATTGGAGCATGTCCCGCCCTCGTATCAATGGTTTCCTATCATCGGCCTGCACCGGGGCGCTTGCAATGAGGTTCCTCCGGTTTCGCGCGACGCGGGCGGCAGTTCCGGCATTCCGGGGTTTCAAGAGCCCCCTAACCCATCTCCAGGGTGCGAAACTCGCCCCGTGCGAGGCCATCAAGGCTCCAGGAGGCGACCCGGTAGCGCACCAGGCGCAGGGTCGGGTGACCCACCGCCGCGGTCATTCGGCGAACCTGGCGATTGCGCCCCTCGCGCAGGGTGAGCGCCAGCCAGCGGGTCGGGATATGGCGCCGAAAACGCACGGGTGGGTCGCGCTCCGGGATATCCGGCGGGTCCATGCGTTCCACCTGCGCCGGGCGGGTCAGGCCATCCTTCAACTCGACACCCTCGCGCAGGGCATGCAACGCGGCATCGTCGGGTTCGCCCTCGACTTGAACCCAGTAGGTCTTGCTGGTCTTGTGCTGTGGCTGGGTCAGACGCGCGTTCAGGCGCCCATCGTCGGTCAGGACCAGCAGGCCCTCGCTGTCACGGTCCAGACGACCGGCCGGATAGACGCCGGGGATCGCGATGTAGTCGGCCAGTGTCGGACGACCCTCGGGATCGGTGAACTGGGGCAGGACACCCCAAGGCTTGTGGAACAATACGACCCGGGCCATAACCAGTGCCTCAGTCGCAGCGCAGGGTGACGCGTTCGGCAAAGTGCCGGCCGAGGTCGTAATCCACGCTGGCGCCATAGTCCAGCGCCAGCGCGCGCGCCACCAGGGCCGGATCCGGGCGCGGCCGTTCGAGCCGGGCCTGACAGGTCGCATCCACCAGTCCGGACGCATCGAGGATGCGCGTGCCATGCGGATCCTGATGCAGGATCTCGATGAAATACGTCGGGTCGTAGACCCGGTAGGCCAGCGGCTCGTCGGTCGGATCGACCGGTTGCTCCAGCTCCAGCCGGAAGCGGAAGTGCAGCAGCCCCGCGTCCATGGCCATCCGGGGATCGGTGGCGGCCGCGATCCCGAGCGCCTCTCCAGCCACCTCCAGGTGGCTGTACCAGCGGTACTCGTCCAGATTGTCGAGGATCTCGGTGGCAAGCCCCTGCAGGCGCGCCTCCGGCGTATCGCCGGACTGGTGCTCCTGGGCATCGTCGTACAGGTACTGCCCGTAGGTCGGGTCGAAGCGCCAGTGATGGAGCATATGGGTGATCTGCCCCTCGCCGTCGCGCTCGAAGCTGACCCGCAGGTCGATCCAGGCATGCGGGTGCGCCTGTACGCCGGCCGGCAGAAGCACGAGCGCGGCCAGCACCAAGCCGCCCAGGATGCGCAGGCGGCGGATCATGCCGTCTGCCTCGTATCCGTCAGGCCCCAGGCGCCGGCGGCGGCCAGGAGCGGGGCGTGGTAGGCGGGGGCAACACCCAGGTCGTGCAGCCAGGCGGACGCGTCCGGATCGGGGCCCGTCGGCTGCAATTCCCCGGGCGCCGGCAGATCCGGGATACGGTCGGCGAGGCCGGTCAGCCGGCGCGAGCGGCGCAGCCGGTCGGCCTGCCCGGCGATGGCCGCGGCTACGGCGGGCGCGCGGCGGATGTTGCAACGGGTGACGGCCGGCGGGTCGGCCAGGACCGTGTCGAGGTCGTGCAACCGGCGCAGGATACGCGCGGCCGTCTTCGGTCCGACCCCGTCGATTCCGGGAATGTTGTCGCTGGCATCCCCGGCCAGGGCCAGCATGTCCGCGACTTGCTCGGGGCGGATGCGAAAGCGCTTTTCGATGGCGCGACGATCCATGTCGACCCCGCGTTCCGGGTCGTGCAGGCGATCCTGCCCGCCCAGGATGACCTGGGTCAGATCCTTGTCGGCACTCTTCACATCGATGCGATAGCCGGCCACGCGCCCGGCGCGGGCCAGGCTGGCGATCAGGTCGTCGGCCTCGTACTCCGCGTCGGCCAGAGTCGCAAACCCCAGCCGGCCCAGCAGTTCGCGGATGCGCGCGAACTGCTCGCGCAGCTCCGGCGGGGCCGGCGGGCGATGGGCCTTGTAGGCAGGGTCAATACGGTGACGAAAACCACGGCGCAGGCCGGTGTCGAAACAAAAGGCCACCGGACCCGGCGCGCAGGCCGGCAACCACTGGCAGAGCGAGTGCACCAGGCCGTGCAGCGCACCGCCCGGTCGGCCCTGCGGATCCGGGTCCAGGCCACGCGCGAACCAGGCGCGAAAGACAAAGATGCTGCTGTCGACCAGGGTCAGGGCCGGCAACCGCGCATCCGGCACTGGGCCGGCGTCAGGCGAGGTGTTCAAGGTCCTTCCGTACCCCGGCGATGGACCGGTCGAAGGCGGCGCGCTCCTCGGCATTCAGTTCCAGCTCGATGGCACGCTCCATCCCGCCCTGACCGAGGATGCAGGGCACGCCCATGGCCACGTCGCGTTCGCCGTATTCGCCGTCCAGCAGGGCCACGGTCGGCAGCACCCGCCGCCGATCCAGCGCGATGGCCTCGACCATCTCGGCGATGGCCGCCGCCGGGGCGCCGTAGGCGCTGGAGGTCTGCTTCAGGGCCAGGATCTCGGCACCGCCGTGCCGGGTTCGCTCGACGATGTTGTCCAGCGTGGCCTGATCCATGAAGTGATCCAGCGGCACACCGTTGATGGACGAATAGCGCAGCATCGGAACCATGGCATCGCCGTGGCCGCCCAGCACCAACGCCTGGATGTCGTGGGTGGACAGACCGGTCTCCAGCGCGATGAAGGCGGCCATGCGCGAGGTATCCAGCACCCCGGCCTGGCCGAAGATACGGTCGCGGCTCCAGCCGGTCTTCTGCCAGGCGCGGTAGGTCAGCACATCCACCGGGTTGGAGACCACCAGGATCCGGCTCTGCGGGGCATGAACCAGGATGTCCTGCAGGATCACATCGAGGATTTCGACGTTCTTGTCCAGCACGTCGGAGCGCGACATGCCGGGCTTGCGCGGCAACCCGGCGGTGATGATCACCAGCTCCGCTCCAGCGATCACCGACGCCTCGTGGCTGCCGGTCAGCCGGGTATCGAAACGCAGCAGTGGCGCAGTCTCCTGGATATCCAGGGCGGCGCCGGCCGCCGCGCCCTCGCGTACATCCAGCAGCGCGATCTCGCGGGCGATGTCGCGGCGGGCCAGAAACTGGGCGGTGGATTCGCCGACGCGTCCGGCGCCGATAATGGCGATCTTCTGCATGCGCTGCTCCTCCTACAGGACTGCGTTACAGGCGGGCGACCCCGCTGTCGCGGGCGGCCTGACTGATCGCCTGCGGCACCGTGTCGATCAGACGCGGATCGAACGGGGTCGGCAGGATGTAGTTCGGGCCGAATTCGAGCGTCTCCAGCCCGTAGGCATCCAGCACCACCTGCGGGACGGGCTCGCGAGCCAGTCCGGCCAGGGCGTGTACCGCGGCCACCAGCATCTCGTCATTGATCGTCCGGGCGCGCACATCCAGCGCGCCGCGGAAGATGAACGGGAAGCCGAGCACGTTGTTCACCTGGTTCGGGTAGTCCGAGCGCCCGGTGGCCATGATCAGGTCGTCGCGGGTTGCGTGCGCCAGCTCCGGACGGATCTCCGGGTCCGGGTTGGACAGGGCGAAGACAATCGGCTTCGGCGCCATGGACTGCAGCATCTCCGCAGTCAGCAGGTCCGGGCCGGACAGCCCAATGAACACGTCGGCACCGGCACAGGCATCGGCCAGGCTGCGCGCGTCGGTGTCCACCGCGAAGATCTGCTTGTATTCGTTCAGGTCATCGCGCTGGCTGTGGATCACACCCTTGCGATCCACCATGAACAGGTTCTTCTTCGCCGCGCCCAGGCGGACCAGCAGCTGCATGGACGCGATCCCGGCAGCCCCGGCGCCGACACAGACGATCTTTGCCTCGCTCAGTTTCTTGCCCTGGATCTCCAGCGCGTTGACCAGGCCGGCCGCGGTGATGATCGCGGTGCCGTGCTGATCGTCATGAAAGACCGGGATATCCAGGCGTTCGGACAGGCGGCGCTCGATCTCGAAGCAGTGCGGCGCGGCAATATCTTCCAGATTGATGCCACCAAAGCCGCCGGCAATGCGCGCGACCGTGTTGATGAAGTCCTCCGGCTGCGCGGCGTCCACCTCGATATCGAAGACGTCGATATTGGCGAAGGCCTTGAACAGTACGCCCTTGCCCTCCATCACCGGTTTGGACGCGAGCGCACCCACGTTGCCCAGCCCCAGCACCGCGGTGCCATCGGTAATCACTGCGACCAGGTTGCCCTTGCCGGTATAGCGATAGGCCAGCTCCGGGTCCTTGGCGATTGCCCGCACCGGTGCAGCGACGCCCGGCGAGTAGGCCAGCGACAGATCATCCTGGGTGACTGTGGGCTTGGTGATGTGGATCGCCAGCTTCCCGGCCGGCTGCTGCTCGTGGTACTCCAGCGCGCGCTGGTTGAAATCCTTGGACATGGTGTGGCGAGGCCTTTTGTCGGACGGTTGCTTCAGAAACAGGTGCAGGCCCGGTGCGGTAGGCCCGCACCGGAAACGAAATCAGTTGACCGGGTGGGTGGGGACGGACCCGCGCCGGGCCTCGTCATACACCGGGCGGTACTGATCGGCCAGACGGGTGAGTTCGCGCTGGCGCGAAGCCGGTGCCGGGTGAGTGCTCAGGAATTCCGGCTGACCGCCATTGGCCTGCGCAGCCATCTTGCGCCAGAGAGTGGCCGCGGCATCCGGGTTGTAACCGGCCCGCGCCGCCAGCTCGATACCGATGCGGTCGGCCTCGGACTCCATACCCCGGCTATGCGGGAGCTGCACGGCGAGCACGGCCCCCAGCGCCGCTCCGGTCAGGGCCAGATCCGAACGGTCGCCGGAGAGGGCGTACCCCGTCAGGGCCAGATTGCTGGCCAGCGCGACCGACATCTTTTCCGCCGTATGCGCCGACAGCGCGTGGGCAATCTCATGCCCGATGATCTGCGCGAGCTCGTCATCGGTCAGCTCCAGCTGTTCGATGATGCCCGAGTAAATCGCCATCTTGCCACCCGCCATGGCGAAGGCGTTGACGGTATCCGGGGCCTCGATCACCGCGATCTCCCAGTCCCAGTCCGCGGTCTCGGGACGGTATTTGACCGCCTGCGCAACCACCTTTTCGGTGATGCCCTGCACCCGCGCGGTCAGCGCAGGATCGGCATTGATGCGACCCTCCTCGCGCGCCGGAGCCAGCATCTCGACATAGGCGCTGCGCGACGCATCGATCGCCTGATTCTCGGAGACCAGCATCAGCTGCGAGCGTCCCGTCACCGGATTGGTGGTACAACCGGGAATCGCCACGGCCAGGCCGGCGGCGACCAGAACCGTCAGGAACAGAGAGGTCAGACGACCGCGAGCGGTCCGCCAGGACTTGGAAAGAGCACGCATTATTCCGGTACCTCTAGATCGAGCGGATGGCGTATGCGCATCCGCAGTCGGTCTCTCCAAGGATACACCTGACCGCGCACAATCACCGCCTCGCCGTTCAAGGTATCGGGCTGCAGATCGGGCCAGTGATCGCGGTCACGCCCGCGAATCAGGACGTCCAGCGGCCCGTCCAGCTCGAGCACCCAGTGACGCGACGTCTCGCGCACCGCCACCACCTCGCCCCGCACCCGCAGCCGGCCCTGGCGCAGGGCGCCGGAACGCGGGTCCAGCATCCGGGCCGGCAGGGCCGCCGGGCGCTCCAACCATAGACCCCGCTCCCCTGCCCGTGCTTCGGCCTCGGCCACGTAGAAGCAGGTATCCAGGGCGGCCGGCTGCGGCCCGGGGCGCGGCATCGCTTCGCCGGCGGCAATCAATTCGGCCGCCAGCAACGGCCCGCCGGGCAGCCAGGCATGCATGCGCAGGCGCCCTTCGGCGTCCCGGGCGGGACGGCCCGGGCGCAGGATCAGCCGCTGATCGACCTCGTGCAGCCGTGCGGCCAGCGCCTCGCGCAGCCCCTCGTGAAGATGCAGGGGTCGCATCGGGGCGACCCTCTCCGGCAGCGGCGCGGCCGGGGCCAGACCAATCACCTGAACGGTCCGCCCATCGGTCAACCGCAAACTATCGAAGCCCTGGACGCGCTCGACCTCGACCTCCTGAAGCCCGCGCGGATCCTGATCCGCCAGCCGGCACTCGGCCCGGGCCGCGGTGGCCAGCAGCACCAGGGCCAAGCCCACAATGCAGACGAGGGCGCCCCGCAGGACGCCCTCGTCGGGTCGGACAGCGTCCGCCGCAGCAGTCACGCGTCCGTTCGCGTTGCGCGCCATCCGGCGCGCCGCAGCCTCAGAATGCGAAGCGGCGGTTGAACTTGTCGACCTGGCCGGCGGTATCAACGATCTTCTGCTTGCCGGTATAGAACGGATGGCATTGCGAGCACACGTCCAGGTGCATCTCCTCGCCGGAGAGCGTGGAGCGGGTCTCGAACTGCGTACCGCAGCTGCAGATAACCTTGACGTTGTGGTAGTTCGGATGAATGTCGGCTTTCATGGTCGGCTCACGCAGGTTCTGGCGAAAAGTCCGCTAGCATAGCGGTGCTACCCGCCCGAGCGCAAGACCGGGTTGCGACGGCATTTGCAGAGCGCGTTTCAACTCCGGGTGACAACTGCCTGAATGACCGGGTGGTTTTACCCACTCGGACAACTTGTGGATAACTTTGTGGACGAATTGTCGCGCCCGGAACGGAATCCACCAAAAACGTCAAGTGGGAAATGCCCGGCCTCGGCAAAACCGAACCGCAATAGACTGATTATTCCGCATTAATTCCACCCCCAGTCGACGGCCATTCAGCCAGACCCGGGGCCATCGCTTCCCGCGGGGTATCGGCGTGCTCTGTGCATAAGGGCCGCCGTATGTCCATCGTTAGCCCCTGACTTTCGGGGCAATCGCGGTGTAGATGGCCGAATAATCCGCATCGGCCAGGCCCTGTTCACGCGCCTGATCCAGCAGATCCGCCAGCAGCGGCAGCCACGGCCCCACCAGGTGGGCATCCTCCACCGCGCGCTCGGTCAGGCGCACATCCTTCAGCAGGTGCTTGACCGGAAAGTTGGCGGTACCGAAGTCGCCGGACAGCATTTTGTCCAGCTTCTTGTCGAAGGTCGGGGCATACAGCGCACTGTCGCGCAGGATCTCCATGAAGGTATCCACCTCGACCCCCTCACGACGCACCAGCCCCAGGCTCAGGGAAAACGCAGCGGTGAGGCTCGCAATCAGCTGGTTGAAGGCGAGTTTGAGCGCCGCCCCTTGCCCCACCGGACCGACATGCCGCGGGGTCTCGCCCAGGGCCGCCAACGCCGGTTGTGCACGGGCAAAGTCCGCGTCGCTGTCGGCGCCCGCCATGATCAGCAGACGACCATCCCGGGCCTCGGGGATGGAACCCAACACCGGGGCCTCCAGGTAGCAGGCCCCGGCCGTACGCACCCGCTCCGCCAGGGCCCGGCTCTCGGCCGGCAGGATGGTCGCCATCTGGATCACGCAGCGACCATCCAGCGCACCCGCCGGCAGGGCATCCAGCACGGCATGGATGGCCGCGGCATCACTGAGCATCAGCACCAGCACATCCGCCTCCGCGACAGCCGCGGCGGGTGAACTGTGAACGGTGACCCCCTCGGCCGCCAGATCGCTTGCGCGCGCGACCGTGCGGTTGTAGGCCACCACGGGAAATCCGGCCTGCAAAAGACGCAGGCCCATGGGTTGCCCCATGAGCCCGCATCCCAGCAGCGCCACTCGGGACGCAGCCATCGTTACCCCCTACTTGATCTTGTCGTCCAGATCTTCCGTATACCCCAACAGGGTATGCGGCGGCGGGGCTTCCTTCTGGTACTTGCTCGGGGTGACCGCTTCGGTCTGATGCAAGCTCTTCCACAGGCCGAACACCATGATCAGCATGATGACCGAGAACGGCAGCCCGACACTGATCGCGGCCGCCTGCAACGCGGCCAGACCGCCTGCCAACAGCAGGATGGACGCGACAACCCCTTCGAGGATGGCCCAGTACACGCGCTGGGTGACGGTCGGGTTGCGCACGTCACCGGAGGCCAGGGTGTCGATCACCAGCGAGCCGGAGTCCGAGGAGGTCACGAAGAAGGTGACGATCAGCACCGTCGCCGCCGCCATCACGGCCACGGACAGCCAATCCCACAGCGGCATGGCCTGGAGGGTCACGAACAGCGCGGTGGACATGTTCTCCGACACGGCGCCAGTCAGGTCGACCACACCCTCGAGCTCGTAGCTCATCGCAGTGCCGCCGAACACGGCCAGCCAGACGAAGGCCGCGGCGGTCGGGGCCAGCAGCACGCCGGCGACGAACTCGCGAATGGTGCGGCCACGCGAGACCCGCGCGATGAACATGCCGACATACGGGGCCCAGGAGATCCACCAGCCCCAGTAGAAGATGGTCCAGGAGGTCGCCCAGCCGGAATCCTCGATCGTGTCGGCCCACAGGCTCATCTCGGGCAGGAACTGAACATAGACGCCGGTGCTCTCCACCAGGAGGCGCAGGATGAACAGGGTCGGGCCCATGACCAGCAGCAGCGCGATCAGGATCACCGCCAGGCCGATATTGAAGTTCGACAGGCGCTTGATGCCCTTGTCGACGCCCAGCGCGACCGAGCCCACCGCGATCAGGGTAATGATCGCGACCAGCACGATCTGCATGTAGGTGGATTCCTCGATCCCGAACACGAAGTTCAGGCCCGAGTTGATCTGCATGACACCGAGGCCCAGCGAGGTCGCCACGCCAAACATGGTGCCGAACAGCGCCACCACGTCCACCAGATGCCCCCAGGGGCCATAGATCCGGTCGCCGATGAAGGGGTACAGCGAGGAACGGATCAGCAGCGGGAGATTGTGGCGGTAAGCGTAATACGCCAGCGACAGGCCGACGACAATGTAGATCGCCCAGGCATGCAGCCCCCAGTGGAAGAAGGTGTAGCGCATCGCCTCGACAGCCGCCGAGCTGGTCTCGCCCTCGGCGTGCGGTGGGCTGAGGTAGTGGTACATCGGCTCGGCGATGCTCCAGAACAGCAGCCCGATCCCCATGCCCGCGGAGAACAGCATCGCGAACCACGCGGTGTAGCTAAAGCGCGGGGCCTCGAACTGATCGCCCAGGCGCACCCCACCGTAACGGCTGAACATCAGGTACAGGGAGAAGACCAGGAACACGGTGACGACCAGCATGTAGTACCAGCCGAGATACTCCCCGATGCCGCTTTGCAGCTGGGCGAAGACCGCTTCGGCGGTGTCCGGGAAGATCGCCCCGAACAGGACGAACAGTGCGATCACGATACTCGAGGTGTAGAAGACCGGGCTGCAGATCACGCCAAAGCCGCCGAGGCGGGTTTGCGTCAGACCGGGGGTGGACTGCTCATCCATTCGGTTTCCCCTTGTATTCTTGTGGCGAACGCGGGCCGGCGCGGGCTTGCTCCGAACGTGCTCCGGGAGCCGCACAGGATCACGCCCGTTGGGCGTTGCCGCAGTAGGTGGGGCAAAGCCACCGTAGCGAAAGACTACTCCGACTGCAAAAACGTGAAGGGCTGCGCACCCGGCGTCATATCCGAGGCCATATTACGCCGCCTCGGCGACTGGAGCACGGGCCAGCAACAGGGCACGGGCCTGCCCGCCCTGACGCTCGCGCTCGATCTCCCAGCCACCCGCAGCGAGGAAATCGAGGTCCGCCTCGGACTCGATTTCCACGTAGATCCGGCTGTCCGCGTGCAGCCAGTCGTGCGTGCGGAGGGCCTCCAGCACCGGCGCCACCCGGCCCTGGCCGAATGGCGGATCCACCAGCACCAGATCGAAGGGCAACCCGCCGGGCGGCTCCCCGGCCAGCAGGCGCAGGGCATCATCCCGGCGCACGCTCACCTGCTCGGCCCCCAGGGTCTCGCAGTTGGCCTGAAGCTGGGCCGCGGCACGGGCATCGCGCTCGACCAGCAGCACCGAGTCCGCCCCGCGCGAGGCCGCCTCCAGCCCCAGCGCCCCGGTGCCGGCGAACAGGTCGAGCACCCGCGTGCCCGGGAGTCGCGGCTGCAGCCAATTGAACAGGGTCTCGCGCAGGGCGTCCGCGGTCGGGCGCAACCCGCCGACCCCAAGCACCGGCAGCCAGCGGCGGCGCCAGGCCCCGCCGATGATGCGGATGCGCGCAGAGCGCCCGGCGGGGGCGCGCCTACTCCTGCCCACCCACGATCACCGTGACCATCGCTTCCGGGTTGATGCGCTCGCGCAGCCGCGCATTCAGGTGATCCAGCTCGACCGCCTCCATGCGCTCGATGTAGCGCTCCAGATAATCCAGCGGCAGGTCATAGAAGGCGATCATCCCGAGCAGACCAACGATGTCGCTGTTCGAGGCCAACGACAGCGGGAAGCTGTTGACCACATTCTCGCGCGAGGCCTCCAGCTCGTCGGCATCGATACCCTCGGCATGCCAGCGCTCGAGTTCCTCGCGCAGCGCGGTCACCGCCTCGTCCGCCTGATCGACCCCGGTCTGCATCCCGATCCGGAAGGGACCCTCGACCGCCATGGGCTGAAAGCGGCTGCTGACCGAATAGGCCAGTCCGCGCGCGCTGCGAATCTCGCGGAACAGGCGCGAGATAAAGCCGCCCCCGCCGAAGGCATGGTTGGCCAGGGTCAGGGCATAGTGGTCATCCTCGCCGCGGCGCAGGGTCGGGGCCCCCATGTGGATATGGGCCTGCTCGGAAGGGAAGTCGATACGCTCCTCGATCGGGTCCTCGCGCGGCTCCACCGCGGGCAGCGGTTCCACCGCAGGCCCCTGCGGCAGGGCGGCGGAGATGCGTGCCGCCGCGGCCTCGGCCTCACTGCGGCTCAGCCCGCCCGTGATCGCCAGGGCGCCGTTGGCCGTGGTGTAGTGGCGCTCGTAGAACGCGCGGGCATCCGCGGGCTGCAACGCCTCCAGGGTCTCGCGCTCGCCGCCCGGCCAGTTGGCGTAGGGGTGATCGCCATACATCAACTCGTAGAAACGCCGGGTGGCAACGCTCCCGGGATCCTGGCGCTCGCGCTGCAGCCCCTGCAGGGCCTGGCGCCGGGCTCGATCGAAATCGGCCTCCGGGAAGGCGGGCTCGGCCAGGACTGCGGACAGGGTCTCCAGCGCCGCGTCCATCCAGTCCGGCTCGGTCAGGCTACGCAGGCTGACGATGGCCATGTCGCGCAGTGCCGTGGTGCTGAACTGCGCGCCCACCGACTCGAAACCCTCGGCCAGCGCGTCCGCATCCATCTCCGCCGTGCCATGCTGCAGGGCGCTGCTGGTCAACGAGGCCAGGCCATTCTGGTCGCCGTCGCGCGAGGCCCCGCCGTCGAAGGTCAGGCGCAGGTCGACCATCGGCAAATCCGGCGCCGCCACGTACAGCACGCGCAGCCCCTCGTCGGTCTCCCACTCCTCGATCTCCACTGCCTGGACCGGCAGCGCCAGCGCCAGCAGCCCGACCAGGGCTACCAGGAATCCCGTTCGCATCATGTTGCCTCCCGTCATCACATACCCCCCGCGGTATCGCCATAGGGTTCTACCGCACCCGGATCGGGCGGGTCGTCACCATCCAGGGGCTGCGGATCGAGAATGCCGACCGTGCGTCGTTCCGGCACCAGGTACTCGCGCACCACGCGCTGCACATCCTCGGCAGTCACCGCACGCACGCGCTCGACGAAGCGATCGCCTTCCTGCCAGCCGACGCCGATGATCTGCAGCATGCCCAGCTGGAAGGCCTGGGAGCGCACCGAGTCACGCTGGTACACCTCGGAGGCGATCACCCGCGCCTGCACCCGTTCCAGTTCGCTGTCGCTGACCGGCTCGTCCTTCAGCCGCTCCACCTGCTCCAGCAGGGCCGCCTCAAGCGTCTCCACATCCGTGGCCGCCGTGGGCACCGCCGCAATCATGAACAGGTCATCCAGCCGGCTGAACGGGCTGTAGCGGGCCGAGGTCGCGCCGGCCAGTTCTTCGCCCCGTACGATCTCGCGGGCAAAGCGCGAGGCCTCACCGGAATCCAGGACCCCGGCCGCCACCATCAGTGCGTAGACATCCACCGGGTCGTCCACGGTATTCAGAACCGGCGCCTTCCAGCCCATCAGCAGGTAGGGCAGCTCTGCGGGGGCCTCGACGGTGATGCGGCGTTCGCCCTTTTGCGGCGTCTCGGCGCGCGGCTTCGTCTCCGGGAGATCACCCGCCGGGATGTCCCCAAAATGCTCCCGGGCCGCCTCAATGACCCGCTCGGCATCGACATCGCCGACCACCACGACCACCGCGTTGTTCGGGTGGTAATAGCGGTCATACCAGGCCTGATTGTCTTCCAGGGTGTAGGCCTCGATATCGCTCATCCAGCCGATCACCGGATTGCCATACGGATGATTGAGGAAAGCCGTGGCCATCAGCTGCTCGCGCACCAGAGAGTTGGGCTGGTCCTCCACGCGCAGACGGCGCTCTTCCTTTACCACGTTCAATTCCGGACGGAACTCGTCTTCCTGCAGCTTCAGGTGCTGCATGCGCTCCGCCTCCATCGCCATCATGGTCTCCCAGTGATCACGCCCGATGATCTGGAAATAACCCGTGTAGTCACGGCCGGTAAAGGCATTCTCGCGCCCGCCCAGACGCGAAACGATGCGCGAGAACTCGCCGGGCTCATACTGCTCGGTCCCGCGAAACATCATGTGCTCCAGCATGTGCGAGATGCCGGTCACGCCGCTGTGCTCGTCGGCCGACCCGACCCGGTACCAGACCATGTTGGCCACCACCGGGGCGCGCCGGTCCTCCAGCACGAGGACCGTCAGGCCGTTGTCCAGCGTAGTCTCGACCACCTTCGATTCGATCTCGGGCGTCGCGGCCAGGACCCCGACGGGCCAGGCAAAGACAAACGCCGTAACGAGCACTGTGACCAGGTTTTTACCGCGCATGATTCATGAATCCTCGTGCTAGCATTGGCGAACTCTCTACTTGACCACATCGAGCATGTTCGGTTTCCGCAAAAAGAAGTCCGAAGACCCGGCCACCCCCGACACGGAGGCACCTGGCAGCGAGCCGGAGAAGCCCGCCCGCGGCGGCTGGTTCCAGCGCCTGCGCAAGGGCCTGGCCAAGACCGGGCAGGTACTGGGCGGCGACCTGGGGTCGCTGCTCCGGCGCAAGATCGACGACGAACTGTTCGAGGAGCTGGAAGAACGCCTGCTCCTCGCGGACGTGGGCCTGGATGCGACCCAGCGGATCATGGATCGTATCACCCGCGAGGTGAAACGCGGGCAACTGGATGATGCCGAGGCCCTGATGGACGCCCTGGAGGCGGCCATGATCGAGATCCTCGAGCCGGTCTCGCGCCCCCTGGAGATCCCGGAGGCCGAACGCCCCTTCTCCATCCTCGTCGTCGGCATCAACGGCGCCGGCAAGACCACCACCATCGGCAAGCTGGCCCACCACCTGCAGGCGGACGATCGCTCGGTGCTGCTGGCGGCCGGCGACACCTTCCGCGCCGCGGCGGTGGAACAACTGCAGACCTGGGGCGAGCGCAATGGCGCTCCGGTGATCGCCCAGGGCACCGGGGCGGATTCCGCCTCGGTGGTCTACGACGGCCTGCAGGCCGCGCAGGCGCGCGGCATCGACGTGATGATTGCCGACACCGCCGGGCGCCTGCACACCCAGACCAACCTGATGGACGAGGTGCGCAAGGTGAAGCGCGTGATGGGCCGGCTGGACGAACACGCCCCGGACGAGGTCCTGCTGGTGGTCGACGGCGGCACCGGCCAGAACGCCCTGAACCAGGCCCGTCAGTTTCACGAGGCCCTGGGCCTGACCGGAATCGTCGTGACCAAGCTGGACGGCACGGCCAAGGGCGGCGTGCTGTTCGCGCTGGCCGAACAGCTGGGCATTCCGGTGCGATTCATCGGGGTCGGGGAAAAGGCCGAGGATCTACAGGTCTTCGATGCCCGCGCCTTTGTGCGCGCCCTGCTCGGCCGCGATAGCGACTGACGAGCCCACCGGATGATTCGTCTGCAACGCGTCACCAAGCGATTCGGCAGCGCGTCCGAGGCGCTCAGTAACGTCAGCCTGCGCGTGGACCCCGGAGCGATGGCCTTCATCACCGGGCCCTCCGGCGCCGGCAAGAGCACCCTGCTGCGCCTGATCGCCGGGCTTGAGCGCCCGACCCGCGGGCGCATCCGGGTCAACGGCCACGACCTCGACCGCCTCTCCAACCGCGCGATTCCGGGGTTTCGGCGCAGTATCGGGCTGGTGTTCCAGGATCATCGCCTGCTGTTCGACCGCCCGGTGTTCGACAACGTCGCCCTGCCGCTGGAGATCCTCGCCTACCGCCGCCCGGAGATGCGCAAACGCGTGCGCGCGGCGCTCGACAAGGTCGGGCTGCTGCACAAGGAGGGGGTCAACCCGCGCACCCTGTCGGCGGGCGAACAACAACGTGTCGGCATTGCCCGGGCCATCGTCCACCGGCCGGTCCTGCTGCTGGCGGACGAGCCCACCGGCAACCTCGATCCGGCGTTGTCGCGTGAGATCCTGCAACTGTTCGACGACTTCAACCGGGTCGGCATGACCGCCCTGATCGCCAGCCATGACCTCGGCCTGGTCGAGCGCATGGGCAAGCCGGTCCTGCACCTGGAAGACGGACGCATCGAGGCCCGTGCGGCCGCGGGGGCCCCGGCATGAAGCCGGGCCGTCGCCTGCTGGACACCGTGCCGGCCTGGCTGGAGGCCCATCGGGATGCCGCCCGGCGCAGCCTGCAGCGCCGCCTGCAGGCCCCGGTTCTGAGCCTGATCAGCATTGCCGTGCTGGGCTTCATCCTCGCCCTGCCGGCCTACCTCTGGGTCCTGCTGGACAACGCCCGCGCCCTGTCCGCCCACGTGGACCATGACCCACGCATCGCCCTCTACCTCGACGGCGTGGAGGCGGCCACGGTCGCGGATCTGGAACGCCACCTGGAGACCGATGCCCGGGTGGAACGCTGGATCTGGATCGATGCCGACGAGGCCCTGGCCCGCTATCGCGAGGGCCTGGCCGACCCGGGCCTGCTGGACTGGCTGGACGAAAACCCGCTGCCGGACGTGGTGGATGTGGTCCCCGCGACCGCGGATCCCGAGACGGTTGCGGCGCTGCGCGAGGCGCTTGCAGCCACCGTACCGGGTGCGACCGTGGTCAGCGACGACGACTGGGTGCGGCAGTTGAACAGCCTGCACCAGCTGGGGCTGCGGATCCTGTCGGTGGTGGGCGCCCTGCTGGGGCTGGGGGCGTTGCTGATCCTGGCCCTGGCGACTGCCTCGGAGCTGCGCGAACGCCGGGAAGAGATCGCCATCTCGCGGATCAGCGGGGCCACCCACCGGTTCCTGCGTCGACCCTCCCTCTACGGCGGCGTGATGACCGGCCTGGGCGGCGGCATTTTCGCCGGCATCCTGCTGCTCATCGGGATCGGCCTGAGCCGGGCGCCACTGGAACAGGCCGCGGCCGCGTTCGATCTCGAGTTGGGGCTGTCCCTGCCCGGGGCCACCCATCTCCTGGCCCTGCTCCTGGCCGGACTCCTCCTCGGCTGGCTGGGCGCCCGGCTGGGCAGCGGCCATGCCCTGCGGGATGCCCCCTAGGGGCACGCGCCCCGGACGAAACGTCCGGAACCTTTGCAGGGTTTAGCACTCCAATTCACAGACTGCTAATGTAGAGTCATGAATCGGGAGGAAACACCACGCATGAACCAGGCCCTGACCACTCCACGCATCGACATGCCCGTACCGGTGGGCAACCTCGATCACTACATGCAGGCCGTTGGCCGCATCGAGGTGCTGGACGCCGAGCACGAGCGTGAACTGGCCGTGGCGCTGCACGAGCGCCAGGACCTGGATGCGGCACGCCAGCTGATCCTGCACAACCTGCGGTTCGTGATCCACGTTGCGCGCGGCTACAAGGGGTACGGCCTGCCTCTGGGGGATCTGATCCAGGAAGGCAACGTGGGCCTGATGAAGGCCGTCCGCCGTTTCGACCCGAATCAGGGCGTGCGCCTGGTGTCCTTTGCCGTGCACTGGATTCGCGCCGAGATCCACGAGTTCATCCTGCGCAACTGGCGCATCGTGAAGGTCGCAACCACCAAGGCCCAGCGCAAGCTGTTCTTCAACCTGCGCAGTGCCAAGCAGCGTCTCGGCTGGCTATCCAATGCCGAGGTCTCCGCCGTGGCGCAGGATCTGGGCGTCTCCGAAAAGGACGTCTGGGAGATGGAACGCCGCCTCTCGAGCCAGGATGCGAGTTTCGACCCGGGCCCCGAAGCCGACGATGAATACGGCTATCAGGCCCCGTCGGAACGCCTGAGCCTGGAGGACCTGAGCGACGACCCCGCCAATGTGACCGAGGACGAGGACTGGGACCGTCATTATCAGGAACGCCTTAGCGAGACCCTGGGCGAACTGGACGAGCGTTCGCGCACCATCCTGATGCGCCGCTACATGGCCGACCAGAAGGCGACACTGCACGAGCTGGCCGCGGAGTACGGCGTTTCGGCCGAGCGCATCCGCCAGATCGAGAACAGCGCGATCAAACGCATCCGGGCCGCCTTCGACGACTGACGCTTTCGCACCCTCGCGAAACCAGGGCCCCGAACGAAAAAGGCCCCGGCATCAGCCGGGGCCTTTTTGTTGCCGGGTGCAGCGGGACCAAGCCCGGCACCCGGCACGGTTCCATGCCCGATCAGCCGAACAGGATCACCGAGAAGAAGCTAATCCAGGACCAGATGATCAGGCCGACCGTGAACGTCAGCGGAAAGTTGGGGAAAGTAAACCACTCGCGCATCTCGAAGTCCTCGGGAATTTTCAACCAGAATAAGCAAAGGGTAAGCGGGTCCGCAGCGCGGCGCAAGTTCGACCGAGGTCAGCGCTGGGACTTTTGCCGACCCCCACCGGTCGCGTCGGGAGGGGCCTCCTCGCCGGAGCCGGTCGGGATACGCGGGTCATCATCGTCCATCAGGATGCGATGCGCCGGGCCCTGAAGATCGTCGTACTGCCCCGAGCGGATGGCCCAGAACAGCACCACGCCCACCACCAGGGCGAACAGCATGGCCAGCGGGATCAACAGGTAGAGGATTGACATGCTTCCAGTGTACCCAGGCGCGCGAACGGCTTAAACCGGGGGTGGCCGTGACGCCGGATCGTGCACAGCCTCTCCGGACGCCACCGACGACTCGGCGCCTGTGTTCATCACGTCGCGCCCCGGACGCAGGCGCAGCGCATTGCCAACCACCAGCAACGAGCTGAGCGACATGCCCAGCGCTGCCAGCCAGGGAGTCAGCAGCCCCGCCGCGGCCACCGGGAGGGCCACCAGGTTGTAGCCGATTGCCCAGGCGATGTTCTGCCGGATCACGCGCCGCGTGTGGCGCGCCTGGTCCAGCGCCTGCGGCAGGTGTTCCAGGCGATCCGAGAGCAGGACCAGGTCGGCCTGATTCTGCGCCAGCTGGGTGCCGCCACCCATCGCCAGCGATACGTCGGCCCCGGCCAGCACCGGGGCATCGTTGATGCCCTCGCCGGCCATCAGGACCACCCGGCCCTCTGCCTGGCGAGCGTGCACATAGGCGAGCTTCCCCTCCGGGGTCAGGCCACCCTCGGCTTCGGCGATGCCCATTTCCGCCGCGAAGGCCTGCGCGGCCTGCGGGCGGTCCCCGGTCAGCAAGACCACCCGCAACCCACGCCGCTGCAGATCGGCGATCACGTTCCGCGCCCCGGGACGCGGAGTGTCGGCCAGCCAAAACAGGGCGACCGGTTGGTCGTCGACCACCAGCCAGACCGGGGTGGCCAGGGGATAGCCCGCGGGTGCCTCCGGGCTGGGCGTACCGCGCTGCGGCAACATCGACGATCCACCAATGGCCACACGGTGGCCCTCTATGTGGCCAACGAGGCCGCGCCCGGGGAGGTTGCGAACCTCGCTGGCGAGCAGCGATGAGGACTTGGCCGGAGCGATCAGGGCGCGTGCCAGGGGGTGCTCGGAATGGGCCTCGAGCGCGGCGGCCCAGTCCAGCCAATCAGCCCCCTCGGGCGCGGGCTGTAGCTCGGATTGTGCCACCAGACGCGGCATGCCGACGGTCAGGGTTCCGGTCTTGTCGAGGCAGACCATATCGACGCGCGGCAAGGTCTCCAGGGCACTGCCGCGCGTGACCAGCAGACCGAGGCGCGACAACGCGCCAGTAGTGGCCGTCAGCGCGACCGGCGTCGCGAGCGCCAGGGCACAGGGGCAGGTGGCGACCAGCATGGCGACCATGACCCAGAGGGCCCGCGTCGGATCGATCCACGCATACCAGACCAGACCCGCCAGCGCCGTCAGGACCAGGACGGCGCCAACAAACCAGCCGGTACCGGCCTCGGCGATCCGGGCCATCCGCGGCTTCTCGGTCTGGGCGCGATCGAGCAGCCGCTGGATCGCCGCCAGGGTCGTCTCGGCGCCGACGCGCTGGACCTCGAGGGCGAGTGGGCCATCGACGTTCACGGTCCCGCCGGTCACGGGATCCCCTACGCGCACCGCGTGCGGCTCGGGCTCGCCGGTCAACAGGGCACGATTGACCGTCGACTCGCCCTCGCACACCACGCCGTCCGTGGGGATGGTCTCGCCCGGGCGAACACGTACCCGATCCCCCGGCACCAGCTCGCCGACCGGGACCGCCTCGATGCGCCCGGCTGCATCCAGACGATTGGCGATGGCGGGGACCAGGCGATCCAGGCGGTCAATGGCATGGCTGGCATGCTGGCGCGCGATCAGCTCCAGATAGCGACTGGTGAGCAGGAAGAAGACAAACATCACGACCGATTCGAAATAGACGTGCTCGCCGGTCCCGAGGAGGACCGCGTACAGGCTGGCCAGGTAGGTCACGATGATCGCCAGACTCACGGGCACGTCCATCCCCAGCTGCCGATGACGCAGGTCGCGCCAGGCGCTCTGGTAGAACGGGATCGCCGAATACAGGACGACCGGTGTGGTCAGCGCCGCCGCCACCCAGCGCATGAACTGGAGCAGGTCTTCGTGCTCGGTGTCCTCGGCGCCCAGCCAGAGCGCCACGGCCAGCATCATCACCTGCATCATCCCCAGGGCGGCAACGGCGATCCGGCGCAAGGCGAGGCCCCGTTCGCGGGCGATCGCCTGCTCGCGGGTGCCGGGGTCGTAGGGATGGGCGTGGTACCCAATGTCGCGGATCGCCTTGAGGATATCCGACAGGGCGATCCGCGCGGGGTCCCAGACGACCTGCGCGCGATGGGTGGAGTAATTCACGCGAAAGCTCTCCACGCCCGGAAGGGCCTGGACATGACGCTCGTTCAGCCATACGCAGGCCGCACAGGTGATGCCCTCGAGCATCAGGGCGGCCTCACGGCGGTCGCCCCCTGCGCCGGCGGGCGCGACGAACTGTTGCTGGACGCCGGGGTGATCGAACAGTTCGAGCTCGCGGAGCTCGTCGGGGATCAGGGGGCTGCCGGTGTCCGCCGGGGGGGCATCACGGTGATGGTAATAGGCCCCCAGGCCACGCTCGATGATCGCGCCGGCCACGGCCTGGCAGCCGGGACAGCAGGTGGGTTCCTCGCGGCCCTCGAACGTCACCGGGTAGCAGGCGCCTGCCGGCACCTCCAGGCCGCAGTGGAAACAACGGGCCTCGGCCTCGGGCGTTGCCGGGCCCTGCGAGTCGGACGCGAGCGCCACGGCGGGAGCGCGGTGGGCTAACCGGGCTGGGCGCTACGCACGCGGGTGCGTGCCTGTTGCTCCAGAAGCTGCCCATCGTGCTGGACCTGGAAGCGCAGATCCCAGCGCCCCGGTGCCGGCAGGGCCACTTCGACCTGGTACATGCCCTCGCCCATCGCCTGCATCTCGAAGCCCTGGTCGCGACGTTCGTCGGCCAGCCACATGAAAAGGCCGCGGATGCTGGCATCGTCGATAGGCTCGCCGTCCGCATCCCGCACCTCGACCTGCAGGGTGGCGGTCTCGCCCTCGGTGGGTCGATCAACCCAGCCCTGACGCACCTGCCAGCCCTTCTGTCGCTGTTCCTGAAGCTCCGAGACGCGGTGCACGGCGAGCGCCTGCTTGCGGCTCTCCATGCCGGCCACTGTGCCGGGGAAAGCGGAGGTCACCCGTTCGGCCCGGTTCTCCGGCTCCGGCAGGATCGAGCCGATGAACTGCTGCGGCATCCCGTTATGGGCAAGCGTGATCAGGACTGCCTGCACCGAGGCGACCATGGTGAAGAACCCCACCAACACCAATGGGGCCCAGTGCAGACGCCCAATCTTGGCCTTGCCACCACTTTCGACCTCGGCCTCCTTCTGGGTGAACACGATCCCCAGGCCGTAAGGCACGATGATGTAGAGCGCCAGATGAATGGCGAAGACGTCTGCCCCCTGCCAGGTCAGGATCGAATAAGGGATAAACACGAACAGCATGAGCGCGACCACCACGGCCGAGGTGCTGTAGGCCTTGAACCGCGTGAAGCGGTAGATCAGGGCGAACAGGATGGCCAGTCCCGCACTGCCGATGCCGAGGGTAATGACGAGGTTGCTCATATTGTTTTCTTCGTTTCCTGCGTGAACGCAAGCTAGGCGCTTGCGGTGTGCCGCGCGAGTTCCGGCAGCTCGATTACTGTTTCTTCGCCAGTGCCCAGCGGACGGTTGCTAGCGGTGACTGAACTGCGAGGTCACCTCGAGCGGTTCGATATGGCCCTCGCGGTCGGTAATCACGAAGCGGAAAGGCTGCGGCGAGGGAGTACCGGCGGGCACGTCGTGGCGCACACGCGCCACGACGGTCAGGCGCTCACCGGGCTCCAGACGGATGCGTTCCACCTGGCCCAGATCCAGTTCGGCGCCCTCCAGCCCCGCCAGGCCGATCTCGAAGTCCAGCTCCCGATCGGCGGTGTTGTTCAGGCGGATCTCGTAGCCGTTCTGGGTGCGACCATCGGACATCTGGACGTAGAGCGGCTGGCGCACCTGGTTGACGTTGGCGTCCACCGGCGGGCGGCCGAGAATACTGCCAACCAGCGCGACGATCACGATCAGCACGGCGGCCCCGTAGCCAAGGGTCTTGCCGCGCAGGACATGGGTCTTCCCGCCCTCCTGCTCGCGCTCGGAGGTATAGGCGATCAGGCCGCGGGGCCAGCCCTGCTTGTCCATAATGGTGTCGCAGGCATCAATACAAAGTGCGCAGTGGATGCACTGGAACTGCAGCCCGTCGCGGATATCGATGCCCGTCGGGCACACCTGAACGCAATAGCCGCAGTCGATGCAGTCACCCACCCCGGCGGCCTGGCGTTCCTCGCGGGTCTTCAGACCGGCCTTGACCTTGGAGCGCCCGGCGGTACCTTCCCCGCGCGCCTCTTCATACGACACGATCATGGTGTCGCGGTCGAACATCACGCTCTGGAATCGGGCGTAGGGGCACATGAAGGTGCAGACCTGTTCGCGCGCCAATCCGGCAAAGGTGTAGGTCGTCGCCGTCAGGATGCCCGCAGTCAGGTAGGCCGCGTAGACCGCCTGACCCGTAAAGAAGTCGCTCACGATCGAGGGGGCATTCCCCCAGTACAGGATGAAACCGAGGCCGGTGGCAAAGGCCACGAGCAGCCAGGACAGGTGGGTCAACCCGTACTTGAACAGCTTTTCGCCAGTCCAGGGCTGCTTGGCCAGGCGCAGGCGGGCGGGCCGTTCACCCTGGATCTTGCGCTCCAGCCACATGAAGACGTCGGTCCACAGTGTCTGGAAGCAGAAGTAGCCACAGAACACCCGTCCGGCGACGCCCGTGACGAAAAACAGCAGCAAGGCGGCCACGAGCAGGAAGCCGGCCAACCAGAAGATGTCCTGCGGGTAGACGACCAGATCGAAGATGTGGAACTGCCGGCCCGGGATGTCGAACAAGACCGCCTGATTGGGGCCGTATTCGCGCTCCCAGCGGACCCAGGGCAGGCCGAAGAACACACCGTAGGCGAGCAACAGGATGCCGGTCTTCAGATTGCGGAAACGCCCCTTGACCGACCGCGGATGGATCGGGATGCGTGCCTCGTATAACGGCTGGGCCTGGGACATCTAAACCTCCCGGAGTTTTATCCGGCAGAGTGGGGCGGCTGCAAGGCGCGCCCTGGCATCGGGTTCCTTCCAAAAAAGCAGGGGCGCCCTCGGGCGTCAAACAACCCGGCGGGCACCCCTGTAGTTATCGCGGCGAACGCCCGGCCCCGGGGCTCACCATACGGTCAACAGATTCGCGCTTACTGCCCGCCACCCAACGAATGCACGTAGGCCGTCAGCATCTTGATCTCCGCATCCGACAGACGATCCCCGAACGCAGGCATCTCGCGCTGGGCGCCGTTGCGAATGAAGTTCGCCACCAGACGCTGACGCTCGCTGTCGCTTTCCGCACCGCGCACGTCCACCAGACCCCAGAGATCATTGGTCAGGTTGGGCGCGCCCTGGGACGCCAGGCCCTGGGCATCCATGGCGTGGCACTGGAAGCAGCCGCCATCGGTACCGGTGAAAATGCGTTCGCCGGCGTCCGCTTCTTCTTGGTCGACGCTGTAGTCGTTGAGCGACAGCACGTACGCTGCGACCTGGTTCAGCTGGTCGCCGTCGAGGGTGTCACGGTAGCCCGGCATGTAGCCCAGGCGACCCTGGTGCAGGGTTTCCTCGATCTGCTCCACGGCGCCACCCCACTTCCAGTGGTCGTTGCGCAGGTTCGGGTACTGCCCGACCACCCCGGCACCACCAACCTGATGGCAGGCGGCACACCAGGTGCCGAAGGAACCCTGGGCGTAGGCGTTGACGAAGCTCATGCTCTCGGCGTCCTGCAGGATCGTTTCGTAATCCTGGGCCGCGACCTGTTCAAGCATCTCGCGCTGACGCACCGCGTAGGTGCCGGTCTGCATGTCCTTGGCCAGCAGCGCACGGGTGTTCCAGTGCATCGTGCGCTCTTCGCCACCCTGCTCGAAGGTGATGGTGTTGAAGCCCTTGGTAAAGCTGTCACCGATCGGCCAGGCCGGGTAGATCAGCCAGTACACCACGGCAAACACGATCGTGGCGTAGAAACCCCACAGCCACCAGCGCGGGAGCGGGTTGTTGTATTCTTGGAGGTTCCCGTCCCAGACGTGCCCAGTGGTCTCGACCTGGTTCGGGTCCTTTTCGCGGTTGTCCTGTGTGCTCATTGCTCGTCACTCTTGGTTTTGTCACGCCGGGCCACGGGCTCCCGATGTGAATCATCGTCATCCAGAGGAATATAGCGATACGTCTCGAACTTCCGGGCGCGCTGACGGTTGGCAAACAGGAAGATCACGACCCCGATAAAGGTACCCATGAAGAGCAACAGGGCGACCATCTTGCTGTTGCCCATGTCCGTGATCCATTCCCACAGTCCCATCATGTTCGCGCCCGCTCCTCCTTACCGGAACTCGGCAAAGTGTCCGTCGTCGTATTCGCTGAAGTCGACCATGGTCCCGAGCACCTGGAGATAGGCGACGATTGCGTCCATCTCGGTGACCGTCCCGGGGTTGCCGTCGAAGTTCCCCGCCTGGGCCTGGCTAACCAGGTTGTCCTCGGCGTCACGGATATCGAACATCCGGGCGTGTTCTTCGCCGAAGCGCTCGACGTTGGCCTCGTATTCCTCTTCGCTGAGCGAGTACGGCACACCGACCCGCTTCAGCGCGACCATCCGGCGGTCGATATCGGAGTAGTCAAGCGGGGTTTCCGCCAGCCAGGGGTAGCCCGGCATGATCGACTCCGGCACCAGCGACTGCGGATTGATCAGGTGCTGAACCTGCCATTCGTTGGAGTACTTGCCGCCAACTCGGGCGAGGTCCGGACCGGTGCGCTTGGAGCCCCACTGAAACGGATGGTCGTACTGCGACTCGGCCGCCAGCGAGTAGTGGCCGTAGCGCAGCATCTCGTCACGGAACGGACGCACCATCTGCGAGTGGCAGGTGTAGCAGCCCTCGCGAACGTAGATGTCGCGACCACGCTGTTCCAGCGGGGTGTAGGGACGCACGCCGTCCACTTCCTCGATCGTGTCGTCGATGTAGAACAACGGCACGATCTCGACCAGGCCGCCGACGCTGATCACCGCAAGGGTGAGGATGATCAGCAGGCCGGCATTGGTTTCAACGCTTTCATGCTTCATGGATCTATTCTCTCCCTAATCAGGCCGTGCGGGCTTCGGTGGACGCAGCCTGGGCCTCGCGGGCCTCGGCCTTGATGCCCGAGCGAACGGTCATCGCGATGTTGAACGCCATGATCAGCATGCCGGCGAGGAAGAACCCGCCACCGATGGCGCGCACCACGTACGGCTTGTGCAGGAACACCACCGACTCGGTGAAGGTGTAGGCAAGGTTCCCGTACTGGTCGAAGGCACGCAGCATCAGACCCTGACCGATACCGGCCACCCACATCGCGGTGATGTACAGCACGATCCCGATGGTCGCCAGGAAGAAGTGCACGTACACCAGCTTCAGGCTGTACAGGTTCACGTTCCACAGGCGCGGCATCAGGTGGTACAGGGAGCCGAAGGTGATCATCGCCACCCAGCCCAGCGCACCGGAATGCACGTGGCCCACGGTCCAGTCGGTGTAGTGCGACAGCGCGTTCACGCTCTTCAGCGACATCATCGGACCTTCGAAGGTCGACATGCCGTAGAACGCCAGCGCGGTGATCAGGAACAGCATGATCGGGTCGGTGCGCAGCTTATCCCAGGCGCCCGACAGGGTCATGATGCCGTTGATCATGCCACCCCAAGAAGGCAGCAGCAGCAGGATGGAGAAGGTCGCCGCCAGGGTGGAGACCCAGTCCGGCAGGGCCGTCCAGTGCAGGTGGTGCGCGCCCACCCACATGTACAGGAAGACCAGCGCCCAGAAATGGATGATGGACAGCTTGTACGAGTAGATCGGACGCCCGGCCTGCTTCGGCACGAAGTAGTACATCATCCCGAGGAAGGCCGCGGTCAGGAAGAAGCCCACCGCATTATGGCCGTACCACCACTGCGTCATCGCATCCTGCACCCCGGAGAACACGGAGTAGGAATGTGGGTGGAACAGACCCACCGGCACCTGGATGTTGTTGAAGACGTGCAGCAGCGCGGTCGCCAGGATGAACGACATGAAGAACCAGTTCGCCACATAGATGTGCGGCTGGTTCCGGCGCAGCAGGGTCATCAGGAAGACCATGAAGTAAGCCACCCAGACAACCAGGATGATCAGGTCGATCTGCCAGTTGAATTCGGCGTACTCGCGGCCCTGAGTAATCCCCATCGTGTAGGTGATCACGCCAAGGATCAGCGCCAGGTTCCACCCGTAGAAGGTGAAGCTCGCCATGGAGTCACTCCACAGGCGGGTCTGACAGGTCCGCTGAACCACGTAATACGAGGTGGCGAACAGCGCGTTACCCCCGAACCCGAAGATCACGGCCGTGGTATGGACCGGACGGAACCGCCCGAAGGTGATCTGCGCGATATCGAAATTCAGGAACGGGAACGCCAGTTGCGAGGCGATCCAGACGCCGGCGGCCATCCCGAACACGCCCCAGAGGACGGCGGCAATGGCAAACCGCTTGATAATCGCGTAGTTGTACTGCTCGGAAGTCGCGACTGACGCTGCGGGTGCGGCACCCGCCGTAGTGGCTGCTTGTGACATGACTTTTCCACCTTGCTGCGGGGAACACGGATGTCCCGATGGTTCGGGGGCGTGAACTCTACCCCATTCCGGGCCCACAAAAAACCAATACCGCCTGTGTCACTCGGATATTGAGTGCGATTGGCGGAACTTTTGACCGCTTCGATAATACATCGGTCATACACGTCCAGGCGAGAGGGCGCCGGGCCGATTCGTTGATCTGGATCAACGAATCGCCTGGACCGGGATCACCCGCCCCGCCGGGCGCGATGGCGGCGGGGCATCCGGCACCCAGGCATGGCCGTAGACCACCTCCCAGGTTGCCGGAAGGCGGCCCTCCACGCCGAAGTCGCGCGCGTAGGCCTCGGCCACCGCCACCAGGCGGCGCGGACCGAACAGCCCCGGCGATCGGCCCGACAGGGCATTGCGCACCCCAACCCCGCGCAGGTCACGAATCAACCCGGTCAGATCCGGGTAGGTCAGGGTCAGGGCCTCCTGGTCCATCACCGGATCGGCAAACCCGGCGCGCACCAGGGCATCGCCAATGTCGTGCATATCCATGAAGGCGTTCACATGCGTCCCCGCTCCACCGTCCACCGCCGCGAAGGCGGCCCGCAGCTCACGCAGGGTGTCGGGACCGAAGGTGGTGAACATCCACAGCCCGCCCGGGCGCAGGATGCGCCGCACCTCCATGAAGGCCTGATCCAGGCTGGCGCACCACTGCAGGGCGGAACTGGAAACCGCCAGGTCGAAGGATTGCTCCGCCAGCGGCAGCGCCTCGAGATCGCCGCAGACCACCTGCGGCCGGCGCAGCCAGCGCCCGCGGCGGCGCGCCCGCGCGACCATCTCCGGGGCGAAATCGACCCCGCACAGGCGGGCTTTGCGGTAGCGGCGGCTCAAGTGATCCAGGGCCTCGCCGATGCCGCAGCCGAGATCCACGACCTGCTCCGGCTGCATGCGAATCCAGTCCAGCCGGCCCAGCATTCGCTCCTGCACCTCGCGCTGCAGGACGGCGTGCTCCTCGTAGGTGGAGGCCGCCCGCGCGAAGGCCTCGCGGACCCGCGCCTTGTCGAGATCGAAACTGTCGGGTCGGCTCATGCGGATTTCCCTGCGCTGCACTGATTCAAGAACTCGACGACCAAACCGGCCAAGGATAGCGGGCGCGCGAACCACTCCGCGTGGCCGCCCACGCCGCGGACGATCCGACTGGCGGGTCGCAGCCCGTGCAGATCGTCCGCCACGGCGGCCGGCACCAGCGCATCGCCCGCCTCCAGCCAGGCCGCCGCCGGCACCTCCAGGCCCGCCCAGACGGACCGAAGATCCGCCGCCTCCAGTAGCGCGAGGCCGGCCTCCAGGCCCTCGGGCGAGGCTGGAGCGACCTGTAACTGCAACACCAGCCGGCGGGCGAGCGAAGCGGCATCCTGGCTGCCACGTGCACAGAGCATCGCCAGGCGGCGCTCCAGCCGCCGGCGACCACCCCCGAGGGCTGCACGAAAATCTTCCAGCTCGGCCGGGGGCAGGGCCGCCGGCCAGTCGTCGGCCTTCGCAAAGCGCGGCGAGGCCCCGATCAGCAGCAGCCCCTGGGGCCCCGACCACTGGCGCGCGGCGGCCAGCGCGACCAGGCCGCCCAGGGACCAGCCCGCCCACACCGGACACTCGACATCCGCTGGCAGCGAAGCGATCAACGCCGCCGCGGTGCGCTCGGCATCCGCCAGCGTCTCGCCATCGCCGGCGGCCCCGTGCCCGGGCAGGTCCGGCGCCAGCACCCGTATCGCGCCCGGGAGCGCGGCCCGCAGCGGCGCCCACACCGCGCCGGAGAAGCCCCAGCCATGCAGGAGCACCAGCGTCGGAGCACCGCCCTGCGATTGCGCAGCAGGCACGTCAGCGCCCTGAACGGCGGCCACCGGCTTGCGTATCATGTGCGGTCGAATCCTCTCGCCAATCCGCGCAGGCAGGCTGACCGCTCATGGGCATCACAATCGGCATCATCATCGCGTATCTACTGGGATCGCTTTCCACGGCCATTCTGGTCAGCAAGCTGCTGCGCCTGCCGGACCCGCGCACCACCGGCTCGAAGAACCCCGGCGCCACCAATGTACTGCGCTCGGGCGGCAAGACGGCGGCCATCATCACGCTCATCGGGGATGTCGGCAAGGGCTGGCTGCCGGTGTTCGTCGCCCTGCAACTGGACCTGTTCCCCGGCTGGGCGATCGGCCTGATCGGCCTGGCCGCCTTCCTCGGGCACGTGTTCCCGGTGTTCTACCGCTTTCAGGGCGGCAAGGGCGTGGCCACCGCACTGGGCGTGATGCTCGCCATCAGCCCGCTGGTCGGCGGCCTGGTCCTGCTCACCTGGCTGGTCGTTGCCGCCATCTGGCGCTATTCGTCGCTGGCTGCCCTGGTCGCCGCCGGCATGGCCCCGGTGTACATGGTCCTGCTGGGCATGGACCACTGGATCAGTGCCGCCGTGGCCCTGATGAGCGTGATCCTGTTCATCCGTCACGACAGCAACATCCGCCGCCTGATGCGCGGGGAGGAATCGCGGATCGGCCAGAAGGACAAGGCCCCGGCGACGCCAAAGGAGTAACCCTTCGGCCTGCGGACGGGTTTACAAGATCGCAGCCCCATCCGCAGACCCCTTCATGCCGCCGCGGGCGGCGCCAGCTCCGCCAGCGGCCAGCGCGCCCGCGCCGCCACCACCGGCGCCCCGGTTTCTGTCACCTGGCCGGCCTGCAGTCGCCGCAGCCCGGCCAGCGCGATCATTGCCCCATTGTCGGTGCAGAATTCGGGCCGCGGGAAATACACCGGCACCCCCTGACGCTGCGCCATGGCCTTGAGCCCGGCGCGCAATGTCGTGTTGGCCGCCACGCCACCGGCGACCACCAGCGCCGGGGCCCCGGTTTGCTCCAGGCCGCGCCGGGTCTTCTCCACCAGGGTATCGGTCACCGCCTCCTCGAAGGCGCGGGCAACATCCTCCGGCCGGTAAACCTGTTTCTTCAGCGCGGTCAGCACCGCGGTCTTCAGACCGGAGAAGCTCATGTCCAGCCCCGGGCGGTCGAGCATCGGGCGCGGCAGGCGCAGGGCGTCCGAGCGCCCCTGCTCGGCCAGACGCGCGAGCGCCGGCCCACCCGGATAGCCCAGCCCCAGCAGCTTGGCGGTCTTGTCGAAGGCCTCGCCCGCGGCATCGTCGATGCTCTCGCCGATCAGGTCGTAGTCGCCCAGGGCACGCGCGTGAATCAGCTGGGTATGCCCGCCGGAGACCTGCAGCACCAGGAACGGGAAATCGAGTCCGGTATCCTCCAGAAACGGCGCCAGCAGGTGGCCCTCCAGGTGATGCACGGCCAGCGCCGGGATGCCCCAGCCCCAGGCCAGGGAGCGCGCCACCGAGGCCCCGGTCAGGAGCGCCCCCAGCAACCCCGGCCCACCGGTGTAGACCACCGCATCCAGGTCGTGGCCGTCCACGCCCGCCTCGTCCAGCACCGCGCGCACCAGCGGCAGCAACCGCTGGATATGATCGCGCGAGGCCAGCTCCGGCACCACGCCGCCGTAGACGGCGTGCAGGTCGGTCTGGCTGTACAGCCGGTGCGCAAGCAGGCCCCGGTCCGCGTCGATCAGCGCCACACCCGTCTCGTCGCAGGAAGTCTCGATGCCCAGTACGATCATTGCGCAAGCATGCCGGGTTTCACGGGCCGCACCAAGCAGCCCCTGTGCGTCCGCGCCATTGCGTTGGGGCAAGCGCTCACAGTCGCCCCCGACGATCCGGGATCCCGTCCAGCGGCAGATGTGCACAATCGCGACCCAGGGCCATCACCTGAAAACGCTCGCCCATCTCCCCGGGCAGCGTCAGCATGCGCACGGCCTGAGCGGCCTGCATGGTCACACGGGCATCCTCGCCGCTGCCGACGCGGGCCTCGAAACGCCCTGGCAGCCCCGCCCCCAGCAGGAATTCGCCCTGCGCGGCATAGGCCAGCACGTGGAGACCCGCGGCGTCCGCCGCCTCTGCAACCCCGGTGAAATCCACGCTCGCGGTCAGATCCATCAGGCCCGGATGGGCCAGCGGGTCCTGGATCATCTGCTGGCGGTAATACCCCACCAGCGTCCCCTGGTGACGCTCCGGGGCGTAGTAGGCGCTGCGCGGAAAGCCATAGTCCACGATCACGGCGACCCCCTGCTCCAGGAAGTCGGCCAGCGCGGTCACCCACGCAGCCTGGGCCGGGCGCCATTCGGAGAGGTAGCCCTCGGGCCACGGGCCATGCTCGGCCTGGAGCCGCGCCACCGGCTCGGCGAGGCCGGGCGGGGCCGGGCGCTCGGCCAGTCTCAGGGTGCCGGCGGCATCGGTCGTGATCCCGACCTGCCAGACCCGGCCTTCACGCCAGCGGAAGAGTTCCACCGGCAGGGCATCCAGCACCTCATTGGCCAGCACCACACCGCGCAACGGGGCCTCCGGCAGGGCATCCAGCCACGCCACCCGGGCGTACTCCGCGGGTTCAAGCGCAGCCTCCAGGTGGGCCTGCTGCCGCGCCCGCAGGTCCGGACTGACCTCGACGATCCAGTAGCGCTCCCACGCCACCCCGAGTTCGCGCAGCGTGGTGATCACATCCCCCGCGAGCCGGCCGCTGCCGGCGCCGAATTCGAGCAGTGTGCCGGTCCCGTTCAGATCGTCCCGCAACACTGGGGCCAGCCAGGTCGCGAGGGTCTCGCCGAACAGGGGCGACAGCTCCGGCGCGGTGACGAAATCGCCCCCCTCGCCCAGCTTGTGCGCCCCGTTCACGTAATAGCCAAGCCCCGGCGCATACAGCGCGGCCTGCATGTAATCGACGAACGGAAGGAACCCCTCGCCGGCGACGACACTCTGTTGCAGGGAGGCGTGCAGACGCAGGGCGATATCGGCGGCCACCGGATCGGCCGGGGCGTTTGTGCTAGGTTTCGGCGGCATCATGACGACGAATGGTACCAACCCGGGGGCAGGCGTGGCGCAGGTACAATCCGACAGCATGGACACGACGTCCGGGGAGGCACGGGTGGTGCTGGTCACCGGGGCCGCGCGGCGGGTCGGCGCAACCATCGTGCGCGGGTTGCACGCAGCCGGGCTGCGGGTACTGATCCACTACCGCGGCTCGCGTTCGGATGCCGAAGACCTCGCCGCCGAACTGAACGCGGAGCGCCCGGACAGCGCCCACATCCTGCAGGCCGACCTCCTCGACCTGGAGGCCACCGAACGCCTGGCCCGCGAGGCCGAGGCGGCCTGGGGCCGACTGGACTTCCTGGTCAACAACGCCTCGACCTTCTACGCCACCGCCGTGGGCGAGATCACCCCACAGAGCTGGGACGACCTGATCGGCTCCAACCTGAAGGCGCCGGCCTTCCTCACCCAGGCCTGCAATCCGGCGTTGCAGCGTCGGCAGGGCGCGGTCGTCAATATCGTCGACATCCACGCCCTGCGCCCGCTGAAGGGCTATCCGGTGTATTCGGCGGCCAAGGCCGGGCTGTGGGCGCTGACCCAGGCCTACGCCCGCGAGCTGGGGCCGGACGTGCGGGTCAACGGCGTCGCCCCCGGCGCGATCCTCGCCCCCGAGGAGGCCGAAAACACTGGCACCCACGAGGCAATGATTGAACGCACCGCACTCAAGCGCGAGGGCCGCCCGGAGGACATCGCGCGCACCGTGCGCTTCCTGCTGCTGGACGCGCCCTACATCACCGGCCAGGTGATCCCGGTGGACGGCGGCCGGTCGGCATCGCAGTAGCCGCGACCCCGTCCAGCCGCGCTACACTGGCCCCCAACCGAGCATTTGCGCCAGGAGACTGCAGCATGATCGATTCCAAACGCTTCGACGACCTTGCCCGCCGCATCACCGAAAGCCTGCCGGAGTCGGTACGCCACATGCAGGAGGACGTGCAGCGCCAGGTCCGCTCGTCGCTGCAAAGCGGGTTCGAACGCATGGACCTGGTGACGCGCGAGGACTTCGACATCCAGGTCGCCCTGCTGGAACGTACCCGCGAACGCCTGGCGGAGCTGGAGGCGCGGGTCGCCGCGCTGGAAGCCCGCCCGAGCGACGAGACCGGGCAGTAACCACCACCTGAATCCACCCGCCGGGCACGGACGCCCGGCGCCCAGACGGAGGGGCAAGGATGCCCGTCACCATCGCCTACGCCCGCGCCATCGACGGCATCCACGCCCCGCTGGTCACCATCGAGACCCACCTGGCCAACGGGCTGCCCGCCTTCCAGATCGTCGGCCTGCCCGAGGCTGCGGTGCGCGAGAGCCGTGACCGCGTTCGGGCGGCGATCCAGACCAGCGGCTTCGAGTTTCCACGGCGCCGCATCACCGTCAACCTGGCCCCCGCCGACCTGCCCAAGGACGGCGGCCGCTTCGATCTCGGCATTGCGCTGGGCATCCTGGCCGCCAGCCAGCAGATCCCGGCCGCAGCGCTGGCCCACCACGAGTTCCTCGGCGAGCTGGGGCTGGACGGCACCTTGCGCCCGGTGGGTGGCACCCTGGCTGCCGGACCTGCGGCAGCCGACGCCGAGCGGGCGCTGGTGGTGAACCCGGAGGATGGGGCGGAGGCGGCCCTCGCCAGCCGCGCCCGGGTTCTCACCGGCTTACACCTGAGCGCCGTCTGCGCCGCGCTGGCGGGGCGCGAGGCCCTGGTGCCGGCACAACCGCCCGAGCCTTCCGCACCCGCGCACCCCGACCTCGCCGACGTGCGCGGCCAGCACCAGGCGCGGCGGGCCCTGGAGATCGCGGCCGCCGGCGGGCATCACCTGCTGATGGTCGGCCCACCCGGGAGCGGCAAATCCATGCTGGCCTCGCGCATCCCCGGCATCCTGCCGCCAATGGACGAGGGCGAGGCCCTGGAGACCGCGGCCATCCACAGCCTGCGCGGCAGTTCGCATCTGCGCCAGGACTGGCGGGCGCGTCCGTTCCGGTCCCCGCACCACACCGCCTCGGGCGTGGCGCTGGTGGGCGGCGGCAGTACACCACGCCCCGGCGAGATCTCGCTCGCGCACCAGGGCGTATTGTTCCTCGACGAACTCACCGAATTCAGCCGCTCGGTGCTCGACGTACTGCGCGAACCGCTGGAGAGTGGCGTCATACACATCTCGCGCGCGGCCCGCCAGGCCGAGTTTCCGGCCCGCTTCCAGCTGGTCGGTGCGATGAACCCCTGCCCACAGGGATTCGATTGCGACCTCGCCGAACGCTGCGAATGCACCCCGGAGCAGCGGGCCCGCCACCGCAAGCGCCTGTCGGCACCGCTACTCGACCGGATTGACCTGGCGATCGAGGTCCCGCGCATCCCGCCCAAGGACCTGGCCGGATCAGCCGAGGCATCGGAAGACTCGGCCTCCGTGGCCAAGCGCGTCGCTCGGGCCCGCAAGGTGCAGCGCGAGCGCCAGAATGGACTGAACAGCGCACTCGATGGCACGGCACTGGACCGGTACGCCGCCCTCGGCACGGCTGACCGGGAGCTGCTGGACAAGGCTGCGGAACGCTTCCGGCTCTCCGCGCGGGCCTACCACCGCATCCTGCGGGTGGCGCGTTCCATTGCCGATCTCAACGATGCCGAGGCGATCGCGACCCAGCACCTGACCGAGGCACTGAGCTACCGCGCCCTGGACCACTGGCGCACGCAATAGCGGCCGCCAAACAAAAACCCCGCCCAGGCGATACCTGAGCGGGGTTTCTTAATGCCGTTCCTACGAGGACGATCAGTCTTCGAAGGTCGCCACGTAAACGGCCAGGTCGGCGATGTCCTCGTCCGACAGGTTGGCGGCATTCGGTGCCATCAGCGCAGTCTGGTCGCCAACGGTCTCGCCGGCGCGGTAACGCACCAGCTTGTCGGCAATGTACCCGGCATCACGACCGGCCAGCTTCGGGAACACCGGGGTACCCTGACCCTGGGCACCATGGCAGGCAACACAGGTGTTGTAACGCGACTGACCGCGCTCGGCATCGCCATCTTCGACCGCGATGGCGGCAACCGCTTCGGCGTCTTCTTCGGCCGCCGCTTCGCCAGTCTCGGTAGTGGCGACCGGCTCTTCGCCCTCGGCAGCATCTTCGGCGGCGGTGTCGCCATTGCCATTGCCGTTATCGCTGCCTTCGTAGTCGTGATCGACCCCGGCCTGGTCCAGCATGTAGGCCACGGCCTCGTGCATCTGCTCGTCGCTCAGGCTGGAATCGCCACCGCGCGCCGGCATGGCGCCGATGCCGTTGATCGAGTTGGCGAACAGGGTATCCAGGCCCTTGTCGTTCAGGCGGTTGCTCCACTCGTCGGTGTCGTCCTTGATTGGGGCACCGGAAACACCAGCGTCATGGCAGGCCGCGCAGACGTTCGAGTAGATATCGCCCGGGGTCAGGTCCGCGGCTTCCTCGGCGCTATCCACCTGGCCGGACACCACCTGACCGATTGGCGCGATGCGCTGGGCGACGCGCTCGTCACTCACGGTGTCGGGCTGGGACACCTGCATGCCGCCAAGCCAGCCGGCCAGGTGCGACACCAGGAAAAGGACCGTGGCCAGCAGGGCCAGGGACGCAATAAACAGCAACACCTTGTTCCCGGTGTCCATCTTGATCGGTTGATTTCCCACTTCTCTCCCTCCGAGATCCTGGCCTTGAGTGGCCATGTGGTGTGCTATTCAAAAGCCCTCGCGCATCAAGCGCAAATCGGGCGCAGAGTATAGGGCATCATGCAAACTAGGACCACAAACCGAGTGTGGCGGTCAAATATGGCTGGACGCGTCAAAGCTCGCGCCCGTATCATTACAGACCTTGCGCCCGTAGCTCAGCTGGATAGAGTACTGCCCTCCGAAGGCAGGGGTCGCAGGTTCGAATCCTGCCGGGCGCGCCATCATGACGACGAAGAAGGGCCCATTGTATGGGCCCTTCTTCGTTATGCGGATGGATCCCGGGGCCGGACGCCCCCTTCTCCAGCCGAGGCCCGCTGAACGGGACAACCGATCCGCCCCACCTGGACAATCCCCAGTCTCTGCGCATCGCAGACGACCGCCTCGCCCTCGCACTGCCCGATCAGACAACAGGCCCCACGGCCGCAGCCGGCAGCTCGACCTGCTGGCACTGGCTCATGATCTGCATGAGAACGATCACGCGCTCTTCTCCGGTACGGGCGAGAAACAAGGCCTCGCGCCCCTGGAACGGCCCATCCGTGATGGTAACCGGCTGCTGCGGGGCAAAGTCACTGTCACGGGTAAGGTCGAGACAGCCGCTCTCGGGGTCCAGGCGCAGGCGGATCCCCTCGATGACCGGCTCGGGAACCGGCACCGGGCTGGAGCCAAAGCGCACCAAACCCAGCACGCCGCGCGTGGAGCGAATTGGGGCCCAGTTTTCTGCGACGTCGCAAAGCTGCGCGAAGAGGTAGCGCGGAAACAGGGACTCGGTGACGGCGGTGCGACACCCCCCGCGGCCAATGGGCTGGCGGATCAGCGGCCGGAACGTGCGATACCCCTGGCGGTCGAGATTCGCCTCGGCGCGGGCTTCTTCCCGGGGTTTGCATTGGATGGTGTACCAGTGTTTCAAGGGGACCTCGTCGCAGCAGCGCGCCGGTGATTGCGCACCACCCAACCCAGCACGCCGCGCGTGGAGCGAATTGGGGCCCAGTTTTCTGCGACGTCGCAAAGCTGCGCGAAGAGGTAGCGCGGAAACAGGGACTCGGTGACGGCGGTGCGACACCCCCCGCGGCCAATGGGCTGGCGGATCAGCGGCCGGAACGTGCGATACCCCTGGCGGTCGAGATTCGCCTCGGCGCGGGCTTCTTCCCGGGGTTTGCATTGGATGGTGTACCAGTGTTTCAAGGGGACCTCGTCGCAGCAGCGCGCCGGTGATTGCGCACCACCCATAGCATCAGCTTACTCTAATGATAGGCCGACTGGCAGCGAACGTGCGTAGATGCATCACGAAACTGGATGCACAGGGTTGCCGGGGCGATCGGCTACTGCCTTGATCTGGATCAAATTCGACAGCCCGGGGCAGCGCTAGCTTCAGAGGTGCAACGACACCTCAGGAGAACCCTCATGCTGACCGAAATCATGTTCCAGTCGCCCATCGGCATTCTGACCATCATCACCCTGCTGGGGATCCTGGCGTTCTTTGGCTACGTGGGCTATTACATCATCCACGGCATGCGCCAGGACAAGCAGCGCGAGTAAGACATCCGCGCCCGCCGGCCAGCGGCCAGCGGCCACCCATGAAAACGCCCGCGCAAGGCGGGCGTTCGATGTGCCACTTCGGCCAGCGGGGCTCAGGTATGCTGGTCCCCGTGGTACAAGCGCACGACGTGCCGGGCCTCGGCGAAGAACAGCCAGCGCTCCATGACCACACCCACCAGAGCCGCGACCAGGCCGAGCCAGGCCACGATGGCCGGCACACCGGACAGGATCGCGGCGAACACCAGGATCGGGGTGCCGAACGCGAGCAGGAACACGCCCATCTTCAGGGTATCGGTGGTGTTCTTGCCTGCATCGTAGCCAAACTCGTCGGTCAGGAAGGTACCGGCGGTATGCCCGGTATCCAGCAACCGCACGGTCGCGCGGTTGAAGGTGGTGGCGGTGTTGATGGTCGGGCCGGTCACGCGGGAGATCCAGAAGTAGTAGATCCCCTTGAGGACGCCGGCGATCAGCAGCAGCACGATGGCCACGCCCGCATGCATCGCGGTGGCGTTGCCGAACACACTGGCAATGGCGGCGAAGGCGACGGCACCGGTGGCCACGCCCAGCATAATGTAATTAGCCGGGGTCAGCGCGGTGTTCCACTGGCGGATGGTCTTCAGGCAGCCGTAGATCATCCCGGTGGAGAACAGCGTGACCACCGCCAGCACGGCGGCGATAGCGCCAGCCACTGCGGCCAACGGACCGATTTCGTTGCCCTGCAGCAGCACGCCGAGGCCATAGATCGCGGCGAACGGGTAGAACAGCACGGCAAACACCGCCTCGCGCGAGAGCCAGGAGGTCTTGAAGCGCATGAAGGAACGCCAGGCGTTCTTCTTGTTCGCCAGGTGGCCGGTGGACAGCATGAGCCCGACGGTGATCATGCCCAGGGCCGCAACCCCGTGCGCGATCAGCTCGCCATGGCTCATGGCCGGGCCGATGCCCGCGAGATGGAAGGCCACCAGCAGCAAGAACAGGCCGTAGCCCGCTCCGGAGATGACAGTAAACAGAATGACGGAAAACGCCGGATGCATGGTTTTCTCTCCCCGATCGGGCGCGCTTAGCGCGCCACCATCTTGTTGACCCAGTCCTTCACCGAGGTGATCAGCGTGTTGGCACGCACGTCGTCGGTGGGGATGGAACGGGTGATCCGCGGCGGCAGATAGGTGTTGACCGGCTTGTAGCCAAGCTCGGGCATCTGCTTCACGCCGCCACGTTCGCGGACCAGGCGGCTCACCTCGGAGGCGTCGTCATCGAAGTCGCCGAAGAAGCGCGCGTGCGCCGGGCAGGTGATCACGCAGGCGGGCTGACGCTCTTCCGGCGGCAGCTGCTCGTCGTAGATGCGGTCCACGCAAAGCGTGCACTTCTTCATCACGCCGTCTTCGCGGTCGAGCTCGCGAGCGCCGTACGGGCAGGCCCAGGCGCAGTAGTTGCAGCCCATGCACTTGTCCTGATCGACCAGCACGATGCCGTCTTCCGGACGCTTGTAGGAGGCGCCGGTCGGGCAGACATTCACGCAGTCGGCATGCTCGCAGTGCATGCAGGACATCGGGATGTTGACGGTCTTGTTGTTGGGGTAATCCCCGACCTCGTAGTGGCGGATGCGGTTGAACCACACGCCGCTCGGGTCCTCGCCGTAGGGGCGATAGTCGGTCAGCGGACCCGTGGTGCCGCTGGTGTTCCACTGCTTGCAGGCCACCGCGCAGGCATGGCAGCCCACGCAGGTGTCCATGTCGATTACGAGTCCAAGTCGCATGGTTGGTACTCCCTCAAATCGTTCGTGCGGGCAAGCCCCGCGATGGCCTTGAGGCCGTCGCGGAACCGGGCCGGATCAGTTTTTCTCGTCGTCCAGCGAACCGCGCGTGAGCACGTCGCGGATGTCGCGGTTCAGGTGCACGGGCTTGTGCGCGTGGTAGCGCAGCTGGTCCGGCGATTCGGACATGCCCGGCGTGGCCTTCACCTCGTCGAACTGCGGCCAGGCGCTCTGCTCGTCGGGACCGGCCGGGGTGATCTTGACCTTGAGGTCGTACCACGCGGCCTGCCCGGTGACCGGGTCGGAGTTGGTGATGTTGTCGATCGGGTCGCCCTTCTTCGGGAGCAGCTCGCTGATCAGGTGATTCATCAGGAAGCCCTTCTGCGACTCGTTCGCCTCGGGCTTCAGGCCCCAGGCGCCCTTCTGCTTGCCGATCGCATTCCAGGTCCAGACGGTGCTGGGCTCGCAGCCCTCGATCAGCTTGACCTGCACGCGAATCTTGCCGTTGTGCGACTCCAGCCACACCCAGGACAGATCCTCGATGCCCATGGACTCCGCCTTCTGACGGTTCATGTACAGGTAGTTCTGGGCGCAGATCTGGCGCAGCCAGGCGTTCTGCGAATCCCAGGAGTGGTACATGAACATCGGACGCTGGTTGACCGCGTAGAACGGGTACTCGTCCTCGTCGATACGGGTCTGCTCCAGCGGCTTGTGCCAGATGGGCAGCGGATCGAAGTACTGGGTCAGCCGGTCCTTGTGCTCCTGCTTGGTCGGCTGTGGGCCGTCGTACAGGCCCTGGCCGGCCAGCTTGAAGCGCTGCTGGGTCTCGGAGTAGAGCTCGATCGTGATCGGATCGGTCTTGCCCACCCAGCCGGCGTGCTTGGCCAGCTCCAGGTAGTCCTTGTTGGCATAGCGGTAGAACTGCTCGTTCGGCGCCAGGTGGTACATGAAGAACCCCTGGTTCTCGATGTACGCCTCCCACTGCTTCGGGTTCGGCTCGCCGCGCAGATGGCTCTGGCCATCCTTGCCGCGGTAGCCGGACAGGAAGCCGATGCCCGGCTCCTTCTCGAAGTTGACGATGAAGTCCTTGTAGTCCGAGAACTTGCGGCTGCCATCGTCCTTGGTGAACGCCGGGAACTTCAGGCGCCCGGCCAGCTCGACCATCACCTCCTGCCACGGCCGCACGTTGCGATCGGGCTCGAGGATCGGGTGGCGGATGGAATCCGCCGCCGCGGCCGGCTCGGAGATCGGGCGGTCGAGCATGGAGATGGTGTCGTAGCGCTCCAGATAGGTGGTATCCGGCAGCACCAGGTCGGCGAAGCTGACCATCTCGGAATTGAACGCATCCGAGACCACCAGGAACGGGATCTTGTACTCGCCGTTCTCGTCCTTGGACCGCAGCATGTCCATCACTTCGGCGGTGTTCATCGTGGAGTTCCACGACATGTTCGCCATGAAGAAGATCAGGGTGTCGATCGGGTACGGGTCGGCGTTGACCGCATTGGTCACCACCATGTGCATCATGCCGTGGTTGGACACCGGCGCATCCCAGGAGAAGGCCTTGTCGATGCGCAACGGGTTGCCGTCGTCATCGATGACCAGATCCTCCGGCGCGGTCGGGAAACCGAGCGGCGGGCTCTTCAGCGGGGTGTTCGGGGCGCATTCCTTGGCCGGCTTGATGCCCGGCGGGATGTGCTTCGGATACGGCGGCTTGGCCAGGTGACCGCCGGGGCAGTCCACCGAGCCCAGCATGATCTGCAGCAGGTGGATCGCGCGGCAGGTCTGGAATCCATTGGAGTGCGCGGAGATGCCGCGCATCGCGTGCATGGACACCGGACGCCCGAACACCTTGTCGTGCTTGCGGCCCCAGGAGTCGGTCCACTCGATGTCGAGCTCGATGGTCTCCTTGAACGCGACGTGGGCCATCTCCAGCGCCAGGCGCTCGGTCTGCTCGGCCGGGATGCCGGTCACCGCGGCGGTATTCTCCGGGGAATACTCGTCCGCCAGGTAACGCTCGGCCAGCAGGGTCATCACGGTCTTGACCGGGCGGCCGTCCGGGGCGGTGTACTCGCCGAACAGGGCCGGCTTGATGTCGACCTGGCTGCCGTCGACGAAGGCCTCCTTCTCCAGTTCCCAGACCTGCGGATTGCCGGCCTCGTCACGCAGGATCAGGCCGTCGCCCTTCTGGCCCGGGGTCTGTACCACCAGCTGGGTGGCGTTGGTGTAGCGCACCAGGAAGTCCCAGTCGAACTGGTCGTTCTTCAGCAGCACGTGCAGCATCGACAGCGCGAACAGGCCGTCGGTGCCGGGCTTGATGCCCACCCACTCGTCGGCGATCGCCTGGTAGCCGGTGCGCACCGGGTTGATCGCGACGAACTTGCCGCCGCTGCGCTTGAGCTTTTCCAGCCCGATCTTGATCGGGTTGGAGGCATGGTCTTCCGCCACACCCCAGAGCATGTGGTACTTGGTGCGATCCCAGTCGGGGTCGCCGAATTCCCAGAAGGCGAAGCCAGTGGTGTACAGGCCGCCGGCGGCCATGTTCACCGAGCAGAAGCCACCGTGGGCCGCCCAGTTGTAGGTACCGAACTGGGTTGCCCACAGGCCGGTCAGGGCCTGCATCTGGTCACGGCCGGTGAAGAACGCCAGCTTGCGCGGGTCGGTCTCGCGGATCTTCTGCAGGCGCGCGGACAGGGTGTCCAGCGCCTCGTCCCAGGAGATCGGCTCGAACTCGCCAGCACCGCGCTCGGTGCCCGGCTTGCGGCGCATCGGCTGGTGCAGGCGCGCCGGGGACTGCTGCTTCATGATCCCCGCGTTGCCCTTGGCGCAGAGCACACCCTTGTTGATCGGGTGGTGCCGATTCCCCTGGATGTAGCGGACCTTGTTGTCCTGGACGGTAACCTTGATACCGCAACGACAGGCGCACATGTAGCAGGTGGTGTACTTGATCTCCTGCTCGCCGTGCTTCTCGAATTCGGGCAACGCGCTCATGGGGCGACCTCGTGATCTCGGTTCAGTTATGCATCGCGCATTGTGGACGGAGCGGACACATTCTGCCAACGAGTCTTTTCTATTTGCCGATAAATTTAAATTATCTAGTGAAGATTTTTTTTATTGTGACGCGAATCCACAGATGATTTGCACGTTCGGGTGGCAAAGGCGGCAAAATGATCTACGATGTGTACCACGGAACATATCGCCCCACTCGACGTCACAGGCCCGCCAATGGAACCCGCCGACACCCCCACGGAAGGAAACACCCTGATCGACGCCTTCGGTCGCCGCATCGAATACGTGCGCCTCTCGGTCACCGATCGCTGCGATCTGCGCTGTTTCTACTGCATGCCCAAGGGCTTTCGCGACTTCGAGGAGCCGGAACACTGGCTCAGCTTCGAGGAGATCGAGCGCGTGATGGGCGCCTTCGGTCGCCTCGGCACCCGCCGTGTGCGCCTGACGGGCGGCGAGCCCCTGGTGCGCAAGAACCTCCCGGATCTGGCCGCGCGTCTGAATGCCCTGCCCGGCATCGACGATATCTCGCTGTCCACCAACGCCACGCGCATGGCGCGCCATGCGCAGGAGCTGAAGGATGCTGGCGTCGACCGGATCAACGTCAGCCTCGATTCGCTCAAGCCCGAGGTCTTCAAGGAGATCACCGGCGGCAAGCTGGAGAAGGTGCTGGACGGGCTGATGGCCTCCAAGGCCGCGGGCCTCGCCCCAATCAAGATCAACATGGTCGTGATGGGCGGGATCAACGAGCCGGAGGTCGAGGACATGGTCGACTTCTGCATCGAACACGGCTTCACCCTGCGCTTCATCGAGACCATGCCGATGGGCGACACGGGCCGCCAGGCGAAAGAGGGCCATTACGTGAACCTGCAGGATGTGCGTGCCCGCCTGGAGCCGCGCTACAACCTGGTGCCCGGCGTGATGCCCGGGGGCGGCCCGGCGCGCTACATGCAGATCCCGGATACCGATGTGCGCATCGGCTTCATCACCCCGATCTCGCAGCACTTCTGCGATACCTGCAACCGCGTGCGCCTGTCGGTGGACGGCACCATCTACACCTGCCTCGGCAACGACCACAGCCTGAACCTGCGCCCCTACCTGCGCGAGGGCTGTACCGATTCGGAACTGGAGGACCTGGTGGTCCAGGCCATCAACCTGAAGCCGGAACGCCACGAATTCTCCGAGCGCCCGGAGAAAGTCCTGCGCTTCATGTCCATGACCGGGGGCTGACGCCCGGTCAGCCGTCATCGCGAGAGCATGCCGCAGGAACGAGAAAGGCCCGCTGAAAGCGGGCCTTCTGCATGCCGGGAGGGCTGCGAGCCGCTTCAGTCGACGGCGCCTTCCGGCGGCAGCTTTTCCTTCATCGAGTCGGACAGCGGCACGTCGTGCACCACCAGCACCGGCAGGCGCGCATTGCGCACCAGCCACTCGGTGGCAGAGCCGGAGAGCATGTTGGAGATCTGGCTGCGCCCACGGGTCCCCATCACGATCATGTCCGCACCCCACTCCTCGGCGTGGCGCGAGATTTCCTCGGGGGCGCTGCCCACGGCGATGGCGACGTCGTCGTCTGCCTCGGCCCACTCCTGCATCTGGGCACGCACCTTCTCCTCCGCAGCATTGCGCATGTCCTTCGCGTTCAGCGGCGACGAGCCCGCACCACTGAACGCACCGGCAGAGCTGGGACCGGCCACGTCCGACGGCTTCATCACATACAACAACCGCTTCTTCGCCCCCGGGCAGTGCTGGCGGGCAATCGCCAGGGCCGAGGCCGAAGCGGGCGAGAAGTCGATGGCGATGATGACGCGCTGCAGCATGGGGATCCCCTTTGTGATCGCATGAAACCGACCCGGCGTACGCGCCCGGGGTCATGAAAACTTCAGAGCCGACTAATAGAGTGGTACAATTTCGCGCCTTTCCTGAGCGGTTCTCAGTCTGTACTGGCACCGAACCGCTTGCAACCGCGCCATCCACTGGTGGCAACCGGGCCCGGCTACTTCCCGGGGAAACGCCGATCCAACCCTTCGCGTGGATCCGCGCCTCCCAAAGTCTCTGGTACCTGTTCGTTCACCCGTTGATCCCGACCCTGGTCGGCTTCGGCGCGCACCGGTATTGGGGAACGCAACGTGCAGCAGACCATACAAGACTTCCTGTCCCGCCAGCGCAAGGTCTGGTTCTTCAATGTCCGCGGCGACCTGATCGCCGGGATCGTGGTCGCACTGGCCCTGATCCCCGAGGCGATCGCCTTCTCCATCATTGCCGGCGTCGATCCGAGCGTGGGCCTGTACGCCTCGTTCACCATGGCCGTGGTGATCGCCTTCGCCGGCGGGCGCCCCGGCATGATCTCGGCGGCAACCGGGGCGATGGCCCTGCTCACGGTCACGCTGGTGGCCGAGCACGGGCTGCAGTACCTGCTGGCGGCCACCATCCTGACCGGGATCATCCAGCTCCTGTTCTCGTGGGCCAAGCTCGCGCGCTACATGATGTTCATCCCGCGCACCGTGCTGGTCGGCTTCGTCAACGCGCTGGCGATCCTGATCTTTCTCTCCCAGGTGCCCTACCTGGTGGATGGCGACACCACCATGTGGGCGCTGGTCGCGGCCGGCCTGATCATCCTCTACGGCCTGCCGATGATCCCGGGCTACCCGACGCTTCTGCCGCCACCGCTGGTCGCGATCATCGCGCTAACCGCCGTCGTCTACTACATGGGCATGCCCACGCTGGAAGTCGGCGACATGGGCGACCTGCCCTCCGGCCTGCCGGTGTTCCTGTTCCCCGACATCCCGTGGAACCTGGAGACCCTGCAGATCATCTTCCCGACCGCGCTCGCGCTGGCGATCGTTGGTCTGCTGGAGTCGCTGCTGACGGCCTCGATCCTCGATGACCTGACCGACACCCCCTCCGGCAAGAACCGCGAGGCCCAGGGCCAGGGCATCGCCAACATCGTCACCGGCTTCTTCGGCGGCATGGCCGGCTGCGCGATGATTGGCCAGTCGGTCATCAACATCAAGTCCGGCGGTCTCGGTCGGCTGTCGACCCTGTCGGCCGGCCTGTTCCTGCTGTTCTTCATCCTGGTGCTGGGCGATCTGGTCTCGATCATCCCGATGGCCGCACTGGTCGCGGTGATGATCATGGTCTCCATCGCCACCTTCGACTGGGGCTCGCTGACCACGCTGCACAAGTTGCCGCGCACCGATGCCGTGGTGCTGATCGTGACCGTCGCGGTCACCGTGATCACCCACGACCTGTCGATGGGCGTGTTCGCCGGCGTGCTGCTCGCCGCGATCTTCTTCGCGCGCAAGATGGTCAAGGCGGTGGAAGTGAAGAGTGACCTGTCGGAGGACGGCAAGACCCGCATCTACACCGTTCGCGGCCAGCTCTTCTTCGTCGCCGTGGACAAGTTCATCGACAGCTTCGACTACCGCGAAGGCATCCATAACGTCGAGATCGACCTGACCCGCGCCTCGCTGTGGGACAGCTCGGCCGTGGCCGCGATCGACAAGGTGGTCGGCAAGTTCCGCCGTAACGGCATGGAGGTCGACGTGAAGGCCCCGCACGGCGAAAGCGGCGAACTCCACGACAAGCTCGCCCTGCACGACAAGGGCGCCGACCTGGGGCCGGGCGGGCACTAATCCCGCCGTTCGCCTTCGGCACCGTGATTGCGAGGAGCCGAAGGCGACGCGGCACAAAAGCAGCGAAGCTGCGTTGAACGGCCGCAGGCCGGCCCGAAGGGCGAGCGCAGCGAGTAACCTCCATCCGGAGCCATCGGGTCCCGAGTCGGTGCCAGCTTTGGGAGGTTGCCACGGCCCCTGCGGGGCCTCGCAATGACGGTGCCAGGGGCTGCGCCCGGGAGCCAGAGAGATTGGACCTCGTGCCCGAGCGTGGCAGGCTAGGCGCATGATGAATCTGCGCCGGCCGGCACCCCCGACCGATCCCAAGGCCGAACGCGAGCGCATTCGGCGCGCCCTGATGTGGCCCATGCTCGGGGCCGGCATCCTGATCGCGATCCATGCGCTGCAGGAGCTGACCGGCGGTGACTGGTCACGCCTGGGCATCCTCCCGCGCGACGCGGTCGGGGTGCTGGGCATCATCACCTCGCCGCTGATCCACGGCTCCTGGGGGCACCTGCTGGCCAATGTCCCGACCCTCTGGGTGCTGGGCATGCTGACCCTCTACGGCTTTCCCCAGGCCACGCGCACGGCGGTGCCGCTGATCTGGCTGATGGGTGGACTGGGCGTCTGGCTGTTTGCCCGCGAGGGGCTGCACATCGGGGCGTCCGGCCTTACCCACGGTCTGATGTTCTTCGCGGTCGTGATCGGGATTCGCCGCCGCGATGCGCTGTCCATCGCGCTCGCCATCATCATCCTGTTTCTTTACGGAAGCATGCTGTGGGGCGTGTTCCCCAGTGGTCCCAAGGTGTCGTTCGAGGCACACCTGTTCGGCGCAGTGGTGGGCGCGGTCTGTGGCGGGCTCCTGTACCGGCGTGACCCGTTACCCCCGGCGCGCCGATCCTCCTGGGAGGACGACGACGAGACCGACCCGGAGACCCTGCGCAAGATCGAGCAGGGGCGCCTGGACGAGATCGAGCCCGGGAAGTCGTCGGACGAGCCGTGGCGTCGTGATTAGTCGGACCCGTGTGTGGATGCGGTTCGCTGCGCTCAGCGCATCCTGCGATGATGCTTCCGGACCCGCCGATCGCAGGCTGCCGTGAGCGCAGCGAACCGCACCGATCCCACCCCTCTCACTGTCCGAAATACATCCGCACCCCCGCCATCAAGGTCAGACCCGGCGCTGGCTCGTAGTAGCGGCCGCCCGCCGCATTGATCCGGATGTTGTCGACATTGTCCGCATCCAGCAGGTTGTTGGCGGCGACGAAGGCCTCGGCACGGGTATCGCCCTGCTGCCAGAACCGGCCGGCGCGCAGATTCAGCGTCGTCTGCGGCCCCACCTTCTCCGTGTTCGCGTTGTCCGCGTAACGCGACCCCACATGCAGCGCGTCCACGGTCACGAACCAGGGGCCGTCGCGCCAGTCGGCCTCGACGAACAACTGCTCGCGCGGCAGCCCCGGCATCCGGTTGCCGTCGAAGTGCTCGCCCCCGGCATCCGCATACTCCCGAAACTGAAAGCGGTTCAGACTCAGCGCACTGCTCAAGGTCCAGGCCTCCGACGCCCGCCACTCGACTCCAAGCTCCACCCCTTCACGCGCCGTACGTCCCGCATTCTCATAGAAATCGCGGAAATCTCCCTCGTCGTCCACGACGATCTCGTCTCGAACCCGCGTGGCATAGACCGAGGCCTCCCAGGAGAGCTGCGGATTCTCGCGCCGGATACCGACCTCGATACTGCGCGCCCGTTGTGGCTCCACCTCGGGGTTGAAGCCGCCTCCGCCCTCCGGATTGGCAAACTCGGTGAAGGTCGGGGTCTCGAAGTTGGTCGCCACATTCACGTAGGCGCGATACTCGGGCCGGAAGTGCCAGATCAGCCCGGCCATGCCGCTGGTCTCGTCAAAGGTCCGGCGGCCCGATCGGTCCGTGACGTCATCACCGTCGTCAAACCGCTCGACGAAGTGATCGTCGATGGACATGCGAATACGGTCGTGACGGGCGCCGGCCACCAGGTTCCAGTCCGACCCGAGTGCGGTATCGGTCTGGACAAATACCCCGCGCGAGCGGGCCCGTTCGCGCTGATCCAGAGCCAGATCGCCGACCACTTCGTCATCGTCGCAATCCAGCTCCCCGGGCTCGAAAGTGCCCGACGTACAGCGGCGAGTCCGGTCGTCGCGCTGTTCCTCCAGGTCGATACCGGTCAACACTCGGGTCCGCCCGAAGTCGTGCTCGTACTGAGCGTTCACACCATAGAAATCCCGGTCATACGCCACCCTCGAGTCAGTAGGAAATGGAAGCTGCTGCGCGTAGTCGCGGTGGGTCCAGAAGCCGCCCAGGCGCAACTCGCCCCCGGCCAGTGGCTGTTCCCATTGCAGGCCGGTGGTCAGCTGTTCGGCGGACTGGGTACTGTCCAGCGCCGTGGCCAGCGGGGCCGCGGCACGCCGGTCCTCGCGCATCTCCTCGCGGGTCAGGCCGCCGGGGTCATCGGTGCGTGGCGCATCCAGGTAGCGCAGGTGAAAGTTGAGCGTGCCGGCATCCAGTTCCGAGACGGTATGCAGGCGCAGATAGCGCTTCTCGGCGGTGGACTGTTCGCGGTAGCCGTCGATGGCGAAATCATGTGCGGTCAGGGAATAGCGGTGGGTGCCGTGGTCCTGCTCCGCCACCGCTTCGGCGCGACGATAACCGTAGCTGCCCATCAACACGCCGCCGCCGAATCCGCGCGGATCCCGCCCGTCGCGGGTGCGCGCAGCGATCACGCCGCCGGAGGCATTGCCGTACAACGCCGCGCTGGGCCCTCGCAGCACTTCAATGTCGCGCAGATTCAGCAGATCGATGGCATCCACCTGCGACTGCCCGTCCGGCGTGGTCTCGGGGATCCCGTCCTGCAGGATGCGCAGTCCACGCACCCCGAACGGGGCGCGCGAACCGAAACCGCGGATCGAGATTCGCGCATCCTGGGCAAAGTTGTAGCGGTTCTGCGCGAACAGCCCCGGCACACGGTTGAGCGCCTCGTCCAGCTGCAGGCCCTGCCGCCCCTCGGTGGCCTGGCGCTCGTCGACCCGGCTGACCGCCGCAGGCAGATCCGCCAGCGGGGTCGCCAGGCGCGGCGCCGTCACCGTGATCTCGACCGGATCAAGCACCGGCGGCGCCTCATCCTCCGCGCCGCTTGCCGGGGATACAACCAGAAGGGGCCACAGCATCCAGCCACTCAGGCGGGGGATCGTCGACTCCGATGCTTCCAATGCCGCACCTCCTCTCGCTCGCCCCGAGACCTCCAGGAGACCGGAAACCGGCTCCTCATCGGAAGGACCCATCGCCTTGCGGCGGGTTCCGTTCAAAGCCGTGTCATTTCCGCAACGGTGTGGCCTTTTAACGGGATCTTCATCAGCGCTTAACCGGGGCGTCACCCGGCCTCCCCATGCTTGCGCCCTGTCGAGAGGCACTCGCGTCTCGCCAACGTTCAAACGCAAATAGGGGAGAAATCCATGAACCGCAAGCACCTGCTGACCAGCCTGATCGCCGCCGGCCTGGTCGTCCCGGCCCTGGCCACCGCCGACTGGACGCTGTACGGCCGCGCCAACATCTCCGTCGATTACCTCGACAACGGCGCGAGTTACAGCGAACCCAGCCTCGTCAGCAACTCCAGTCGGCTGGGCTTCAAGGGCGAACACGAGTTCCGCGAGCAACTGATCGGGTTGTTCCAGATCGAACAGGGTATCGACTTCGATGCGGATGACGACCTGACGCTTGCCACGCGCGACACCTTCGCGGGGCTGAAAGGCGACGCCTGGGGCATGCTGCGGGTCGGCGAATTCGATACCCCATTCAAGCGCGCCCGTGGCCCGGCCAATTTCTTTGGTGACCAGCTGGGCGACATGCGCAATCTGACCAAGGCCACGGGATTCGCGTCCGACAATCGCTTCGAGAACGGCATTCACTATCGCACGCCGACCTTCGGCGGTTTCGTCTGGGATATCCACTACAGCCCGCAAACAGGCGGCGCCTCAACGTCGACCACCGAATCCGGCCGCCCGAATGAAGCCTTCAGCACCTCGCTGACCCTTCGCATGGGTGATCTTACCGGGGCCCTTGCCTATGAAACTCGCGAGGACGCAGCCGCGGACGACAGCTCCGATGGCTGGCGCCTTGCCGGCAGCTACAAGATCACCGACGCGATCAATGTCGGCGCGCTGTACCAGACAGCCGACAATTTTGATGAAGTGAAATCCGACACCTACGGTCTTGGCACGCAGATCCGCGTCGCGCCGGATTTCTACCTCAAGGGGCATGTCTTCCAGCACGACTCGGACATCGACCAGAGCGACGCCACACTGCTTGCCCTCGGCCTCGAATATCGTGTGGACAGTAATCTGCGTTTCCACGGCACCATCGCTTCGGTGAGCAACGACGACGCGGTCGCACGCACGCCCTATTCCGACTCCCGGACCGTGGACGCCACCGCGGCAGGCGTGAACGGCGAGACAGCCAGTGGCATCTCGATCGGCATGCGCTACGACTTCTAAGGCCGTAGCACGGACACCCCGACGGCCAGGACCGCCGGGGCGTCTACCATCCCAGGCCCTGCCGGATTACGCCCCGGCGGGGCCTTTTTCGTTGGTGCCCAGCTCGCGGACGGCAGCGAGGTCAGTCGCGCAGGTGCTGGTTGACGAAGCGGGTGACGCGGATCATGGCGTCGCGCGAGGCGAGGTCGTCGGCGAAGGTGCGGTTGTTGCCGTTGCGGAAGTCGAAGCCGCGGCCCACGCCCGGGTATTCGATCCAGTGCACCTCGCCCCCGCGGCTTGCGAGACCATCGGCGGCCATGCGCGCGGTGCGGTGGCGCTGGTACTGCTCCTCGTCGCCGATCAGGATCATCATCGGGATCTCGAGCTGGTTGACCTCATTGGCGTAGCGATACACCTGGTGCGGCTCGCCCAGGTTCGGGTCCTGCAGGTGCGGGTAATACCCGGCCCAGCAGGCGACATCCTCGACCTGGCGCTCGAAGGTGACGGCGACCTTGAGCGCCTTGTAGCCGCCACGGGTGATGGACACCAGACAGGCGCGGTCACCCACGATGTCGTCGCGTTCCAACAGCACGTCCAGACCGCTGTTCAGATCACCTTCCAGCTCGTAATCATGGTCCAGCGGATGACTCTCCATAAAGCGGCCGGTGTACAGATCCGGCGCCAGCACGACGAAACCGCGCGCGGCCAGGCGCTTCACGTGCAGTTCGGCCAGATCGTCCAGGCCGCGCCGGCCATGGGTCCAGAGGATTGCGGGATAGTCCTCACCGTCCGCCGGACGGGCGACCATCGCCGGAATGCCGATGCCATCGCGCTCGTATTCGATGCGTTCGATCGCCACCTCGTGGTTTTCGAGATCGGCGTACATGACCCCGTCCTCCCACCAATCGTCGTCCCACCACCAGTTGTCGGAACCGGTGGGTTCATCGGCCGCCAGCGGGGCCGAGATCAGGGCCGTGGCGGCCAGCAGACAGAAAGAACGCAGCACTGGAAACATCGGAAACCTCTCGTGGTGGACGTACGGGCGCGATCGTCCTCGAAAGACGGACGGCGCGGGTGCTTTCTTCCGAGGGTAGTGCAATCCCGCGCGCCGTACCCGCTGACTCGGCGTCATGCGCCGCCGGGAAACCCCAGCTGGCGCCAGGCCTCGTAGACCACCACCGCGACGGCATTGGAGAGGTTGAGGCTGCGACTGCCCTCGCGCATCGGGAGGCGCAGGCGATGCTCCGGCGGCAGGGCATCCAGGACCGACGCCGGCAGGCCTCGCGTCTCCGGACCGAACAACAAGGCATCGCCATCGCGGAAGGCCGGGGCGTCGTAGCGAACCTGCCCGCGCGTGGTCATGGCGAACACCCGGCCAGGCTGCACCGATTCCCGCCACTGGTCGAGGCTGTCATACTCTTGCACCCGGGCCAGCTCGTGATAGTCGAGCCCGGCGCGGCGCGCCCGCGCACTGTCCAGCTCGAAGCCGAGCGGGTGGATCAGGTGCAGCGCCGCCCCGGTATTGGCTGCCAGACGAATGATATTGCCCGTGTTCGGCGGGATCTCCGGTTCATAGAGGACGATGTGAAGCATGAGTGATTCGCGCACCGATCCGCGGCTGGCCCTGGAATTCTGCGGCCTGCATTTGAACACGCCGCTGGTGCTGCTGTCCGGCTGTGTCGGCTTTGGCGAGGAATACACCCGCGTGGCGGGTTTCTCCAACCGCGATGCCGGGGCCATCTGCCTGAAGGGCACCACGGGCGCCGCACGGCTGGGCAATGCCCCGCACCGCGTCTACGAGACCCCGGACGGCATGCTCAATGCCATCGGCCTGCAGAATCCCGGGGTCGACCACGTGGTGGACCACACCCTGCCGCAGCTGGACTTCGACGAGACGCGCTTCTTCGCCAACGTCTCGGGCTCCACCCTCGAGGAGTACATCGAGGTCACCCGGCGCTTCGACGACTCCCCGATCGACGCCATCGAGATCAACATCTCCTGCCCCAACGTGAAGGAAGGCGGCGTCGCCTTCGGCAATGACCCGGACATGTCCGCCCGGGTGGTCGAGGCCTGCCGCCAGGTCACCTCCAAGCCGCTGATCACCAAGCTCTCGCCCAACCAGACGGACATCGCCGAGAACGCCCGGCGCTGCATCGAGGCCGGCACCGACGCCTTTGCGGTCATCAACACCCTGATGGGGATGGCAGTGGACGTGGAAAACCGCCGCGCGGTCATCGGCAACAACCAGGGCGGCCTGTCCGGCCCGGCGATCAAGCCGATCGCACTGCTGAAGGTGCAACAGGTCTATCAGGTGGCCGCGCCGCACAACGTACCGATCATCGGCCAGGGCGGCGTGATGAATGCCACCGACGCGCTGGAATTCCTGATCGCCGGCGCCAGTACGGTCGGTGTGGGCACCGGGCTGTTCTACGACCCGCTGTGCCTGCCCAAGATCCTGCACGGCATCAGCGACTACATGGACCGCCACGGCTACACGCACGTGCGCGACCTGACCGGCACCCTGCAACTGAACGGTGCCGTCTCCGCCTGCGCCCCGCCCGCTCCGCAGGATCCCACCACCTGAAAGGCCGGTTCACTAAAGAGCCTGTTGACCACGAAGCACACGGAAAAAGGCGCCAATTTTTCAGAGGGGTAGGATGCGTTGAGCCATGCGAAACGCATCGGGGCCGGGCCACCCCGTGTGGCCGATGCGTTTCGCTGCGCTCATCGGCATCCTACCCGTAACAAAACCATCCCTGGTTTTCTCCGCGTCCTCCGTGATCTCTGGGGTTAAATCGCCCTTGCCCTTCTTCGTGCCTTCTCGGTGAAAAGACCTACTCGTCGTCGAGGCCGAGTTCCTGGATCTTGCGAGTAAGGGTGTTGCGCCCCCATCCAAGCAGGGCGGCCGCCTGCTGGCGGTGACCACCGGTCGCGTTCAGTGCCTCGCGGATCACCGTGCGTTCCATCTGCGGCAGGACCGAGCCCAGCAGGTCGTGATCGCCGCGCTGCCAGTGCTGGCGGGCGACCTGGGCGAGTTCGGCGGTCCAGTCCCGCGGGCCGGCAGCGACACGGACCGGGGCACTCCCGGGCTCGGCACGGCTCTCGGTCGGCTGGTGCAGCTCGGCCGGCAGGTCATCCAGGTGCACCTCGCGGCCCGACGCCATCACGGTGAGCCAACGGCAGGTGTTTTCCAGCTGGCGGACGTTCCCCGGCCACGGCAGGCGCTGCAGCTCCGCGACCACCTCGGGGCGCATGGTCTTGGCCTCCACGCCCAGTTCCTGAGCGACCTCGGCCATGAAGTGCTGCACCAGCAGCGGGATGTCCTCCGGGCGCTCGCGCAGCGATGGCACGTGGATGCGGATCACGTTCAGGCGGTGGAACAGATCCTCGCGGAACAGGCCCGCGCGGACGCGTTCTTCAAGGTCCTGGTGGGTCGCGGCGATGATGCGCACGTCCACCCGGATCGGGGTATGGCCGCCCACACGGTAGAACGTGCCATCGGACAGCACCCGCAACAGGCGCGTCTGCAGGTCGAACGGCATATCGCCGATCTCGTCGAGGAACAGGGTGCCGCCGTCGGCCTGCTCGAAGCGGCCCTTGCGACTCTGGTTGGCCCCGGTGAATGCGCCGCGTTCGTGACCGAACAGCTCGCTCTCCAGCAGATCCTTGGGGATGGCCGCGGTGTTCAGCGCGATCAGCGGCTGGTCGGCGCGCGGGCTGTGCTGGTGCAGCGCGCGGGCAACCAGCTCCTTGCCGGTGCCGGATTCGCCATTGATCAGCACGGTGATATTGCTGCGCGAGAGCCGCCCGATGGCACGGAACATCTCCTGCATGGCCGGAGCCTCGCCGATGATCGGGGTCTCCTCGATCTCGGGACCGGCGGGGCCGTTCTCCTGCCCGGCACGGCGCGCCTCCAGCGCGCGTTGCACCAGGGCCACGGCCTCGTCCACGTCGAACGGCTTGGGCAGGTACTCGAAGGCCCCGGTCTGGTAGGCGCCCACTGCGCTCTCCAGATCGGAGAAGGCGGTCATGATGATGACCGGCGGTGGATCCGGGCGGGTCTGCATGCGGGCGAGGAAATCCAGCCCGTTCAGGCCCGGCATGCGGATGTCGGCGACGATGGTGTCCGGGACCGGATCGCGCTCGAGCGCCGCCCAGGCAGCGTCCGCGGTCTCGAAGCCGCGCACGGCGATCGCGTGACGCTGGAGGGCGCGTTCCAGCACCCAGCGAATCGAGTCGTCGTCGTCAATGATCCAGACGATGGGTTCCATCAGTGCGTCTCCTCCCGGCCCTGGGGGGAATCAATAGGAAGCAGGATGTCGAATGAGGTCGCCCCCGGCCGCGAATGGCATTCGATCAAGCCGTCATGCAGCTGGATCAGGCTCTGGGCAATCGGCAGCCCCAGCCCGGTGCCCTCGGCGCGCCCGGTCACCATCGGGAAAAAGATGCGTTCGCGGATCTCCTCCGGGATGCCGGGGCCGTTGTCGCGCACACTCAGCTTGGCCACCAACCGGTGGCGCTTCCCGGAGATCGTGTACTGGCGCAGGATCCGCGAGCTCAGGGTGATCTGCCCCCCGTCTTCCAGTGCATGCACCGCGTTCTGCACCAGGTTGAGGATGGCCTGCACCAGCATGTCGCGATCCGCCTGCACGTCGGGAATACTGGGGTCGTAGTCGCCGCGGATCTTCAGCCCCAGCGGCAGTTGCACGCTGACCAGGCCCCGCACGTGCTCCAGGACCTCGTGCAGATTCACGGCCTCGCGCCGCGGCATGTTGTTCGGCCCCAGCATGCGGTCGACCAGGCTGCGCAGGCGGTCCGCCTCGCGGATGATGATCTGGGTGTATTCCTTGAGACCCGAGTCGTCCAGCTCGCTGGCGAGCAACTGCGCCGCGCCGCGCAGCCCGCCCAGCGGGTTCTTGATCTCGTGGGCCAGCCCACGGGTCACTGCACGGGTGATCGCCTGCTGCTTCTGCAACTGTTCCTCGCGGCTGATGCGCTCGTGGCGGTCGATGGCGTTCAGTTCGAACAGCAACTGGCCCGGCCGCTCGCCGGCCGGGTGCAGTGGCGTGATGATCACGTCGGCCAGGAAGCTGTCGGCTCGCAGGGGCTCCATCTGACGGGCACGCAGCGTGATCGGCTGATCCAGGGTCAGCGCCGAACGCAGGCGGTTGGCCAGATTCCGGTCCAGCTTGAGCCATTGCCCCAGTCCGTGACCGACGATACGTTCGCGGCTCAGCCCGAGCAGGACCTCAGCCGCACTGTTCAGGCTCAGCAGGCGCAGGTTCGCATCGGTCACCAGCACGGCCGTGGAGAGGTCGTCCCACCAGGGCGGGGTAGCCAGACCGGGATTGGCAAGGGGCGTAGTCATCGAAAGGCCTCAAGCAGGAATCGCGCCAAGCGAAAATCGCCGGGCGGGGCGCTGAAGCCGGGGACTGCGTCACACCAGAAGCCTGGCCGCCGACACCCTTGAAACCGAAACGCCCCAGATTGGTGCAATAATAGCACCAATCTAGGGCGTCAACCGCACCACTTCGGTGCGCCTATACGAGTGCCGTCATCAATTCGGGCCAGGCGTCACCGGCCGCGGCGCCCGGGGAGCCTGCGGTGCCTGCGGTGCCTGCGGTGCACCGCCCGACGGAAACTGCTGGGGCCGTTGCTGCTGTTGCTGGCTGCGCGGGATGGCCATGCGCAGCACGTTGAACTCGATGGTATCGCTGGCGCCCAGTTCCTGACCCGACTCGTCCACGACCCGCGCCTGCAGGGTATAGGCACCGCGGTTCAGGCCCTCGAATGTCGCGCTCGTCGAAGACCCCTCGCCGGCGGCCTCCCCGTCCAGCAACCAGACCACGCGGTGGCCGGCATCGGCGTCAAGCGCCGGTTCAATCTCGATCTCCGCGGTCACATTGCCATCGTTCGCCCGCACGCCCTCGCCATCCCCCGGCCGCGCGATGGCGACCCGCTGGTAGGCACCCTCCGCTTCGGGCTGGCCGCGCGGGCGCACGGGGCGCTCGAGGATCTCGCGCGCGCCCTCCAGCGGCACGCCCCGCATCGGCTCACGCACATCGACCGATTCGCTACGGCTCCCCTCGGGGGGGCGGTCGCCGAAGTGGACATTGCCTTGATCGTCGGTCCAGCGATAGACGTCGGCACTCAGGAGCGCAGGGGCGAGAAGGGCGGCCAGGGGCAACGCCAGCCAGACAGCGATTCGGAACATGGGCTTTCCTCCTTGGAAGGCACGGATCCACGACCCCGCCTCGTTGTGTTTGCGAACGACCGGCCCAGGCGCCCCACACGTCAGTGCGGGCCGGCTGGGCCCTCAAGCCGCGGCGCGAACCCAGATACCCTGCAAGCGAGCCGCTTCTGCCTGAAGGGCTGCCAGCCGTTCGCGCTCGGTGCGCCCATCGGCCCCGGCCTCCAGTGCGGCGAGCCAATCGTCCAGCGCAGCCAGGCGCAGCAGGGTTGGCGCCGCCCCTCGCTCGATGGCGGTCAACGGCCGCCGTCGGTTATATCCGGACAGCAACGCCCGGTAGCCCTCGGCATCCGGCCGCCCCGCGTCATCCACGGCGACCGCCAGGGCGAGCCGCGCGACCTGCCAGAAGGCCGGCACCGGCGCGGGCGGGAGGACCAGATCGGCCAGGCCGGCGCCCTCCGGATAGATGCGGACCGTCTGCCAGACGCTTCCCGCCAGCGGCAGGTCCTCGAAACGGTAAAGCCCCTGATGGTGCAGCTCGGCATCCAGGATCGTCCGCGATTCGGCATCCAGCGAAGACGTGATTGTGTCCGCACGCTCGCGCATCCTCTGCTGCAGCACGCCGCGGCGGTAGCCGTCTCCAGCGGGCAGGGCGCCGGCCGTGTGGCGGCCCTGCCAGTCGGCCGCGCGCTCGCCCAGGGCCTCCAGGCTGCCAGGCCCCTCGGCCGCGACCGTGCCCTGAATGGCCTGGCCACGCTCGAGCACCAGGACCACCTGCCCGGCCGCAGCATCCGTACCCCGGCCGATCACACGGCCACAGCCAGCAGGGACCGCACCGAGTGCCTGCTCCAGGGCCGGCGCCGCAGTAGCCGGCAGGCGCAGGCACTGCACCGGCCGACCGTCGAGTTCCGGCCCCTCGGGACCGGCCGTCAGTGCCAGGTCGGCAAGCTCGCCGCAGCGCTGAATTTCGGATTCATTCATTACCATCGGAAAATCACCCAGGACGGGGGTACAAAGTCGGGATCCAGCTCGTTGCGGCGACCATCCAGCGTGCCATCGCCGGTGGTATCAATCAGGTAGTAGGTCGGGCCGACCGCAGGCGTGACCTCGACCATCACCAGCTGGCCGCCCATGCGGTACTCGCGCCGCGTCTCGCCATCGCGCTCGATAATGATGATGTCGGCCTCTTCCAGGGAGCGCTGCTCGCGGGCGCGCTCGTCCAGCACCGGGGGCGGCGGATCGGCAGCCTCGTCCAGTTCCGGCGGCGGCGGGGCATCCCCCCACTCGCGGTCTTCCTGCGCCAGCGCCGAACCGGGCACCAGCAGCAGGGCCGCCAGCAGCGACAGGGGCAGGCTCAGGCGGGTCGGGGTCATCGTCACAGCTCCATCAGTCGTTTCTTTTCTTCCGCGGACGGCTCGAAGCTGCGCGTCTCGTAGTGCTCGAAGATCGCGCTCACCACATCCTCCGGCGAATCTACCAACGAGTATAGCTGCAGGTCCTCCTCGTCGATGGTGCCCTGTTCCACCAGGGTGTCCTGGAACCAGTCGAGCAGCCCCTTCCAGAACTCGCTGCCCACGAGGACCACGGGAATACGCCGGGTCTTGCCGGTCTGCACCAGCGTCAGGATCTCCGCCAGCTCGTCCAGCGTGCCAAAGCCGCCCGGCAGGACCACGTAGGCGGATGCATACTTCACGAACATCACCTTGCGCGAAAAGAAGTGGCGAAAGCCCAGCCCCACGTCCTGGTAGTCATTCGCACTCTGCTCGTGGGGTAGCTGGATATTCAGGCCGATGCTGGGCGAGCGCCCGCCAAAGGCCCCCTTGTTGGCCGCCTCCATGATGCCCGGCCCGCCGCCGCTGACCACCGCAAAGCCGGCATCCGACAGCTGGCGCGCGGTCGTCTCGCCCAGCTGGTAATAGCGATGCTCCGGGGGGAAGCGGGCAGAGCCGAAGATGCTGACCGAGGGCTTGATGTGCGCCAGGCGCTCGAAGCCCTCCACGAACTCCGCCATGATCTGGAAGATCTTCCAGCTTTCACGGGTCAGGGCAGAGTCATCAATCGGACGCAGGCCCGGGTGTTCGGCACGTTCACGGTTGTTCATGCGGCGGGTTCCTCGGATGGAGACTCAAGCGTAACGGGCGCCCCGCGTCCATACAAACGTATCCATACAAATGGCCCGCACGAATGGGCGCCTCACGGCCAGCCCTGTAGAATGGCGCGCGTTCCCTGTCCGGATTCCGCCTGCATGTCGCAACCGCCCCTCGTCCTGGTCGACGGCTCGTCCTACCTGTTCCGCGCGTTCCACGCCCTGCCGCCACTGACCGCGCCGGATGGCGCCCCGACCGGCGCGATGATTGGCGTGGCCAACATGCTGCGCAAGCTGCGCGCGGACTACGGGCCGGAGCACATGGCGGTGGTGTTCGACGCCAAGGGCAAGACCTTCCGCGATGACATCTACCCCGAATACAAGGCCACCCGCCCCCCGATGCCGGATGAGCTGGCGGCCCAGATCGAGCCTCTGCACGAGCTGGTCCGGGCGATGGGCCTGCCGCTGCTGTGCGTCGGGGGTGTCGAGGCCGACGACGTGATCGCGACCCTGGCCGACCAGGCGGCGCGCGCCGGCCACGCGGTGGTGATCTCCACCGGCGACAAGGACCTCGCCCAACTGGTGGATGACCGCATCACGCTGGTGAACACCATGAGCGGCGTCACCCTGGACCCGGACGGCGTGCAGGAGAAGTTCGGCGTCGACCCGGAGCAGATCGTCGACTATCTCGCGCTCATGGGCGACAGCGTCGACAACATCCCGGGCGTCGACAAGGTCGGCCCGAAGACTGCGGCCAAGTGGATCGCGAAGTACGGTGACCTCGATACCATCCTCGAGCAGGCCGACGACATCGGCGGCAAGATCGGCGAGAACCTGCGCGCGGCCGCCGACCGGTTGCCGACCTCGCGCGAGCTGATCACGGTCAAGCGCGATGTCCCGCTGGATGTCGGCCCCGACGACCTCGCGATCCAGGAGCCGGACCATGACCGCCTGCTGGAGATGGTGCGCCGCTACGGCTTCACTCGCTGGCGCGCGGAACTGGAGGGCGGCAACGGCGATACCGCCGCCGACAACCCCGGACCCGCACAGACGAAGGGCGACTACCAGACCGTTCGCGAAGAGGCTGATTTCGCTGGGCTACTGGAGCGCCTGGACAAGGCCGAGCGCGTGGCCTTCGACACCGAGACCACCAGCCTGGACGCGATGCGTGCCGAGCTTGTGGGCATGTCGTTCGCGTTCGAGCCAGGGACGGCGTACTACCTGCCGCTCGCCCATACCGGGCCGGATGCGGACCCGCAGCTACCGTTCGACGCGACGCTGGAGCGCCTGAAGCCGTGGCTGGAGTCCACGGACCACGGCAAGCTCGGCCATCACCTGAAGTACGACCGCAACGTACTGGGGAATCACGGCATCACCCTGCGCGGGATCCAGGACGACACCCTGCTCGAATCCTTCTGCCTGGACGCCGGCGCCAACCGCCACGACCTGGACTCCCTGGCCGAGCGCCACCTGGACTACAAGACCACGCACTACGAGGACGTGGCGGGCAAGGGCGCGAAGCAGATCCCGTTCGCCGAAGTGGATATCGGCATCGCCACCGATTACGCCGGCGAGGATGCCGACATCTGCCTGCAACTGGATGCGGTGTTCCAGCCGCGCCTGAAGGAAGCGGAAGGCCCGGCGTTCGTCTATCGCGAGATCGAGATGCCGCTGGTCCCGGTACTGGCGGATATCGAGCGCGCAGGCGTGAAGGTCGACCCGGACCAGCTCGGCGCGCAGAGCCAGGCGCTGCTGACCGAGATGGAGCGTATCGAGCGCGAGGCCTTCGAGGAGGCCGGCGGCGAGTTCAACCTCGGCTCGCCGAAGCAGATCCAGGAGATCCTGTTCGAACGCCTGGGGCTGCCGGTGCTGCGGCGCACGCCCAAGGGCCAGCCCTCGACCGCCGAGGACGTGCTCGAACAGATGGCGGGTGACTACGCCCTGCCGCGCCTGATCCTGGAGCACCGCGGGCTGTCCAAGCTGCGCAGCACCTACACCGAGACCCTGCCCCGGCGCATCCACCCCAAGACCGGGCGGGTGCATACGTCCTATCACCAGTCGGGTGCGGCCACCGGGCGCCTGTCGTCGTCGGAACCCAACCTGCAGAACATCCCGGTGCGCACCGAGGCCGGGCGGCGCATCCGCCAGGCCTTCATCGCCGAGGCGGGCCACCAGCTGCTGGCGGCCGACTACTCGCAGATCGAGCTGCGCATCATGGCCCACCTGTCGCAGGACGCGGGCCTGCTGCGCGCCTTCGCCGAGGGGCAGGACATCCACCGCGCGACCGCCGCCGAGGTCTTTGGCACAGAGGCGGACCAGGTCTCGAGCGACCAGCGCCGGGCGGCCAAGGCGATCAACTTCGGGTTGATCTACGGCATGTCTGCCTGGGGGCTGGCGCGCAACCTCGGCATCGAGCAGGGCGAGGCGCGGGAATACATCGACCGCTACTTCAATCGCTACCCCGGCGTGCACGACTATATGGAGAAGGCGCGCGCCAGCGGACGCGAGAACGGCTATGTCGAGACGCTCTTCGGCCGCCGCCTGTACCTGCCGGAGATCAACAGCCGCAACGGTGCCCGGCGCCAGCAGTCCGAGCGCGTCGCAATCAACGCCCCAATGCAGGGCACGGCCGCCGACATCATCAAGCGCGCGATGGTACGGGTCGCGAACGACCTGGCCGAGTCGCAGATCGATTCCCGCATGATCATGCAGGTACACGATGAACTCGTATTCGAAGTCGCCGACGGCGCACTGGATGCGTTGACCGACCTCGTGCGCCAGGCCATGAGCGGCGCCGCCGATCTCGACGTGGAGCTGGTGGTGGATATCGGCGTCGGCGCCAACTGGGACGATGCGCACTAAATGGCGGACGAGCCCGCCATGCGCTTCAATCGGGTCGCCCCCTGGCTGGTCGCGATCCTGTTGCTGGCTACGGCATGGGTGCTGGCTGATCGCTATCTGGACACCGGCGGTTCGGGCGACGTCACGATTCTCCAGCCGGGCGAGTGCGATCTGAACGTCGCCCCCTGCACCGCCACCCATCCGGAAGGCGGCACGCTCACCCTGGAGATCGCGCCGCGCCCGGTGCCGATGCTGCAACCCCTGGCCCTGACCCTGGATCTGGATGCGACCGCGCGGACCCACTTGGGCGACCCGGAGGCCCTGGAACTGGACCTGGCCGGGGTGGAGATGTACATGGGCTTCCAGCGCCCGCGACTGGAACATACCGGCGACGGCCGCTACACCGGCGAGACCACCCTGCCCATCTGCACCACCGAGTCCATGACCTGGGCCGCCACCGTCATGCCTGCGGGCGACCCCGATGCGGCCCGGGTCCAGTTCCGCTTCGTCACCCGCCGCAGCCACGGCGAGACGCCCTAAGGGAGACCGACATGCAGCGTATTCCGCTGAGTAGCCTGTTGTGGGCGCTGGCCGTGCTGGCGGCCGGTGCCCTGCTCGTCTTCGTGATGTTCCGCCCGGCACCGCCGCCCGTGTCTCAGGGGGCCGACCACGAACGCCTGCCGGTGGCCGATGCGGTATCCGGCGGGCCGATCGAACTGCCGGTATCCACCGAGGGCAACCGGTTCCGGCTCGCGGACCTGGAAGGGCAATACGTCTGGGTGTACTTCGGCTACACCGCCTGCCCGGATGCCTGCCCCACCAGTCTGGGCTGGATCAGCGCCGCACTCGATCGCCTACCGGAGAACCTGGAGGATCGTGTTGCCGCCGTACTGGTGAGTGTTGATCCCGAACGTGATGATGCGCAACGCCTGAAAACCTACGTCGGCCACTTCCACCCGGCCATCCAGGCTGCCACGGGTTCCCACGAGGAGCTACGACCGATCACCGAACGCTACGGGGTGTTCTACGAACGCACCGAGATCGACTCGGCCATGGGGTATGTGGTGGATCACAGCTCGTCCACCTACCTGATCGGGCCCGAAGGCGAACTACTGGAGATCCACCCGCACGGGACATCGGCCAGCGAGCTGGTGGCTACCTTGCAGGCCCGAATCGAGGGCCATGAGGGCCGCGAATAGGTTCGCCCCTTTCACGCAGGACGCCTGTGTGGGGCCGGGGTAATCGATTCTGTGAACAAATTCGCAATCGAGACGGATCCGGCCGGAACTTTGCCCGGACGACGCTTTCTCACTTCATAAGCGCTCTAGCCCAGCGCGGCCCGCTTCTCTCCCTGAGCGGGCAATAGGCCTCTCCACCCCCTGTAGAGGCCGAAATTAGCCCCGGTCCCACCCCAAGGCCGGGGCTTCTTTTTGTCCAAGCCTCCTGACCCAACGCCTGACACCCGGCCCCATGCCCTTGGGTCAATCGGACTCGTGGTCAACCAGCCAGTCGCCGAGCAGGCCGCGCAAATCGTCCACGCCCTGGTTTTTCAGGGAAGAAAAGGTCTGCAGCGTCGCCTCCACGCCCATGACCTCGAGCTCGCCATGGGCCTTGCGCAGCTGCCGATCGGCCTCCTGGCGCGAGAGCTTGTCCGCCTTGGTCAACACACAGTGCAGGCGGCAGCGCTCCAGCGGGACCCACTCCAGCAGCTGGCGATCCAGTTCCGTCAGCGGGCGGCGGATATCCATGATCAGCACCAGCCCGATCAGGTTTTGGCGCGTCCGCAGATACCCCCCCAGCAACTGGTCCCACTCGGCCCGCTTTCCGGCCGAGACCTTGGCAAAGCCGTAACCCGGCAGGTCCACCAGCCGCCAGTGCTCTGCCGGCGGCAGGCTGAACAGGTTGATCTCCTGGGTGCGCCCCGGTGTGCGCCCGACCCGCGCCAGCGCCTTGCGCCCGCACAGGGCATTCAGGGCACTCGACTTGCCGGCATTGGAACGCCCGGCGAAGGCGATCTCGACACCGGCATCCTCGGGGAGCTGGGATAGCTGAGCCACCCCGCGCATGAAGGCGGTCTCGCGGAATCGGGGTTGCATGGGGGGATACAGTCCTTGGCCGAGTGCGGGGCTCGGTTTATTTTTGAGTACAAATTAGCATTGTGCTATAAACTGCGCCCCTTATGTTGATCGCCCTGCCATGGGGCACAAGGAACGGGTCGAGACCCGGCACGCATTTACAAGCAGGAGATTCTCCATCATGAACCACAAGCTTTCCGCTCTCTTTGCTGCCCTGTCCGTATCCCTGCTGCTCCCGCTGTCGGCGGCCCAGGCGGGCGATCCTCAGCGCGGCCAGGAACTCTCCCAGTCCTGCGCGGCTTGCCACCAGGCTGACGGCAACAGCGTCAACCCGGAATGGCCCAAGCTCGCCGGCCAGCACCCGAAGTACACCACCAAGCAGCTGGAAGACTACAAGTCCGGCCGCCGTGAAAACTCGCTGATGGCCGGCCAGGTTGCCAACCTGGACGAGCAGGACATGCGTGACCTGTCCGCCTACTTCGCCGAGCAGAGCATCAGCAGCGGCACCGCCGACGAAGAAGTCGTCGAGCGCGGCGAACAGATCTACCGCGGCGGCATCCCGTCGCAGAATGTCGCCGCCTGCATCGCCTGCCACGGCCCCAACGGCAACGGCAACCCGGAAGCGATGTTCCCGGCCGTCGCCGGCCAGCACGCGCAGTACAGCGCCGACCAGCTGCGCTACTTCCGCAACGGCGACCGCGCCAACGACAACGGTCGCATGATGCGCAATGTCGCGCGCAATATGTCGGATTCCGACATCGAGGCCGTGTCCCAGTACATGGCCGGCCTGCAGACCGGTAACTGATCCGGTCCGCAGTTGTGCCGCGCAGGATGGGCGGCGAAGCGACCCAGGAAAGGGGCGGCCTCGGCCGCCCCTTTTTGTTGGGCGCAAGAAATACACGTTGTTGGGCGCAAGAAATACACGCTTTGCGGGAATGCCCTCGTAGCCACTTGCGTCATGGTGGGGCACGACCGAACTCCTCGGCACGCCATCGGTCCACCCAGTGCTCGCGGAACGCCCGTGCAGTTTGTCTTGGAAATTGAACCCCCTCGGGTTGCTTCGCATAGTCGCCAGGGTTAAAGCAGGTTTCAGAATGTCGAATATCGATCAGGCCGCAGACGCCGGCCCGTCCTCCGCATCTCGCCAGAAAGCCGCCCGCAAGCCGCGGCGCAGCCGCATCCTTGTGGATTTCATGGGCTCGATGACCCTGGCGATCACCCTGCTGGTGGCGCTGTCCATCGCCTCCGTGATCGGCACCGTACTGGTGCAGAACGAGCCCTATACGGAGTACCTGATGGATTTCGGGCCGTTCTGGCACGAGATCTTCGCCGGGATGGGCCTGTATCAGGTGTACTCCGCCACCTGGTTCCTGCTGGTGGTGGCCTTCCTGGTCATCTCCACCTCCTTCTGCGTCTATCGCCAGTCGCCCGGACTGCTGAAGGATCTGCGCCGCTACAACCTGCAGGTCAAGGAAAAGTCCCTGCGCTCGTTTCACTCGAGCGCCACCGGCGAACTCGACCAGCCGCAGGATGAATTCGTCGAGCACGCCCATCGGGTGCTGAAGGCTCAGGGCTTCAAGGCCCGCGAGAAGAACAGCGATGGCCAGACCGTCATTGCCGCGATGCGCGGGCGCTGGAACCGCCTGGGCTACCTGCTGACCCATGTCGGCATTGTCGTCATCTGTGTCGGCGCCCTGGCCGATGGCACGACCCTGCTCAAGATCAACGAATGGCTGGGGAACCTGGAGATCGAGACCCGCAGCGTGCCGATCTCCGAGGTCCCGCGCTCGGCCTGGATCCCGGACTGGAACCCGTCCTTCCGCGGTTCGGTGGAGATCCCCGAGGGCGCCTCGGCCAACGTGGTCTTCCTGCCGATGCGGGAGGGCTATTTCGTCCAGGAGCTGCCGTTCCGCATCGAACTGGAGGAGTTCCGCATTGAGCGCTTTTCCACCGGCGCCGAGAGCTCCTACGAATCGGACCTGATCATCCACGATCCGAACCGCGACGAGCCGCTGCGGCATACGATCTCGGTCAACTATCCGCTGATCTACAACGGCTATGCCATCTTCCAGGCCAGTTTTGCCGACGGCGGCACCCGCCTGGACATCGACGCCATCCCGCTGGGTGCCGAGGCGCTGCAAGCGCTCGAAGTCCCCGGCCGCGTGTTCCAGGAGATGGACATCCCGACCCCGGATGGCGATACCCGCACCATCGAGTTCACCAACTTCCAGCTGGAGAACGTGGTCCCGCTCCTGAATGAAGAAGGCGTGCGCGAAAACCGGCACATGGGCCCGAGCTTCGACTTCCGCCTGATGGATCGCACCGGCCATGGCCTCTACTACCGCAACTACCAGCGCCCGGCCCTGCAGGAAGGGGCCATGTATTTCCTGAGCGGTGTGCGCGAGAGCCCGGCCGACGAGTTCCATTACCTGTTCCTGCCGGCCGATGCCGACAACTCGCTGGAACGTTTCCGCACCTATCTGGCCATGCTGCACAACCCCGAGGTGCGCAACGAGATCGCCCGCCAAGTCGCCCGTGACGACGACACCGTCGAGGGGTCGCAGAACCAGGCGATTGCGCAAACCGCGGCCGAACTGATGGGCCTGTTCGCCCAGGGCGGCTACATGGCCGTGCACAACGAGATCGAACGCCGCGTCCCGGCCGAACGCATCGAGGAAGTACGCGACCTGATGGTCCGCATCCTTCACGCCGGCCTCCAGGGGCTTTACATGGAGGTCCTGCAGGACGAGGGTGTGGTCTCGATCCAGGAAGAGGAACAGCGCTTCCTGGAGGACACGATCTCGGCGATCAACGCGATCAGCCTGTATCAGTCGCCGTTCTTCTTCCACCTGAAGGACTTCGAGCACCGCGAGGCATCGGGCCTGCAGATCGCCCGCGCCCCGGGCCAGAGCACGGTGTACGTCGGCAGCACCATGCTGATTGTCGGGATCTTCCTGCTGTTCTACGTGTCCTATCAGCGCCTGTGGATCATGGCGCGGCGGCGCGAGGACGGCGAAGGCACCCACGTGGTGATGGCCGGCACCAGTAACCGCCATCAAGTGGAATTCGAGGAACGTTTCGCGCATCTTAAGCGCTGGATCATCGAGCAAAAGCCAGTCCGTTCGGACTCGGCTGGCGACGACAGTCACAACAAGAACGCCTGACCCGCGCGTCACCGGAGGAGCACACCATGTCTGTACCCCACGAGGCCTTGGATTTCGAACGGCCCGGTTTCTTCCGCCAACTGCAGTTGCGCGACTGGGCCTACTTTGCACTGATGGCCGCCGTAGCGGTGATCTCGCTGACGCTCTTCGGCGAGAACATGGACCGCTACGACATCGGCGGCCTGATCCTTGCGGTCGGCACCAGCGCCTGGATGGGCTGGTTCTGGCGCCCATGGCAGGCCTTCTCGGTCATCGTCGGGGTGCTCGCGCTGTTCGGCATCTGGCTTTACGGCGATAGCCTGGCCGCCAACGAGACCAATTTCTGGCTGAACTACATCGGTTCCGGTCAGGCCGGCGTCATGTGGATGAGCGTGTTCCTCTATCTCTCCACTGTCGCCTACCTGATGGGCCTGTTCTCCAATTCCGATTTCCCCGCCCGCGTGGGGGCCGCCTTCGCCTGGGTCGGCGCGGGTGCCGGGACCATGGCACTGCTGGTGCGCTGGCGCGAGATCTACCTGACCGACCCGACCTGGGGTTACATCCCGGTGGCCAACCTCTACGAGGTGTTCATCCTGTTTGCGGCCCTGACTGCGCTGATGTACCTGTACTACGAGCAGCGCACCGGCTCGCGCAACATGGGCGCCTTCGTGATGCTCATCATCGCGGCCGCGGTCACCTTCCTGCTGTGGTACATGTTCACCCGCGATGCGCACATCGTGGAGCCGCTGGTGCCGGCGCTGAACAGCTGGTGGATGAAGATCCACGTACCCACCAATTTCGTGGGCTACGGCGGCTTTGCCATCGCCGCCATGCTGGGCGTCGCCTTCCTGATCCGCGATCGCCTGGAACGTACGCGGCCGGACGCCGCGATCACCCAGCGCATCCCGTCCAAGGACACCCTGGACAGCGTGATGTACAAGTCCATCGCGATCGGCTTTGCCTTCTTCACCATCGCCACCGTGCTGGGCGCGATGTGGGCGGCCGAGGCCTGGGGCGGCTACTGGTCCTGGGACCCGAAAGAGACCTGGGCGCTGATCGTCTGGCTGAACTACGCGGCCTGGCTGCACATGCGCTTTACCAAGGGCTGGCGCGGCCCGACCATGGCCTGGTGGGCGATCGTGGGCCTGTTCATCACCACCTTCGCGTTCCTGGGTGTGAACATGTTCCTGTCCGGCCTGCATTCCTACGGAGAACTGTAAATGAAGCGTCGTGAATTCATGGGCGCCCTGGGCGGCGCCGGCCTGCTGCTCGCCACCGGTACCAGCCTCGCGGCCGAATACCGCGAAGGCCAGCACTACCGGGCCATCCAGCCGCCGCTCGACACCGGCCTGGAGGACGGCAAGATCCAGGTCGTCGAGATCTTCTGGTATGGCTGTCCGCACTGCTACGAATTCGAGCCCAAGGTTCAGGCGTGGAAGCCCGGCCTGGCCGACGACGTACAGTTCGAATACCTGCCGGCACCGATGAACGATGTCTGGGCGCTGCATGCCCGGGTCTACTACACCGCCGAGAAACTGGGCGTGCTCGACGAGGTGCATCAGGCGTTCTACGACGCGATCCACGATCAGGGCCGCCAGCTGCGCTCGGAAAGCGCCATCCTGCGCTTCATCAACCAGCGCGGACTCGACGCCGACGAATTCCGCGAAACCATGCGCTCCGACGCGATTCGCCAGCGGATCGTCGAGGCCACCGAGGCGGTGCAGGACTACGCCGTGAGCGGCGTGCCCACCCTGGTCATCAATGGCGAGGCCAGCGTCTCCGCCAGCATGGCCGGCGGGCACGACGAAATGCTGGAGGTTGCCGACTACCTGATCGAACGTGCCCGCGGCTAACGCGGGCCCGCTCCGACGGGTTCGGCCATGAGCGATCCGACCACCGCCCAGCGTCTGGTCGAGTGCCTCGAACAGGAGGGCGTGGAACGCATCTTCGGCCTCCCCGGCGAAGAGAACATGGCCGTTCTCGACGCCCTGGCCGACTCCCCCATCGAGTTCGTCACCACCCGTCACGAGCAGGGCGCGGCCTTCATGGCCGACGTCCACGGGCGGCTGTCCGGAAAGGCGGGCGTCTGTCTGGCGACCCTGGGACCCGGTGCCACCAACCTGATCACCGGCGTCGCCGACGCCAACATGGATCACGCCCCCCTGGTCGCAATTGCCGGCCAGGCCAGCACCCATCGGCTGCACAAGGAATCGCACCAGGTCCTCGACCTGAAGGGCCTGTTCCAGCCGATCACCAAGTACAGCTCACAGGTGCTGGAACCCGAGATCCTGCCCGAGGTGATCCGCAAGGCCTTCAAGTGGGCCGAAGGCGGCAAACCCGGTGCCAGCTTCATCGAGCTGCCAGAGAACATCGCCTCACTGCCGTGCCCGAATCCACCCTTGCCGGTACATGCCGGCCCGGCCGCCGTACCGGCCGAAGCCTCCCTGGAGGCGGCCGCGCGCCTGCTGAACGAGGCCCGGCACCCGCTGATCCTGGCCGGGAACGGCGTGATCCGTTCCGGCGCCAGCGGCGCCCTGGCCATGCTCGCCAGCGCCCTGAACATTCCGGTCGCCAACACCTTCATGGCCAAGGGCGTACTGCCGTTCCGCCACCCGCTGGCGCTGGGCTCGGTCGGTCTGCAAAGCCAGGACTTCGTGAATTTTGGCTTCCACAAGGCCGATGTGATCGTCTGCATCGGCTACGACCTGGTCGAATACCCGCCCAGCTTCTGGCATCCGGACGCCGACCGGACCCTGATCCATATCGACTCCGCGCCGGCCGAGATCGACGGTCACTACAATGTGACCGCCGAGGTACTGGGCGATCTGACGACCTGCCTGCACCGCCTGGCGGAACAGGTGAGCCCACGCGAAGAGACCGTCCTGCGCCCGCTACGCCAGAGCCTGATCGACGACATGAACGAGCACCGCAACGACACCCAGGTGCCGCTCAAGCCGCAGAAGCTGATCTGGGATCTGCGCACCGCCGCCGACCTCGACGCGATCATGATCACCGATGTGGGCGCACACAAGCTCTGGATGGCGCGCATGTTCCGCTGCGAGCTACCCAATACCTGTCTGATCTCCAATGGCTTTGCCAGCATGGGGATTGCGCTGCCGGGCGCCATTGCCGCCGCCAAGCTCCACCCCGAACGCCAGGTGGTCGCGGTCACCGGCGATGCCGGCTTCCTGATGAACGTGCAGGAGCTGGAAACGGCGGTTCGCCTGGGCCTCAACTTCGTTGTGCTGATCTGGAACGACAACGCCTACGGCCTGATCGAGTGGAAGCAGGTGCGCGAATATGGCCGCAAGGCCTTCGTCGAATTCGGCAATCCGGACTTCGTGCAGCTGGCGCAGTCGTTCGGGGCGCACGGCGTGCGCATCGAACCCGGCGACAGCCTGGAGATGGCGCTGCGCGAGGCCCTGGTAACACCCGGGGTCACAATCATCGACTGCCCAGTGGACTACAGCGAGAACATGAAGCTGACGGAACGTTTGGGCGAACTGGTTTGTCCATTCTGACAACGCGGACTTCCCCGCCAGCAGGAGACGACCCGCGATGACCTCGATCGCGTCCGGCCATGATCGCACCGCGCCCACCGGGCCCGAGGGCGCGACACAACCGGAAGCCTCCACCCCGGAACGCCTGGGGTATCACCACGAGCAGGGCAGCCAACGCCTGCGGCTATTGAGCTTCAACGCCCAGGTCGGCATCCACTCCTCCCGGTTGCATCACTACCTGACCAACAGCTGGAAGCACGTGCTCCCCTACGGTGGGCGCATGGACAACCTCGACCGGGTGGCGCGCTTTATCTCGGAGTTCGACATCGTCGGTGTGCAGGAACTGGACGGGGGTAGCCTGCGCAGCAACTTCGTCGATCTGGCCTCCTATCTCTCCGAACGCGCACAGTTCCCGTATACCTACAACCGGATCAACCGCGATCTGGGGCAGTTCGCCAAGCACTCCCTCGCCCTGTTCTCACGCCTGGAGCCGGACCGGGTGGAGATGCACCGTCTGCCCGGAGCGCTGCCCGGCCGCGGCGCGATCGAGGCCCGCTACGCCATGGGCGACGGCGAGGAGCTGGTGCTGTTCCTGCTGCACCTGGCCCTGGGCAAGCGCACGCGGAAATCCCAGCTGGCCTACGTCGCGGAGCACATCCAGGATTTTCCGCATGCGATCGTGATGGGCGACCTCAACTGCCAGCAGGACAGCGAGGAACTGCGCCAGCTGGTCGCGCGGACCGGCCTGATGGAGCCGATGGCCTGCCCGGCCACCTATCCCGCCTGGGACCCGCGCCTGGTGTTCGACCACATCCTGCTGACCCCCGACCTGCATGTCAGCGACGTGCGTGTCTACAACGTGGCGCTCTCCGACCACCTGCCGGTCGGTATCGAGATCGAACTGCCGCAGCGCCAGGCCCTTCATGATCCAGCGCACTAAACCGATGCCGAAAGACGGGTAGGGTTCGAGCGCGAGTGTGTACATTAGTCCGTGTTTCCCTGGCATCCACCCCATTTCCGCGCTTAAATAGGCGTGCCTACTATCCGGGATTTCCCGATGTCCGATAGCGATCTGCGCAAGACCATTATCGAGCTCGAGCGCTCGCTGGATCGGGAGCGCGCCCTGCAGGACGCGATCCGCCGCGTCGCCCTGCGATCGCTCGCGGTGGTCTCCGCGAAGGTGCCGGCACTGGAAGGCGCCGTGCGCGACCTGACCCGCGCCATCGAATCCGACCCCGGCGACACCGCCTGGCTGGATCGCCTGAGCGGCCAGCTGGCCGACGCCGTGCGCTCCAGCGATCAGCGAGAGGACCTGGCCGACGGCATCCTCGCGGTCGTCCAGCGTGGCCTGCTCGGCTTCGAATTCCTCGACCCCGAGCTGGAGGCCCTCACCCGGGCCGCCGATCGGCGCGACAAGGCAGAGATCGAACGCACCCTCACACGCCTCTTTTCGGTGATGCACGACAAGTGCGAGCAGGCAATGACGGAGCGCGAAGAACTCACCGAGGTCGTCGGCGAGATCTGGCACCGACTGGAGGACGTGGATACCGCCCTGTCCGAAGACGAGGCGCGCGGCCAGCGCGCCCGGGAATCGGTCTCCGAACTGCACGCGGGGATCTCCGGGGATGTCGAGCACATCAAAGGCCGGGTGGTCGACGTCGAGGACCTCGCGACCCTGCGCACCGAGGTGACCCGCGGTCTCGACCGCATGGTGGAGCGCGTCACCACGTTTCGGAACGAGCAGGAAGACGAACTGCAGGTGGTGCAGGAGCGGAACCGCCTCCTGCGCTCCAAGGGCCGCAGCCTGGAGGGTCAGGTGCAAGCGCTGCGCAACCGGCTGGAGCAGGCGCGCGCCGAAGCCAGTCGCGACAACCTCACCGGCCTGCCCAATCGAATGGCCTTCGAACAGCGGCTGGAGCAACTCCCCGCGGAACTCGAGAAATCGGGCGCGGCCTCGCTGCTGGTCTGGGACATCGACCACTTCAAGACCATCAACGACGAGTACGGCCACACGGCCGGCGACAAGGTCCTGCGCGCGGTCGCCGAGATCCTGGCCGAGGGCGTGCGCGAGCCGGATTTCGTCGCGCGCTACGGCGGGGAGGAATTCGTGATGATCATCCATCGCGAGCCTGACGCTGCATACAGCCAGGCCAATACCATCCGCGACGCCGTGGACCGTCTGATCGTGCGCTCCGGCAAGACGCGTCTGAAGGTCACCATCTCCGCCGGGCTGGCCGGAATCGACCCCGCCGCCGCCCCGGAGGCGATATTCGATGCCGCCGACCACGCGCTGCTACAAGCGAAAAAGCGAGGCCGTGACCGCATCGAGCGGGCCGGCGACTGATCCACTGCCGAGGGAACCCATGAACGGCACGCCTCAACCCCACCTGATCTTCGGCGAAGTCCTGTTCGATTGCTTCCCCGACGGTACGCGCGTCCTCGGCGGCGCGCCCTTCAACGTCGCCTGGAACCTGCACCAGCTGGGCGAGGCCGCCTGTTTCGTGGGCGGAGTCGGGGACGACGCGGACGGCCGCAGCATCCGCGAGCGCATGAACCGCATCGGGATGGACACCCGCGGCCTGTACAGGCACCCCGCGGCCCCCACCGGCCAGGTCCGCATCGCCCTGGAAGACGGCGAACCGACCTACACCATCGTCCCTGACCAGGCCTATGACACCGTTCCGGCGGAATGGGCGGACCAGCTGCCGGACACCGCGGGCCTCCTCTATCACGGCACGCTCGCCCTGCGCGCGGACAACCGCGAGCTACTGGAACGGTTGCAGGCCCGTGCACAACATCGTTTCGTCGACGTGAACCTGCGCGCACCGTGGTACCAGCCTGACGACGTCCTCGCGCTGATGCGCGGGGCCGACGTGGTCAAGCTGAACACCGACGAGGCGGCCACGCTGGCCCCCGACGTCGCCGCACCGGAGCGCTCGGCGGCGCTCCTGGAACGCGCCGCGATCCGCTCCGCCCTGATCATCACCCACGGCGCCGACGGCGCAGCCATCCACACCACCGATGGCCAGCACTGGCAGGCCCCGGCCCCCGCGGTCGACGGCTTCCGCGACGCCGTAGGCGCCGGCGACGCCTTCGCCAGCGTCGCCATCATCGGCCTGCAACACGACTGGCCCTGGGCAACCACCCTGGACCGCGCCCTCCAGTTCGCAGCCGCCGTCTGCACCCAGCAGGGAGCCACCAGCGAAGACCCCGACTTCTACCGCCGCGCCCGCACCGCCTGGAGCTAATCGCTCCCTTCGCACAAACAATGCCCCGCGCACAAAAACCGGCGGCAATCTGACTCCAGTGAAGAGGCTCCGCCCATCGTCACGACAATGGGCAGCGATGAGAGCCAAGCCGAGCATGTATCGCTTGGGGGCACTACAACCCAATGGGACGCTGATCGCTTTGCAGCTCGCCCATACAGCGCGGTGACAGATCACTAACCGTGTCCGGTCAGTACGCAGACCGACTCAAATCCGGACTTTGACATCATGCGATGCCGCCCCATCGCCTATCGCTCCCCCAGGCTCTCGTTGGCCGCGCGCAGCAACGGCGCCAGGAAATACTCGATGATCCGGCGGTAGCCGATCTTGATCTCGACTGTCGCCATCATGCCCGGTGCGATGCTCACCGCCTCGCCATGGACATCCACGGTGTCCTGCTCCAGGCGGACACGTACCACAAAGACCAGTCCCTGTTGCTCGTCCTGCACCGCATCCTGCGAGACGTCCGTCACCACACCGTCGATGGTGCCGTACTTGGTATAGGGGAACGTCTGCAGCTTGACCTCGGCCTCCTGGCCAGCCCGGACAAAGCCGATGTCCTTGTTGGGCAGGGTGGCCTCGACTTCGACGGCCCCGTCCTCGGGAACCACGACCATCAACGGACGGGCCGGCTCCACGACCCCACCCACCGTGTGCACGGCCAGTTGCTCGACCCTGCCATCCACCGGGGCCCGCGGGCGGGTCAGCTCGTCCAGACGGCGCGCCTTGATCAGCTCCTGGCGCAGCGACTCGGCGTCCGAACGCGCCCGGTGCAGGTCGTGTCAGCCAGAATCGAGAGATGTGCTATTGCGGATGTACCCGAATTCGGCGATATCCTCTCCGGCCACATTAACGTTATGCCGAAGAGACGCGACGGCCAGTGGGGCGCCTACAAAATCAATGGCCCTGCTCGCCACCGACGCCAACGATTGCAAGCCACCCAAGGCCGCTATTGACGCGCCGAGGGAGTCCTTGTCATTTAAATTATTCGCTGCACTCGCAAACTCCGCTGGCGACAGCTTCATGTGAAGAGCCGACTTCATCAAGTGCTGATATTTTTCGTCAAACCCACGAGCCGCAACAAACATCCTTGTATTGTTATCCGTTTAAACTTCTATTAACCGATAATTCTATTGACCCACCAGACGCGCATGAGCGGAATCACTCCGAGGACGAGCCACCATATTACGAATCTCGGAAGCCTCTCCTGCGACGCCTCCAAGCGTGGCCTTATTTCCTCGTAATTAACGAGAGTCTCTCCCTCGAATTCGAGATGATAAACCCTGGTTGATGGACCAAATACACTAGTCTTCCTGTGCAACCAGACCGTAACGGGCTCCCCGATAATCTTCTCGCCATCCTCGCCCAAAGGGATCGCCCCAAAAAAGCGAACAGGATCGCCATCGTCCACGTCCATGACAATTGAACGACGAGCGCGCCCTCGCCCTTCATTAATGCGCTCCACCACGCCTTCTTGCCTCGTCAATCCCCCCATATCGGGGACAGTATTTAGATAATCCACATAGTCGGATACAGCAAAGAAAAGGAAACAAAACGAGACGATGTACCAAGCTCTAGAAGTCCCGCGCTGAAGGGCCCGGACAACGAACACTTGATAGGGCCAGCTGCCTTTCGCCCAACTAGCCAACCTAGAATGAGAGAGAGACTCAGGCACCCGTCTCATCGTTTCGCCCCCCAAGTTTTCGCGAGCTCGATGACAGCCTCAGCGGTATCCGAGCCCCCCTGAAGACGAAGGATTGCGCTACCTCGTGGAAACAGGGGCGCCTTCTCGTGCGGTATAGAATCATCCGTTACCCAACATGTAGACAAGGATCCCTTCTACTAGCAGCGCGAGCGAACCCATGGCGATTGGGACATTTCGCCAGCGTCGGGCCTCGGCCCCTGTTGGTCCCGGGTATATCGACAGGATGTCGATAAGGGATTGGCGAAGGATCATGTGCGCATCCCGAAGCACGAGCGCATCTGAAACGCGAGCGTGATTGCCTCAAAATCCGGTCGGGCCGACCACTCGTTGGCATAGCCCGGAAACTCGGCGGGATAGAGGATCAGCCAGGCCATGGCAACGGCTGGTGGGCAACTCAATAAGCGGGTGCACCTAGCGAGGCGCAAGTACGACGGAAGCCAATCCAGCAGTGCGCCGGTACGCATTGCGGGGCAACGCGCCGACGCTATCGGAGCGTGATGCGGCATCAGCCGAAGCGGCACTGCGGAGAGGACGCCGATCCGTGGCGAGGTCATGGCTTTTCCCTGTCCATGAGCGATGGGTTTAAAGGCTCCCGGCTTCAGACCGCTCTGTCAAGGGGCTTTCCGAAGGTCGCCTCGTTGGCGGCAGGGCGCACCAGCGCCTGATGCAGATCATGCACCTCGCTGCTGCCCATCAGGTCCGGCAGGACGGCGATAGTGCGCACGGGCCGTTACGCATGAACCGGCCAGCGCAACACAAACAGGGTACGGACCAGATACGGCGTCACAAGCGGGAGGTAGAACACCAGCGTCATCTCGAGCCACCGTGGCACGCCTTCGGGCGCATACCAGACCCCCAGAGCCCCGAGGAAGAACACCAAAAACGGGGCCAGCAGAGTCAGGCATGCGTAGGACATCCGCGCACCCAGCCCAGCGCGTCTACGGGATCCAAGAATGATCAGGCTGAAGAGAGCCGCCCAGACAAAAAGAAAAGACAGCCATGCCGAGAAGTAAGCCAAGGTGTACATGGACGATTAGCTTCCAGGATCCGTTGGCAATCGAGTTCGGCCAGCCCGGGCGGCCCTTACAAGCCTGGGAATCTCCGGAACCAAGGCAAGATGCACCCCAATAAAGGAACCGCAAAATATTGCCAATGGAACCCACGCGGACAACACTCCCAAATGAGCCTCAAAAAAAACCCCATAATGCCTATACGATCTTTCATTCGGACCCATAACTGGATCTTTATCGGAAGAAAAAACAACGAAATAGACCGCGTAGTAGACAATTGGAATCACGACGAGGATAACCGCCTGCCTAAAGACCCCCTCTTGGAGAAAATTGACGGCCATGCCGAGGATCGATCCACGGCGATTACAGCAGGCCACCAGCGCAGCGGTTGTGACCACCAAGAAGAAAAACACCACAAATACGTACGGCATCTGTGCGCGAAGGGCGTAGGAGCTGTTCGTGAAACCACGGGCAGCGGGAACATGCTCCCATAGCCAGCCCGCCGGAGCAGTTAACCAGAATGGGGGAGCAGCCGGATCCATGTGATAAAGGATGAAGACAAGGCTCCCTTCGGCGACAAGGGCCAGTGCACCCATTGCGATCAAGGCGTACCGCCAACGACGGGCCTCGGCCTCCGTCGGGCCGGGGTATTTCGCCAGAAAGTTGATGAGCGATTGACGAATGCTCATGGACCCTCTTCTGTGTTCTCCAAGGGGGCCGCCTCAAGGTCCAGAATGAGATCGCGCACGGCAGACCGAATCTTCCGCCATTGCGGCAACTGGTCGCGCGGGTAGGTTACTGCGAGCCGAGCACCCCATTCGGGCAACTTGAATCGATGACGGCAGACCGGGCGGGCGTCGGGCCTTGGCATCTGGCCGTTGTAGCAACGAATCATGTCACTCACGTAGCCGTCGAGATCGCCTTGCCAGTGGAGTGTTTGGTTCCAGGTATGGAATCGCTCGGTCCCCGGCCCCACGGGTTCCGCCCATTTCAGACCCGTCTCCGGGTCGGTGCCGCGCATTTCGTAGCGAATATGTACAGTTTCAGTCTCACCCCACAGCTCTGATGAAGTGCGGGGAGGGAGCCTCCTGGTGTGGGTGCGCCCCTCAATCATTTCGATCCGGCCCCGCACAACCGGCGCCCAACCAAGATCCCGCCCGATTGCGTCCGGATCGCTGTAGGCGCCGAGGCCAATCTGCAACCATGGATCGCCGTCGGGATCGCCCTTGGTCCAGTAGCTTTTCCGCGTTTCCGGGCTGCGCGGCTTCAGATCCGGCCATCGAACCGCGAGCGTGAAGGCATGGGCCTCATCCTCGAAAGTGCGCTCATCGGGCTTCGGCGTATCCGGGTCCCGTGGCGCCCAGGTGCTCTGATCCTTGTATTCGATGCCGACCAGCGCGAGATAGTTGGACGGGATCGCAATCGGCACTCCATTGATGTTGGCCTTGCGAATCGGGGGCGAAAACTCCTGGATCTCGAGCCTCGGCGGCTCGCCATAGATCTCGTGCAGGGTGTCGAACACCCCCACCCCGGCGAGCCCGGGCCGTGCGAGGCCCGACCACAGGGCGGAACCCACTAGCCAGATCGCCACCAGGACGACCACGATCAGGGTCAGCCGGCCGGCGCCGCTCATGCGCCCCTGCCCCGGTTCTGCGTCCGGATCACGAAGATCGGATAGAGAGTGAAACGGGACCGCCACTCATGGGGGATGGAAAGACGCGCGGAAGGCCTCATGGCGCGTCGAGCTCGACCGAAAGGGAGTCCAGGAGCTGTCGAACCTCGCGATCCATTCGCTGCCAGTCCGGAAGGTGCTCGGGGGCGAAGCGATAGGTCAATGCGAGATCATCGCGAAAGACGGTCATGGCCATGCATTCAGAAGCGGGCTGATCGCCTGGCGGGGCACAATGGATTACGAGGTTCTTTGATGCGTCTTCAGGGATGAAAAACGGCGGCTGGCCCAGGGCCTTCAGGCTCACTTCCTGGGGATCGATGTCGAACACGGCGAGGTCATCATCGGATGCCCGGACGTCCTGAGGGTTCTCCCTTGCGAGCCGCGCCATCGAGCCAACAAACGACAACAGCGGATCATTCAAAAGCGCGATTTCCACCCGGTCTCCGAGTGCGTCGTCATCCCGAGTCCAGCGATCACGGTCTTCGTGGTGATAAGGCCGCAGATCCGGCAGGAGGACGCTCAACTGGAGGGTCGCCGGTTCATGCCGCCCCTCTCTGGGGTACGGCCAGTGGCCCAGCTCTTCATAGACCGAGTAGAAAAACCGCACCGGCACATCGAACTTGTGGCCTGACAAGTCGAAGTGCGCCGTTGCGATATTCAGATAAACCCTGCCCGCATAGTCGTTGATCTTGTGCGAGACCGGGTTCTCCGTGAAGACGACCAGCACCACCAGGGCTACGAGGGCCAGCTCCAGCCTCCAGTAGCGAAACGTAAGGCGGAAGCTGCGCACCGTGGGGGCGACGGGCGCGCCCGTCTCCAACCGCACTGGGTGGCGCCGCCGAAACCACCAGACGGCCATCAGCGGAATGCCAATCAACGCGAACAGGGCCACCGGCAGTCCCGTGGATATCTCACGCCCATACTCTTCCAGAAGAAGTATGAATCCCAGCATCACGGCCACCGGCAAGGCCAGTATGAGCAGGGCATAGCCGATCCTGACAGCAGCCGACGCACGACGGACGGCAATCAGCACCCCAATGGCCGCAACAATGGCAACCGCCATGGGAATCAGGGCAATGAGCACTGATCCCATCAGGCCGGCGACGCTCATGACCTCCGCCCTCGTTTCCGTGGGGCCGACTTTCGGCTGGGCCACTGAATAAACCCGAGCGCGAACCATTCGACATCGAGGGCGCAAAAGCGCCTGAGGGTCATCATGGGTTGGCCCCTTCGACCGCCAGAGAATCCACCAGCCGCTCGCTCTTGGTCGCGATGCGGCGCCAATCGGGGAGGTATTCAAGGCCGAAGGTCTTTTCCAGCGCGATGCCGGGACGGAATGCGGTCTTCATCCGGCAACTGGGGGAAGGGACGTCCTTCGGACTCGCGCAGGTGATAAACCACGCTTCGGATTCATCGCGAGGAAACAGACGGAGTCTGCGAGCGTACAACAAAGCTTCCACATCCTCATTGTGCCGATCAACGCCATACGTCTTTGCCGTTTCCGGGGCGAGGGGCTCCCCTGATTCGGCGGCCCGCGCTCGTAAGGTTTTTACGTTGGATTTGGAAAAATCATCCTCCCAGATCGTCACACGAACCCGGTCCCCGCGGCCGCCACCCTCCAGATTCCAGAGATGTTTCTCTTCGGGATAGAAGGGTCGCAGATCCGGCAACAGGACGTAGATGCTCAGGGCGCCGACATCCACCCGGCGATTCTTGGCTCTCGGCCAGTATCCACGCGGCACGTACGCATCAATCACGAAATATCGCATCGGGATATCGAAGTGCTGGTCCGCCAGCTTGGCCCGGACGACCTCGTTTTCGAGGTTGTGCTGCCCAACGCGGTCGTACGCCCACTGCGTGAGCGGGTTGTATGTGGCGCCCATCCCGACCACGACAAACGCCATGAAGCCAAGAATGAGGATATGGCGATGCCAGGCGCCAATCGCCAGACGAAAGCTCTTCAGTTTCGGGGCATGCCGTGCGGATGCCGGCAGCGGATAGCGATACAGGAAGTACCAGGCCACCAGAATGGGGCCGATGACGTATGACAGAAGCCCGAGCTGGGCCGCGATCAGATCATGGGGTTCATCGCCCAGGAGCATCCAGCCGAAGGTCTGCAGCACGAATGGCACCGCGAGAACGGCAAGGGCGAACAGGACCCTGGCCCGAACGGGCGCACGCGATCGCTCGGACAGGATGCCAGCCGCCGCGATCAGTGCGATCACATAGGCGATCAACCAGAACATGGAGCGCCTCTCGCGGTTCGTGATATGCCCAACTGGAACCGCAAGGGGGGATGGGAAAAACCTCCGCGGCGACAATCGAACGCCCGCCCGAATCCGACCCGCGCGAGCGTGGGAGCACGAAAGGTCATGGCGGCTGAAAGATCGGGGTGTGCCTGTACGGCGAATGCGCCAGTCCGTGGCGAGGTCATGGACATTCCCTTTCCATGATTAAGGTTGCCGACTCTGGCGCGAGGTCCGAAGGGTGTCAAGGCCGGCAGACCTGCGGTGCGCGGGGAGATGCCACGCTGACCCACAGGGCTGGTATCCTCGCAGTCCGTTGGCGTCCGCCGTTTTGGGCGGTCGCGAAAGATCTTCCGGGCCATCCCGGACCGAGGATTCTGGAGGCCACATGAGCAGTACCCACCGACCCACCGATATCCAGCTGCATCAGAAGTCGCGCATCCTGGAGCTGACGTATTCGGACGGCTCGCATTTCGAGTTGCCCTGCGAGTTCCTGCGCGTGTATTCGCCCTCGGCCGAGGTGCGCGGGCACGGCAAGGGCCAGGAGGTGCTGCAGGTCGGCAAGGAAGACGTGAACATCACCGGGATCGAGCCGGTCGGAAACTATGCGGTGAAGCTCGTGTTCTCCGACGGGCACGATACCGGCATCTATGACTGGGACTACCTGCACGAGCTCGGCACGAACCAGGAGCGACTGTGGCAGGATTACCTGGATCGGCTGAAAGAGGCCGGACACGAGCGCAAGACGCACTGACAACGGCACCTTGATGAAAGACGAATCCGGCAAGACCCACTTCGGCTACCAGAGCGTCCCCGAGTCCGAGAAGGCCTCGCGCGTCGGCGAGGTGTTCCATTCGGTCGCCTCGCGCTACGACGTGATGAACGACCTGATGTCCATGGGCGTCCATCGCATCTGGAAGCGCTACACGCTGGAGCGTACCGGCGTGCGCCCGGGTATGAAGATCCTGGACCTGGCCGGCGGCACCGGGGACCTCGCCGGGGCCTTTGCCCCACGGGTCGGACCCAAGGGGCAGATCGTGGTCTGCGACATCAACGCCTCGATGCTGGAGGCCGGGCGCGACCGCATGCTGGACGAGGGCCACGTGGGCAACCTCGACTTCGTGCAGGCGGACGCCGAACAGCTCCCCTACCCGGACGATTATTTCGACCGCGTGACCATCGCCTTCGGCCTGCGCAACGTGACCCGCAAGGAGCGTGCGCTGGCCGAGATGCGCCGGGTCATCAAACCCGGCGGGCGTGTTCTGGTGCTGGAGTTCTCGCAGCCGGTCGCGCCGCTGCGCCCGATCTACGACGTCTACTCGTTCAAGATGCTGCCGCTGATGGGCAAGCTGGTCGCCAACGATGCCGACAGCTACCGCTATCTGGCCGAATCCATCCGCATGCACCCGGACCAGGAAACCCTGGCCGGCATGATGCGCGACGCCGGGCTGGAACGCGTCGAGTACGACAACCTGACCGGCGGCATCGTGGCCCTGCACCGCGGCACCAAGTTGTAACGTATTCATGGCCGAACCCTTCGCCCTGCCCAGCCCGTTCGCGGCCCTGATCGAGGCCACGCTGAACGAACACCTGGCCAGCGCCCCGGAGAAGGACCGGGCGCGGCTGGCCGGGCGTGCGATCGCGATCGTGATCGAGCCGCCGGGGATCGCGCTTTCGCTGGTCGGGGCCTCCGATCGGCTACAGGTCGTGGGCGGCATCGAGGACCCGGCAGATGTGCAGCTCTCGGGCTCGCCGCTGTCGCTGGCCGCCGCGATGGGGCGCGACGACCGTTCCGGACTCACCATCACCGGCGATGCCACCGTGCTCTCCGACCTCCAGCACGCACTGCGCGACGCCGGGATCGACTGGGAGGACCTGTTCGAGCGCTTTGCCGGCGCCGGGGCGGCCGGGCCGCTGCGCCACCTCCTGGACCAGGCGCGCGACAGCCTGCGCCATCTCGGTCGGCGCTCCGCCGAGGACACGGCCGACTACCTGCGCGACGAACTCGAATGGCTGCCCGCCGGTGGCGCGTTCGAGGCCTTCGCCGAGGACGTAGCCAAGCTGCGCGACGATGTCGCCCGGCTGGATGCGCGGCTGCGTCGTCTGGAGGCACCGGCCTCCGCATCCGACGACCGGCAGGCCTGATGCGCCGCGCGCTGTACCGGGGCCTGCGGCTGTGGACCATTGCGCGGGTCCTGGTGCGCTATCGCCTCGACGTCATCCTGTTCACGCTGAAGCCGCTGCGCCCGCTCAGCTTCCTGCTCTATCTCGCGCCCTGGAACTGGTTCCGCCGCACTGAAGGCACGCGCGGCGAGCGCATCCGCCGCGCGCTGGAGGATCTGGGCCCGATCTTCATCAAGTTCGGTCAGATGCTCTCCACCCGGCGCGACCTGCTCCCGGACGACATCGCGATCGAGCTTGCGCGCCTGCAGGACCGGGTGCCGCCGTTCCCCAGCGACCAGGCGCGCGCCGTGATCGAGGCCGAACTGGAACGCCCGATCGAGATCGCCTTCGCCGCCTTCGAGGACACGCCAATCGCCTCGGCCTCCATCGCCCAGGTGCACGCGGCCACGCTGCAGGACGGGCGCGAGGTGGTCGTGAAGGTGGTGCGCCCCGGCATCCTCAAGACCATCCGCGCGGACCTCGAGGTCATGCACCTGATCGCGGACCTGGCGGACCGCTACTGGTCCGAGGCCAAGCGCCTGCGCCCGCGCGAGGTGGTGGACGAGTACGAAAAGACCGTCACCGACGAGCTGGACCTGATCCGCGAGGGCGCGAATGCCGCCGCGATCCACCGCAACTTCGAGGACAGCCACCTCCTCTACATCCCGGAGATCATCTGGGATTACACCCGCCGCAGCGTACTGGTGATGGAGCGCATCGGCGGCCTCCCGGTGGCCGATGTCGCCGCCCTGCGCGAACGCAACGTGGACCTCAAGCTGCTGGCCGAACGCGGCGTGGAGATCTTCTTCACCCAGGTGTTCCAGCACAACTTCTTCCACGCCGACATGCACCCGGGCAACATCTTCGTCGATGCCACCCACCCGGACGACCCGACCTACCTGGCGGTGGACTTCGGCATCGTCGGCTCGCTGCTGGACTCCGACCAGCGCTATCTGGCCGAGAACTTCCACGCCTTCTTCAACCGCGATTACCGCCGCGTGGCCGAACTGCACGTGGAATCCGGATGGGTACCCAAGGACACCCGTGTCGACGAGTTCGAGGCCGCAATCCGCACCGTCTGCGAGCCCATCTTCCAGCGCCCGCTGGACGAAATCTCCTTCGGCCAGGTCCTGCTGCGCCTGTTCCAGACCGCGCGGCGATTCAACATGGAGGTCCAGCCGCAGCTCGTGCTGCTGCAGAAGACCCTGCTGAACATCGAGGGCCTGGGCCGCCAGCTCTACCCCCAGCTGGACCTGTGGACCACCGCCAAGCCGTTCATCGAGAAATGGATGCACGAACGCATGGGTGTGCGCGCGTTCATCCGCAACGCGCAGCAACACCTGCCGCGCCTGCTGGCGCACCTGCCGGAACTGCCGATACACCTGGAGAAGGCCCTGACCGTGGAAGAGCAGCGCGCCGAGCGCGACGCCGCGCTACGCCGCCAGATCCTCGAGCTGGAAAACGGGCTGAGGCGCCAGTCCCGCCGCCGCAACGAGGGCTGGGCGGGCGTGGCCCTGCTGGCCCTCGCGGGGCTGGCCACGCAGCTGGAAGTCGCGGCCTGGCAGGGGCTCGCCTGGCCGGTCTGGCCGCTCGCGCTGATCGGCGCCGGCGTGCTGCTGTTCAGCCTGCGCCCCGGCCCCCGGCGCCGTCCCGTCACGGACGACTGAGCCAGCCGTCACGTGGGATGCGGCTTGAGTCGTAGCCTGACGCCACCACTCCACCTCACAGGGTCAAACGTCGAGCAGCAACCGCGCCGGGTCCTCGATCGCGTCCTTGATGGCGACCAGGAACTGCACCGCCTCGGCACCGTCGACCAGGCGGTGGTCGTAGGACAGGGCGACGTACATCATCGGCCGGACGACGACCTCGCCGTCCACCGCGACCGGGCGTTCCTTGATCGCGTGCATGCCGAGGATCGCGCTCTGCGGCGGATTCAGGATCGGCGTGGAGAACAACGAACCGAACACGCCCCCGTTGGTGATGGTGAAGGTGCCACCGCGCAGCTCGTCGATATCCAGCTTGCCGTCACGTGCGCGTTCGGCGTAGTCGCGGATGCGCCGCTCGATCTCGGCAATGGAGGCGTTGCCGGTATCGCGCAGGACCGGCACCACCAGTCCGCGCGAGGAGGAGACTGCGATGCCGATGTCGCTGTAGTGGTGATAGACGATCTCTTCGCCATCCAATGCGGCATTGACGACCGGGAAGCGCTCGAGCGCGCGGCTGGCCGCGGCCACGAACAGGCCCATGAAGCCGAGCTTGATGGAATGGCGCTTCTCGAAGGGCTCCTTGTAGCGGCTACGCAGGGCCATCGCCGCGGACATGTCGATCTCGTTGAAGGTGGTCAGCATCGCGGTGGTCTGCTTCGCTTCCAGCAACCGTTCCGCGATGCGCGCCCGCAGGCGGGTCATCGGCACGCGCTCGATGCGCTCGGCGCGGTCTCCGGGGTCAGCCGCATACGCCTGGGGTCGCGCAGCCCCGACGGAACCCGATGGCTTCGAAGAAGCCGCGGGCGCGCTGCGATCACTGCGCGCACGCTCCACGTCGGCACGCTGGATGCGCCCGTCGTCGCCGGTGCCCTCGACATCCTCCGGACGCAGGCCGGCTTCCTGCAGCAGGCGCCGCACGGCCGGCGTGGGCGGCGGGCTACCGGCCGCTCCGTTCCCGGCCCCGGACGGCGCGGGCTCGGGTGAGGAGGCAGCGGCCGGTTCCTCTTCCCGATCCCCCGTTGCCACGGACGCCGGCTTACCGCCCTCCGTGGCTGTCGATGCCCTGGAAGGCGCTGCCTCATCCTCGGCCTCTTCGTCCGGGTCCTCCGGGCCGGCTTCGGCGGGCCCCAGATAACCCAGGATCGCGTCGGCCTTGACCACATCACCCTCGTTGGCGGAGAGCTCGACCAGGGTGCCCGCACTGGGGGCCGACACCTCGAGGACCACCTTGTCGGTCTCCAGCTCGGCGATCAGCTCGTCGCGCTTGACGGCGTCGCCAGCCTTTTTGTGCAGGGCGATCACGGTCGCATCGGCGACCGACTCGGGGAGTTCCGGGACCTGGATCGGGGTGCGATCGGATGCCATCTCGCTTCCTTGTTCTATGCGTCTTTATCGAATGTTCAGGGCGTGGGGTGCGGCGTGTCGCGCGAGCTGATCGGCCCGAAGGCGCGTTCGAGCAGATCTTTCAGCTGCGCCTTGTGCACCTCGGGGTAGCCTACGGCGGGCGCGGCGGCCGGGGGCCGCGCGACCGCGTGCAGGGTCTGCCCGCGCACCGCCAGCAGCGGGTTGATACGCGGAGCGACGAACTCCAGGTAGCCCTGGTTCTCCGGCTCGTCCTGCACCCAGACGAATTCGTCGGCCTCCGGGTAGCGGCCCAGCAACTCGGTCAGGCGTTCCTCGGGGAAGGGGTAGCACTGTTCCAGCCGCAGGATCGCGGTATCGGTGTGCTCGCCCTCGGCCTGGCGCGCGGCCAGGTCGTAGAAGATCCGCCCGCTGGTCAGCAGCACCCGCCGCACCTTGCCGGGATCCTCGATGCGGGCGTCGTCGATGACCGTCTGGTACTGGCCCGTCGCCAGCGCATCGAGGTCGGAGACCGCGTCCTTGTGGCGCAACAGGCTCTTCGGGGTCATCACGATCAGTGGCTTGCGATAGGGCCGCAGCATCTGCCGGCGCAGCAGGTGAAACATCTGCGCCGGCGTGGTGGGCACGCAGACCTGCATGTTCTCCTGCGCCGCCAGTTGCAGGAAGCGCTCCGGGCGGGCCGAGGAGTGCTCCGGGCCCTGCCCCTCGTAGCCGTGGGGCAGCAACAGGGTCAGGCCGGACAGGCGCCCCCACTTCTGCTCGCCGGAGGAGATGAACTGGTCGATCACCACCTGAGCGCCGTTCACGAAGTCGCCGAACTGCGCCTCCCAGACCACCAGAGCCTCGGGCGCGGCGGTCGCATAGCCGTATTCGAAGGCGAGCACGCCCTCTTCGGACAACAGCGAATCGATCACCAGAAACCGCGGGTGGTCCGGATCCAGGCGCCGCAGCGGGACGATGGCCTTCCCGGTCTCCTGGTCATGCAGGACTGCATGGCGATGGAAGAAGGTGCCCCGGCTGGAGTCCTGCCCGGACAGGCGAATGCGGTAGCCGTCCTGGATCAGCGCACCGTAGGCCAGGGTCTCGGCCGCACCCCAGTCCAGCGGCTGCTCGCCCCGCGCCATGGACACGCGGGCATCCAGGATCTTCTGCACGCGGTCGTTCAGATGGAAACCCTCTGGCGGGGTGGAGAGCTGCTCGAGGGTGCGCGCCAGGCGGTCGGCGGGGGCGCCGGTTTCCACGTCCTGGTCCCAGGTCTGGTTCAGATAGGGGCCCCAGTTGGTCGAGGATCCGGCATGGCTGTTGCGCTCGCGCAGCAACGACAGCGCCACCGGCTGGCCGGCATCCAGCCGGCCGCGATAGTCCTCCAGCGCTTGCTCCTGTGCGTCTTCGGTGGTCAGGCCCTCGCGGATCAGGCGTCTGGCGTAGCGCTCGCGAGTGGTCGGCAGGTCGCGGATACGACGATACATATGCGGCTGCGTGGCGGCCGGCTCGTCGGCCTCGTTGTGGCCCTGGCGGCGGTAGCAGACGAGATCGATGACCACGTCCTTGCCGAAGCGCATGCGGTAGTCCAGCGCGATCTGGGTGATGAACACCACGGCCTCGGGATCATCGCCATTCACATGCAGGATGGGCGCGTTCACCATCTTGGCGACATCAGTGGCGTAATGCGTCGAACGAGAGTCCTTTAGGGTCGAAGTGGTGAAACCGATCTGGTTGTTCACCACCACATGCACGGTGCCCTTGGTGGAGAAGCCCCGGGTCTGGGACATGTTCAGGGTTTCCATGACCACGCCCTGCCCGGCAAAGGCGGCATCGCCATGGATCACCACCGGCATCACCCGGTTGCCCTTGCGATCGCCGACCCGCACTTGGCGCGCCCGCACTGAACCCTCCACCACCGGGGTGACGATCTCCAGGTGCGAGGGATTGAAGGCCAGCGCCAGATGCACCCGACCACCCGGGGTATCCAGGTCCGAGGAGAAACCCATGTGGTATTTCACGTCGCCAGTGCCACGGTCGTCGCGCGGACGCCCCTCGAACTCGTTGGCCAGCTCCTCCGGGGACTTGCCGAACAGGTTGACCAGCACGTTGAGGCGTCCGCGGTGTGCCATGCCGACCACGAACTCCTGCAGCCCGCGCGCGCCGCCCCGCTGGATCAGGGCATTCAGCAGCGGGATCAGGCTTTCCGCGCCTTCCAGCGAGAAGCGCTTCTGCCCGACATAGCGCCGATGCAGATAGCGCTCCAGACCCTCGGCCGCGGTCAGACGCTCGAGGATCGCCAGGCGGGTGTCGTCATCGAAACCGAAGTGGCCATGGGCCGATTCCAGACGCTCCTGCAGCCAGCGCTTCTCGTCGGTGGCCATCAGGTGCATGTATTCCGCGCCGATACCGGCGCAGTAGGTCTCCTTCAGCACCCGTTCGATCGTATCCAGCGAGACCCGCCCGTCGATGAACAGCGAGCCCGGATCAAAGGTGACATCGGGGCCGACCTGGTCGAGGCCGTGATGCTCGCGGCTCAACTCGCGCGGTGGCTCCGGCGGTTCGCGCTCCAGAGGATCCAGACGGGCGCCAAAGTGACCGAGGTAGCGGTAGGCATTGATGAACTGCAGCACGCGGATCTGCAGCTGTTCATGGGCCAGATCGGGCCGATCGGTGGAGCGCCGGCGGCGTTCCGGGCGCGGCGCATTTTCCAGCGAGCGGAAGTAATCGGCCCAGGCCGGCGGGACGGAATCAGGGTCGTCCTGGTAGCGCTCCAGCAGATCCTCGGCGAAAGCGAGGTTATCCGGGTGCAGTTCCTGCCCGGATACGGGGCTGTCCAGCCGGTGCCGGGATGGCATCTCGTTCATTCGCGGTCTCTTCTCATTCCTGATGCGTCGGCCTTTGGGACCTGATCGGCGCGCGAGGTTCCCGCGCGGAGTCGATGAATCAGCGTCTTCTTGAAGGCTGCCTCCGAGGGTAGCGCGTTTGCGCGGGCGAAGGCACACGGCCTGCATGCGGAACGTGCGATTCCGGCCGGGTTTCCCTACCATTCGCGCATGGATGTCTCCCCCCTGCTCGATTCCCTCAACCCGGCCCAGCGCGAGGCCGTGGCCGCCCCGCCGCATCCGGTGCTGGTCCTGGCCGGCGCCGGCTCCGGCAAGACCCGCGTGCTGGTGCACCGCATCGCCTGGCTGATTGGCGTCGAGGGCGTGGCCCCGCACAGCCTGCTGGCGGTCACTTTTACCAACAAGGCGGCGGCCGAGATGCGCGGGCGCATCGAGTCGCTGCTGGGCCACCCGGCCACCGGGCTGTGGGTCGGGACCTTCCATGGCCTCGCCCACCGCCTGCTGCGCCAGCACTGGCAGGAGGCGAAGCTGCCGCAGGCCTTCCAGATCCTCGACTCCGATGACCAGCTGCGCATGGTCAAGCGCGTACTGCGCGCCCTGGAGCTGGACGAGTCGCGTTGGCCGCCCAAGCAGGCGCAGTGGTACATCAACGCGCGCAAGGACGAGGGCTCGCGCCCGGAACACCTGCCGGATACCGGCGACCCGGTCGCCCGCCAGTGGGTACGCGTCTACACCACCTACCAGCAGGCCTGCGAACGCGCCGGTGTGGTGGACTTCGCCGAGCTGATGCTGCGCTCGCTGGAACTGCTGCGCGACAACAAGGCCCTGCTGGAGCACTACCGCACGCGCTTTCGCCACGTGCTGGTCGACGAATTCCAGGACACCAACGACATCCAGTACGGCTGGCTGCGCCTGCTGGCCGGGGACAGCCCGGTATTCGCCGTGGGCGACGACGACCAGTCGATCTACGGCTGGCGCGGCGCGAAGATCGAGAACATCCAGCACTTCCAGAAGGACTACCCGGGCACCCAGGTCGTGCGCCTGGAGCAGAACTACCGCTCCAGCGCCAACATCCTGAACGCGGCCAACGCCCTGATCCGGCACAACTCCGGCCGCCTGGGCAAGGAGCTGTGGACCGAGGGCCACGAAGGCGCACCGGTCCGCCTGTACACCGCGCTGAACGAGCAGGAAGAGGCGCGCTTCATCGCCGAGACCATCGCCCGCCACGTGGACCAGGGCGGGCTGTACCGCGAGTGCGCGGTGCTGTATCGCTCCAACGCCCAGTCACGCGTGCTGGAGGAAACCTTCATCGGCCGGCGCATGCCCTACCGGGTCTACGGCGGCCTGCGCTTCTTCGAGCGCCAGGAGATCCGCGATGCCCTGGCCTACCTGCGCCTGGCCGGCAACGGCGATGACGATGCCGCCTTCCTGCGCGTGGTCAACCAGCCCCCGCGCGGGATCGGCGAGAAGACCCTGGAGGGCCTGCGCCAGGCCGCCCAGGCCGCCGACACCAGCCTGCTGCAGGCCGCCACTCACGCGGTGGACGCCGACGCCCTGCCCGGACGCGCGCGCACCGCGGTCGCCGGTTTCGTGCAGCTGGTCCGCACCCTGCAGCAGGAGCTGCCGCGCCAGCCGCTGGCCGATCAGGTGGAACAGGCGATCGAGCGCGCGCAACTGCGCGAGCACTACAAGAAGGAAAAGGGCGAGCGTGGCGAGGCACGCCTGGAGAACCTGGACGAGCTGGTGGGGGCCGCGCGCGCCTTCGACATGAGCAGCACCGCCGAGAGCGAGGAAGGCGAAGGCAATCGCCTGACCGAGTTCCTCGCCCACGCGGCGCTGGAGGCCGGCGAGGGTGCGGCCGACCCGCACGAGGACGCGGTGCAGATGATGACCCTCCACTCGGCCAAGGGCCTGGAGTTCCCGCTGGTCTTCCTGACCGGCATGGAAGAGGGGCTGTTCCCCAACGCCCGCTCGCTGGAGGAGCCGGGGCGACTGGAGGAGGAGCGCCGCCTGGCCTATGTCGGCATGACCCGCGCCGAACAGGAGCTGTACCTGATCCATGCCGAGACGCGCCGGCTGTATGGACGCGAGTCCTACAATGTCGCCTCGCGCTTCATCAACGAGATCCCCGAGGGCGCGCTGGAGGTGCTGCGCCCGCAGGCCTCGCCCTATGGCGCGGGGCGCTTTGCCGCGGCCCGGAACAAGACGGCGGGCTTCGGGGCCATGGATACGCAGGCCGCCGAGGCCTCCGCGGCGGGCCTGGCGATCGGCGCACGGGTGCACCACGCGAAGTTCGGCGAGGGGCTGATCACCCAGTTCGAGGGTTCCGGCAACTCGGCCCGGGTCCAGGTGAACTTCGCCCACGCCGGCTCCAAGTGGCTGGTGCTGAGCTTCGCCAAGCTCGAAGTGCTGTAACCACGGCTGAACGGACACGCCCGACGCGGCCTTCCTGCACCCCGAAGGGCACGGAGAAAAAGGGCTCGAGGTGGTATCGCGCAAGGCCGGCGCATCCTGCCCGCGATACCCCCGTAGCGCACCCACCCCTGGCCGTCTTCGGACCTTCGTGGAGACACTAAAAAGCCCCGCCAAGGCGGGGCTTCGGGTCAAGCATGCGAAAGGTCCTTACTCGATCTTGATGTAGGCGAAGCCTTCCTCGTTCTGCAGCTCGGCCACGCGCACCACACCCGAGGGCACGAAGTTGACGTGATCGTAGATCAGGTCCTCGTCCAGACCGATCTGCGAACGGGTGATTTCGCACAGCTCGAGCTTCACGCCGTGGGTGCTGGCGAGGCTCATCAGGCGCCCACGCAGGGTGTCGCGCTCTTCCTTGAGTTCCTCGTCGGCCTCGAACGGGGTATCAGCCAGGTCGTCATCGGTCAGGAAGCGGATGCCGTGCGCCACGAACACGATGCGCACGTCGGCATCGATAAACTCGTTCTGGTAATGCGTCATCATGTTGTTGATGCTGGTCAGCATCGCGGAGAAACGGCGCGGGTCGGCGAAGTCGGCGTGATAGACGACCTTGGCCTCCGGCTCGAAGGCCTTGGCCTGCGGCATGAAGGCAATGCTCGCCAGCAGGAGCGCCGCGAACAGCAGGGCCACGCCCGATGCTGTCGCCGGCGCGGCCCGAAGGGTTTGGTTGAATCGATTCATCCTGTTCTCCTTTGAATGGCTTTCTTTCTTCTACAGTAGACGCATGGACGGCCCCAGGCCATCCCCATCACGCGCAGGACCCGGTTGACGCTGGAGTGCCCCGGGGGTATGCTCTGCCGCCTTTCCAGAACCTAGCGATTTAACGCGAGGGAAGTACTTTGGCAAATATTGCTTCTGCCCGTAAGCGGGCCCGTCAGGCGGTCAAGAACCGCGCCCACAACATGGGGCTGCGCTCCCGTTTCCGTACGGCCATGAAGGCCGTGCTGAAGCCGCTGCACAAGGGCGATGCCCAGGCGGCCGCCGAGGCCTACAAAGAGGCCGTTCCGGTGATCGACAAGACCGTGAGCAAGGGCCTGATTCACCGCAACAAGGCGGCTCGCCACAAGAGCCGCCTGAACGCCCGCATCCGCGATCTGGCCCAGGGCTAAGCCCCCGGGTTCCGGGCCGGCATTGCCGGCCCGGCGGTTGCAGTGAATCGAAAAAAGCCGCCCCCCGATCTCGGGGCGCGGCTTTTTGTGTGGGCGCAATTCGTGAAGGCCAGGGATACTCTGACCCATTCTTCGCGCGCCCCCCTGCGCGCGCGTCCACCAGCGCGTCTTCAGGGCTGGAACACCCGCGCCTCGCCCTCGCCGCGCGGATCGGAAGCCGCCTCCAGGCGACCCGCCCCGCGCTCCCACAGGATGGCGTGCATGTCACCGAACGGACGCACCTGCGGCACCAGCTGATGCCCACGCGAGACCAGCTGGCCCCGCAGTTCGGCATCGAACGCCCCGGTCTCGTGTTCCACCCGATCGGGCAAATACTGGTGGTGGTAGCGAGGCGCCGCGACGACCTCCTCGATGGATTGCCCCTCGAGCACGCCGAACACGCCGTGCAGGACCATGGTAATGATGCGGCTGCCACCCGGCGTGCCCAGGATCGCCACGCGATCCTCGGTCTCGACGAAGGTCGGGCTCATGCTCGACAGCGGGCGGCGCTGCGGCGCGATGGCATTGGCCTCGAAACCGACCAGGCCATAGGCGTTGGGCTCGCCCGGCTTGGCCGAGAAGTCGTCCATCTCGTTGTTCAGTAGCACGCCCGTCCCGGGCACCACGTAGCCGGATCCGAACGGATAGTTCAGCGTCAGCGTGGCCGCGACCCGGTTGCCCTCGGCGTCGATCACGGAAAAGTGCGTCGTCTCGCGACTTTCGGTCGACACCGACTCCGGAAGCTCGGCCTGCGGCTCGACCGACAGCGGCAGGTAGCGGCTGGGGGTGGCTGTGTCGGGATGGATGGTGGCGCGCAGACCGGCCGCGTAGTCGCGCGACAGCAGCCGCTCCAGCGGCATATCCACATGGTCCGGGTCGCCCAGGTACTCGGCGCGATCACGATAGGCGCGGCGCATCGCCTCGATGGTCAGGTGGGCGCGCATGTCCGGCGCCAGTGCCTCGAGGTCGTAGAACGCCAGGATGTTCAGGATCTGGCCGAGCGCGACCCCGCCGGAAGATGGCGGCGAGGCGGTGGTGATCGTGGCGCCAAGATAGTCCAGACGCACGGGGTCGCGCTCGACGACCGCGTACCTCGCCAGGTCGTCCAGGGTCCAGATACCGCCGGCCTCGCGCACGCCGGCGACCAGGCGCTCGGCCAGATCACCGGTATAGAAACCATCACGGCCTTCGTCCGCCAGGCGCCGAAGGGTCACGGCCAAGTCCGGCTGGCGCAGGGTCGCGCCCTCGTCCGGCAGGCGACCCGCCTCGAGGTAAATGTCGCGCGCGCCGGCCCCGTCGCGCAGGGCCTGATGGCGAAAGCCCGCCATCTGCAGGTAGCGGCCGCTGACCGGAACACCGTCCTCGGCCAGACGGATCGCCGGCGCCAGGCTGTCGGCCAGTGAACGGCGTCCGTATTCCCGCGCCAGGTGATCCATGCCGGCGGGCATGCCGGGGATGCCGGCGCCAAGCACGCCATCCAGCGACAAGCCGTCGATCACCTCGCCGTCGGCATCCAGATACATGTCACGGTCGGCCGCGGCCGGGGCGGTCTCGCGGGCATCGAGCATCACGCTGCGGCCGGAGGATGCCTCGTACAGCAGGAAGAACCCGCCGCCCCCGAGCCCGGAGCCGTAGGGCTCGGCTACACCCAGGGCGGCGGTAATCGCGACGGCGGCATCGAAGGCGTTGCCGCCGTCGCGCAGCACGGCCTCGCCCGCCTCGGTGGCGGCCGGGTGAGCGCTCGCCACTGCGTGCTGCCCCGGGCCGGCCAGCGCCAGCGGCGGCGCCAGCGACAGGGTGACGAAGACCGCGCAGTGCAGGAGCGGGCGGCGCCAATCCATGCCGCGGCCTACTTCGCGGCCATCAGGGCGTCGTACTTGGCCGTCAGCTGCTCGCGGGTCTCCTTGTGATCGGGATCCAGCGGGATGCAGTCCACCGGGCAGACCTGCTGGCACTGCGGCTCGTCGAAATGGCCGACACATTCGGTGCACAGCGTGGGGTCGATCTCGTAGATCTCGTCCCCCGGGTAGATGGCCTCATTCGGGCACTCGGGCTCGCAGACATCGCAGTTGATGCATTCGTCGGTGATCATCAGGGCCATGGGCCGTTCCTCGTATCCAGTGGCGGGGCCCGGCTAGCGTGCTGCGCCGTTTTGTTCGGCCAGCATGCGCGCCACACCGGGGCTAACGAATTTTGAGACGTCGCCGCCCAGTCGGGCGATTTCCCGCACCAGACTGGAGGAGACGAAGCTGTACTCCTCCGCTGGCGTCAGAAACAGCGTTTCGACCTCCGGCGCAAGCTGTCGGTTCATCGCTGCGAGCTGGAATTCATGTTCAAAGTCGGACACCGCCCGCAATCCGCGCAGGATCACGTTGGCCTGCTGCGCATGAACAAAGTGCGCGAGCAGGACATCGAAGCCCTGCACCTCCACGCCGGGGATATCACCCACCGCCTGTTCGGCCAGGGCCACGCGGGTCTCCAGCGGGAAGGCCGGGCCCTTGTTGGGACTGGCGGCCACCGCGACTACCACGCGATCGAACAACCGTGCCGCACGCCGCACGATGTCCGTGTGACCGTGGGTGATCGGGTCGAAGGTGCCAGGATAGATGGCAGTAACGGACATGGGCGAAAGGCCGGTCGGGAAAGCCCCCATTAGACCGCAAGCACCGCGAACAGACAAAATGCCTGTCGCGCACGCCGCGCCCGCACCAAACAAGGACTGCCCGATGAGTGACGACTACCGCCCCCCGCTTGCCGACTACTGGGACCAGCTCGAGTCCCGCTACGGCGGCGGCTTCAACTTCCATCAGATCTCGCGCGACGAACTGGCGCAATTGGTGGAGCACCTGCGTCAAGCGGTAAAGAATGACCCGCAGGTCACGGACGTGGAGAAGCAGAACCTGGGCCTGGTGCTCAAGCACGCCGAACAGGCCCTGGAAAAACGCTCGGCCTAACGCAACAGGGACTGTCCCTGCGAGCGTTGCGCGGTCATCCACACCCCGCCGATCGCCGCGGGCTTCGCGACTTGCGATGACGGAATCCGTGCGGTCTTACCGCGCGCGTGCCTCGGTCGCCGCGGCACAGGGCGGCAGGGCTCGGCACTCGGCGCCGCCGTCGGGAGCCTCCGCCGCGGCGCCCAGGGTACGCGCATACGCTCCCGGTCCCGCCAGATCGGCCGCGCAGCTCGCGGCCTCGCGTGCCTGCTCGCCGCACTCGCGAGCGATCAGCACGTGCGCGAGGTTGTTCCAGCCCTCGTGGCGGGCCGGATCACGCTCGACCAGCGCCCGCAGGGCATTCTCCGCCGCCGGCAGATCGCCCTGGGCAAAGGCCACGTTGGCGCGACCCACGTAGGGAATCGGTTCATTGGGCCAGCGGTCCATGGCGGTTTCGTAGCCCGTGGCCGCCGCCGCAAAGCGCCCGGTCTGTTCCAGTTCGTTGACCGCACGCAGCCAGCGCAGCGGCTGGGCGGTGGCCGGGAGGGTATCGGGGGGCATCACAAGGAAGGCCCAGCGCTCACCCCGCGCCCAGGTGCGCTCGAAGCGGGCAAAGGAATTCACGTGGCGCTGGATCGGGCCGCTGCGCAGGAAGATCTCCCGATCCTCCAGGTCGTATCCGATAACCACCGCAAAGTGCCATTCCGGGATCAGGGCCACCCCGAGGTTCTGGAACACCACTACCGGGTTGCCCGCCGCCACCTCGCGCAGGATCGCCTCCAGTTGGGGCTCGATACGGTAGGCCACCTGGTCGCGCGCGCGCACCGCCGCGCGCATCTCGGTCTGCAGGCTGCCCTCGCGGGCGGGGATGTAAACCTCCTCGATCAAATCATCCAGCGCGGCGTCGATACCCCGGGCATTCAACGCCGTGGCCAGCGCGGCGGGGCCGCACTGGTATTGCTCCTGGGGAAAGAACGGCGTGTCAGCCAGTTCGACGCGCGCCGGCAGATCCGTCGGACGCTCGCTCGCCAGACCCGCGCTCTGCGGCGCGGTGGCACAACCAGTCAGCCAGAGGAGCGCGGCGAGCGCGAGAAACCCCGTGACTCGCCACGTCGAGATGGACCCCATGCAGGGCGTGGCTTAGCGGGACGGCCCGACAAACGAGAAGATGTCGGTCACACCCACCGCATCCAGGATCACGAACACCACGAACACGATGGCGACCACACCCAGGACGCTCGCCGCGCCGGCCGGGTCGGTCTCCATGTGCGCCTCCAGCTGCGCCAGTTCGTCGTCGGTCAGGCGGGCCACACGCTGCTCGGCACGTTCGGGATCAACCCCCATCTCGATCAGCTGCGCGCGAACCTCGGCGTCATTGAGCTGTTCCAGCAACTGGGCGCGGGTGTCGTCCGCGCTGGCCTGCTGGATCATGCTGCCGGTATCCAGCATGCCGACATCGGCGAATGCCGGGGTGGCGGGCAGCAGGGTCAGGGCCAGCGCGACCAGCAGTGCCGCGGGTGCGGACAGAACTCGACGGAACGAATGAACGCTCATGGGCAGACTCCTTGAAATCGGTGAACGGTTGTTACAAGTGTAGCCCGCCAGAGCCGCGAATTGACCGGCCGCAAACGAAAATCGCGGCCGGTTTCACACGTCTGTCAGCTTTCGTCGGGGGCGTCGACCACCTTGATCTCGTACTCCAGGACCTCGACACCACGCGCCCAGGCCCCGCCGCACACGGAGTTGTCGCGCGTGCGCTCCTGGGTCTCGCCCGGACCCAGCGTGCGCCACAGGCGGGTCGTCGTGCGCACGTCGTCTTCCAGCTCTCCGGGGCAGTTGTAGGCGGTCTTGGTGACCCGGACTTCCAGCCAGTCATCCGTGTTGTTGGTCGCGCGCCACTGTCCGCGCACATTGGCGCAGCCGTATTCGTGCATGCGGTATTCGAAGGCGACCTCATCCGGCGAACCGTCCGCCGGGGCGAAGTAGGCGCCCTGGGCCGCGACCTGGCCGGGCGCGACAAACGCGGCGGCCAGCACACTGGCAGCGGTCAGGGCGAGGGTGCGATTGAGAATGCGCGAGTACATGATTTCCTCCATCCGGGATCCGGTTGTGGGCCCGTCTTGCGCGGGCTTGGCAGAGAATAGACGCTGGCCAGACGGCGTTTGTGCCGATTCCGGTTGTCTGGCGGGGTTTTTCCCGCCAGCCCCGGTCGTTGGCTCCCATCCTCGCAAACCGAGCTGAAACGCATATGAACGAGATCGTGCCCGATTCGACCCTGACCTGCCCGGAATGCGGGCACCAGAAGACGGAAACGATGCCCACCGACGCCTGCCAGTGGTTCTACGAATGCACCGGCTGCGGGGTCCTGCTCCGGCCACTTCCAGGGGACTGCTGCGTGTTCTGCTCCTACGGCACGGTGCCCTGTCCGCCCATCCAGCAGGAGGGCCCGGGCAGCTGCTGCGCCTCGTCATGAGGCCGGCGCACGTGACCGCCGCCCTGGAACGCCTGCGCGGCGACTTCCCGCTGGAACAGCGCCTGCGGGATGCCCCCGAAGCCGTACGCGCCGCCTATCTCGAAGTCCTGGAACACTGGCGCCAGCGCGGACGGCCACCCGAGGCCCGGGAGCTGGATATCCGCGCGCTGGAGCGACTGGCCGCGCTGGATGCCGTGGCGCATCAGGCCCAGGGTCTGGGCTGCTACCCGTACAGCGCCGCACCAGGGCGGATCACGGTCAGCGTCGCCGGGCGCGGTCTGGTTACCGCCATGTGCGCCGTCGACGCGCTGGCCATCCCGATGCTGAGCGGCGCGCATAGCCGGATCGAGGCGGCCTGCAGCCACTGTGGCGCCGCGCTCAGCCTGGAATCCGGGCCCACTGCGGTTGCGGATACGGCCTCCGCGTGGGTCCATTACCGACCGCGCCGCACGGACAACAGCCCGTGCTGCACCAGCCTTTGTGAGGGCATCACCTTCGTCTGTGCGCGTTGTGCACCGGCCGAACACGCGGACTATCTGCGCGTCGACGAGGCGGACAGGGTCGCCCGGCAGTTCTTCGCCTTCCAGCGGGCCTGGCTGGACGCCGACGCCCACTCGCCCGGAAACGACTAGTCGGTCTTGACCTCGAACGGAGGGCAACGCTTGGGCAGCAATTCGCCCCGGATGCGCGGGTAGCAGGGCAGGCCCTGGTCGAACGGCGGGGCGTCCTCGCCCTGGATCAGCGGGCGCAGGTAATCGCGCGCGGCCTGGGTGATGCCGTAGCCGTCCGGGGTGATGTACTCGCGCGGCATGCCCTGCTCGACGTCGGCCACGGTCTCCAGCGGGGTAAAACCGATACTCCAGCGGTAGGGATCGTTGGAATCGCGGCGGATGATCGGCATGAAGGCATCCTCGCCGGCCACCACGCCCTCCACCGCCGCACGGCCACAGGCATAGGCCTGCTCCACGTCCACCTTCGACGCGATATGCCGCGCGGAGCGCTGGATATAGTCGACCACCGCCCAGTGCAGCTTGTGTCCGGTCTGTTCGCGGATCAGCTCGGCCAGGCGCGGGGCGGCGCCGCCCAGCTGGGTGTAGGCATACACATCATGGCTTTGTGCCACCGAGAACAGGGTGCCATCCGGATTCTTCAGACCCTCGGAGACGACCACTACACAGTAGCCGTGACGCTCGATGGTCCGGTTCAGGTGCTCGAGAAAGTCGTCCTGGTCAAACAGGGTCTCGGCGAACAGGATCAGCATCGGCGGCTGGCCGTCGAACTCCTGTGCCAGCGCGGCGGCGGCCGCCAGCCAGCCCGCATGCCGACCCATTACCTCGAGCACGAACACCTTGGTGGAACTGGTGTGCATGGACTCGACATCCAGACTGGCCTCGCGCACGACCGTGGCGATGAACTTGGCGGCGGAGCCGAACCCGGGGCTGGAGTCGGTCACGGCGAGATCGTTGTCGATCGTCTTGGGCACGCCGATCGCCTTGATCGGGAAGCCCATGCGATCCCCCATCCTGGCGATCTTCAGCGCGGTATCCATGGAACCGCCGCCGCCGTTGTAGAAGAAGGTGCCGATGTCATGGGCGCGGAAGACCTCGACCAGGCGTTCGTACTGTTCCGGATCCTTGTCGGGATCGCCCAGGTCGAAACGGCAGGAGCCGAACGCCCCGCCGGGGGTATGACGCAGGGCCGCGAGGGTCAGCGGGTCCTCCTGATCCAGATCGATGATCTCCTCGCGCAGGACACCGAGGATGCCGTCGCGCGCCGCATAGATCTTGCCGAAATGGGCCGGATGGGCGCGCACCGCCTCGATCACCCCCCAGGCGCTGGCGTTGATGACGGCGGTAACCCCGCCGGACTGGGCGTACAGCGCGTTTTGCGGCATGCGAATCTCCCTTGTGGATACAGCCCCGGATGCCATGCACGACAAATGCCAGCCCGCTCAAGCCATCAACTACCCGTCGGATCGGCCCATCCGGGTGCTTTTGCTACACTATGCCGGTTAAGACACTCGGCGCACCGGGGCCGTTCGCCCCGTCATGGTGCTCACGCACCTCGATTGCGCGGTGTCACCCGATTCACAACAGCATCAGGATTGCATCATGCATATCGGCACGACTTTGACCAACTACATTATCGAGACCCAGCGCGGTATCCAGGGCGCGACCGGCGAATTCACCGGCCTGCTGAACGATATCTCGGTGGCCTGCAAGAAGATCTCCGACCTCGTCGACAAGGGTGACCTGGTCGGCGTTCTCGGCTCCGCCGGCTCCGAGAACGTGCAGGGCGAGACGCAGAAGAAGCTCGACATCATCACCAACGAGGTGTTCATCGAGGCCCTGGGCCACAACGGCCACGCCGCCGGCCTCGCCTCCGAAGAGATGGACGAAATCTGCGAGATGCCGGCCGGCGCCCCGCGTGGTCATTACCTGGTCCTGTTCGACCCGCTGGACGGCTCCTCCAACATCGACGTGAACGTCTCCGTCGGCACGATCTTCTCCATCCTGAAGGCGCCGGAAGGCGTCTCCGATCCGAAGACCGAGGACTTCCTGCAGCCGGGCACCAAGCAGATCGCCGCCGGCTACTGCCTGTACGGTCCGTCCACCATGATGGTGCTGACCACCGGCAAGGGCGTGCAGATGTTCACCCTGGACAAGGACTTCGGCGAGTTCCTGCTGACCAAGGACAGCGTGCAGATCCCGGAAGACACCGAGGAATTCGCGATCAACATGTCCAACAGCCGCTTCTGGGAGGCCCCGGTCAAGCGCTACATCGACGAATGCCTGGCCGGCAAGGAAGGCGCCCGCGACAAGGACTTCAACATGCGCTGGGTGGCCTCCATGGTCGCCGAGGTGCACCGCATCCTGTCGCGCGGCGGCGTGTTCATGTACCCGATGGACTCCAAGATGCAGGCCAAGGGCACCGCCGGCAAGCTGCGCCTGATGTACGAGGCCAACCCGATGAGCTTCATCATCGAGCAGGCGGGCGGCGCCTCCACCACCGGTCGCGAGCGCATCATGGATGTCAGCCCCACCGGCATCCACCAGCGCGTGCCGGTGATCCTGGGCGCGAAGAACGAAGTGGAGCGGATCACCCGCTACCACAACGAGGGCTAAGAACCCCTCGCGCATCGGGCACCCCGATGCGCTCCCCAAGGCCCGGCCCCGCAAGGCGCCGGGCCTTTTTGTTGCAATCAAGGACAACGCGGATGGGCTCGGACAAGCGCTGCCCAACCCGAACGGACGTGACGGATGACAGAGCCCTCGGATAAACGACCGGACGCCCCAACCCGGGGCGAAGCCTTTCGCTACTGGCTCAAGCTCGGCTTCATCTCGTTCGGGGGTGCCGCCGGGCAAATCGGGATGATGCACGAGGAGCTGGTGGAACGGCGTCGCTGGGTCTCCGAGAACCGCTTCCTGCATGCGCTGAACTACGCGATGGTCCTGCCCGGCCCGGAGGCGCAACAGCTGGCGACCTATCTCGGCTGGCTCCTGCACGGCACCTTCGGCGGCCTGATGGCGGGGCTGCTGTTCATCCTCCCCTCGCTGGTCCTGATCACCGGGCTGTCCTGGGTGTACCTGGCCTTTGGCGACGTGCCTGCGGTGGAGGCCGTGTTCTACGGCATCAAGCCGGCGGTGATCGCAATCATCGTCTATGCCGGCTGGCGCATCGGCGGACGCGTGTTGAACAACGGCCTGCTATGGCTGATGGCCGTGGCGGCGTTCCTGGCGATCTTTGTGCTCAACATCCCGTTCCCGTACATCATCATCGCCGCGGGGCTGCTCGGCTGGCTGGGCAGCCGGGTCTGGCCGGAGCGCTTCCGGAGCGGCGAATCGCACAGCGCTGGCAGCCACAAGGCCACGGGGCCGGCCGTGGTGGACGACGACACCCCACCCGCACCCTGGATGCAGTTTCGCTGGTCGCGGGTGTTCCGCTTCCTCTTGGTCGGCCTAGGCCTGTGGGCCGCCGTCTTCGGCATGCTGCTCGCGGTATTTGGGTGGGACGCCACGGTGACCCGCATGGGCCAGTTCTTCACCCAGACCGCGTTGGTGACCTTCGGCGGGGCCTACGCGGTGCTGCCGTATGTCTATCAAGGCGGAGTGGAGACCTACGGCTGGCTGAGCCCGACCCAGATGATCGACGGGCTGGCGCTGGGCGAGGCCACGCCGGGGCCGCTGATCATGGTGGTCACCTTCGTCGGCTTCATCGGCGGCTGGACCCAGGCGTTTCTCGGCCCGGATCAGGTACTGCTGGCCGCCTTGCTCGGGGCGCTGGTCGCGACGTTCTTCACCTTCCTGCCGTCGTTCCTGTTCATCCTGGTGGGCGCGCCCCTGGTCGAACGCACCCGGGGCGATCTGCACTTCACCGGCCCGCTGACCGGCATTACCGCCGCCGTGGTCGGGGTGATCGTGAACCTGGCCGTGTTCTTCACCTGGCACGTACTGTGGCCCGCCGGCTTCGAGGGCACCTTCGAGTGGTTCTCGGCCCTGCTCGGGATCGCCGCCTTTATGGCCCTGGCCCGTTTCCGGGTAGGCATCATTCCACTTATTCTCGTCTGCGCCGCGCTCGGTGCGGGGTATCGGCTCCTGCTGTAGGCACCCTGGCCTGCCGGGCCAGGCGAAAGGCACCGATCAAACCACTCGGCCCTCCAGGGTAGCCGCAGCCTCGGTATTGGCCGCCAGCACCTGCAGGTTGGTCACCGTGTGGTCCGCGATGTTGGCCAGCGCCTCGCGAGTCAGGAAGGCCTGGTGGCCGGTGACCAGCACGTCGTCGCGCTGCATCAGCCGCGCCAGGCGCCGGTCGGGCAACCCGGCCAGCGACCAGTCGCGGAAGAATAACGACGCCTCGTCCTCGTACACATCCATGGCCAGTCCGCCCAGCTGGCCGGATTCCAGCGCGGCCTCGGCCGCGTCGGTGTCCACCAGCGCGCCGCGGGCGGTGTTGATCAGGACGGCCCCGCGCGGCAGCCGCGCCAGGGTGTCGGCATTGATCAGGTGGCGGTTCTCGCGGGTCAGCGGACAGCTGAGGCTGAGTACCTCGGACTGCGCCAGCAGCGCGTCCAGGTCGAGATACGCGACGCCCGCAGCCTGCAGCTCCGCGTTGGGGTACGGGTCGTGCGCCGCCACCTGGCAGCCGAACCCGAGCATGATGCGCGCGAAGGCCTGGCCGATGCGGCCCGTGCCCACCACACCCACCGTGCGACCGACGAGATCGAATCCGGTCAGGTGATCGAGGCGGAAATCCCCGCGCCGCGTGCGATCCCAGGCGATGTGCACGCGCCGGTTCAGCGTCATCAGCAGGGCGACGGCGTGCTCCGCAATCGCGTTCGGGGAATAGGCCGGCACCCGCGCCACGCGCACGCCACGCTCGCGGGCGCGGTCGATATCCAGGTTGTCGTAGCCGGAACAGCGCAGCGCCACCACATGCACCCCGTGATCGGCGAGCCCGTCGATCACGCGCCGGTGCAAGTCATCGTTGGTAAAGACGCAGACCGCATCCGACCCTGTGGCAAGGTGCACCGTCTCTGCGGTCAGGCGTTCGGCATGCAGGAGAGGCTTCATGTCCGCCGCTTGAAAAGCAGGGAGCAGAAACTCGCGATCGTGTTGCTGAACACTGAATACGGTGACCCGCATAACGTTCTCTCTAATCCATAGGTTGGATAGGGGTTCGCGTAGTACCTGCGCACGCTAGGCCCCAAGGGGTTTCCCAACGATGCCTCGTTCCGGTGTTTGCGCATGAGGAAGGAACCGGCCCTGGGCAGCGACGACGCGCGTGCCCCATGGAACCGCCCCCGAGACCGGACGATAGCACCAGCGGGGGCCCAGCATAACGCAGGATCGGGCGCTGTCACGGGCAGACTCCAGCCCCCCTGGTGGCTTTGTCAGACGAGGTCGCGGGGGATCTTCACGTCCCAGTTGCGGGCATAGACGCGACGCTCGCCCTCGTACGCATCCAGCTGGGCGTGGATCTCGAAATCGGTGGGGCTCGAGGTAAGCACCGTTCGGGTTACCGTGCGCACCGCCCAGTCGCCGCGTCGGAAGCCGCGTTCCCATAGGGTCTCCCCACGCACCGAGTTGAAGTCGTCACCCTGGTAGCTGTACCACTCCAGCGCCTTCCGCTGCATCTCCAGGTTCAGGTCGTCCAGCCGTACCGTCCCCGCATCGTTGGTCACCGCGAGAGTCGACTCGTCCTCCGCCAGGTCGCGAATGACCCGCCAGTTGTGCAGCTGCGGCGTTAGCTGATGGGTTTCCGTCGAGGGAGGCCCGCCCTCGGGAGGGAGAAAGGCAATTCGGGGATCCACATCTTCGCGCGGCGCGCGACGGGGCAGAAGCAGACGGCTCGCGCCCGTCATGAGCCGCAGCCGCACCGGCCGCGGCGCCGGCCATGCCAGCGGGAAATACGAAGTCGACAGCGATAGCCGGATGCGATGTCCTGCCGGGAAGCGCTGCGCTACGTCGTTGAACTTGACCCGGACGCGATAGGTTTTACCGGGCTCCAGTGGTTTCGGGGCCTCGGCGCCTTCGCGGTGGGTCAGGTTGAGCAACCCATAGGTGACGCGGGTCGCCTTGTCGTCAGCGGCAACATCGGACAACCGCGCCGCAACCATCGCGACGGGCTGATCGACGCTCAACTCCAGTTCCAGCATCGCAGCGCCGAGGATCTCCAGGGGCTTCTCCAGCGGGGCGCTGGTGAATACCAGGGCGCCCCCATCCTCTTCGCGCTGGTCGTGCGGCAGATCGGGCGTCGCTGAATACGAACACCACTTGCCGGCGAACAGGCCCACGCTCAGCGGCGATTGCAGGCTCATCTCGCGTTCCCGTATGCCCCCCGATTCGTTCTCCAGTCGCCCCGGCCAGGCCAGGGTCAGCGGCTCGAGTTCCACGTTTGCCGAGGGCCAGAGTGGTTCGCCCACCCAGCGCCCCGGGCGTTCCTCGTAGCGGGTGGTCGGCGGGACGCTGTCCTGCATCCAGACCCGCAACATCGGTTCTTCCATGATCCCGTTTGGTTCGTCCTTCAGCCAGTGGTCCCACCAGCGCAGACATTCCTGCAGGAAGCCGATGGCCGGACCCGGGACCCCCTGGTGGGGGTATTTGTGGCTCCAGGGGCCGACCAGGCCCAGGCGAGGCCCCTGCAGGTTGTCCAGCAGGCGAAACACCGCGTTGGAATAGCCGTCGGCCCAGCCGCTCACCGCCATGACCGGGGTCTTTACCGCGGACCAGTCCTCGCAGATCGAGCCATGCTTCCAGTAGTCGTCGCGGCGCTGGTGGCGCAGCCACTTCTCCAGCCACAGCCCGCTGCCCTCCAGGCGCTGGAACCACATCTCGCGCCAGCGTTCGCCCACGATCTCCGGATCCGGCGGCAGGGAGTTGTAGGCAAACATGGTCGAGGCCCAGGACAGGTTGTCGCCCAGCAGGCAGCCGCCCATGTGATGGACGTCGTCGGCGTAGCGGTCATCGGTGGAACACACACTGACCACGGCCTTCAGCTCCGGTGGTTGCAACGCCGCGATCTGCAGGCCGTTGAACCCGCCCCAGGAGATGCCGATCATCCCGACATTGCCGTTGCACCAGGGTTGTTCGCCCATCCAGCGCAGGATCTCCACGCCGTCATCCAGTTCCTGCTGCAGATACTCGTCCTCCAGCACCCCCTCGGAGTCTCCGGATCCGCGCAGGTCCACCCGCAGGCAGGCGTAGCCGTGACCGGCAAAGTAGTGGTGGATCGCGTCGTCGCGTAGTCGCGTGGAATCGCGCCGGCGGTACGGGATGTATTCCAGGATCGCGGGGACGGGTTGCTGTTCGGCGCCTTCGGGGCGCCACAACCGGGCGGCCAGGTGCGTGCCGTCGGCAAGCGGGATCGGGATGTATTCCTCGACCGTTACGGCGTAGGGAAAGTCGCGGACGATTTTCATGGCTGTGCCTCGTCGACGGGTTCGAACTCCATGGGCAGCCGCTCCATCACACGCGTATAGGTTCGCTCCAGCTCGGTGTTGTCCGCGGCCCCGACAAACAGGGTCGCGACCTCGTAGGAGTAGCTGTCCTGATAACAAAGCTGCGACAGCAGCATGCCCTCCGCGACCTCGATCTGTACGACCACACCCGGGAACTCGGCCTCGACGGCCGTGATCTCCCCCGGCGTGGGCATCCGCACGACCCGTGCGTCCTGGTATCGGCGAACCATGAACTTGGCCGCACACCCGAATTCCCCCTGGCGATGCGGCATGGAGGGCTCGCGGCCCAGCCCGAGGTCGATCATGACCTGATGGTGGTAACAGCCATCGACCAACCGGAACAGCGGCGCGTGGGACTTGGAGATCCGGGTATTGATCTCCAGCAGCCAGATCCGGTCCGTGGCCTCGTCCCAGTAGAATTCCATGTTGAACGGGGCACAGTCATACCCCACCTGCCGGATCACGCGGTCCGCGATCTCGCCCATGCGCGCCTGCACGCCATCCGGCAAGGTCGACGGATACTGGTAGCGCGAGAATGACGAACCGGCCGCACCCTCGCGCAGGGAATCAACAGCACCGTAAATCCGGACCGCGCCCTGCCAGGCATACCCCTCCAGGGTGCACTGGCGCCCCTCCGATATCAGCGCCTCGGCAATGCAGTGATTGCCATCGACTCCGGCCACCTCCGGAGGCAGTGTCGCGTGCCCCAGGACATGGTTGAAGGGCTCGCCGAAGCGGTCGATCTCCCTGCGGATCCGCTCCATGGCGCGCCGGAAGTCGTCCGCATCGCCGACGCGAAAGCCGAGGTAAGAGAGCACCGATTTCACCGGTTTGATCCAGAACGGAAAATCCAGGGTGACCGCGCGCAGCGGATCGTCGGCAAACGGATTGACCGCGCAGAAGGCCGGGATGTGTTCGCGTGCAACGCGGGCCTGTTCAAGCCGGCTCCAGTACTTGTGCTCGCACTTCAGCACACTTTCCAGGGTCGGCCCCGGCAGGTCCCTGGCCTGGCGCAGGAGGGGCAGGATCGTGCTGACCGGAAAGTCCCAGAAACCGACCACGGCATCCACCGTGCCGGGAAACTGGCTCAGCCGCTCGCGACCCTCGAGCAGGATCCGACGCACCGGAAACCGGGCGCAGGGCTTGACCTCCTCGCGGGTGAACAATGCATGGAAGACATAGTTCTCCGTCCCGGGCAGGGTCCGGAGCTGTGCCAGATGGAAGTCGTCCAGACCGACCACGAAGATATTGTGCCTCGCCGGCGCATTCATAACTGGCATCGTTTTCCCCGGACAACGGGTCGCCAGGGCCGCACACCGCCCTCCATGGAGTGTGGCAGGTATCCGGGTTATTACCAGCCCGGGATGTCGCTGGATCGCGCCACGCTCTTGCCGCACTATGGACGGATGTGGGGCCTTGCCGTACCGAGCGGCTCGCCCGAGGCCCAGGAGCCGTCTGTGGAAGTGATCGCACCGCAAGCCGTGGACACGCTGATCCGCCTGCTGGCCGGGGAGGGCTACGAGGTCGTGGGGCCGACACGGCGCGATGGCGCGATCGTCTACGACCGGGTGGGCGGCCTCGAGGACCTGCCGGTGGGCTGGACCGACGAGCAGGCCCCCGGGCACTACCGCCTGCGCGAACGCGACGACGACGCGCTGTTCGGCTATGTGGTCGGACCGCATTCCTGGAAGAAGTACCTGTTCCCGCCCGAGGAGACCCTGTTCCGGCTGACCCGTCAGCCGGACGGCAGCTTCGTGACCGAGCCCGGCACCTCCGATGCTCCGCGCCATGCCTTCATCGGCATGCGCGCCTGCGAGCTGGCGGCGATCGAGGTGCAGGACCGGGTGTTCCTCGGCCAGGCGGTACAGGACCGCGGCTATGCCGCGCGCCGCCAGGACTTGTTCATGGTTGCGGTCAGCTGCGCCGAGCCGGGAGGCACCTGCTTCTGCGCCTCCATGGATACCGGCCCGCGCGCCCGCGAGGGCTTCGATCTGGCGCTCACCGAGGTGATCGACGCCACGCAGCATTTCCTGGTCGCCGAGGCCGGGTCCGACGCCGGGCGCGCGATGCTCGACCGGCTGGAGCCGCGCCCGGCCTCGGACGCCGAGCAGGCTGCCGCCGAACGCGTCTGGGCCGAGGCGCCGGAAAAGATGGGCCGACAGATGCCGGCGGACGCCCGCGAGGTGCTGAACCGGGCCTTCGAGCACCCGCGCTGGGAGGAAACCGCCGAGCGCTGCCTGTCCTGCTCCAACTGCACCCTGGTCTGCCCCACCTGCTTCTGCTCGCAGGTCGAGGAGGTGCCAGATCTGGAAGGCCAGCGCACCGAACGCGTGCGGCGCTGGGATTCCTGCTTCAACCAGGAACACTCGCACCTGGTCGGCGGCGCGCACCGCGAGTCGGTGGCCGCGCGCTATCGCCAGTGGATCACCCACAAGCTGGCCACCTGGCACGACCAGTTCGGCACCTCGGGCTGTGTCGGCTGCGGACGCTGCATCACCTGGTGCCCGGTGGGCATCGACATCACCGAGGAAGTCACCGCGGTGCGCCGCGACCCGGAGGGCCGGGGATGAACGAGCTGCTGGCCGTCATCGAGAAAGAGCCCTTCTTCGAGGATATGGCGCCGGAGCACCGGCGCCTGCTGGCGGCCTGCGCGGCGAAGTGCAGCTATACGCCCGGCACCCGGCTGATGCGCGACCACGAGCCGACCGAGACCTTCTGGCTGATCCGCGAGGGCCAGGTCGCGCTGGAGAGCCCGCTGCGGGAAGGCAGCGTGGCGTTCCAGACCCTCGGGCCCGGGGACATCCTCGGCTGGTCCTGGCTACTGCCGCCTTATCGCGCCAGCTACGATGCGCGGGCGGTGACCGACGTCCATACCCTGCGCTTCGATGCCGGCGTGCTGCGCGAACGCATGGAGGCCGACCCGGCGTTCGGCTACACGTTGATGAAGCACTTTGCCGCGCTGATCGTGCAGCGCCTTCAGGCCGCGCGACTCCAGGCACTGGATATCTACAGCCACGGAGGGTCCGAGCATGGCCACTGACGCGGTCGCAACCCTGCCGGATCAGGCGATGGCGCCAGAGCCGTGGCGCATCCACTCGGTGCGCCGCGACGTGGCCAGCAACGAGGTGTTCAGCTGGACGCTGTACCCCGAGCCGGGGGTGGAGCCCGACGCCGCGCCGGCACCCGGGCAGTTCAACATGCTCTACCTCTTCGGCGTGGGCGAGGTGCCGATCTCGGTCTCCGCGATCACCGACGACGGCGGCATCGTGCACACCATCCGCGCGGTGGGCAGCGTGACCCGCGCGATGCAGGATCTGGAGGCCGGCGCGGTGGTTGGTCTGCGCGGGCCGTTCGGCACGGCCTGGCCGCTGGAACAGGCGCGCGGGCGCGATCTGGTGCTGGTCGCCGGCGGCATCGGCCTGGCCCCGCTGCGCCCGGTCATCCACGCGGCGCTCCAGCGGCGTTCGGAGTTCGGCCGCATGGTGGTCTGTTACGGCGCGCGTTCGCCCGGCGACATGATCTTCCGCGACGAGCTGGACGCCTGGGCGGCGCGCGATGATGTGGATCTGCGCATCACCGTGGATCGCGGGACCGCCGCCTGGCGCGGCGATGTCGGCGTGGTCACCCAGTTGGTCGATCGCGGCGGTTTCGACCGGCGCAACACCCTGGCGATGACCTGCGGCCCGGAGGTGATGATGCGTTTCACTGCGTCCGCGCTGGAGCGCCGCGGCCTGAAGCCGGAGGATATCTTTGTCTCGATGGAGCGCAACATGCGCTGCGCGGTGGGCTTTTGCGGTCACTGCCAGATCGGGTCGCAGTTCGTCTGCCGCGACGGCCCCGTGTTCCCCTACCCGGTGATGGAACCGGCCTTCCGGGTACGCGAGCTATGAGTCGGGAAAAGCCCACCCTGGCGGTGTTCAAGTTCGCCTCCTGCGACGGCTGCCAGCTCAGCCTGCTGGACTGCGAGGACGAGCTTCTGGCGGTCACCGACCGGATCCAGATCGCCCACTTCCCCGAGGCCACGCGCACCCGCATCGACGGGCCGTGGGACCTGACGCTGGTGGAGGGCTCGATCACCACGCCGCAGGCGGCGGAGGAGATCCGCGAGATCCGCCGCGCCTCGAAGTTCCTCGTGACCATCGGCGCCTGCGCCACCACCGGCGGCATCCAGGCCCTGCGCAACTTCGCGGATGTCGAGGCATTCACCCGCCAGGTCTACGCCCACCCGGAATACATCAAGACCCTGGCCACCTCGGATGCCATCAGCCAGCACGTGCCGGTGGACTTCGAGCTGCGCGGCTGCCCGATCGACAAGTACCAGCTGCTGGAGGTCATCAGCGCCTTCCTCTACGGCCGGCGCCCGCAGGTCTCCAGCGCCAGCGTCTGCGAGGAGTGCAAGCGGGCGGGGCATATCTGCGTGATGGTCGCCCACGGCACGCCCTGCCTCGGCCCGGTCACCCACGCCGGCTGCGGCGCGTTGTGCCCTGGTTGCAACCGCGGCTGCTATGGCTGCTTCGGGCCCAAGGAGACGCCCAACGCGCCGGGCCTGTCCGGCCAGCTGGAGACCCTGGGGATGGACCGCGCCACGCGCGTGCGCTTCTACCGCACCTTCAACGCCGGCGCCGACGCCTTCCGCGAGGAGAGCGAACGTCAGGAGAGCGGCGCGGCACCGCCCGAAGAATCAGGAAACCGGCCATGAGCGAGACCCGCACCATCGAAGTCGACTACCTCGCCCGCGTGGAGGGCGAAGGCGCGATGTACGTGCGCACCGAGGGCGACCGCGTGGAGGAGGTGAAGCTGTCGATCTTCGAGGCGCCGCGCTTCTTCGAGGGTTTCCTGCGCGGGCGCGACTTCCGCGAGGCCCCGGACATCACCGCGCGCATCTGCGGCATCTGCCCGATCGCCTACCAGATGGGCGCCTCGCTGGCGATGGAGGACATCTGTGGCATCACCGTGGACGGCGTGCTGCAGGACCTGCGGCGGCTGGCCTACTGCGGCGAGTGGATCGAGAGCCATGCCCTGCACGTGTTCATGCTCCACCTGCCGGACTTCCTCGGCTATCCCGACGCGGTCACCGCCGCGAAGGACCACCCGGACATGGTGCGCAACGGCCTGCGCATCAAGAAGATCGGCAACGCCATCCTGCGCCTGCTGGGCGGGCGCGAGATCCACCCGGTGAACCTGCGCGTCGGCGGCTTCTACCGCGCGCCGTCACCGGACGCGGTCGCCGGCCTGCGCGAGGACCTGGCCTGGGGCCTGGAGGCGTCCTGCGAGGTGGCCGAGTTCCTCGCCACCCTCGACTACCCGAACCTCGAACGCAACTACGAGTTCGTGTCGCTCGTCCACCCGGACGAATACCCGATCACCCACGGGCGCCTCGGCTCCAGCAGCGGCCTGGACGCGGCCATCCGCGACTACGACGACATCTTCACCGAGGAACACGTCGCCCACTCCAACGCCCTGCACAGCCACCGCTCGGACTCCGGCGAGCCGGTGTTCATGGGCCCTCTGGCGCGCTTCGCCCTGAACCGCGAACGCCTCACCCCGCGCGCCGCCGAGCTGGCCGAACGCGCCGGACTGGGCGCGGCCTGCCGCAACCCGTTCCGCAGCATCCAGGTGCGCATGATCGAGATCGTGCTCGCCTTCGAGGAGGCCCTGCGCCTGGTCGACGGCTACCGGGCCGCGCCGGCCGAGCCCGCGGTGCCGGTCACCCCGCGCGCCGGCACCGGCTTCGGCGCCACCGAGGCCCCGCGCGGCATCTGCTACCACCGCTACAGCATCGACGACGCGGGTCTGATCAGCGATGCAAAGATCGTCCCGCCCACCTCCGTCAACCAGCCCACCATCGAGGCCGACCTGCGCGAACTGGTGCAGACCCACCTCGACCTGCCGGACGACGAACTGCGCCACCACTGCGAGGTCGCCATCCGCAACTACGACCCCTGCATCTCCTGCGCCACCCACTTCCTCGACCTCACCGTCGACCGCCAGTGAGCGGCGCCTGCAAGCAAGGCGCGAGTCTCGGAACGAACGCATGCCAAGGCCAGAACTGAGTCCGGAAGAGCGCAAGCTGCTCGATGCCTACGGAACAGGCGGGTTTGAATCGGTCATGGATACCGAACGCCGAGCAGCCATTGTCGATGCCACGAAACCTCCATCTAGGACTGCATCTGACGCACCTGAGCAACGCAAAGAGGCCTCGGACCGCGCCGCAAGCGCAACGGGCAAGGGCCCGCTGGTCATCGGCATCGGCAACCCCTGGCGCGGCGACGACGGCATCGGCCACGCCGTGGTCGCTGCACTGGCCGGCACGCCGGGCCTCACAACCGCCACCTGCAGCGGCGAGCCCGCCGAGCTCATGGAGCTATGGCAGGGCCACGACCCCGTAATACTGGTCGACGCCATCGTCACCGGCGCCTCTCCCGGCACCCTCCACCGACTCGACGCCCGCGAACCCCTGCCGCGCGGCGCCCGCTACTCCTCCCACGGCATCGGCCTCGCCGAGGCCGTCGAACTCGCCCGCTCCCTCGGCGAACTCCCGGCGACCCTCATCGTCCACGGCATCGAACCCGCGTGCCTCGAAGACGGCGCCGATCTCTCGCGCGAGATCCGCGACAGCCTTGCCCGGGTCGTCACCCGAATCACGGGCGATCTCGCCGAGGCGGTATCCGGATCTCGCCGCACTCCCTGAATCGATTCAGCCCAACGCCAGAATACGCCCCCCCTTTCGCAGCCCCGCAGGCGTTACGGGAGAGAGTCACCCGTGTTGTTCACCCATCCGGCTCGGTGAGCAACAAACGGCTTTAATGTTAACGGGATGCCGACAGCACCCATTGACGTTGATTTTCGGGCCTTTCTTGCTACAGGATCCACGGTCACACCTTGCCTTTTGCCTCTCCCCGGGCCCGCGAGCAAAAGGCCTGGGGAAACATGGATCCCTTGCGCACTCCCACCAGCATGCCTGCGCCACCCCCACCCCAGTGGACATCAGCACGGCCGACGACGCAGATCGGCACCCGGTGGCACGGGCCGTGGCTCGATCGCTCCAGCCTCGGAGTGGAGACCCGGGGAACCCGGCGCGGGCAAGCTCAGATGTGGCCCATCGCCTCCATGGCACGGGCGACCTTCACGAAGCCGGCGATGTTGGCGCCAACGGTGTAGTTACCGGGCGAGCCGTATTCCTCGGCGGTTTCGTGGCAGGTGCGGTGGATGTTGGCCATGATCTCCTGCAGCCGCGCCTCGGTGTATTCGAAGGTCCAGGAGTCCCGGCTCGCGTTCTGCTGCATCTCCAGCGCGCTGGTGGCCACGCCGCCGGCATTCGCGGCCTTCCCGGGGCCAAAGGCGATCCCGGCCTCGCGGAAGGTCTGGATGCCCTCCGGGGTGACCGGCATATTGGCGCCCTCGGCGACCGCGATACAGCCGTTTTCGAGCAGGGCTTTCGCGCCCTTTCCCGTGAGCTCGTTCTGGGTGGCACACGGCAGGGCCACATCACAGGGGATCTCCCAGATACTGCCGTTTTCGCTGTACTTCGCCCCGTTCTTGCGCTCCGCATAGGCACTGATCGGACCGCGCTCGCGTTCCTTGATCTGGCGCACCAGTTCCAGGTCGAGCCCGTCCTCGTCAAGGATGACCCCGCGGGAGTCGGAACAGGCGATGACCCGGGCCCCCAGTTGCTGGGCCTTCTCGGTAGCATGGATCGCCACGTTGCCGGCCCCGGAGACCACCACGCGCTTGCCCTCCAGCGAGTCGTTGCGCGCCTTCAGCATCTCCTGGGTGAAGAAGATCGCCCCGTAGCCGGTGGCCTCGGTGCGTGCACGGCTGCCGCCCCAGTCGAGACCCTTGCCGGTGAACACGCCGGCCTCGAAGCGGTTGGTCAGGCGCTTGTACTGGCCAAACAGGTAGCCGACCTCGCGCTGGCCCACGCCAATGTCGCCCGCGGGCACATCGGTGTACTCGCCGATGTGGCGGTACATCTCGGTCATCAGGCTCTGGCAGAAGCGCATGATTTCGGAATCGGAGCGCCCCTTCGGGTCAAAGTCGCTGCCGCCCTTGCCGCCGCCGATCGGCAGGCCGGTGAGGGCATTCTTGAACACCTGCGAGAAGCCGAGGAACTTGATGATGCCCAGGTACACCGACGGGTGGAACCGCATGCCGCCCTTGTACGGGCCGAGCGCACTGTTGAACTGGACGCGGAAGGCGCGGTTGATGTGCAGCTCGCCCTTGTCGTCCTGCCAGGGGACGCGAAAGATGATCTGACGCTCGGGCTCGCAGATGCGCTGGATGATCTTGAGCTCGGCGAGCTCCGGGTACTTCACCAGCACCGGTCCCAGCGTCTCCAGCACGCCATGGACAGACTGATGGAATTCCGTCTCCCCGGCGTTCCGGTGCAGGACTTCCTGATAAATGGGTTCGAGCTTCTCGTCGAGGCTTCCGTTCATGGATCGCATCCTGATGGTCTGATTCGGACGCATTTAGGCATGCGGGTGCCGAGAAGACAATCCCGATCGCCCCATGATGGTGCATTCCGTCACCGACTTCGCAGTGCAGGAAGGGGGCCGGGTGGGGCGTCAAATCGAGCTATTGGCCGCGATCTATCGAAGGCGACAAAGACCTGGCCTGACGCCGAGAACCTGCGCGGCTGGCCGGTCCATCGGTCGCGGCTTCGGGGTCATGGACAGCCTGCGGGCTTCCGTGCGAACCGGCGTACTTGAGAAGCCGAAGATGAAGATGGCGCAGGACATACCCGCCAGCAGGCCCTCACCGGCGCCAATAAGGATCACGCCGCTCGCGCCAGTGTCATAGATCTGGGTCAGCATCACGATCGCGACCATTATCAGCGCGATCGCCACCAGCTTGAGCATGTCGGGGCTTTCCAGCTTCAGGGCGCGAAGGAGACGAGTAGACGAACACCGCAGCGGTGTACCTCAGTGTGGCCGCCACGGCCACGCTAGCGTTCGCGATACTCAGGAAGTAGAACGCGAAGTGGCCCGCCACGCCCGGCGCGAAGGGGCGCCTCCAAAGGAATTACCATCATCCGGCAACGCTCTGGGCCCGACCGTCCGGAACGAGGGCACTTTTACTCGCCGGTCGCGGTCTCATCTGCTATGAATAGGTGAGCATCTTCGCTCGCCCCGGTCGCCTGCAGGTCTCCACCATGTCCGAACGTGCCCCCCCGATTGCCTGGACGCCGGCAGTTTTCTTTGCACTGACCAACCTGGCCGCGGTCACGCTGGTGCCATGGTGGTGGCTCACCCAGGGCTTCAGCGGCGCGGCCTGGCTGTTTTTTGGCCTGTTCCTGGTGCTAAGCGGCCTGGGCATCACGGTGGGTTATCACCGGCTCTGGGCGCACCGCACCTTCAAGGCGCGGGGGCCATTGCGCGTTCTGCTGGCGCTGAGCGGTGCCCTGGCGCTGCAGAACAGCATCTACAACTGGGGCGCGCGGCATCGCGTGCATCATCGCTACGTGGATGATGTGGAACGCGACCCGCATTCCATCAAGCGCGGTTTCTGGCATGCCCACATGGGCTGGATGCTGCGCAACTGGCCCACCAGCGAGCCCGACTATTCACGGGTGAAGGACCTGGCGAAGGACCCGGTGGTAATGTGGCAGCATCGGCATTACTGGACCCTGGCCTGGGGACTGAACCTGGGCCTGCCTCTGCTGCTGGGGCTGGCATTCGGGGATGTGATCGGCATGCTGCTGCTGGCCGGCATTCTGCGCATGGTGCTCAGCCACCACTTCACGTTCTTCATCAACTCCCTGGCGCATTGGTGGGGCCGTCGTCCCTACAGTGACGAGAACACCGCCGTGGACAACGGACTGGTCGCCCTGCTCACCTGGGGCGAGGGGTACCACAACTTCCACCACGCCTTTCAGGCGGACTACCGCAACGGGGTGCGCTGGTGGCAGTACGACCCCTCGAAGTGGCTGATCAACCTTTTTGCCTGGACCGGACTGGTGTATGACCGCCGCTGGACACCGCGCTTCAAGATCATGCGCGCACGGCTGCACACCGAATTTCGCCGGCTGCTCAATGCCGACCAGGCCGGGCCGGCGCACGACTCCTGGCGGGCGACCGTTGAACGGGAGTATCAGCGTTTCCGCGATACCGTGAACCAGTGGCAGGCGGTGCAGGCGCGCAAGATGCGGGCCGGGCGCGAGGCCATGAACGATCGCTGGGTGCGCACGGAACTGCACACCCAGTTCAAGGAGCTGGAGTATCGCCTCAAGATGCAGCGCCGCCGCCTGCGCGCCCTGTCGGCCTCTCGTCGCGCGACCACGGCGTGAACGCGGGCCCCGGATTGCGGGGGCCCGAGCACCTTCAGGCGCGATCACCCCCCAGCTTGGCTGCGACCCGGTCGGCCACCTTGCCACGGACCACGACCTCGTCGGCGCCCGCCTGGCGCGCGGCCTTGAGCATCGCCCCTTCCACGTGCGGGCCAAAGGCGAGAATCTTCGCGTCTGGGTAGCGCTCGCGCCAGGTCGACACCGCTTCCACGCCACGGCTGCCGAGGTCGACCACCACCAGGTCGGGCTGCTCCGGCGCCTGACTGCTGGTAACCGATGCGCCGGCCGAACGCCAACGCGACTCCAGCCGCACGCGGGTCATCAGGTCCGGGGTGTCGAGGTGAATCTGCATGAGGTCTCCCGAGGGGGTCGGCCGGTGGAAGGGGTCGCGCTTTACGGAGGCTTGGCCGGACACGGGCAGCCTTGCCCGCAGGATCGCTTCAGCGCTGTCTCGTGGCACACACTCTAAACTATCGGGATCGTCACTTTGCCGACCCCGGCTAGCCAACGATTGACCCCGGCAGCAACGGAGAGCGGATACGTATGGCCCTGAGCGAATTCGAGCGCAAGCGGATTGAAAAAGTGATGGGTGGGTTCATGGAAAGGCGCCGACCACCCGCCCATGTTCGAGACCGTCTGGACCTTGTCTGGCGTCTCGAAGGCCAGAGCGTGGTGCTGTACGAGGTGCGCCCGCTGCTGGATGACGCCTCCAGGATCGTGGAGAACCCGGTGTTCAAGGCCACGTTCGTGCGCAAATCGGGCCGGTGGAAACTCTACTGGCAACGGGCAGACCTGAAGTGGCATGGCTACGACCCACACCCGGAACTCGCCTCGCTGGAGGATGTGCTGAGCGTGGTGGAAAAAGACGAATACGCCTGCTTTTTCGGATAGGGAGATACGGATGCACGAGTTTTCGCTGATGGCCGACCTGATGCGCAAGATCGAGCAGGTGGCGGCCGACAACGACGCCGAGCGGGTCACCCGTGTACGGGTGTGGCTGGGGGCGTTGTCGCACATCACGCCGGAGCACTTTCGCGAGCACTTCGAGGACGGCACCCGCGGCACCGTCGCCGAGGGGGCCGAGCTGGAGGTGGAGACCTCGGACGACGAGGCTGACCCCGAGGCCCAGCAGATCGTACTGCGGAGCGTGGACGTGGCGTGAGCACCGCCGCGACACACGCCCCATCGCCCGCGCGCTGGCGCCTGGTGGTCACCGGCCGGGTTCAGGGCGTTGGCTTCCGGCCGTTTGTCGCGGAGCGGGCCCGGCTGCTCGGCATCACCGGCTCGGCGGGCAACACGCCGTCCGGCGTGGTGGTCGAGGCCGAAGGACAGGAGGCGGCGCTGGTCGCGCTGCGGACTGCCCTGGAGCAGGAGGCCCCACCGGCCGCGCGGGTCGATGCGATCACCGTCACGGCTTCTCTCCCCGTCGGCGATGCCACCTTCCGCGTGGTTCAGGGCCCCGGGCAAGGTGGCGCGCCAGCCCTGGCGCCGGACCGCGCGCCCTGCCCCGACTGCCTCGCCGAGATCCGGGATCCGGCGGCGCGCCGCCACCGCTATCCGTTTACCGCCTGCACGGCCTGCGGGCCGCGCTGGAGTATAGCGACGGCCCTGCCCTGGGACCGCTCGCATACCACCCTGGACGGGTTCCCGCTGTGCGCGGCCTGCCGGGCGGAATTCGAGGCCCCGGGGGACCGGCGCTTTCACGCGGAGGCCATGGCCTGCCCGGACTGCGGGCCGCAGGTAACGCTGCGCGGCCCGGACGGAGGCGAACACGCCACCGGCGATGCGGCCCTGCACGCGGCAGTCAACACCCTGCGCGAGGGGCAGATCCTGGCGCTGAAGGGTCTGGGCGGGTTCCAGCTCCTGGTGGACGCGACCCGCCAGGATGCGGTGGCCCGCCTGCGCGCGCGCAAGCAGCGCCCGGACAAGCCGCTGGCGGTCATGCTGCCGGATGGCGACTGGCTGGACCAAGTGGCGCGCGCCACCGGCGCCGAACGTACGCTGCTGGATGCGCCGGAGGCACCGATCGTGCTGGTGGACCGCCGGCCCGGCGCCCCGCTGGCGGAGGGCGTGGCGCCGGGGTTCAACCGTCTGGGACTGATGCGGCCGGCGACGCCACTGCATCACCTGCTGCTGGAGGGCTTCGCCGGCCCGCTGGTCTGCACCTCGGGCAACCGCGGCGGCGAGCCCCTTTGTATCGACACCGCGGAGGCGGTGACCCGACTGGGCATGATCGCGGACGGGATCCTGGACCACGACCGGCCGATCGCGCGGGCACTGGACGATTCGGTGTTCCAGATCGCCGCGGGCCGGCCGCAATGCCTGCGCCTCGGCCGCGGGTATGCGCCGCTGCGAGTGCCCCTGCCAGACGCCGGGCCCGTCACCCTCGCACTGGGGGGCCACCTGAAGGCCGCCCCGGCCCTGGCCCTGGAGGACGAGGTGGTCGTCGGCGCCCACGTCGGCGACCTGGACAGCGATGCGGCCCTGCACCGGCTGGCTGGCGAGGCCCGCGCACTGGGCGAGCTCTGTGGCGTGGACATCGCGCGCGTCGCCTGCGACCGGCATCCCGACTACGCCTCCACGCCGCTGGCCGGGGCCTGGGGGCCTCTGGTCGTCGCCGTACAGCACCATCACGCCCACGCGGCGGCCTGCCTGGCGGAGCACGGGGTACGCGAACCGGCCGTGGCGCTGGTCTGGGACGGCATGGGACTCGGCGAGGACGGCATGCTGTGGGGCGGCGAATGCCTGGCAGTGGACGCCGACGGGGGCTTTCAACGGCGGAGTCATCTGCGGCCCTTCCGCCTGCCCGGGGCCGAGGCCGCGATACGCGAACCCCGGCGCGCCCTGCTGGGCCTGCTGCATGCCCACTTCGACGGCGATCCGGCCGCGCTGGAGGCGAGCCCCGCGCGGGCCTTGTTTACCGCTGCGGAATGGCACCCGCTGCTCGCGGCACTGGAGCGAGGGATCAACGCCCCCTGGACGTCCAGCGTCGGGCGGCTGTTCGACGCGGTCGCGGCGCTGGGCGGGCTACGCACCGGTGCCGGCTTCGAGGGGCAGGCGGCCATGCTCGTGCAGCAGGCGGCGGAGGTCACGGGATACGGACTCGGCACCGCCGGCATTGCGCTGGATACCGCAACGGCACCCTGGCAGGCCGACTGGGGCCCGCTGGTCGCGACCCTGCTGGCCGACCATGCCGACGGCGCCGGGGCCAGCCGTATGGCCGTCCGCCTGCACGGGGCGCTGGCCGGGTTCGCCGTGGAGGCCGCCCGGGCCGGGCGCGAGGAAACCGTGGCGCTGACCGGCGGATGCTTCCAGAATCGGTGGTTGCTGCAACAATGCGTGGACGCGCTGCAGGCCGCCGGCTTCCGACCGCTGTGGCCGCAGCGCATCCCGCCCAATGACGGCGGGCTGGCGCTGGGCCAGGCGCTGATCGGGCGCCGGGCCGCGGTGCCCCCGAACGGAGACTGAGCCCATGTGCCTTGCCATCCCCGGTCGTATCGACAGCGTGGACGGCGACGACCCGCTGTTCCGCCAGGCGCGCGTGGCCTTCGGTGGCGTCACGCGCGTGATCTCGCTGGCCTGCACCCCCGAGGCCGGGCCCGGCGACTACGTGCTGGTCCACGCCGGCATCGCGATCGCCACCCTCGACGAGGCCGCTGCCGAACGCACCCTGGCGGCCCTGCGCGAAATCCCCGCGCACGACCCGCCCGCCCCGGAGGGCCCGTGAAGCACCTGGACGAATACCGCGACCCGGCGCTGATCCTGCGTCAGGTGGAAGCGATCCGCGCCACCTGCACCCGGCGCTGGACGCTGATGGAGGTCTGCGGCGGCCAGACCCACGCAATCCTGCGCCATGGCCTGGATGAACTGCTGGCGGACGCGGTCGAGCTGATCCACGGGCCCGGCTGCCCGGTCTGCGTGACCCCGACCGAGACCCTGGACCAGGCGGTACTGCTGACCCGCCACCCGGAGGTGATGCTGTGCACCTTCGGCGACATGCTGCGCGTGCCCGGGGCGCTGGGCGACCTGAACGCGGCGCGCGCGGCCGGGGGCGAGGTGCGCGTAATCTACTCGCCGCTGGATGCGGTGGCGCTGGCGCGCGAACACCCGGATCGCGAGGTCGTGCTGCTGGCGGTGGGCTTCGAGACTACCGCCCCGGCCGCCGCAATCGCCGTGCTGCAGGCCGAGGCCCTGGGCCTGGGCAACCTGTCGCTGCTGGTCTCGCACTCGCTGGTACCGCCGGCGATGGAGGCGTTGCTGGCCGACCCGGACAACCGCATCCAGGGCTTCCTGGCCGCCGGCCATGTCTGCACGGTGGAGGGGGCGACCGCCTATCACGCGATCACCGAACGCTTCCGGGTCCCGATCGTGGTGACCGGCTTCGAGCCGGTGGACCTGCTGGCCGGGATCCACGCCTGCGTGGAGCAACTGGAACGCGGCGCGGCCCAGGTGGAGAACCGCTACGACCGGGCCGCGCAGGACCACGGCAACGCAGCCGCGCGCGCTGCGGTCTCTCGCGTCTTCGAGCCGGTCGAGCGCGAATGGCGGGGCATGGGACGCCTGCCCGCCAGTGGCCTCGGGCTGCGCCCGGAATACGCCCGGTTCGACGCCGTGGCCCGTTTCGGGCTCGTCCCACCCGAGGCGACCGGGGATGGCCCCTGCATCGCCGGCCAGGTGCTGCGCGGGCTGCGCCGCCCCACCGACTGCCCCGCCTTCGGCCGCGATTGCACGCCGGACACCCCGCTGGGCGCACCCATGGTCTCCTCCGAGGGGGCCTGCGCGGCCTACCTGCACTATCGGGGCGGGGCATGACCACCGACGTCGTACGCCTCGCGCATGGCGGCGGGGGGCGGATGCAGGCGAAGCTGCTGGACGAGGTGATCCTGCCAGCGCTGGGCATCCCGGCTCTCGCCGCCCCCGATGCCGCCGTGTTCGACGCCCCGGGCGGGCGCCTGGCAATGACGACGGACAGCTTCGTGGTGCGGCCGCTGTTCTTCCCGGGTGGCGACATCGGCCGGCTCGCGGTGCACGGTACGATCAACGACCTCGCGATGGCCGGGGCGCGCTCCTTGTGGCTGACCCTGGGCCTGATCCTGGAGGAGGGGCTGCCGCTGGACGACCTGCGGCGCGTCCTCGCCTCGGTGCAGGCGGCCGCCGAAGAATGCGGCGTGCGGGTGGTCGCCGGCGACACCAAGGTGGTGGAGGCCGGGCGCGGCGACGGGGTCTACATCAACACCAGCGGGGTGGGCGTCGTGCCCGAAGGCGTGCAGATCACGCCGGGCGCGATCCGGCCCGGTGATGTACTGCTCGCCAGTGGCGATCTTGGCCGCCATGGTGTCGCCATCCTCGCCGCCCGCGAAAACCTGGGCCTGGACCCGCCGATCCCCAGTGACAGCGCATCGGTCGCCGGGGCCGTGGCCGCACTACTGGCCGCCGGCGTGCCAGTCCGCGCGCTGCGCGACCCGACCCGCGGCGGTGCGATCGCCGCCCTGCAGGAGCTGGCCGATGCCTCCGCCTGCCGGCTGGTGCTGGAGGACGCCGCAATCCCCGTGCGCAACGACGTGCGCGGGGCCTGCGAGATCCTTGGTCTGGACCCGCTGCACTCCGCCTGCGAGGGCCGCTTCCTGGCCGCCGTTCCGGAACACGCGGCCGCTCAGGCCCTGAGGATTCTCCGGACCCGCGCGGAGACAGCCGGGGCCGTCGCTATCGGACGGGCGGAGACGGGCGAACCGGCTGTCATCCGGCACCTGGCGACCGGCGTGGAGCGCCGCGTCATCCTGCCGGCCGGCGAGCAGCTGCCCCGTATTTGCTGAAGCGGCCTGCGTGTCGCGCTATGGTGGGTCAGAACGACAGGAGGACCCCGAGATGAACTTGCGCACCCTCATGGGAACCGCTCTAGCATTGGCCACCACGCCCGTCCTGGCCCACCCCGGGCACGGACACGGGGACGCCTTCTCGCTGCTCCACTTCCTGAGTTCACCCGAGCATCTCTGGCCCCTCGGGCTGCTGATGCTGGCCATTGTCGGGGGCCTGTTCGGTGCCCTCTGGTACCGCCACCGGGCGCGACGCTGACGTCAGCCGGCGACGGGCGAACCTTCCACCGCCCACCAGTAGCGCTGTTCGTAGTCACGGTCGCGATCGCGCACCGGTACCGGGACGAAACCCATCGCCGCGAAGAAGCTGGCCGCCGAGGCCTGGGCCTTGACCAGCACCCCGGCCACTCCGGCCTCGTGCGCGGCGCTCCGGCAGGCCTCGACCAGTTGCCGGCCCACACCCTGCCCGCGGGCGGCTCGCCCCACGTAGAGGCCATGCAGCAACAGCCCATCGGCGGCACCCTCCGGCAGCTCGCGGGTCTCCGCCGTCTCCCAGGCGGCGGCGCCGACCACCTCGCCCGCACGCTCCAGCACCGTCACCTCGAGGAACATCAGATCGGCCTCGGTATAGCGGTAGGCCGGCAGGGCGAGCCGGCGCACGCGCTCGGGCAAGGGCCAATCCTCGACCGCCTCGGCCACCAGCCCATTGATAGCGTCGAGATCGCCGGGGCGGGCCGGGCGGAGGGATTCGGTAGATTTCGTCATGGGCATGTTCGCAGTATCGGACACAGGCGGGCTCGTCGTCGGCATGGTTCCTGCTCGGACCTGTTCGCCAGGCCGAAGTGCCGGGACAAACGGCCCGCGCGGGCCGTCACGACAACGCCATTCCCGATCAGGGATAATCGCAGCGCACTGAAAGGAGACGACACCGCACCATGACGGAACTGAAAAAGGCGATCGAGCACCAGCGCGACTACCTCGAGGACAAGCTGCATGAACCCCTGGCGGAGATCGCCGGCCGGCTGAGTGCCGCCTGGCCGCGCCGCGAGGCGCTGGACTCGATCCTGGAGGAGGCGATCCGCCAGATCCCGGAAGCGACCTTCGTGTATGCACTAAACACCGAGGGGGTCCAGCTTTCGGACAACATCTCGCGCACTGGCGTACTGCCGGAACACTTCGGGCGCGATCGCTCGCAGCGCCCGTACATGAAGGAGGCCGTGCCCGCGGACGGCTTCCTGCTGTCGGATGCCTACATCAGCCTGCTCGGACGCCGGCCATCCCTGACCTCATTGCAGCTGGTGCGCGACGACCAGGGCAATGCGCTGGGCTTTCTCGGTGCGGACTTCGATCTGCGCAACCTGCCCGACTTCTCCGAGGACCTGTACGAGGAGCCCAGCGAGTGGCGCCAGATCAAGGGCGATCCGTCGATTCGCGGGACACTGTTCCTGCAGAGTCGTACCGAGAGCCTGATGGACCAGAACATGGACACCGCCCTGGCCATTCTGGAAGAACTGTTCACCGAGCGCGGCGTGTTCCAGGGGGTGTTCCACTTCTCCAGTTCGCGCGCCACGCTGTGGACCACCGAGGACCCCTACCGCTACCGCATCCTGACGCACGAATCCCTGGGCGACCCGGACGTCTGCCTGGCGTTTCCGCACGAGCCGTACCCCGCGGAGGCGCTGATCCCGAGGGAGGACGTCGGCCGCGTGCTGGAGGCACTGCGCGCGCTGCGCTATGCCGACGAAACCGTGTACCTGCGTTCCGCCTCGATCAACCTGTTCAACGGCATGATCAGCCTGACCTTCTCCTGCGACGGCTCGCATTACATGACCTGGGACGACTTCCTCGGCCGCTCTATCCAGTTCTGGATCGGCGCCACCGGCTAGGGAGACACGGATCGATGCGCTTCTCCCCCCGGGGCTGTCGCGCGCCGATCAACTCGGTCATCATGGTCACGGGATCAGCGGGGCCACACGCACATGGAAACCGGATACGCCAGGGAGGTGGGTGGCCGCGCCGAGCAACAGGACGCGGTGACCGTGCTACAAAACGCGGACGGGCAGAGCGCCCTGCTGCTGGTCGCGGACGGAATGGGCGGCCACGAGGGCGGGGCACGCGCCTCGCACGCCGCGATCGCGACCGCCGAACGCCTGTGGACCCGCTACGCGGGGCAGGCTGCCGATGCCCGTGCCCTGCTCCACGCTCTCTTCCACGAGACCCATGCAGCCTTGCTGGAGGCCGGGGGTACCGATCCGTCACAACGCCCCGGCACCACGCTGGTGGCACTGTATGTGACCCCGACCTCCGCCTGCTGGGCCCATTGCGGCGACAGCCGGCTGTACCACTTCGAGGGCGACACCCTTCAGCGACGCACGCGCGATCACACCCGGGTCCAGCAGCTGGTCGACGAAGGGGTAATAAGCGAGGTGCAAATGGCAACGCACCCGGAGCAGAACCGGCTATTGCGAGGCCTCGGCGTGGTCGACCCGATCGAGGTGGACTACGGCGAGGCCCCCGTCACCCGTCACACGCGCTTCTTGTTGTGCTCGGATGGCTTCTGGGAACAGATCGGGCCGATGGAGATCGCGGAACTGCTGGACAGCCCGGATCTCGACACGGCCACCGCGAGCGCAGCCGTCGAAGCGGCGCGACGCGGCGGACCCAAGGGTGACAACGTGGCCCTGGCAGCATGGCGGAGCGGGCCGCCGCGCGGGCGTTTCTGGCGCCGGCACCTGAAGGCGCGCATCGGGCCCACGCTGGGCCTTCTGGCGCTTCTGGCTGCGGCCCTTGCGATCCTGCTGTGGCCGCTGGACTGATGCCGACCGTATACTCGCGGACTCGCCGAGCCGCACCAGTCCTTGCCATGATGCCAGCCCACATCACGCTGATTCGCCTCGTCTCGCTTGTCGTACTGACAGCGTTCCTGTCCGGCTGTGCGCAGCTACAGGGCATGTTCGACCCCGAGGCGGAGGCCACCGAGGACGTGGTCGTCGCGACCGACGAGGCCCCGTCCGACCCGATCGCCCGTGAGGAGCAGGACGAGCGCCTCAAGATCGCCGAGATCGTGCAGCTCCTGCAGGGCGGCGAGATGGACCGGGCACGCTCGGCACTGGACCGGATCCTCGCAGATGATCCGGGCAACCGCGCCGCCCGCGGCCTGCGTGAACAGCTCTCCGGGGATCCGCAGGCGACCCTGGGCGAGGCCTATTTCGTTCACACGGTGGAGCCGGGCGACAGCCTGGGCGGGCTGGCGCGTGAGCACCTCGGCGATGCCACCCGCTTTGTGATCCTCGCACGCTACAACGACATCGAACGCCCGGACCGACTGCTCGTCGGGCAACGGCTGCGCATCCCACGGGATGTAGCGGGGCTGCAACGTGGCGAGACCGATCTGGACGAACAGCTGATGGCTCTGGACCCCGACGCCGCGCCCGGCGTCAGCGAGGACGGTTTGCGCCGCGCAATCGAGGCCGACCTGGCAGCCGGGCGTTATGGCGCGGCGCTGGAGGTCGTGGAGCTGGTCCGCGAGCACCCCGAGGCGCAGAACGAATGGGCCAGCTGGCTGGACCCCCTTTCGCGCGACGCGGCGATCGGCTACTGGCACCAGCGGGGCGTGGAGGCGCGCTCTGCAGGCGCGACCGGAAACGCGCTGGAGGCCTTCGGCCGGGTGCTCGAACAGGACCCGCAACACGCGACCGCGCGCCAGCACCTTGACGAGCTGGAGCAACAGCGCAAGGAGGCCCTGCACGCGGAGGCCATCGTGCGCTACCGCAACCAGGACCTGGAGACCGCCATCGCATTGTGGGACGAGGCCCTGGCGATCGACCCCGGGTTCGAGGCGGCGCGCGGCTATCGCCTGCGAGCCCTGGAACTGCAGCGTCGCCTGGATGCCCTAGGGAAACACTGATTAATGTACACGTTCGCGTTGGTGCCCCAGGTTTTCCGAGACAAGGCGCGTCGTGCAGCGGGTAGTGGTTCTACCCGCAAGTGGTGCAACGCAGGATCGGGGAACCTGGGGCTCCAACCCCACAAGCCATTGAATGCAGGGGCTTGGCCGCTTTTGCGCGCGCACGGCGTTGCGGCTCCCTTGTGCAGAGTGACTGCACGGCAGTCGCCGCGCCTTGTTCGCACGCAAAAGCGACTCGAGCGCGAACGTGTACATTAATCAGTGTTTCCCTAGATCGCGAGAACGACCGGAGTTAATCCGTAGCGGTACGTCTTGAAGTGGCTTCGGTCGGCAACTCGTCGGATGCGAGCTCCTGGGTGCGGTCGCCGTCAGCAACCGGCCCTGCAGCGCTGCGCTCGGGCGTCCCGGCGACCCGGCGCTTCATGCGCGCCTCCAGCGAGTCGGCCATCGCGTTGTAGGCACTGAAGACCCGCTCGAAGTCGTCGTGTCGACGGGCACGGATCCGGGTATCGAGCCGCCCCTGACCGATCTGGTCCAGCGCCCCGCGCAGGCGGTCCAGCGGCGCCTGAAGACGCCGGGCGAGCACGTAGGCCCCCAGGAGCACCGCGAGGAGGGTGACCAGCGTGAGCATCAGCAAGGCCATGAAGGTGGCCTCGTTCGCCGCGCGCAGCGACCCCGTGGACAGCCCGACCTGGAGTTGCCCAAGGTGATGACCCTGGTAGCGAACCGGGGCCTCGAACATGAACAGCTCTGCGCCATCCCGCCCGGTGATGGACCACACGGCCTGGCCGTCGCGACGCTGAAGCAGGCGGTCCTCGGAAGGCGGCTCGTAGGGCTGGCCCAGGACCTCCGGGTCGCTGCTGGCCACCACCTCGCCGCGGTGGTCCACGACGCTCAGCAGGGCAATCTCCCGGTTCGCCTGCATGTCGCGCAGGCGGCCCTGGACCGCGATGGTGTCCTCCAGCAACAGGTCCTCGGCACTCTCCACCGAGATGATCTGCGCCAGCGTGGCCCCATAGTCAAACGCCAGGTCGGTCATCACCTCATTCTGCTTCTGGTGTACCAGCGTGCCACCGACAACCAGGGTGACCGCCACCAGTGCCCCCATGACCGCGGCCCAGCGCAGACGCAGCGGGATGATCCGACGCCCGCCACCTGCCCTTTCGCGCTCGGCGCGTTGCTCGTCGATACGCTCGAGGTCCACCAGTAGCTCGCCGGCCGACTGGTAGCGCTCGTCCGGCTCCTTCGCCAGCAGGCGCAACACCAGCTCGATCAGTTCCTGCGGACAGTCGCGCACGATGACCCGCGGTGCGGGGACCGGATCCTTGACCACCCGGGTCAGCAGGGTCTCGACATCGTGACCGCGAAACGGGGTGGCCCCCGTCAGGAGCTCGTACAGCACCACGCCCACGGAATAGAGATCGGCACGAGCGTCGGTATCGCGGCCACGGACCTGCTCCGGCGCCATATAGTGCGGCGATCCTGCGATATAGCCGTCGTCGTCCTCGGCAAGCCAGTCGTCGTCGGCGCGCCAGTCGGGGTCCCTGAGGGTGCGGGCGATGCCGAAGTCCATCACCTTGATGTTCGCCGTGGCGCTGGTGACGATGATGTTCTCGGGCTTGATGTCGCGGTGCACGACGCCATGCCGGTGGGCATAGTCCAGGGCCTCCACCAGCTGGATGGCGATCTTCAGGACATTGCGCAGCAGCAGCGGCCGGAACTGTTCCGCGAACTCCGCGAGGGTGATGCCGTCCAGCAGCTCCATCGCGATGAACGGCTGCTGATCCGACTCGCCGACATCGAAGATGGTGACGATGCCCGGATGGGTCAGGGTGCCGGCGGCACGCGCCTCGGCCAGGAAGCGCCGGCGGTACTCGGGGCGGCGGGCGTAGTCCGGTTGCAGGCACTTGATCGCCAGCGGACGCCGGATATCCGGGTCGTAGCCGCGATGGATGACGGCCATCGCACCGCGCCCGATCTCCTCGCCGACCCCGTAGCGTCCGATCCGCTGCATGCGCCGGCGACCCTGAGCCTCAAACCGTCTCGAGCAGGATGCGCGCGACGACCGCCAGTACCAGGACCGCAACCGCGATGCCCAGCCAGCGCCAGCGTGACCGAGGCCCACGGCCAGGCCGGGCATCGGAACCGTCGTCGCGGCGGCGGAACACGAACTCGGCCCGCCCGAAACGGACGTGGTCGCCGTCCTTCAGCGCAGCCTCGTGCACCTTTTCGTCGTTTACCCAGGTGCCGTTGGTGGACAAGAGATTGACCACCCGGCATTCGCCGCCGTCGTTGACCAGCCAGGCATGCTGCGAGGAGACGCTGTCCTCCTGCAGTACGATGTCATTGGTAGCCTCACGCCCCACCGAGCGCTTGCCCGGTTTCAAGGTCAGGCGCTGCTGGCCGAAGGGCTCGGAGATCCCCACCAGCACCGGGTGGCCGCCGGGGGGCGCCCCCTCGCTGGCGGTGTCCGCGGCGCTTTCCTGCTCGGGCAAGGCCTGTCCCTGAAACAGCATTGTCCCCTGCGGCCCGCTGCGGCCGGCATCCCTGCGTCGTCCCTGGTCGCTCATACATCCCCCTGCTTCACGAGCCTTGCGTGGCCCTGTTTTTCGGGTTGTCACCTGCTCGAGTATGCACGGGCGGCGCGCACCAAAACAACGAATGCGTCACACCATGAAAGGGCCTGCTATGCTCCGGCCATCCGCCCATCACGACAAGGAGTCTGAACATGGAACAGGACACCACCAACGGGGCCGACCTCCGTGGACTGATCGAGCCACTCGTTCGCGGAAAATTCTGGATGCAGTTGATCGGGGTGATGCTAATCATCTCGGGCGTGCTGACCGCCCTGTCGATCATCGGCATCATCATCGCCTGGATCCCGATCTGGGCCGGCGTGGTCCTGATGCAGGCCGCCGGCGCCTCCCAGCGCGCCTACGAAAGTGCCGATCCGGAAGCGATCAAGTACGCCCTCGGCCGCCTACGCATCTACTTCACCATCTTTGGCGTGCTGCTGCTGATCTACCTGATCCTGATGGTCCTGGGCATGATCTTCGGCATCGGCGCCGGCCTGATGGGCGGCTTCGGCCACATGCAGTAGTCCCGGCGGGCGCCACTTTCGATTAACGTTTCGCATGGCCCGTTCGCAGGGCCGCGGCGGGACCGCGGCGGCGACACGCCCGGATCCGCACGCTGCGGCCTGAACGGTTATAGGAGTCAGGGTTTGGACATCATCAGGCGCCTGCGGGTCCTGGGAAACCCGTTGCACCGGGAAGACGCAGACGTTCGGCGGGCTTTCGCGGCCTGGCATCGCCAGGTGCGGATCCCGCAGGCCCGCTACGTCGCGTTCCTGACGGCCCTGCTGTATTTTCTGTACGCCGTCCTCGAGCAATCGGTGGCCACCGACCTGCACACCTCGAGGCTTGTGGCCCATGCCCTGCTGGTGCCGGGATTGCTGCTGGCGGTCGGGCTGATGAGTTTCGAGCGGCGCCTGCAGCCGATGATGTGGGTGCTCCTGACCCTGGCACCAGTGGTAGCGAACGCGGCCAACCTGCATCTGAACGTTGGTTCGGCGCAGTTTCTGATATTCGCCCCCGAGATCTATCTCAGCATCATGTGGACGTTTGCGATCTCCGGACTGGCCCTGCGCCAGGCCGTGATTGCCGCAACCGTCATCATCGCGCTGGTAATCGCCGCCACCTTCCGCCAGCCGCTGGAGGCGGATCTGCTGCAGCTGCACCTGATGTGGGCCCTGGCCGCGTTCTCCTTCGGCTGCTTGAGCGCCTTCATCCTCGAGAAGGCCCACAAGCACACCTTCCTGCAACAACAGCAGCTGGCCCGTGCCGCCCGGATCGACGAACTGACCTCCTTGTGGAACCGTGCGCATATCGAGCGCCTGTTCGATGAGGAACGCGCACGGGCCGAGCGCTACGGTGAACCGTTCGCGGTCATCCTGATCGACATCGATCACTTCAAGTCCGTGAATGACACCTGGGGACACAGCTCCGGCGATGGGGTGCTTCGCCAGTTCGCCGGCCTGCTGCGGCAGAACCTGCGCAAGGTGGATGCCATCGGTCGGATCGGGGGCGAGGAGTTCTTCGTTCTGCTGCCGCAGACGCGCGGCGAACAGGCGCTCGTCGCTGCCCGTGAGCTGCAGGCGCGAATCACCGCCTTCGACTTCGACACGGTGGGGCGGCAGACCGCCAGCTTCGGTGTTACCGAGTACCGCCCCGGCGAGGACCGGGTCGACACCTTCAATCGTGCCGACCAGGCCCTGTACGCCGCCAAGAAGAACGGCCGCAGCCGGATCGAGGTGCGCTAGGGAAACGCTGATTAATTCGCACGTCCGCGTTGGCGCCCCATTTTCCCCGAGACAAGGCGCGGTGCGCAGCGCCGTAGTCACTCTACGGTCAAGCGCCGCAACGCAGGATCGGGAAAAATGGGGCGCCAACCCCTTGAGGGCTCGGCCGCCCGTTGTTGACGACAATGGGCCCGCTGACCGCGTTGGCGCTCGCTTATGTAGCTCGGCTACACTTCGCTCACCGCGCCTTGTCAGCGGGCAAAATCGATCGAGCGCGGACGTGCGAATTAATCAGCGTCTCCCTAGCGTCTCTCCCGGTCGATCTACACCTCGCGGTAGAGGCGCGCACCCTTCTCGACGAACTCGACCGCCTTCTCCTGCATCCCCTTCTTCAGGGCCTCGTCTGCGGAGACGCCCTGGGCCGCCGCGTAATCGCGCACATCCTGGGTGATCTTCATGGAGCAGAAGTTGGGGCCGCACATGGAGCAGAAGTGGGCGACCTTGTGCGCGTCCTTGGGCAGGGTCTCGTCGTGGAATTCGCGCGCGCGTTCCGGGTCCAGCGCCAGGTTGAACTGGTCCTCCCAGCGGAACTCGAAGCGCGCCTTGGACAGCGCGTTGTCCTGCAGCTGCACGCCGGGGAAGCCCTTGGCGAGATCGGCGGCGTGGGCCGCGATCTTGTAGGTGATGATGCCGTCGCGCACGTCCTGCTTGTTGGGCAGGCCCAGATGCTCCTTGGGCGTCACGTAGCAGAGCATCGCGGTGCCGTACCAGCCGATGTTGGCCGCGCCGATGCCGGAGGTGATGTGGTCGTAGGCCGGGGCGATGTCGGTGACCAGCGGGCCGAGGGTGTAGAACGGCGCCTCGAAGCAGTCTTCCAGCTCCTTGTCGACGTTTTCCTTCACCTTCTGCAGCGGTACGTGACCGGGGCCCTCGATCATCACCTGCACGTCGTGCGCCCAGGCCTTCTGCGTCAGCTCGCCCAGGGTTTCCAGCTCGCCGAACTGCGCGGCGTCGTTGGCGTCGGCCAGGCAGCCGGGGCGCAGCCCGTCACCCAGCGAGAACGAGACGTCGAACGCCTTCATGATCTCGCAGATCTCGTCGAAACGGGTGTAGAGGAAGTTCTCCTCGTGATGCGCGAGGCACCACTTGGCCATGATCGATCCACCGCGCGAGACGATGCCGGTCACGCGATCGGCGGTCAGCGGCACGTACTGCAGGCGTACGCCGGCGTGGATGGTGAAGTAGTCCACGCCCTGTTCGGCCTGCTCGATCAGGGTGTCGCGGAACAGCTCCCAGGTCAGGTCCTCGGGCTTGCCGTCGACCTTCTCCAGCGCCTGGTAGATCGGCACGGTGCCGATCGGCACCGGCGAGTTGCGCAGGATCCACTCGCGGGTCTCGTGGATGTTCTTGCCGGTGGACAGGTCCATCAGGGTGTCGCCGCCCCAGCGCGCGGACCACACCAGCTTCTCGACCTCTTCCTCGATCGAGGAAGAGACCGCCGAGTTGCCGATGTTGGTGTTCACCTTCACGCGGAAGTTGCGGCCGATGATCATCGGCTCCAGCTCCGGGTGGTTGATGTTCGCGGGGATGATCGCGCGGCCGCGGGCGATCTCGTCACGCACGAACTCGGACGTGATCGCCTCGGGGATCGACGCCCCGAACGACTCGCCAGCATGCTGGCGCAGCAGCTTCTTGTAGCGCGGATCCGCGCGCAGTTCCTGCAGGCGGTTGTTCTCGCGGATGGCAACGAACTCCATCTCCGGGGTGACAATCCCCTGGCGGGCGTAGTGCATCTGCGAGACGTTCGCCCCGGCCTGCGCGCGGCGCGGCGGGCGGATGTGCTCGAAGCGCAGGCTGGCCAGTTCCGGATCGGCGGCGCGGGCGCGGCCGTATTCGGAACTCGGGCCGTCCTGCCATTCAGTGTCGCCGCGCTCGTCAATCCAGCCGCCGCGCAGATCCGCCAGGCCCCGGTGCAGATCGATGGTCGCGTCCGGATCCGTGTACGGGCCCGAGGTGTCGTAGACCGGGATCGGCGGGTTCTCTTCCGGGGTGCCGGCGGTCAGCGTGGGGCTTTGTGCGACCTGGCGGAACGGCACGCGGATATCCGGGCGCGAACCCTGCACGAAGACCTTCTCGGAATTGGGGAACGGGCGCGTGACGTCGGCGGAGACCTGGGCGGTCTTGCGGGCGAAGGACTCGGGGATGGCGCTCATACAGTGACCTCTGCGGTGCGGGCATGGCAGCAGAGGGAACGGAACGGGCCGGACAGACTGCGAACGGAGCGCGCGCGGACTGGATCGAGCACCGAGCTTCCCTCCGCCAGCGTTAACTGGTTCAGGTTCAAGGGGACTCTCTCAGCTCGCATCGATCGCGGGCACCCCCAGCTCTGACGGATGAGTGTACCGCACCGAGCGCGTCGGCGGGACCAACAAGACCGCGCGCGCTCCGGTGTTTTGCGTTAGATTAAGGCTTTGTGACAACCTTCGCGCCGCCATGTCCCCCAAGAACTTCGTCTTCGAGCTGTTTGGCCGTTCCCCGGTACGCCCGCTACAGGCGCACATGGAGAAGGTGCGCGCCTGCATCGCCGAGCTCCCGCCGTTCATGGAGGCCATGGCCCGCGACGACTGGGAGACCGCGCGGGTACAGCAGAAGAAGATTTCGAAGCTGGAACGCGAGGCGGACCGCCTGAAGAAGGACCTGCGCCTGCACCTGCCCAAGGGCATGATGCTGGCCATGTCGCGCCGCGACGTGCTCGACACCCTGCTGATCCAGGACCGCATCGCCAACATGGCGAAAGACATCGCCGGGCTGATGCTGGGCCGTCAGATGCAATTCCCCGACAACATGGGCGAGCCGCTGAAGCGCTTCCTCGACCGCAGCGTGGATGCCGTCGACCAGGCCGGCCGGGCAATCAACGAGCTGGACGAACTGGTGGAGGCAGGCTTCCGCGGCCACGAGGTCGAGGTCGTCAACGGCATCCTTACCGAACTGGACCAGATCGAGCACGAGTCCGACGAGGCCCAGCGCGAGGTGCGCGAGATCCTCTTCGCGCAGGAGGCCGAACTACCGCCGGTCAACGTGATGTTCATGTATCGCGTGATCGACTCCATCGGCGAACTGGCCGACCTGGCCCAGCGTGTAGGCAGCCGCCTGCAGCTGATGCTCGCCAAGTAACCACCGGCACCCAGGCACAGGCACCGAGGACGGCATGGAATACAGCACCCTGTTGCTCGGCCTTGCAGTGATCTTCGGCCTGTTCATGGCCTGGGGCATCGGCGCCAACGACGTTGCCAATGCCATGGGCACCTCGGTGGGCTCACGCGCGCTGACCATTCGCCAGGCGGTGTTTGTAGCCGCGATCTTCGTGTTCTCCGGGGCCTGGCTGGCCGGCGGCGAGGTCACCCAGACCATTCGCAGCGGGATGGTCGACTCCAGCCTGATGGCCGACAACCCCGAATTGCTCGTTTACGGGATGCTGGCGGCCCTGGCAGCCGCCGGGACCTGGCTGATGGTCGCCTCCTATTTTGGCTGGCCGGTCTCCACGACCCACTCCATCATCGGCGCCATCGTCGGCTTTGCCGTGGTCGGCCTCGGCTTCGAGGTGGTTCGCTGGGAACGTGTCGGCACCATCGCGATGTCCTGGGTGGTCTCGCCGCTCGTTGGCGGGATGATCGCCTTTGCCCTGTTCCGCAGTGTGCAGATCCTGATCCTCGATACCGTCGATCCGCTGAAGAACGCCAAGCGCTGGGCGCCGCTCTATATCTTCCTCACGGCCTTTGTCACGGCACTGGTGACGATGTTCAAGGGCCTGACCCACGTCGGCCTGGACCTCACGCCCGTGCAGGCCTATGGCTTCGCGATCCTGATCAGCGCCATCGTGGTCGTGCTCGGGATGATGGCGATCCGCCGCCTGCGCTTTGACGATCCCGCTGGCGTGGGCGAGGAAGGCTCCCATTTCGCCAATGTCGAGAAGGTGTTCGGCATCCAGATGGTGGTGACCGGGTGCGCGATGGCCTTTGCCCTGGGCTCCAACGACGTCGCCAATGCCGTCGGCCCGCTGGCTGCAGTCGTGGACGTGATCCAGACCGGCGATGTGAGCACCGAGACCGTCGTGCCCATGTGGGTGCTGCTGCTGGGCGGAGTCGGCATCGTGTTCGGCCTGTTCACCTACGGCCACAAGGTGATCGCGACCGTGGGCACCGGGATCACCCAGCTCACCCCCAGCCGCGGCTATGCCGCCACCGCCGCGGCGGCAGCTACCGTGGTCCTGGCCTCCGGCACCGGGCTGCCGATCTCCACCACGCACACCCTGGTCGGCGCGATCCTCGGCGTGGGCCTGGCACGCGGGATTGCCGCGATCAATCTGGGCCTGGTGCGCATGATCTTCCTGTCCTGGATCGTGACCCTGCCGGCCGGCGCGATCCTGGCGGTGGTCTACTTCTACATCCTGCGCGGCATCCTCGGATAAGTTGGCCCCGGTCTCCGGACGTTCCAGTCCGGGGTCCGGCCTGCACGCCCTCTCAGGACGAACAGCTTAGCTGGATCCCGCTCGCCCAATCCGGCGGCAGGTCCGCATAGGCCTCGTATTCCGGCTGCTCGGCGAACGGACGCGCCAGGATCTGCTGCAGACGCAGCACCTCGGATGCATCCCCCGCCTCGGCTTGCTCGATCGCGGCCTGGGCCAGATGGTTGCGCAGGATGTACTTGGGATTGACGGCATTCATCGCCGTGCGCCGCTCTTCAGGGGGCAGCCCCTCCCCCGCAAGCCGCGCCTGATAGCGCGACCACCAGGCCTGCCATGCGGCCCCATCCTCCAGTTCCGATTCCAGTTGCGCCCGGATCTCCGCCTGCTCCAGATCCGGCAGCTGGCGGAAGAAGCGGGTGTAATCCACACCCTCGGCCGCCATGCGCGCGAGCAGATCCTGGATCAACGCCTCGTCGTCCTCCTGCTCCACCTGCAGCCCGAGCTTCGCCCGCATACGCGCCAGCCAGGCCTGCCGGTACTGCGACTGGAAGCCCTGCAGCAGCGCCTTGGCGCGCTCGATCGCCGCCTCGCGGGTAGCGTCGGCGAAATGGATCACCAGGGTCTCGGCCAGGCGGATCAGGTTCCACTGCGCGATCTGCGGCTGCTGGTCGAAGGCATAGCGCCCGCCCTGGTCGGTGTGGTTGCAGATGTAGCCGGGGTCGAAGGCATCCATGAACGCGAACGGGCCGTAGTCGATGGTCAGGCCGGCCAGGCTCATGTTGTCGGTGTTCATTACGCCGTGACAGAACCCGATGGCCTGCCAGTCGGCGACCATCTCCGCGGTGCGGGCGATCACCGCCTCCAGCATCGCGGCGACGGGATCATCGGCCCCCTGGAGTTCCGGGTAGTCATGCGTCAGGGCGTAGTCGATAAGTTCCTGCAGGCGGGCGCTGTAGCCGTTGTAGTGGAAGTACTCGAAATGGCCGAAGCGCAGGAAGCTGGGCGCGGCGCGCAGCACGATGGCCGCCGGCTCGACGCGCTCGCGGTACACCGGCAGGCTGGACCCGAACAGCGCCACCGCACGGGTGGTCGGCACGCCCAGCGCGGCCATCGCCTCCGAGACCAGGTACTCGCGCACCGAGGAACGCATGACCGCACGACCGTCCGCGCCGCGCGAGAAGCGCGTCGGGCCGGCACCCTTGACCTGCAACTCCCAGGTCTCGCCCGTTGGCGTGCGAACCTCGCCCAGGAGCTTCGCGCGACCATCGCCCAGTTGCGGCACGAAGACACCGAACTGGTGCCCCGCGTACACCGAGGCCCGCGGCTCGGCCCCCGCCAGCTCGCTACCGTGAGTGCAGGCCCCGAGCCACGGGTCGCGGCCAAGGGCCGCGGCCTCCAGGCCCAGACGCTCGCACATGGCCGGGCTGCTCGCCAGGCAGGTCGCATCCGGAAACGGGGCGGGTGCCGGGCTTTCGTGAAAGGCCTCCGGCAGACAGGCAAAGTGGTTGATCCACTCCAGTTGGCTCTCGGAGGCGGCGGCGTTGACGGGGTCGGGGACCGACATGGGGCATTCTCGGCAGGTTGCGGTGTCAGGGGTTATCATGCGCGTCGCATCGACCCGGGTTCAGGAACCCACGGCGGTCGCGCGTTCATTTTCCGGCCGGATGCCCCACGGCAAACGGCACCCTGCATTCCGGAGGCAAGCCCCGTGTCCGAACAAGACAACCCCAAGCCGCAGAACCTGAAGACCAGCGAACGCCTGGTCTGGCTCGGCTTCATGCTGTTTTTCGTGGTCGTCCTGGCGATCTACATCGCGCGCGGCGATGGGCTCGAACAGGACCTCGCGGAGGCCAACCGCGATCTGCTGCAGGCGCAGATGCAGCTGCAGCAATACACCCGCCACGAGATCCCGCGTCCGGTGGAACTGGGCCTGACCAATGCCCATCTCCAGGACCTGCAGCGTCGCGGCATGGTGCGCCCGAACGAGCGTCTCGCCGATGACCTGATGCAGCAGACCGGCCTGATCCCGCACGAGGCGCCGGAAGGCGACGCATACGCGTTCCGCCGCGACGGCATCCACGTCCTGAACAACCAGTGGGTCCTGGCGAACTTCGAGGGCGATTCGGCGCACGGCCAGCTACTGCTGGCCTACGAGGTCGTCCACGGCAACGTCCACTGGGAAGTGCTGGAGTCCACGCTGGACCGGATCTGAAGGCGGGCCAGGCGGCACACAGACGCGCCCCGCCCCCGCACTCCGGGAACCGGAGCGCGGGGTGAACTCAGCGGTCGGCGCGGGCCAGCGCGGCCAGGTGCTCGCGGGCGGCCGCAGCCTGGCGGCGCACCTGTTCCGGGGCGGTCCCCCCCGTGAGGTTACGCGCGGCGGCCGAGCCCTCGGGCGTCAGCACCGTGAACACGTCCTCACCCACCGCCGGGCTGATCGCCTGCAGGTCCGCCAGCGGCAGCTCCGCCAGATCCACCCCGCGCTCCTGCGCAATACGCACCGCTCGCCCGACGACCTCGTGGGCATCGCGAAAGGCCACACCGCGCCCGACCAGGTAGTCGGCCAGATCGGTCGCCGTGGCGAAGCCCTTGCGCGTCGCCGCCAGCGTATTCTCCCGCCGTACCTCAAGGTTCGGCACCATGTCGCCGAACGCACGCAGCGAGCCCAGCAGGGTGTCGACGGTGTCGAACAGCGGTTCCTTGTCTTCCTGATTGTCCTTGTTGTACGCCAGCGGCTGGCTCTTCATCAGGGTCAGCAGCGACATCAGGTGGCCATAGACCCGACCGGTCTTGCCCCGCACCAGTTCGGGTACGTCCGGGTTCTTTTTCTGCGGCATGATCGAGGAGCCGGTGCAGTAGCGATCCGGCAGCTCGATGAAGGCGAACTGGGCGCTGGTCCACAGCACCAGCTCCTCGGCCTGACGCGACAGGTGCATCATCAGGGTCGCGGCGGCCGCGGTGAATTCGATGGCGAAGTCACGATCGGAGACCGCGTCCAGGGAGTTGCGGGTGACACTGTCGAAACCCAGCAGCTCGGCGGTGTATTCACGATCCAGCGGATACGGCGTACCGGCCAGCGCGGCGGCGCCCAGCGGCAGGATGTTCACCCGGCGCCGCGTATCCCGCAGACGCTCGGCATCGCGCTCCAGCATCTCGTACCAGGCCAGCATGTGATGGCCGAAGGTGACCGGCTGCGCGGTCTGCAGGTGGGTAAAGCCGGGCATCACGGTATCCGCCTCACGCTCGGCCAGGGCCACCAGGCCATCCTGATAGCCGCGGATCAGGCGCAGGACATCGTCGATGGCCGCGCGCAGCCACAGGCGGATGTCGGTCGCAATCTGGTCATTGCGCGAACGCCCGGTATGCAGTTTCTTGCCGACATCGCCGATGCGTTCGATCAGGCGCGCCTCGATGTTCATGTGCACGTCCTCGCGCCCGACCTGCCAGTCGAACTCGCCGGCGGCGATCTCGTCGCGGATCGCATCGAGCCCCGCAAGGATCTGCTCCGCCTCGGCCTGCGTCAGCACCCCGACCTTGGCCAGCATGCGCGCATGCGCCTGTGAGCCCTGGATGTCTTCGCGGTACAGACGCCGGTCGAAATCCACCGACGCGGTGAAGCGCTCGACGAAGGCATCGGTCGGTTCGGAAAAGCGCCCGCCCCACAGCTTGGCCTCACCGGGGGCGGCAGGCGTGGCGGCTGGCTTGTCGTGCGGGGAATCCTGCGTCATGGTGCATCCTGAAGCGGGTGGGGAAAGACACGGAAGTATACGGGCACAGCCGGGGAGTGAACATGGCGCGATCCGGCGCCCGTTTGTGCACGGCAACAGGGGGGAGTGTTACGCATGGCCCAGGGGGAAACCATCAGGGACACCACCAGTGGGCTCTCGCCGCTGCCCGATTTCTGCAGCGCGGAGACATTGCTGCGCGTGCTCATGGTGGCCGTGCTGCTGGCACTGGCCGTGGCCCTGTTGCGCGGCGGCGGTCAGGACTGGCTCTCGGCCCTGGCGCTGCACGCGCTGTTCATCTTCTGGGTGGCACTGACCAGCCTGTTGATCCTGTGCGGGCTCAAGAGACCGCTGCAGCGACTGCCGCTGACCGCCCAGATCGTGCTGCCGCCCTTGGTTCCCATCGCCAACACCGCCATCGTCTATCGCCTCGCGGAGGAACTGGTGCTGGCCGACCCGGCGCTGCGCTGGCCGGTGATCGGTGTCGCCACCATCCTCAGCCTGATGGCCATGCACTACCTGTACCTGCAGGCGGCCTGGCAACGCGAAACCCGGGCCGTGGCAGCGGCCCGGGAGCAGGCCATGCGCGCCCGCCTGCGCCCGCATTTTCTCTACAACAGCATGAACACCATCGCCGGGCTGTGTCGCAGTGATCCTGCGCGTGCGGAACAGGTCACCCTGGATCTGGCGGATCTGTTCCGCGCCACATTCGCCACCGGCGACCGCCACTCGCTGCGTGAGGAGCTGGACCTGGTCCGCGCGTTCCTCGAGATCGAACAGACCCGTTTCGGCGAACGCCTGGTCCTCGACTGGGACTGCCCCGACCACCCGGGCCTGGATCTCGATGTGCCCACGCTGATCCTGCAACCGCTGGCGGAGAACGCGATCCAGCACGGGATCGCACCCGCACGCGGCGCAGGGCGCATATGGGTGCGCTGCCGCATGGATTCCGGACGGGTCACGGTGACCATCGGCAACACCGTGGATCCACACGCACGCGGCGAGGGGACCGGCACCGCCACCGATGCGGTACGCCTGCGGCTGCAGCACGCCTTCGGCGGGCAGGTACACTTCGAGGCCGAGGCCGAGGTCGAGCGGTTCGAGGTCCGGATCCGTTTGCCGCTCGCGAACCGGGGGGAAACCACATGAACAACGCTCGACTGGAGTTATTGATTGCCGACGACGAACCGATTGCCCGTCAACGCCTGACCGCGCTCGCCCAGGAGTTGGGGCATCGGGTGGTGGCGCAAGCTGCGCATGCCGGCGAGGTCGAGATGCAATTGCAGGACCACGCGCCGGATGCCCTGCTGCTGGATATCAACATGCCCGGGGAAACCGGGCTGGAACTCGCGCGGCGTCTGCATGCGGAAGATCCCGCGCTGACGGTGATCCTGGTCACCGCACACGACCGCTTTCCGCTGGAGGCGTTCGAGGCCGGGGTGCGCGACTACGTGCTGAAGCCGGTGCGCCGCGAACGGCTGGAACAGGCGTTGCAGCGTGCGGTGCAGCAAAAACAGGACCGGCCCGAGACCTTCCCGAACGAGGTCCACATCACCGTCGGCCGGCGCGAGGAACGCGTACCGCTGGAACAGGTGGACATCTTCATCGCGGAGGGCGGTTACGTCATGGCGCGCTCGGCACGCCTGGCCGGCTTCGTCGACACCCGCCTGCGCGAACTGGAGGGCCTGTACGGCCCCGCCCTGTTGCGGGTCCACCGCGGCTGCCTGGCGGTGAAGGCCTCGGTCAAGGGCGTCGAAAGCCTCGGCCAGACCGACCACCGCCTGCTGTTCCACGACGACCTGGACCCCATCCCCATCAGCCGCCGCCAGCTGCCACGAGTGCGCGATTACCTGCGCAACGGGACCTGAGAGGGCCGCACACCCCTGCGGGATTCGGGGCGCGAAGCATTCGCCGTTATACTAGTCCGTTTGAACGCCCGGCCGCTCGCGCCGTGGCTCGCCCGGACAATCCATGAAGCCTGTACGCATCGCCACCCGAAAGAGCCCGCTTGCCATGTGGCAGGCCGAACACGTCGCCGCCCGTCTGCGCGCCCGTGAGCCGGAACGCCCGGTTGAACTGGTGGGCATGACCACCCAGGGCGACCGTGTCCTGGACTCCCCGCTGGCGCGGATCGGCGGCAAGGGCCTGTTCGTGAAGGAGCTGGAGATCGCGCTGCTGGAGGACCGCGCCGACATCGCGGTGCACTCGGTGAAGGACGTGCCGATGGAGCTGCCCGAGCAGCTCGAACTGCCGGTGATCCTCGACCGCGAGGACCCGCTGGATGCGTTCGTGTCCAACCAGTACGCACATGTCGACGAGCTGCCGCAGGGGGCCCGGGTTGGCTCCTCTAGCCTGCGCCGGCAGTGCCAGCTGCGCGCGCGGCGACCGGACCTGGAGGTCCGTGACCTGCGCGGCAACGTGAATACCCGCCTGGGCAAGCTGGATGCCGGCGAATACGACGCCATCCTGCTCGCCGCAGCCGGGCTCAAGCGCCTCGGGTTCCATGAGCGGATTCGCAGCTGCCTGGAGCCGGACGTCAGCCTGCCGGCGGTTGGTCAGGGTGCCATCGCCATCGAGTGTCGCGCCGGCGATACCGCCATCGGCGCGCTGATCGCACCATTGAACGATGCGGATACCGCCGACCGCGTGCGCGCCGAGCGGGCCTTCAACCGTCGCCTGGAAGGCGGCTGTCAGGTCCCACTGGCAGCCCATGCGACGCTGGTCGGGGATCAGCTGCACCTGGACGGCCTGGTCGGCGCGGTGGATGGCAGTCGCCTGTTGCGCCGCCAGGTCGAGGGGCCGCGCAGCGACGCCCAGGCCCTCGGGATCCGCCTGGCGGACATGCTGCTGGAACTCGGGGCAGGCGAACTGCTCGCGGCCGCCCATCGCGAACACGGCCAGGACACGAAGGGGTAGACGCATGACCGCATCCGCAGACGACAACACGGTGGTCGACGAGGCCCACGGCCCGCTGGCCGGCCTTGGCATCCTGGTCACCCGGCCGGCCGCCCAGGCAGAGCCGTTCTGTACCGCCTTGACGGCCGAGGGCGCGAGCGTGATCCGCTTTCCCGTGCTGGAGATCCTGGCCCCCAGTGATCCCACCAACCTGCGCGAGGTCCTGGACCGGCTGGCGGACTTCGATATCGCCGTGTTCATCAGCCCGAACGCCGTCCAGCGCGTGCTCAATCTGGCCCTGGCGGAACATTCATGGCCCGCCACCACAAAGATCGCGGCGATCGGCAACCGCACGGCACAGGAACTGAAGGGCTTCGGGCGCCCGGCGGACATCCTGCCGCCGCGACGCTTCGACAGCGAGGCCCTGCTGGCGCAGGAGGCGATGCAGGACGTGGCCGGCAAGCGCGTGGTGATCTTCCGCGGCGATGGCGGCCGCGAATTGCTGGGCGACACCTTGAAGGCCCGCGGCGCCGAGGTGACCTTTGCCGAGGCCTACCGCCGCGGGCGCCCCGAGGGCGATACCGGCGAGCTGATGTACGCCTTCTCGCGCGGGCAGATCGGCGTGATCACCATCACCAGTGGCGAGGGGCTGCGCAACCTGTACGAGATGGTCGGCAAGCTGGGGCGCATGTGGCTGCGCAAGACCCCGCTGGTGGTCGGCAGCGAACGCATCGCGGAGATCGCGCAGGAGCTGGGCTTCAAGGCTGCAGTGGAGACCGCCGAGGATCCCACCGATGCCGCCATGCTGGCGGCGGTCCACCGCCTGGGGGAACGCCTGCGCGCGAATGGGGCCTAGGTTTTTCTACCACAAAGGGCACGAATACAGGAAGAAAGGCGGTTACACCACAGAGTTGGCGCGTCGTCCCCGTGCGGGGCACCAACTCGTCGGTGAACAGACCGAGCCAGGCATCGAGGTCGGGATCAGCGGCTCGCAGAGGAACTGATGCGATTCGCTGCGCTCATCTGCATCCTACGTCCTTATGACGCCATTCCCGGTTTTCTCCGTGACCTCGGTGTCCTCTGTGGTTCAAATGATTGTGACCTTGCCTTTCTTCGTGTCTTCGCGCCCTTCGTGGTGAATAAGCAACGCGGGCACCGGCGCTGTTACTCGGCCGGGGTGGCCGGTTCGAAGCTGTCGTAGTACAGCTGCTCCGGCGGCAGACCGGCCGCCTGGAAGACCTCGCGCGCGGCGTGGATCATCGCCGGTGGCCCGGCCATGTAGACATCAAAGCCGGACAGGTCCGGGTACTCCGACAGCACCGCATCGTGAGGCCAGCCGCTGACGGCCGCAAAGCCGGCGGCGGTCTCGGCCGGCGTATCCGACAGCACCGGCGTGAAACGGAACTGTCCGGCGTGCTCGGCGGTCATCTGCTGCAGCCAGTCCGGGGCATAGATGCCATCGGCGCCGCGGGCGCCCCAGAACAGGTGGTACGGTCGATCCAGTCCCTCGGCGGCCAGATGGTCCAGCATGCCTTTCAACGGACCAAAACCGGTGCCCCCGCCAACGAACAGGCGCGGGCGCGGGGATTCCTCGTCGACGAAAAAGCTGCCCAGCGGCCCCTCGATACGCAGCAGCGCCTTGGGCTTGAGCTCCTCGAACACCATGGTGGAGAAACGCCCGCCCGGCATGTGCCGGACATGCAGGGACAGCTGGGCATCGTCGTGCGGGGCGTTGGCCAGGGAGTAGCTGCGGCGCTCACCCCCCTTGAGCAGGATGTCCAGGTACTGCCCTGCGAGGAACTGGAGGCGCTCGGCGGCCGGGAGCTGCAGACGCAGCTCCATCACGTCGTCGGCCAGGCGGTTCAGGGCCGCCACGCGACACGGCAGGGTCTTGACCACGATGTCCCTGGCTGCGCCGATCTCTTTCACCTCGATCTCGAGGTCGTCCACCGGGACCGCCTGGCAGAACAAGGCCATGCCGTCGGCCAGTTCCGCCTCGCTGATGCCTGGTGGCTTGTTCGGCCCGTGATCAACCTCGCCCTGCAGCACCCGCCCCTTGCAGGAGCCACAGGCGCCATTGCGGCAGCCGTAGGGAAAGGCGAAGCCCTGGCGCAGGCCGGCCTCGAGGACGGTCTCGTCGTCTTCGACCTCGAATACATGGCCACTGGGCTGAATGGTGACATCGAACGCCATCGGAAACCCTCGGTCGCGGAAAGGCCGTTATTCTCGCCGCTGCCGCCCCGAACGCAAGCAACCGCAGTCCGACCGGGTCGGCGCCCTCGGCTACGGATCGTGGCGGGGGTTGGGAGCCAATACCGCAGGCGAGCCCGCCGGATCGGTCGTAACCCGCTGCATCCAGTCGACCAGGCGGGTGGCCGTGGTCGGCCAGTCGGGGGCGTGCAGAATGAGATGCGGCCAGTCGGGGTCGGTCCAGACCTCGGCCTGGCCCTGTGGATGGGCACGGGCGGCCATGTAGACCGACTCGCGCTGGATCGTCCCGTCCTGCTCGCCCCACAGGTACACCACCGGGGCTGTGACGTGGCCGATATGATCCGTGGCGTACTGGGCCAGCCAGACCACGCCGGCATAGGTATCCATGCGCACACGGCGAATGATGCGCGGATCCGTGGAGAAGCGTTCGACCGCGGCGGGCGCGAGGCTGTCGGAGTAGTCGGGGTCGATGGTCAGCGTGAGCCCGCCGGCGAGGACCTCGCTGGTACGCACGGCGGCATCCCAGAAACCCCGAGCGGGGATCCCGCCACGCAGGCCCGGGGCAATGGCCATAACCCCGGCGACCTCCAGTTCCGGATGAGTGGCGAGGCTTGCCAGTGCGGCGGATCCGCCCATGCTCTCGCCCAGCAGGAAAACCGGCCGCTCGGGGTACTCCGCTTGCACCGCGCGGACCATGGCAGCCACGTCGCTGATCAGGGGTTCGGCACCCGGCCAGCGGCCGTGTTGCTCGCTCGTGCCATGGCCGCGCTGATCCAGCGCCTGGACACTGTAGCCGCGATCGGCCAGCCAGGGACCCAGGGCTTCATAGGCACCGGCGTGATCGCGGAAGCTGTGCAGGGCGATCACCACGGCGACGGGTTCTGCGGCCGACCAGCGGCGGACGCGATCGGGGGCGATCGCTGCGCCCGCAGGAGCTTCCTTCACTGGGGTCCCCGCCGCGCGCGCGGTTTCACGCTCCGGGGCGGCCGCACAGGCGGTCAAGGCCAGCAGCAGTACAGCCAGGAGCCCGACCGCGCCCGGGATTCGGCGGCGCGTCACGCCTCATATCCCCAGTTCATCCCAGATCTCGTCCACGCGGCGTTTGACCGCCTCGTCCATGGCGATCGGCCGGCCCCACTCGCGATCGGTCTCGCCCGGCCATTTGGAGGTCGCATCCATGCCCATCTTCGAGCCCAGTCCGGAGACTGGGGAAGCGAAATCGAGATAGTCGATCGGGGTGTTCTCCACCAGGGTGGTGTCGCGGGCCGGGTCCATGCGGGTGGTGATGGCCCAGATCACGTCTTTCCAGTCGCGGGTATTCACGTCGTCGTCGACCACGATCACGAACTTGGTGTACATGAACTGACGCAGGAAGGACCATACGCCCATCATGACGCGCTTGGCGTGGCCCGGGTACTGCTTGCGCATGGAGACGACGGCCATGCGGTAGGAGCAGCCCTCGGGGGGCAGATAGAAGTCCACGATCTCCGGGAACTGCTTCTGCAGGATTGGGATGAAGACCTCGTTCAGGGCCACCCCGAGCACGGCGGGCTCGTCCGGCGGGCGACCGGTGTAGGTGGAATGGTAGATCGGCTGATCACGATGGGTGATGCGGTCGATGGTGAAGACCGGGAACTCGTCCACCTCGTTGTAGTAACCCGTGTGGTCCCCGAACGGGCCTTCCGGCGCAGTATCCCCCGGGTGGATATGCCCCTCGAGCACGAACTCGGCGGAGGCCGGGACCTCCAGGTCGGAACCGATGCAGCGGGTGACCTCGGTTCGACTGCCACGCAGCAATCCGGCGAAGGCATATTCGGACAGGGTATCCGGCACCGGGGTCACGGCGCCGAGGATGGTGGCCGGATCGGCACCCAGGGCAACCGCGATGGGAAACGGCTCGCCGGGGTGGGCCTGGCACCACTCGCGAAAATCGAGGGCCCCGCCGCGATGGGACAGCCAGCGCATGATCACGCGATTGCGCCCAATGACCTGCTGGCGATAAATACCAAGATTCTGGCGCGACTTCTCCGGGCCACGGGTGACCACCAGGCCCCAGGTAATCAGGGGACCGGCGTCTTCCGGCCAGCAGGTCTGGACCGGGAGTTGGCCGAGATCGACCGCATCGCCTTCTATTACATGGCGCTGACACGGCGCCCCGCGGATCTTCTTGGGCGCCATGTCCAGCACCTTGCGAAAGATCGGCAGCTGTTCCCAGGCCGCCTTGAATCCCTTGGGCGGATCCGGCTGCTTCAGGAAGGCGAGCAGGCGCCCGACCTCGCGCAGGGCTTCGACAGAGTCCTCGCCCATGCCCATGGCCACCCGCTCCGGGGTGCCAAACAGGTTGGCGAGCACCGGGATGTCGGAGCCGGTGGGGTTTTCGAACAGCAGGGCCGGGCCGCCGGCGCGCAGGACGCGGTCGGCGATCTCGGTCATCTCCAGGTTCGGGTCCACCTCGCGGGTGATGCGGCGCAGCTCGCCGCGCTGTTCGAGGCCATCAATGAAATCGCGCAGATCCTTGTACTTCACGGGGTCTCCCTCGGGAATGGCCGGTTGGTGCGACCCGGGCCAGGGTTAGGCGGAGAATTCCGCCCAGACCGGGGCATGGTCGGACGGACGCTCCCAGGCACGCGGTTCGCGGTCGATGCCCGCGGCCTGCAGACGGGCCTGCAAGGGAGCGCTGGCGAGGACCAGGTCGATGCGCAGGCCCCGATTGCGACGGAAGGACGCGGCCCGATAATCGAACCAGGAATACTCCTCCGCGGGCTGCTCGAAGGTGCGGAAGGTATCCGTGAGGCCGAGATCGGTCAGCGCGGCCAGGGCCTCGCGTTCCGGCGTGGAGCAAAGGATGCGCTCGTGCCAGGCCTCGGGGTCGTGCACGTCGCGATCATCCGGGGCGATGTTGAAGTCACCGAGGACCACCAGATTCGGGTGCTGCGCAAGCTCGTCGGCCAACCAGGCGTGCAGCCGCGCTAGCCAGTCCAGCTTGTAGGCGTATTTCTCGGTACCGACGTTCTCGCCGTTCACGACATACAGGTTGACCACGCGAACGTCGCCGATGGTGGCGGCGAGGATACGGCGCTGGGCGTCCTCGAGCCCCGCCGGGTCGGTGACCACGTCGGTGGCCTCGCTGCGGGAGATGATGGCCACGCCGTTGTAGGTCTTCTGTCCGGAGAACACGACCTGATAGCCCGCATCGCGGATGGCCGCGGCCGGAAAGTTCTCGTCGGTCAGCTTGGTCTCCTGCAGGGCCAGGACGTCGGTCCGCGAGCTCCCCAGCCAATCGAGGACCTGCGGCAGACGCACCTTGAGCGAATTGACGTTCCAGCTGGCGATCTTCACGCGGCTTTCTCCTCCAGGCCGCTATGGCGCAACAGGGCGTCGATCTGCGGATCGCGCCCGCGGAAGGCACGGAAGGAGTCCGCGGCCGGGCGCGAGGCACCGGCCTCGAGAATCTCGCGCAGGTAGGCCGCCCCCACCTCGGACGAAAACAGACCTTCCTCTTCGAAGCGCCCGAATGCGTCAGCCGACAGGACCTCGGCCCACTTGTAGCTGTAGTACCCCGCGGCGTAGCCGCCGGCGAAGATGTGGCCGAAGCCGTGGGCGAAGCGATTGAACGCCGGCGGATGGACCACCGCGATCTCCTGACGCACGGTCTCCAGGAGCCGCTGGATGTCCGCCGCATTCGCAGGGGCGGGCCCGGCATGCAGGCGCATGTCGAAGAGGGAGAACTCGACCTGGCGCAATAGCTGTAACGCCGTGTGGAAGTGGCGCGTCCCCTGCAGGCGCTGGAACAGGTCCTCGGGCATCGCCTCGCCGGTCTCGTGATGGCGCGCGAACAGATCCAGCGCCTCGCGTTCCCAGCACCAGTTCTCCATGAACTGACTGGGCAGTTCGACCGCATCCCATTCCACGCCGTTGATGCCGGCGATGTCTGGTTCGTCCACCCGGGTCAGCATGTGATGCAGGCCGTGACCGAACTCATGGAACAGCGTAATCACTTCGTCATGAGTGAAAAGGGCGGCCTTGCCGTCCACCGGCGGGGTGGAGTTGCAGGTCATGTAGGCGACCGGCAGCTGGGCTCGGTCCTCGGAGATGAAACGGTTGCGGCAGACATCCATCCAGGCGCCGCCGCGCTTGTTCTTGCGTGCGTAGAGATCGAAGTAAAAGCCAGCGCGTTCGATGCCATTCGCGTCAAAGATGCGATAGAACCGGACGTCGTCGTGCCAGGTCTCGATGCTGTCGTCGGGCTCGAAGCGGACCTGGAACAGGCGCTGGACCAGACCGAACAAGCCGCTGACCGCGCGGTCAGCGGGGAAGTAGGGCTTCAACATCTCCTGGCTGAGGCCCAGGCGTCGCTCACGCATCTTCTCGGCCGCGAAGGCCATATCCCAGGCCTCCAGGGTTCCGAGGTCGAGCTCGTCGCGGGCAAAGGCGCGCAACTCGTCCAGGTCGCGCTCGGCCCGGGGGCGCGCGCGGTGCGCCAGATCCTGGAGGAAGCCTTCGACCTGCTCGGCGCTATCAGCCATCTTGGTCGCGAGCGAGCGCTCGGCGTAGTGGCGAAAGCCCGTCAGCTGCGCTTTCTCCTCCCGCAACTGGAGGATCTCGACCATGATCTCGCTGTTGTCGTGATTGCCGGCGCCGGGCCCGAGGTCAGACGCACGCGTCGTGAAGGCCTCGTACACACGGTAACGCAGGTCGCGATCCTCGGCGTGGGTCATGACTGCGAGGTAGCTGGGGATGTCCAGGGTCACGACAAAGCCCGTCTGGTCGTGATCGCGAGCGTTCTGCGCGAGCATGGCCCGATCGGACTCGGAGATGCCGGCGAGCGCGGCCGCATCATCGGTCTGCCAAGTCCAGGCCTGAGTGGCGTCCAGCACGTTCTCTTCGAAACGTGCAGTCAGCTCCGAAAGGCGGGCGTTGATGGCGCGCAGGCGTTCGCGCTCGGCCTCGGGGAGGTCGACGCCGCTCAGATGGAAATCACGCAGAATGTCATCCAGCACCTTGCGCCGCTGGGGCGAAAGCTGCGCGTACTCTTCACTGTCTGCCAGGCGACGGACCGCCCGGTACAGGCCCTGATGCTGCGAGACCCAGCTGCCGTAATCCGACAACAGGGGGAGGCTGGCGTTGTATGCCTCGCGAATCTCGGGACCGTTCATGACCGCATTGAGGTGTCCGACCGGAGACCAGACGGCATCCAGGCGCGTGTCCAGCGCTTGCAATGGCCGGATCAGCGTGGCCCAAGTCGGGTGATCCCCGACGGCCGCGACCAGCCGGTCAATCTCCGCGCGATTCTCCACCAGGACGGTTTCCACCGCGGGCAGCACATGTTGAGGCTCGATGGCACGAAAGGCGGGCAGCCGGTCGGTCTGCAGCAAGGGGTTGGACACGGTATCTCCAGGGGTCGGGCCAGCAGTGGATTATGCCATTCGGACAGAATGTCCGGCAGGGTGTTCCCGGCAACGGGGTCGTCCGGGCGAAGCTTACGGGCTCGGCGGGCGAACGGGGTGAAAGACGGCATGGCCAGCGAGGCGGGCGAGGAGTCCGTAGGCCCACTGGCGGCGCAGCCCGGCATAGGCATCCACAGCGGCATTGTAGCGGCCGAGGGCCTCAGTAATTGCTTGGTCCAGTGCCGCTACGCGAGGGGGCAGTCGATCGGTCGAATCCGATAAATTATTATATTTATCAATGATTTGCGTTCGTATATGGTCCCATTCGGCGCGGATGGCGCGTTCGCCCCGGGCCAGACCGGGAAGATCGCCGCAGCGTCGCGCTCGCTCCTGTTCCTGGACCACCCGTTGGAGCGCCCGCAGGTCCAGGGGCGGATCGGTCCGGGTCGCGGACCAAGCCCGCTCCAGCAGCCCATTGCGCTGGGTGAGCAGGGTATCGAGTCGAGCCCAGGCCGCGACGACGCGGCGTTCATGGACTGCAAGATGGGTGTACAGGCGAAACGCGACCAGCGCCAGAATCACCAGGACCAGGAGTGCGGCCAGGACCTGCATGGTGCCGGCGGGATCCGTACCTTGGCAGCAAGAACGTCAGATATCGACGTTCTCGGCACTGAGGGCTCGCGACTCGATAAATTCGCGACGCGGCTCGACCTGATCGCCCATCAGGGTGGTGAAGATTTCGTCGGCACGGATGGCATCTTCGACACGGACCTGGAGCAGGCGGCGGGATTCGGGGTTCATCGTGGTGTCCCAAAGCTGGTCGGGATTCATCTCGCCTAGGCCCTTGTAGCGCTGGGTTGCCAGCCCGCGGCGGCCTTCCTGCAGGAGCCATTCCATGGCTTCGGAAAAGCCGTCGATCACGTGGACGCGTTCCCCGCGCTTCATGTACGCACCTTCGTCGAGAAGGGCGTTAAGACGGGCGGACAGGTCAAGTACTGCCTGAAAATCACGCGATGCGAGGGTGTCATCGGTGATGTACTGCGACAGGGCGGCGCCGTGTTCGATGCGGTCCAGGCTCAGCTGCGCCGTGCCTTCATGCTGGGTCACCGGCCCCAGGCTGTAGCGGGTTGCACCCGCCTTGTCGCTGGATAGATTCTCCAGGATGCGGGCAAACCATGCCTGAACCGCAGCGTTGGTTACGCTTCGGGGCTCGGGGATCGCATCGGCCTCGAGCATCGCCCAGAGGATGCGCGAGTCGTACATCCGGCCCAGGCGCTGCACGGCGCGCGCGGCCTTTTGATAGCCCTTCACCAGGTCTTCGAAGGCCTCGCCGGTAATCGGAGGTGCATCCGGGCTGGGATAGAGCGCGGCGCCGTCCAGGGCGAGGGAGATCACGATCTCGCCCATTTCGGCCTCGTCGCGCACGTACTGCTCGCGCTTGCCACGCTTGATCTTGTACAGCGGCGGCTGCGCGATATACACGTGGCCGCGCTCGATCAGTTCCGGCATCTGGCGGAAGAAGAAGGTCAGAAGCAGGGTACGGATATGGGAGCCGTCCACGTCCGCGTCAGTCATGATGATAATGCGGTGATAACGCAGCTTGTCCGGATCGTACTCTTCCTTGCCAATACCGCAGCCCAGCGCCGTGATGAGCGTGCCCACCTCGGCCGAACCCAGCATACGGTCAAAGCGCGCCCGCTCGACATTCAGGATCTTGCCCTTGAGCGGCAGGATCGCCTGGAAATGGCGGTCACGGCCCTGCTTGGCCGAACCTCCGGCGGAGTCACCCTCGACCAGGTAGAGCTCGGACTGAGCCGGGTCCTTCTCCTGACAGTCGGCCAGCTTGCCCGGCAGGCCGGCAATATCCAGCGCGCCCTTGCGGCGGGTGACCTCACGCGCCTTGCGGGCGGCCTCGCGCGCTCGCGCGGCATCCAGCACCTTCTCGGTGATGGCCTTGGCTTCCTGCGGGTGTTCCAGCAGGAAGTTGTTGAGGGCGTCCGACAGCACGCTTTCGACGATCGGCTTGACCTCGGAGGAAACCAGCTTGTCCTTGGTCTGCGAGGAGAACTTGGGATCCGGCACCTTGACCGAGAGCACGGCCGTCAGGCCTTCGCGCATGTCGTCGCCCGCCGTGGCGACCTTGGCCTTCTTGATCAGCCCCTCGTTCTCCAGGTACTGATTGATCGTGCGCGTCAGCGCGGCGCGAAAGCCCGCCATGTGCGAGCCACCGTCGCGCTGCGGAATGTTGTTGGTGTAGCAGAAGATGTTCTCCTGGTAGGAGTCATTCCACTGCAGGGCGATTTCGACTGCGTAGTCCTCGCGCATCTGGTCGGCGTAGACGACCGTGGGATGCAGCGCGGTTTTCTTCTGGTTCAGGTGTTCGACGAAGGCACGGATACCGCCTTCGAAGACAAAGGTCTCCTCGCGGTTGTCCCGGTGGTCGCGCAGCGTGATGCGCACGCCCGAGTTGAGGAACGACAGCTCCCGCAGGCGCTTGGCGAGGATCTCGTAGTGAAAATTGATGTCGGTGAAGATGGTCGGGCTGGGGCGAAACCAGATCTTCGTTCCGTTGCGCTCCGTGGTGCCGGTCACCGCCAGCGGCGCATCCGGGACGCCGAGGTGATAGATCTGTTCGTGGCGCTGACCATCCCGGTGGATCTCCAGGCGGAGCTCTTCCGACAGGGCATTCACCACCGAGACACCCACGCCGTGCAGGCCGCCGGAGACCTTGTAGGAGTTGTTGTCGAACTTCCCGCCTGCATGCAGGACAGTGAGGATGACCTCGGCGGCCGACATACCCTCTTCTTCGTGGATATCCACGGGAATGCCGCGACCGTTGTCCGTAACGGAGACCGCATTGTCCTCGTGGATCGTAACCTCAATACTGTCGCAGTGACCCGCCAGCGCTTCGTCGATCGAGTTATCGACCACCTCGAAGACCATGTGGTGAAGGCCTGTGCCGTCATCGGTGTCACCGATGTACATGCCCGGTCGCTTGCGAACGGCATCCAGGCCCTTGAGGACGCGGATCTGAGAGGAATCGTAGACGGAGGGATCTTGGGCTTCAGTTTCGGACATGCGGGTCAGTCATCCGGCCAGTTGCAGACACGCCAGTATAGCGCAAAGGCGGGGGGCACCGGTGAGGTCACGTACGGGGGTCCAGGAGGGCCAAGAGACCCAAGGCCCGGGCGCATCAGGCTGGGGATTCGGGTGTTACGCGACCATGTTTCACGTGGAACAATTGCCCTGCGGTATCCCCTGCCAGCCCCGGGATGTCATCTCCCACAGCGGTCACCAGGATCTGCCAGCCCGACGCACACAACCCGGACATCAATCCCTCCACTGCCTCGCGATCCAGCTCCGAGACCACATCGTCCAGCAACATCACCGGCGTCCGCCCGGTCTCGGTCTCGAGCATCCATGCCTGCCCGCCCACGAGAGCCGTAACCAGGCGCTTTTGCTCGCCCCGGGAGGCCTCGGCGGCGAGACGACCCGATAGCCGCAAATCGATGTCGGCCCGCTGCGGCCCCGCCTGCGCGAAGCCGCGTTCTTCGTCGCCCTCCCGGCTACGCTCCAGGGCCTCGCTCAGGCTCCTTTCCCGATCCCAGCCCATCCGCGGATTCAAGTTCAAATCGGCTAACCGCTCGCCGAATCCGAACTGCCGGGCGGCCTCCATGGTCGCCGCCTGCCAGGATTCCACGTAACGACGGCGCGCGTCACTGATCGCCTCGCCGAATTCCAGCCAGGGTCGCTCAAACTCGCGAGCCCCCGCGCGGTCCCCCGCGCGCAAGGCGGCATTACGTTGGTCATGGGCCCGCTTCCAGCGCTGCCACTGCCCCCGATACCCCGGGACCGCATGGAAGCAGCCCCAGTCCAGCAAGCGCCTGCGTTCTTCCGGTCCACCCGTCAACAATTCGAAGGAGCCCGCATGCAGCGTTCGCGCCGGCAACCACTCAGCGACCGCCGCATGGCCTTCCATCCAGCGGCCATCGAGCCGCGACCGGCGCGCACCATCCCAGCTAATCCCCAGCCGATGGGAGCCCCCAGCCGGGTCCTTCACTACCGCCCCAATCCACAACCCTTCGGCTCCGCTCCGGCCAACACGACGTAATTGCTGAGTACGGAATGAGCGCCCAGCCGCGAGGATATGCACTGCTTCGAGAATGGAGGTCTTCCCTGCACCATTCGGCCCGACCAGCCGGTTGATTCCCGGCCCCAACGTCAAGGCCTGTTCCTCAAGGTTGCGGACCCCCTGCCACCACAGCGACTCCAGCACGCAGACCCCGGAACTACAGGCGCATCGGCATCACCACGTAGCGCGCCCCGCCCGGTGGTTCCGCCTGAATCAGGATCGACGAGTTCCCGTCACGCAACCCGATGCGAACCTGCTCGGTCTCCAGGACATTCAGCACGTCCGCCAGGTAACCAAGGTTGAACCCGATCTCCATTGGCCCCCCGTCGTATTCCGCCTCGACCGACTCCTGGGCCTCTTCGCGATCGGCGTTGTGGGTCATCACCTGGCAACCGTTCTCCCCCAGGGCCATGCGTACGCCGCGATACTTGTCACTCGCCACAATCGCGACCCGGCCCAACGCCTGTTTCAGAACTTCCCGGTCGACCCGCAACGTGGAGGGCAGGTCCGAGGGGATGACCCGTTCGTAGTCCGGGAAGCGCCCCTCGATCACCTTGCTGCGCAGGACCGCTTTGCCGAGTTCGAATACGACCTGGTCTTCCCCGAATCCAATCCGGACCGTCGATTCGTCGTCGGCCAGATTTCGTCGCAACTCCGCCACGGCCTTGCGCGGGACAATGCGTTCAACTCGGCCCTCGACCGGATGCTCGAGTTCCACCTCGGCCAGCGCCAAGCGATGCCCGTCCGTCGCGACCGCCCGCAGACTGGTCCCGCTGGCTACCAGGAGCAAACCCTGGAGGTAGTAACGCACGTCCTGCTGCGCCATCGAAAACATCGTCGCTTCCAGCAGACGTCGCAGCCGGTTCTGGGGTACATCGAGCACGACCTCCGACCCTCGCGCCTCCCAGTCGGGGAAGTCCGCGCCGGGCAGGGTCGCCAGGCTGAAGCGCGAACCGGCGAATCCCACGGTCATGCGTTCGCCTTCCACCCGAGCCCGAATCTCGCTGTCCCCCGGGGCCGCCTTCACGACGTCCAACAGCTTGCGCACCGATACGGTGACATCGCATTCGCCAGGGATGGTGCCTTCCGCATCCGCCTGCCAGGCGAGTTCGAGATCCGTGGTATCCATCCGGATCGCGCCGTTGTCGTCCGGTCGCAGACGCACATTCCCGAGAATCGGCATCGTCAATCGTTTTTCGGCCGCGCCCACAATCCGTTGCAGCGCTTCGGTCATCGTCTCGCGATTGAAAGACAGTTCCATGGCGATGTCCTGTATCTAGTGTTTAGATATTTAAATAGTAGTAATAAGGGGCACGTCGACCTGTGCAGGAAACCCAGATTTCATTTTAAATTCAGTTATTTATCGACAATTTTTGGCTCTCCCGAACCTCTGTGAAGCCTGTTCCCAACCTGTGGACAGTTTCGCGGTCCGCGTTTTCCACCTTTCCATACCGGAGTTGCACCCAGCTTATCCACAGCTTTGCCGAGCATTGGACAGCCACTTCAGCTACTGAGAGTCCGCAGAAGATTCGAGTAGTCCTCGTCCAGGCTGGCGTCCGCCTCGCGGAGTTCGGCGACCTTCCGGCAGGCATGGATTACCGTGGTGTGATCGCGACCGCCGAAGGCCTGTCCGATCTCCGGCAGGCTGTGCTGGGTCAGTTCCTTTGCCAGGGCCATCGCGATCTGCCGCGGACGGGCAATCGATCGGCTGCGCCGGCTCGACAGCAGATCGGCCACCTTCACGCGATAGTAGTCCGCGACCGTCTTCTGGATATTCTCAAGTGTAATCAGTTTGTTCTGTACCGCGAGAAGGTCGCGCAGCGCGTCCTTGGCAAACTCGACGGTGATCGGTTTCCCGGTAAAGTGCGCGTTGGCGATCACCCGCCGCAGCGAGCCTTCCAGTTCGCGGATGTTGGAACGGATCCGCTTGCCCATGAAGAATGCGACCTCGGACGGGAGCTCGATCCCCGCCTGCTCCGCCTTGCGCTGGAGGATGGCCACCCGGGTCTCCAGTTCTGGCGGCTCGATCGCGATCGTCAGCCCCCAGCCGAAGCGTGACTTCAGGCGTTCCTCCAGCCCCTCGACCTCTTTCGGGTAGCGATCCGAGGTCAGGATGATCTGCTGCTGGCCCTCCAGCAGCGCGTTGAAGGTGTGGAAGAACTCCTCCTGGGAACGCTCCTTGCCGGCAAAGAACTGAATGTCGTCGATCAGCAGTGCGTCGGCGGAGCGGTAGTGCTGCTTGAACTCGTCGATCGCGTTGTGCTGCAGCGCCTTGATCATGTCCGCCACGAAGCGCTCGGAGTGCAGATAGATGATCCGCCCTTCGGGGTGCCGGGCCAGGATGCTGTGCCCGATGGCATGCATCAAGTGGGTCTTGCCGAGCCCGACCCCGCCATAGATGAACAACGGGTTGTAGGCCACCCCGGGGTTTTCCGCGACCTGGAGGCTGGCTGCGCGCGCGAGCTGGTTCGACTTGCCCTCGACGAAGCTGTCGAAGGTGAAGGCCGGGTTCAGGTTACTCACGGGCCCCTGGGGGCGTGGCGCAGTGCTGGCGCACTTGTCTGCAGCACCGCGATCATGGCGGGACTCGCGACCACTGGGGGTCGGCGGGACCGGAAGCTGCGCACCGCCAATCCCGAGTCGCACGCGGCGTCCGTCCTGGTCACCCACCGGCTGCAGCTCGCCCACGGTCTGCTCGATCGATTCCAGCAGGTGATCGCGCACGTGCTCGAACACAAACTGGTTCGGCGCGAGCAGTCGCAGCCCGCCTTCGGACTCTTCGGCATGCAGCGGCCGCAGCCAGGTATTGAGTTGCTGTTCGCTGACCTTCCCCTGCAGGCGATCCAGACAGGCTGTCCACAGGGCATTGGCTGACACGCGTTCGTCTCCGGGGCGACGGGGGAATTGGAAGCCACCGAGTCTACGCCGATGGGGGTACCCGGTGCCAGCGACTTGCCGACCCTCGAGATTGACTTTGCGTCCGGATGGCGCTAGTTTTCACCGCCCTTTAACCAAGCGTCACGGGAACTCTCATGAAGCGCACTTTTCAACCCAGCCGGCTCGTTCGCGCCCGCACGCACGGCTTCCGGGCCCGCATGGCCACCCGTGGTGGTCGCAAGGTCCTGAACGCCCGTCGCGCCAAGGGCCGCAAGCGCCTCTGCCCGTAGTCCGGGCGGCGCGCCGGCTCCCGTGACCGCGGCGCCAGCTAGCGAGACCTTTCCGCGCCGCGTCCGTCTGTTGACCGGTGCGGACTATCAGCGCGTCTTCAAGGATGCCCGGCGCCAGCGCGGTCGCGAGCTGACCCTGCTCTATCGCCATTCGGAATCCGGCGAGGCACGCCTGGGCCTTGCGATTGGCAAGCGGCATGTCCGCCAGGCATCGGACCGCAACCGGATCAAGCGCATCGTGCGCGAGGCCTTCCGCCGGCGGCGGGCCCACCTGCCACCGGTCGACATGATCGTGCTGGCCCGAGGCGGCGCGGCGACCATGGACCGCCGCGCCCTGCGCGCCGAGATCGACAGCCTGCTGGAACGTCTGCAATGACTCTGCCACGCAAGATCGCCCTGTTGCCCGTCCGGGCCTACCAGTACGGCATCTCGCCGTTCATGGCACCCCATTGTCGGCATTACCCTACGTGCTCGGCCTATACCGTCGAGGCGGTCGAGACTCACGGGGTCCTGCGGGGCTTTTGGCTCGGTTTGCGCCGCATCCTGCGCTGCCATCCCTGGTCGCCCGGTGGCTATGACCCGGTCCCGCACCCGCGTTCCGATACTCCCAGCACTCGACCCTCAAAGTAGTCGCGCTCATGGATAACCTTCGCCCCCTTTTGTGGCTGACCCTGGCCTTTGTCCTGTTCCTGATGTGGCAGGCCTGGAACCAGGATTACGGCAGCACATCCCAGCCGGACACCGCCGCCGAGCGCGCCGCGGAGGACCCCGATGCCCGTCCGGAGGACGTGCCGGATGCGCCGCAATTCGAGTCGGAACCGGACACGCGGGCGGCAGACGCCCCGCAAGTGAGCACCCTGCAGGAGCCGGACCGTCAGCAGATCACCGTGCGTACCGATACCCACGAGATCCTGATTGACACTCGCGGGGGCACGCTGCTGCGCGCTGACCTGCTGCAGTATCCACGGGACCTGCAGGACGATCCGCTGGTGCCGGTCCGCCTGTTCGACCATCGCGTGCGCGGCTATGTCGCCCAGAGTGGTCTGACCCACGACCGGGTGAACGACCAGTCGATGGAGGGGCGTGCCCCGTCGCACCACGCCAATTTCCAGGTCGACCAGGACCGCTTCGAGCTCGCCGACGGGCAGGAACAGCTCGAGGTCCCGCTGCGCTGGGTCTCCGACGATGGCGAGATCGAGGTCACCAAGACCTACACCTTTACCCGTGGCTCGCATCTGATCGAGCTGGACTACGAGGTTCACAACCGGTCCGATTCCACCTGGAGCGGTCGCCAGTACCGACAGCTCCGCCACGGGCCGACGCCGGATCGGGAGTCCTGGTGGCTGTACACCTTTACCGGAGCGGCCTATTTCGATGGCAGCTACCAACGCGAAAGCTTCGAGTCGTTCCGCGACGACCCCATTCAGGCACGCATCCAGGGCGGCTGGATCGCGATGATTCAGCACTACTTCGTTTCCACCTGGGTTCCGGGTGAAGACGAGGTCAATGCGCTGTACGCGCGTGCCGTACCCAGCGATCTGGGTGACGAGTACCTGATTGGTCTGCACTCCGAATCGCGCCAGATCCCAGCGGGGAGCAGCGGCGAGTTCTCCACCCGGTTGTGGGTCGGACCCAAGCTCCAGGCAGAGCTCTCCGAGATCGCCCAGGGGCTGGAGCTTACGGCCGACTACGGCATCTTCACGTTCCTGTCCAAGCCGTTGTTCTGGCTGCTGGACAAGATCCACGCCTTCGTGGGCAACTGGGGTTGGTCGATCGTCATCCTGACCATCCTGATCAAGTTGGCCTTCTTCAAGCTCTCCGCGACCAGCTACCGTTCCATGGCGCGCATGCGCAAGGTCGCGCCCAAGTTGCAGGCTCTGAAGGAACGCTACAAGGACGACAAGCAGCGCATGAACCAGGCGCTGATGGACCTGTACAAGAAGGAGAAGATCAACCCGCTGGGTGGCTGTCTCCCGATCCTGGTGCAAATCCCGGTGTTCATCGCCCTGTACTGGGTGCTTCTGGAGAGTGTCGAACTGCGCCAGGCGCCCTGGTGGCTGTGGGTGCAGGATCTGTCCTCGCGCGATCCGTACTTCATCCTGCCGATCCTGATGGGCGTCTCGATGTTCGTGCAGTACAAGCTGAACCCGCCGCCGATGGACCCGGTGCAGCAGAAGATCTTCATGGCGCTGCCGTTCGTGTTCACCGTGTTCTTCGCCTTCTTCCCGGCGGGTCTGGTGCTGTACTGGTTCACCAACAACCTGTTCTCCATCGCCCAGCAGTGGTACATCACGCGCAAGATCGAGAGCGGCGAGGACCCGGACAAGCAGAAGAGCTGACGCTCCGTGACCGTGACGGACACCATCGTCGCGGTCGCCACCCCGCCGGGGGTCGGCGGTATCGGTGTGGTCCGTCTATCGGGTCCCCAGGCCCTGCCCATCGCGCGGCGCCTGACCCGCCGCGCGCAGCTGCTTCCACGCCACGCCCACTACGGCAGCTTCATTGATCCGGCGACTGGCGAGTCGCTGGACGACGGTCTGATCTTGTCCTTCCCGGGCCCGCACTCCTACACCGGCGAGGACGTGATCGAGTTGCAGGGCCACGGCAGCCCGGTCTTGCTGGAGGCGATCGTCGCCGCCGCGGTGGATCTCGGCGCGCGTCGTGCCCGACCGGGGGAGTTTACCGAGCAGGCCTTCCTCAACGGCCGTCTCGACCTGGCGCAGGCGGAGGCGGTGGCCGATCTGATCCACGCCCAGACCGAGCAGGCCGCCAGGCTCGCGCGATCCAGCCTCGACGGAGCCCTGGCGACCGAACTCGAACCGGTCTCGCGCGCGATCCGCGACCTGCGCGTGATTATCGAGGCAGAGATTGATTTCGGCGAGACCGACCTCGAGTCGGAGGCCGCAGCGGATATCGCACGCCGTGCCGACACCCTCCACACGACCATCCGCGAACTCCTCGAACGACTGCGTCCGGCGCGTTACTTTGCCCAGGGCTTGCGCCTGGCCCTGGTCGGCGCCCCGAATGTCGGCAAGTCCAGTTTGATGAACCGTTTGGCTGAGAGCGAGGTCGCGATCGTCACCGATCGCCCCGGGACCACGCGCGACGTCCTGCGTTCGCCGATTGCGATCCACGGGATACCGGTCGAACTGATCGACACCGCCGGGCTGCACGCGAGTGAGGATCCGGTGGAGAAGATCGGCATGGAGCGGGCGCGGGAGGCGGCCACCGGGGCTGACTTGATCCTGGAGCTGCGCGATCTCACGCGTCCGGATGCGGTCCCCGACTTGGCGGCCCCGGCGGAAATCCCGCGACTGACCGTCTGGAACAAAATGGACTGCGTCGCCGACTCCACCCGAGCGGACCACGGGCTCAGGATCTCTGCACGGACCGGGGCAGGAGTCGACGCGCTCAAACAGGCGATCGTCGAGCGCCTGGGCGTGAGCGAGGGTGGCCAGCAACGCTTCAGCGTGCGCGCGCGCCATCTGGACGGCCTGCGTACGACGGCCACGCATCTCGCCGCGATCGGCGCCGCCGCGCCCCCGGACCTGATCGCCGAGGAGTTGCGTCTGGCCGAACGCGCCCTGGACGCGCTCCTTGGCCGCCAGGACCACGAGGCCCTGCTGGGCGAGATCTTCGCCGGCTTCTGCATCGGCAAGTAGTCCCCGTCATTGCGAGGCCCCGAAAGGGGCCGCGGCAATCGCCCGCCGCGACCACCGGATTTCGCGGCCCGACGTCCTGCCAGCTTCCGGAGATTGCTTCGCTTTGCTCGCAATGACGGCGGGCGCTGGATGCGGCCTCTGCTGCCCATCACGGCCGAAGCCGCCGCGGCGCAACGAACCAGGTGAACAGGCCGGCGCGGCACGCCCGGAAAACCATTTGGCCCGGGGGCCGCTTCGCGCTCGCGTAACTCCCTGCTAGAATTCCGATTTTCGTGCCCGGACCATAATCGGCGCGACTTGCACTCACAGGCCGGACCGTCGGCCGGGATAGCAGGACCATGGCGAACTCCTTTGATGTCATCGTGATTGGCGGCGGGCACGCCGGCACCGAGGCCGCGCTGGCCGCGGCGCGCGGCGGTGCGCGCACACTGCTGCTGACCCACAACATCGAGACCATCGGCCAAATGAGCTGCAACCCGGCCATCGGGGGGATCGGCAAGGGCCACCTAGTCAAGGAGATCGATGCCCTGGGCGGCGTGATGGGCCGCGCGGCGGACGCCGCCGGCATCCATTTCCGCATCCTCAACCGACGCAAGGGCCCGGCCGTGCGCGCGACCCGCGCGCAGTCCGACCGGCAGCTCTACCGCCAGGCCATCCGCCAGTTCGTCGAGGCCGAGCCGAACCTGCAGATCTTTCAGCAGCCGGTGGCCGACATCACCCAGGACGGCCAGCGCGTGACCGGCGTGGTCACCGAGGCCGGCATCGCGTTCAACGCCCGCGCCGTGGTGCTGACCGTGGGTACCTTCCTCAATGGCCAGATGCACACCGGGCTCACCCAGCAGCCCGGCGGGCGCGCGGGTGATCCGCCGAGCACCCGCCTGGCGGCGCGCCTGCGCGAGATGGCCTTTGCCGTCGGGCGGCTCAAGACCGGCACGCCGCCACGCATCGACGGACGCAGCGTGGATTTCTCGCGGCTCGAGCCGCAGCCGGGCGATGACCCGCGCCCGGTCTTTTCCTTCATCGGCTCGACCGACGACCACCCGGCGCAGCGCCCCTGCCATATCGCGCGCACCAGCGAGAAGACCCACGACCTGATCCGGGCGAACCTGGACCAGGCGCCGATGTACAGCGGCCAGATCGACAGCACCGGCCCGCGCTATTGCCCGTCGATCGAGGATAAGGTGGTGCGGTTCGCCGACAAGACCAGTCACCAGGTCTTTGTCGAGCCGGAAGGCCTCAGCACCCACGAGCTGTATCCCAACGGGATCTCCACCTCGCTGCCGTATGCGATCCAGGTCCCCCTGGTCCAGAGCATTGCCGGGTTCGAGAACGCGCGCATCACACGCCCCGGCTACGCCATCGAATACGACTACTTCGATCCCCGCGGCCTGCGCCCGACGCTGGCCACGCGCGAGATCGGCAACCTGTTTTTCGCCGGCCAGATCAACGGCACCACCGGCTACGAGGAGGCCGCCGCCCAGGGTCTGGTCGCGGGGCTCAACGCGGCGCGGCTGGTGCAGGACGCCGCGCCGTGGATCCCGCAGCGCTCCGAGGCCTACATCGGCGTGCTGATCGACGACCTGGTGACCCGCGGCACCCAGGAGCCCTACCGCATGTTCACCTCGCGCGCCGAGTACCGGCTGTTGCTGCGCGAGGACAACGCCGATCTGCGCCTGACCCCGGTCGGGCGCGAGTACGGGCTGGTCGACGACGCCCGCTGGGCGCGCTTCGAGATCCGTGCCGCGGCCCTCGAGACCGAGATGACCCGACTCGGACAAACCCGCCCGGACCGCGACCAGCGGAACCACCCGGCCCTGATCGAGTTGCTAGGCAAGGCGCCGGATCCGGATGCCACGCTGCTCGACCTGCTGCGCCGCCCCGAGGCCGATTACGATGGCTTGATGCATGCGCTGCCCGAACTGGATGCAGGCTGCACGCCCGACGTGCGCGAACAGGCGGAGATCCAGGCCAAGTACGCCGGCTACATCGAGCGCCAGCAGGCCGAGATCGACCGCCAGGCGAAGGCCGAGCAGACCGCCCTCCCGGACAGCCTCGACTACGCCCGGGTCCACGGGCTGTCGAACGAGATCCGCCAGAAGCTGGCTGAATTCCGCCCCCATACCCTAGCCCAGGCGCAGCGCATCCCGGGCGTGACCCCGGCCGCGCTGTCGGCTTTGGCTGTGCACTTAAGGAAACACTAATCCATGTACACACTCGCGTTGGCACCCCAGGTTTTCCGAGACAAGGCGCGTCGTGCAGCGGGTAGTGGTTCTACCCGCAAGCGGCGCAACGCAGGATCGGGGAACCTGGGGTGCCAACCCCGAAGGGGCTCGGCCGCTTTTGCGCGCGCACGGCGTTGCGGCTCCCTTGTGCAGAACGACTGCACGGCAGTCACCGCGCCTTGTTCCCGCGCAAAAGCGACTCGAGCGCGAGTGTGTACATGGATTAGTGTTTCCTTAAAGCAGCGCGCCAGTGGCGAGTAACGACTGGCGCGCGGCCCTGACCGCCGTGGCCGGGGACTGGTCGCTGGACCCACCGGCCATCGAGGCCCTGGCGATTTATCTGGAACAGCTCGGGCGCTGGAACCGCGTGCACAACCTGACCGCGGTGCGTGACCCCGCGCAGTGGATTCGCCGGCATATCCTCGACAGCCTGACGTTGCGCCCGTATCTTCATGGGGACCGGGTGCTGGATGTCGGGACCGGCGCCGGACTGCCTGGTTTCGTACTCGCGGCCACCGAGCGCGAACGCGAATTTTGCCTGCTCGACAGCGCGGCCAAGCGCATCCGCTTCCTGCGGAACGTGATCGGACTCGCCCGGCTGTCCGGGGTCGAGGCCGTGCATGTACGGATCGAGGATTTCCAGCCCTCCGCGCCCTATACCACGGTGCTGGCGCGGGCGTTCAAGGCCCCGGCCGACATGGTCTCGCGGGTCGCGCCACAGGTGGCCGAGGGGGGCCGCGTGCTGGCCATGCTGGGTCAGCGATCGGTCGTCGCCGAACCGCTCCCGGCCCCGTGGTCGTACCGAAGCGTGGACCCGGTTACCATTCCCGGCGAGACCGCCGAGCGGCACATCGCCATTATCGAGAGAGCCGACCCGTGACCGATACGCTGGCTATCACCAATCAGAAGGGCGGAGTGGGCAAGACCACCACCTGCGTGAACCTTGCCGCCTCGCTCGCCCGGCTGGGCAAGCGCGTGCTGGTGGTGGACATGGACCCACAGGGCAACGCGACCACCGGTTCGGGCGTCGACAAGCACGCCGATGACCCAACCTCCTGCGAGGTCCTGCTTGGCCAGGCCACGGTGGCCGAGGCCGCCCACCGAGTGGAGGCCGGCTATGACCTGGTCCCGGCCAACGGCGACCTGACCGTGGCCGAGGTGCGGCTGATGGAAGCCGAGCGCCGTGAATACCGGTTGCAGGAGGCGCTGGCACCGGCCCGGGCAAACTACGATCACATCCTGGTCGACTGTCCGCCGTCGCTGAACCTTTTGACCGTCAACGGCCTGGTCGCGGCCGATGGTGTGGTGATCCCGATGCAGTGCGAGTACTACGCACTGGAGGGGTTGACCGCCCTGATGCGCACCATCGAGAGCATCCAGCGCGGTCCCAACCCCAAGCTGCGTATCTCGGGCCTGCTGCGCACGATGTTCGATCCACGCAATCGTCTTTCCGGGGATGTCTCGGCACAGCTCACCGACCACTTCGGCGATCGCGTGTTCCGAACCGTGATCCCGCGCAACATCCGCCTGGCCGAGGCACCCAGTTTTGGCCAGCCGGCCTTGTTGTATGATGCCTCCTCGCGCGGGGCCGTGGCGTACCTGGCCCTGGCCGGCGAGATGTTGCGGCGCTGAACGCCGCCTGTTACCCCCTTACCGACTGCCTGCAGGAACGATCAACCATGGCGAAACGAGGACTGGGCCGAGGCCTGGATGCCCTGCTCTCCGGCGCCCAGGCCGGTGGTGACGACAGCGACAGTTTGGAGCAGCTCCCGATCGAGCAGATCCGGCGTGGCAAGTATCAGCCCCGGGTCCACATGGCGGAGGCGGCGCTGGCCGAGCTGGCGGACTCGATTCGAGCCCAGGGCATCGTGCAGCCGGTCGTTGTGCGGCGCCTGGACGAGGGCTATGAGCTGATCGCCGGCGAGCGCCGCTGGCGTGCCGCCCAGATCGCGGGCCTGGAGACCGTCCCGGCAGTGGTCCGCGATATCCCCGATCAGGCCGCCGCGGCGATGGCACTGATCGAGAACATCCAGCGCGAGGACCTGAACCCGCTGGAAGAGGCGCAGGCCATCCGCCGCCTGATCGGCGAATTCGAGATGACGCACCAGGCCGCGGCCGATGCGGTCGGCCGCTCGCGCACTGCGGTCACCAACCTGCTGCGCCTGCTGGAACTCCACGACACGGTGAAGGACCACGTCAACGAGGGGCGCCTGGAGATGGGCCACGCCCGCTGCCTGCTGGCGGTGCCCCTGGACGACCAGCCCGGGGTGGCCGCGACCGTGGTCAAGCGCGGGCTCTCGGTGCGCGCGACCGAGCAGATGGTAAAGAAGATCCTCGCCGCGACCCCGGAGCCCAAGAAGGATGCCGGACCCTCGCCCGAGGTGCGGCAACTGGAGAGCCGTCTCTCCGACCAGCTGGGCGCCGCGGTCCAGGTTCGCTACAACCGCCAGGGCAAAGGCCGTCTGGTTATCGAATACAACAGCCTCGACGAGCTCGATGGCATCCTCGCCCACATCCAGTAACTCCCTGAGCGGACAGCCGGATGGCCCTGAACGCCGTTTGACGCAGTAGAAGGGCGCTCTTATACTACGCGCACTTTTTGGGAGAGGGGTGGGTGTGCCCATCCGCTGAATGACACCGCGACGCTTCAGACACGCTTTACAATCGCTAGGTCTGCAGCTCGCCTTAACGCTGATACTGTCGGGCCTGCTTCTGGCCCTGTTCCCCCCGATCGTGGCGATCTCGGCTGCGGTGGGCGGCATCACCGCGACGCTCGGCAATGCCGTGGCCGCGGTTGTTGTGTTTCGGGCCTACCGTTCCGATCAGGTGGGCTCGCTGACCGCCCGCATGATGGGCGCCCAGATGGGACGACTGGCAATCATCGCGGTGGCATTCGGGGTGGCGTTCGCTTACCTGGACGAGCCGGATTTACTGGCGTTGTTCGGCATCTTCCTCCTGGTGCACCTGGCCCCCTTGTGGTGGCTGCACCGGGTTTCTGATCAAGCAATGACGAGATAACTGCATGGCTTCAGAAAGCGGACTGCCCACGATGGAAGAGCACATTGCTCACCATCTGACGAATCTTACCTTCGGACTCCACCCCGAGAAGGGGATGAGCTTCGCCACCACCAGCACCGAAGCCGCCGAAATGGGCTTCTGGGCGATCCACGTCGACTCCATGCTGTGGTCGATCGCCCTCGGCCTGCTGTTTGTCCTCACGTTCCGCGCCGCGGCCAAGAAGGTCACCGCTGGCGTCCCGGGCGGCTGGCAGAACTTCGTCGAGATGCTCATGGACTTTGTCAACGACAACGTCCGCGGTTCGTTCAAGCACAAGAACGACATGGTCGCGCCGCTCGCGCTGACCATCTTCGTCTGGATATTCCTGCTCAACCTGATGGACCTCGTGCCGGTCGACCTGATCCCGCACATCGCCTATCTGCTGGGTATCCCGTACTTCAAGATCGTGCCGACTACGGATATCAACGTGACCGCGGGCCTGGCGCTCGGTGTGTTCATCCTGATCATCTACTACTCGCTCAAGATCAAGGGCCCGGTGGGTTTCATCAAGGAACTGACGGGCATCCCGTTCCAGACCAACATCGTGTACATCAAGCCGTTTTTCTGGGTGATCAACTTCGTCCTGGAGTTCATCAACCTGCTGGCCAAGCCGGCCTCGCTCGCCCTGCGACTGTTCGGCAACCTGTACGCCGCGGAGATGATCTTCATCCTGATCGGTGTCATGTACTCTGCGGGCCTGATCATGGGTCTGGCCGGTGGTGTGCTGCACGTGGGCTGGGCAATCTTCCACATCCTGGTGGTACCGCTGCAGGCCTTCATCTTCATGGTGCTGACCGTCGTCTATCTCGACATGGCGTACAGCGAAGACCACTGATTTCGACTTCCCTACTCAACTGACTGTTTCAACACTCGACTGGAGATACAAAAATGGAAATGGCTAACGCTCTGATCGTCCTGGCTGGCTCGCTGCTTCTGGGTCTGGCCGCTGTCGGCGCCGCCATCGGCGTGGGTACCCTGGGTGGTCGCTTCCTGGAAGGCGCCGCGCGTCAGCCGGAACTGATCCCGATGCTGCGCACCCAGTTCTTCATCGTGATGGGTCTGACCGACGCCGTGCCGATGATCGGCGTGGGTATCGGCCTGTACGTCCTGTTCGCCCTGGGTTAATAAGGCTGAGCGAGTCCCGAGGTCCCCTCCACTCGTCCAACCTGAGGTAGCAGGATGAATATCAATCTGACCATCATTGGCCAGCTGCTCGCGTTCAGCGTCTTCGTGTGGTTCACGATGCGCTACGTCTGGCCGCCCATGTCCGCCGCCCTGGAAGAACGTCGCAAGAAAATTGCCGACGGCCTGGCAGCCGCGGAACGTGGCGAGAAAGAGCAGGAGCTCGCCCAGGAGCGTGCGACCGAGGTCCTCAAGGAGGCCAAGCAGCAGGCCAACGAGATCGTGGCCTCTGCGCAGAAGCGCGCCAACGACGTGGTTGAGGAAAGCAAGTCCACGGCCCACGAAGAAGGCGAACGCATCAAGCAGGCGGCGCACGCCGAGATCGAGCAGGAGATCAACCGCGCGAAGGAAGAGCTGCGCAAGCAGGTCTCCGAGCTGGCGGTTGCCGGTGCCGAGCAGATCCTGGCCAAGGAAATCGACGCCAAGGCGCACGGCGATCTGCTCAAGAAGCTCTCGGCCAAGCTGTAAGGAGACGTTATGTCAGACCTGATTTCGGTCGCCCGACCCTACGCTCGCGCAGCTTTCGAGCGGGCCCGCGAGGCCAAGGATCTCGCCGGCTGGGCCGAGCAGCTCGAATTGCTGGCGGCGATCGCCCGCGATTCGCAGATGCACAGTCTCCTCTCCAACCCGCGGGTCCCGCGGCCGGACCGGGCACAGCTCGTGCTCGACGTGGCCGGTGACAAGGTGGGGCCCGAGGCGGGGAACCTGGTTCGCCTGCTGGCCGAAAACGGCCGGCTGCCCGCCCTCCCCGCCGTGAGCGATGCCTTTGCCGAATTGAAGGCCGCGGCCGAGCACCGCGTCCATGCCGACGTGATCGCCTTTCGCAAGCTCACCCAGGCGCAGGAGAAAGAGATCCACGACGCCCTGGCCCAGGGCCTGGGCTGCGAAGTCGATCTCGAGCATTCGGTCGACAGCGCCCTTCTTGGAGGGGCCATCATCCGCGCCGGCGACCTGGTAATCGACGGCTCCGTGCGAGGCCAGCTGAACCGCCTGGCTGCCAATTTGAGTCGCTAAGAGGATATTTAACATGCAACTGAATCCCTCCGAGATCAGTGATCTGATCAAACAGCGCATCGAGAAATTCGATGCCTCGTCCGAGGCCTCCAACGAGGGCACCGTGGTCAGCGTGACCGACGGTATCGCCCGCGTCCACGGTCTCGGTGACGTCATGCAGGGCGAGATGCTCGAGTTCCCGGGCGACACCTTCGGCATGGCGCTTAACCTTGAACGCGACTCTGTGGGTGTCGTGATCCTGGGCGACTACAAGCACATCTCCGAGGGCCAGACGGTCAAGTGCACCGGCCGCATCCTCGAAGTGCCGGTTGGCGAAGCGCTGCTGGGTCGGGTAGTCGATTCCCTGGGTCGTCCGATCGACGGCAAGGGCCCGATCGAAAGCGACATCACCAGCCCGATCGAAAAGATCGCGCCCGGTGTTATCGAGCGCAAGTCGGTCGACCAGCCGCTGCAGTCCGGTATCAAGGCGATCGACGCCATGGTCCCGGTCGGTCGCGGCCAGCGCGAGCTGATCATCGGCGACCGCCAGACCGGCAAGACCGCCGTCGCGATCGATGCGATCATTAACCAGAAGGACTCCGGCGTTAAGTGCGTCTACGTCGCGGTTGGCCAGAAGGCCTCCTCGGTCGCCTCCGTGGTGGCCAAGCTGGAAGAAGCGGGCGCGATGCAGAACACCATCATCGTGGCCGCCAATGCGTCGGAGTCGGCGGCGATGCAGTTCATCGCCCCGTACGCCGGCTGCGCGATGGGCGAATACTTCCGCGATCGCGGCGAAGACGCGCTGATCGTCTACGATGACCTCACCAAACAGGCCTGGGCCTACCGTCAGGTCTCCCTGCTCCTGCGTCGTCCGCCGGGTCGTGAGGCCTACCCGGGTGATGTCTTCTACCTGCATTCGCGTCTGCTGGAGCGTGCCTCGCGTGTGAACGCCGAGTACGTCGAAGAGAAGACCAACGGTGAAGTGAAGGGCAAGACCGGTTCTCTGACCGCGTTGCCGATCATCGAGACCCAGGCGGGTGACGTCTCCGCGTTCGTTCCGACCAACGTGATCTCGATCACCGACGGTCAGATCTTCCTCGAGACCGACCTGTTCAACTCCGGTATTCGCCCGGCGATCAACGCCGGTCTGTCGGTGTCCCGAGTCGGTGGTGCCGCCCAGACCAAGATCATCAAGAAGCTGGGTGGCGGCGTGCGTCTGGCACTGGCGCAGTATCGTGAGCTGGCGGCGTTCTCGCAGTTTGCCTCCGATCTGGACGAACTGACCCGCAAGCAGCTGGATCGCGGCAAGCGCGTGACCGAGCTGATGAAGCAGGGTCAGTACCAGCCCATGTCCATCGGCGAGATGGCCTTTTCGCTGTACGCCGCGAACGAAGGCTTCCTCGACGACGTCGAGGCCGACAAGATCGTGAGCTTCGAGAAGGAACTGATCGCCTACGCGCGTTCCTCCCAGAAGGAGCTCCTGGACGAAATCAACAGCACTGGCGATTACAACGACTCCATTCAGGAAAAGCTGAAAAGCGCCCTGGAAGAGTTCAAGGCCAAGCACAGCTGGTAACGGGAGCACGCAATGGCGGGCACTAAGGAGATCCGGACGCAGATCAAGAGTATCAAGAATACTCAGAAGATCACCAAGGCGATGGAAATGGTCGCCGCGTCCAAGATGCGCAAGGCCCAGGACCGCATGCAGGAGTCCCGGCCTTACGCACAGAAGATCCACGACGTGATCGGTCACGTCGCGATGGCGAATGCGGAGTACAAGCATCCGTTCATGGTGGAACGCGAGGTCAAGCGCATCGCGCTGATCATCGTGTCGACTGACCGTGGTCTTTGCGGCGGGTTGAACACCAACCTGTTCAAGAAGGCCGTGATCGAGATGCGTCGCTACCGCGACGAGGGCGTCGAGGTCGATCTGTGCGTGATCGGGAGCAAGGCGCTGCAGTTCTTCAAGCGCCTGGGCGGGAACATCGTGGCCGAGTCCAAGGATCTCGGGGACCGTCCGCACATCAACGACCTGATCGGTTCGATCAAGGTGGTGCTGGACAACTTCCGCGACGGCAAGGTCGATCGCGTGGTGCTGCTCGAGAACAAGTTCGTCAACACCATGACGCAGCAGGCCGAGGCCACGCAGTTGCTGCCGACGGCGCCGAGCAGGGACGAATCGCTCAAGCACCACTGGGATTACATCTACGAGCCCGACACGCATCCGGTGATGGATACGCTGCTCGAGCGCTATGTCGAGTCCCTGATCTATCAGGCGGTGGTCGAGAACGTGGCCTGCGAGATGGCCGCACGCATGGTCGCGATGAAGTCGGCCTCCGACAACGCCGGCACGATGATCAAGGACCTGCAGCTCGTCTACAACAAGGCGCGCCAGGCTGCGATCACCCAGGAGATCTCCGAGATCGTCGGCGGCGCGGCTGCGGTCTAGCGCCCACCGGCACGAATCGGTCGACTCGGCACGAATTACGACTTACGAGGATGAACAAATGAGTTCTGGAAAGATTGTCGAAATCATCGGCGCCGTCGTGGACGTGGAATTCCCCCACGGCGAAGTGCCCAAGATCTACGACGCGCTGACCCTGGAAAACGGTCTGACCCTGGAAGTCCAGCAGCAGCTGGGCGACGGCGTGGTACGTACCATTGCCATGGGCACGACCGAGGGCGTGAAGCGTCAGACCGCGGTTACCGCCACGGGCAAGCCGATCTCCGTGCCGGTCGGCAAGGGCACGCTGGGTCGGGTGATGGATGTCCTCGGTCGTCCGGTGGACAACGCCGGTGATGTGGAGGCCCAGGAAACCTGGTCGATTCACCGCGCCGCCCCGACCTTTGACGAGCAGGCGGGCTCGACCGAGCTGCTGGAAACCGGCATCAAGGTCATCGACCTGCTGTGCCCCTTCGCGAAGGGCGGCAAGGTCGGCCTGTTTGGTGGAGCCGGCGTGGGCAAGACCGTCAACATGATGGAGCTGATCCGTAATATCGCGATCGAGCACTCCGGTTATTCGGTGTTTGCGGGTGTCGGGGAGCGTACTCGTGAGGGCAACGACTTCTACCACGAGATGAAGGACTCCAACGTCCTCGACAAGGTGGCCCTGGTCTATGGCCAGATGAACGAGCCGCCGGGTAACCGTCTGCGCGTAGCGCTGACCGGTCTGACCATGGCCGAGTTCTTCCGTGACGAAGGCCGTGACGTGCTGATGTTCATTGACAACATCTACCGTTACACCCTGGCCGGTACCGAGGTCTCGGCGCTGCTGGGTCGTATGCCCTCCGCGGTGGGCTACCAGCCGACCCTCGCGGAAGAGATGGGTGTGCTGCAGGAGCGCATCACCTCGACCAAGAAAGGCTCGATCACTTCCATCCAGGCCGTCTACGTGCCGGCGGATGACTTGACCGACCCGTCCCCCGCCACCACCTTCGCGCACCTGGATGCCACGGTCGTGCTGTCCCGCCAGATCGCCGAGCTGGGCATCTACCCGGCAGTGGACCCGCTGGACTCGACCTCGCGTCAGCTGGACCCGCAGATCATCGGGCAGGAACACTACGACACCGCGCGCGCCGTGCAGGGTACCCTGCAGCGCTACAAGGAGCTGAAGGACATCATCGCGATCCTCGGCATGGACGAGCTGTCTGAAGACGACAAGCTGGCCGTGGCCCGTGCGCGAAAGATCCAGCGCTACCTGTCGCAGCCGTTCTTCGTTGCGGAAGTCTTCACCGGAGCCCCGGGTAAGTACGTCTCCCTGAAGGACACCATCCGGGCGTTCAAGGCCATCGTGGACGGCGAATACGATCATCTGCCGGAGCAGGCCTTCTACATGGTCGGCACGATCGAAGAAGCTGTCGAGAAGGCCGAGAAGCTCGGCTAAGGAGCAAGGCGTTATGCCCATGAATATGCATGTGGATGTGGTCAGTGCGGAGGAGTCGATCTACTCCGGTACGGCCCTGATGATCGCCGCACCCGCCGAAGGGGGCGAGGTCGGCGTGTATGCCGGGCATACGCAGATGCTCGCCCGGCTGAATCCGGGTGAACTGCGCATCCTGGAAAAGGAAGGCGCGGAGCCGCAGCCGGTGTTCGTGTCCGGCGGCATCCTCGAGGTGCAGCCGTACCATGTGACCGTTCTGGCGGACACTGCGGTGCGCGCGAAGGATCTTGACGAGGCCGAGGCCATCGAGGCGAAGAAGCGTGCGGAGGAGGCGCTGGCCAACTCCAAGGCCGATTTCGACTACGCCAAGGCCCAGGCCGAGCTGGTCGAGGCGGCGGCGCGCCTGCAGATGATCCAGAAGCTGCGCCGGAAATAATCCGGCAAACTGCGACGGATGACTTACGCTAAGGGCCAACCATCTCGGTTGGCCCTTTATCATTGTACCCATGCCTGAATCCAAGCCCCTTCATATCGCAATACTTGCAGCCGGCAAGGGGACGCGAATGCGTTCGCGGCGTCCGAAAGTCCTGCAAGCCCTCGCCGGCCGTCCCCTGCTGGCCCATGTCCTGGAAAGAGTAGCGGCGCTGGACGCCGCCGCCTGCCACGTGGTGGTAAGTCACGAGCAGGAGCGGGTGCGCGCGGCGTTCGCCGACTCCCCGCAAGCCTTGACCTGGGTCGACCAGGGGGAGCCCCGCGGGACCGGCCACGCGGTGTTTCAAGCCCTTCAAGCCATCCCGGACGCGGCACGTGTCCTGGTGACCTATGGCGATGTGCCCCGCATTCCGATTGCTGACCTGGTGGCCTGTGCGGACGGCGACGGTGTTACGGTGCTGGCCGCCCGGGTCGTGGATCCGAGCGGTTATGGGCGCTTGATTCTGGATTCGTCGGGGCAACTGGAGCGGATCGTCGAGGACAAGGAGGCCACTGCACGTGAAGGTGCCGTGGACCTGATCAACACGGGTGTCCTTGCTGCCCCAGCGGGTGAGCTTCGCCGATGGCTGGCCGCCTGTGAACCACGGGTGACCGGACCACGCGAGTGGTACCTTACCGATGTCGTGGCGGCAGCGCGCGCTGACGGATATGCCGTGGACGTGGAGGAAAGCGGCGACTCCGCGGCAGTCCTCGGGGTGAATGACCGCGAGCAACTGGCGGTTCAGGAACGGCTGTACCAGGCGGCGCTGGGTGCGGGGATGATGCGCGAGGGTCTGGGCCTTGCCGACCCCGCGCGGCTGGATGTGCGCGGTGTTCTCACCTTCGGGCGCGACTGCCAGATCGATGTGAACGTCGTGATCGAGGGCACGGTGACGCTCTCGGACGATGTTTATATTGGACCCGGTTGTGTGCTGCGGGACTGCGACATCGGTTCCGGCACGCAGATCGCGGCGCATAGTGTGCTCGAGGGGGTGCGGGTTCATGCCGATGCGCGGATTGGACCGTTCGCGCGCCTGCGGCCCGGCACCGAACTGGGGACCGGGGCGCGCGTCGGCAACTTCGTCGAGATCAAGAATGCCACCCTGGGTGCCGGGGCCAAGGCGAACCACCTGACATACGTCGGCGACGCCCAGATTGGCGCTGGCGCCAATCTGGGCGCGGGCACCATTACGTGCAACTATGATGGCGCCAACAAGCATCGCACCGAGATCGGCGAGCGCGCCTTTATCGGCTCCAATACGGCATTGGTGGCTCCGATACGCATCGGGGACGACGCGACCGTGGGCGCAGGGTCAACCCTGTCCGACGACGTCGAGGCGGGCGCTCTCGCGCTGACTCGCGCCCGAGCCCGCACGATTCGCGACTGGCCGCGCCCGAAGAAGAGCGGTAACGACAAGGAGAAGTAATCGATGTGCGGTCTGGTTGCAGGCATTGGCGAACGAAACCTGGTCCCCGTCCTGGTCGAGGGTCTGCATCGCCTGGAATACCGGGGGTATGACTCCGCTGGCGTGGCCGTGGTCAACGACTGTGGCCTCTCGGACCTGCGTGCCATCGGCAAGGTTGCGGCCCTGGAGCAACGGATCGACGCCGCTGGGCTGGAGGGGCCGGTGGGCATCGCTCACACGCGCTGGGCGACGCACGGGGCTCCCACAGAAGAGAATGCCCATCCCCACCGTTCGCGCGACGGCCGCGTGGCCATCGTGCACAACGGCATCATCGAGAATCACGGCGACCTGCGCTCCCGGCTCGACGCCGCCGGCTGGCCCTGCGTATCCGCGACTGACAGCGAGGTGATCGCCCATCGTCTCGAGCAGGCCCTGGCACTGGGTTCGTCGCCGCTGGATGCGATGCGCAGCGCCTGTGCCGAGCTTCAAGGTGCCTACGCGATCGCGGCGGTGTTTGCGGACTTCCCCGACGAATTGATTGTTGCCCGCTCCGGGAGCCCGGTCCTCCTGGGCCTGGGCATTGGCGAGACCTTCGCCGCCTCCGACGTGCAGGCGCTACTTCCGGTCACCCAGCGTTTCGTCGACCTGGAAGATGGAGACATTGCCCGGCTCACGCGCGACGGCATCGAGATCCACGACGCCGCCGGAGAACGGGTCGAGCGCGGTATCCGCGAGAGTCGTTGCCAGGCGAGCATCGCGGACCGGGGCGAGTACCGCCATTTCATGCTCAAGGAGATCTACGAGCAACCCCATGCCCTGGAAGAAACCCTGTCGGGGCGCCTGGGCGAAGCCGGCATCCTCGAGAACATCCTCGGACCGGGCAGCGACGAACGCTTGGCCGATGTCGCCGCCGTGCAGATCGTTGCCTGCGGAACGAGTTATCACGCCGGCATGGTCGCGGCCCATTGGATCGAGGAGCACCTGGGCCTTCCGGCGCGAGTCGAAGTCGCCAGTGAGTATCGCTACCGGCGCCACGTCCTCGCCCCGGGCACCCTGCTGGTGGTGATTTCGCAGTCCGGCGAGACCGCCGATACCCTGGCGGTCCTGCGTCAGTCCCAGGACGAGCCGTTCCTGGCGCGGCTGGCGATCTGCAACGTGCCCGAGAGCACGATGGCACGGGCGGCCGACCTGGTCCTGATGACCCATGCCGGACCCGAGATCGGCGTCGCATCCACCAAGGCGTTTACCACCCAGCTGGCGGCCCTGGCCATCCTGGTCCTGCTGCTGGGTCAGGTCGCCACCGCCGCCCGTATGCCCGCCGCCGCGCGGGCCGATGCAGTCGCCGCCCTGCGCAGTCTCCCCGACCAAGTGGCCCGTATCCTCGCGCTCGACACGCCGATTGCGCGGATCGCCGAGGATCTCCTGGAGCGCCAGCATGCGTTGTTTCTCGGGCGTGGGGCCTATTTCCCGATTGCCCTGGAAGGCGCGCTGAAGCTGAAGGAAATCTCCTATATCCACGCCGAGGCCTACCCCTCCGGCGAGCTGAAACACGGTCCGTTGGCACTCGTGGATACCGAGATGCCGGTCGTGGCCGTCGCCCCGGACGATGCCCAGCTGGAGAAACTTTCCAGCAACCTGCAGGAGGTACGGGCCCGGGGCGGGCAGCTGATCGTCATTGGCGAATCCAACGCCGCGCGCGCGCTGGAACCCGAGGACACCTGGGTCGGTCTCCCGCAGAACGAGGCCCTCAGCCCGTGGCTGGCTCCGGTTCTGTTCACGGTCCCGCTACAGTTGCTCGCTTACCATACGGCCGTGCTGAAGGGCACCGATGTGGATCAGCCGCGCAACCTCGCCAAATCGGTGACCGTGGAATAGTGTGCGGCGCCCCAAGCGTTCATTCCATCAGGAGACGCTTGTATTCGTGCCCCGGGTTCGCTAGATTTTGGTGCGCTTGAATAACCTTTCACAGGAGCACCTTATGGATCAGCAAGAGCTCAACAACCGCTGCGTCACCCTGTTCCAGTCCCCGCGAATCCAGACCAAGCTGTGGAACCCCCGCATGTTCTGGGAAGTCGGCCGCAAGCTGAACACGAACCCGGACGAACTGACAGAGCCGAAGGTCGACCTGTGCGAGCTGGAGGTCATGCTCTCCGCCGCAGCCTACGAGCCGTCGAAATGCGCCGACAACCTGAACCAGCGCGAGGCCGGCCGCGCCGACTTCATCCGTCGCGCGGTCCAGTCCGGCCAGCGTCCGTTCCTGCGCCGCGCAGCCTGATCCGCGTCCCCAGCGCACTCGGCGTTGCCTTCATGGACCCGGCCTCGTGCCGGGTCTCTTCGTTTGTGGCCCGGGAAACCCGAGTGATGCAACACAGAGGACACAGAGGACACAGGGGACACGGCGAAACGCAGGAAAGGGTCGTAGGATGGGAAGAGCGCAGCGAATCCCATCAAGGAACGGGCACAACGCGGGAAATGGTGCGTTTCGCTGCGCTCAACAGCACCCTACCGTGGCGGAGGGAACCAGCCCTTGGGAGAACGCTCCCTGCAATGGGCTGAAGCTCGTTACTAATCAGGAAAAGTAAAGGTACAAGGCAGTGAGTAATGCCGCCCGCGACGGCATTCTCGCCGACCCCCGGTCGCTGCCGGACGACCCCCACCTGGACGGTGGCGCTTCCCGCAAGCCAACGAAGACCTCCTCTGTAGCCTCCGCGTACGCTGTGGTTCCTTCGCCCTTGATCGGCTTTTGGATTCGGTCGTCCTTCGCCGCTTATTGACCGCGCGCCTCCAGCCAGAAGGTCACCGGGCCGTCGTTGGTCAGACTGACCTGCATGTCCGCCCCGAAACGCCCGCTGGCCACGGGTTCATGGCGTTGGCCTGCCCGCCGTACCAGCCAATCGAACAGCGCTGCGCCATGCTCGGGGCTCGCCGATCCGGAAAAGCTCGGTCGCATCCCCTTGCGCGTATCGGCTGCCAGGGTGAACTGGGGCACCAGCAGCAGCCCGCCACCGGTCTCGCCCAGGCTCCGGTTCATTCGGCCCGCCGAGTCCGCGAATACCCGGTAGCCCAATAGCCGGTCGAGCATCCGTTCCGCGCTCGCCTCGGTATCGTTCGGCTCCACGGCCACCAGAGCCACCAGGCCGCTTCCGATCGCCCCGACGTCCTCCCCGTCGATGGTGACCCGCGCCGCGCTTGCGCGCTGGATCAGTGCGATCACGCCTGCTCCCTTCCAGTGCCGGGCTCGATGTGCCTGGACAGTTCCCCTGCCAGTCGGTCCGTGGCTGCGACCAGTCGGCGCACGATGCCCGGCTCCGCCGCCGAGTGGCCGGCGTCCGGTACGACCTCCAGTTGCGCCTGTGGCCAGGCCTGGTGCAGGGCCACCGCCTGATTCACCGGGCACACCACGTCGTAGCGGCCGTGCACAATGGTGCCGGGAATCCCCTGCAGCCGGCCGGCATCGCGCAGCAGCTGGTCGGGTTCCAGGAACGTCTCGTGAACGAAGTAGTGGCACTCCAGCCGGGCCAGGCTCACGGCCACATCCGGCTCCTCGAAGTGCGCGATCACGTCGTCGTTCGGAATCAGACAGGACGTGTGCCCCTCCCAGCCGGACCAGGCCCGGGCCGCCGCCTCGCGCACCGCCCGGTCGTCGGCGGTCAGCCGCTGGTAATAGGCACCTACCATGTCGTCCCGCTCGCCTGCGGGGATCTGCGCTTCGTAGTCGGCCCAGGCCTCCGGAAACAACCGATCGGCCCCCGACTGGTAAAACCACTGGATATCCTGCGGACGGCAAAGGAAGATCCCGCGCAGCACCAGGCCCAGGACCCGCTCCGGATGTGTCTGCGCATACGCCAGTCCGAGCGTGGAGCCCCAGGATCCGCCGAACACCACCCAGCGTTCGACCCCCAGGTGCTCGCGCAGGCGCTCGATGTCCGCGACCGCGTGCCAGGTCGTGTTCGCCTCGAGGCTTGCGTGCGGGGTCGAGCGTCCGCAGCCGCGCTGGTCGAACAACACGATGCGGTAGCGCTCCGGATCGTAGAAGCGGCGGTGCCAGCTTTCGCAACCCGAGCCGGGCCCGCCATGCAGAAACACAACGGGTATCCCCTCCGGATTGCCGCATTCCTCGAAGTACAGTTCGTGGCCGTCGCCAACCTGCAGGCGCCCCATACCGTGGGGCTCGATCTCGGGATACAGCGCGTCCATGGAAGCCCTCCGGGCAAAACCCCGAGTGTCGCCAAAACGCAGCGTGGGCGAAACCCTTCGGGCTCTTCCCGCAATCGCCGATCCGGCCCTACTCCGGGTCCTCGATTACCCGCCCGCGATAGACACGCCGCTTGTGCCCAGGCCGGTGTTCTCCCTGCGCCCCGTCTTCCGGTTGTGTCTTCGCGGGTGAGGGTGTTCGCAGATATCCCGTTCCCTCCAGCTGACTGCGCAGGGTCAGCGCCGCCGCCTCGACCATGCTCGACTGCGAGCGGGCCGCGTAATCAAGGATGGCCTCCATGAAATCCGGGTCGCTGACCGACAGCCGTGCTACCGCGGGGAATTCGGCGCGCAGGTTTCGCCGAAGTTCGGCGGCCAGGCTGAGGCTCTTGCGGTCGTGCATCGGGTCCCCCGGGTGGACGTAGGTTTCTCCGGCTTCATGCAAGCGGGGTGCCACGGCGAGACGCCCGCCATTCGCTGCCCCGGTGCCCCCAGGTCGCAACCCCTGCCCTGTGCGAGAGCGATGGGTGTTCATCTCTGGTGCACGGGAGGCGCGGTGTGCACCGAAATCCTGCTCCACCATTGCGGGTTGGGCTTGCGTGCAGCCGACCGCCGGCCTATGTTGCGGGCCCATGGAGACACCCGCCGTTCCCGCCTCGATCCGCCGCCTCGCCGGGCGTGCCATCGCCGACTTCGACATGGTCCGCGAGGGCGACCGCATCCTGGTCGGCCTGTCCGGTGGCAAGGATTCGCTGACCCTGCTGTGGCTGCTGCACAACCTCGCTCGGCGGGCCCCGGTACGCTTCGAGGTGGGGGCGGTCACCATCAACCCCGAGATCGAGGGATTCGAGCCGCAGCGGCTGATGGACTACCTCGCCGCGTATGGCATCCCCTATCACTTCGTGTCCGAGCCCATCGCCGAGCTGGCCGATGCGCACATGGACAACGACTCGTTCTGCTCCTTCTGCTCGCGCATGAAGCGCGGCCTGATGTATCGCACGGCGCGCGAACACGGCTACAACGTACTGGCGCTGGGCCAGCACCTGGACGACCTGGCCGAGAGCTTCATGATGAGTGCCTTTCACGGTGGCCAGCTGCGCACCATGAAGGCCCACTACGCGATCGACGCCGGCGACCTGCGGGTCATTCGCCCGCTGGTCTACGTGCGCGAACGCCAGACCCGCGACTTTGCCGACGCCGCGGGGCTCCCGGTGATCCTCGACAACTGCCCCGCCTGCTTCGCCATGCCCACCCAGCGCGAGCACATGAAACAGCTGCTGGCGCAGGAGGAGGCGCAGCACCCGCGACTGTTCCGTAACCTGCGCACCACCCTCAAGCCCCTGATGACCGAGGGTGGCATTCCTCCGCGCGATCCACCGCCGAGCGCGTCCGCAACCACCGAATCCGCAGTGTCCGAACATGGCCCGACGTCGGCATCTGCGTGATCGCCTGATCGGGGTGGGCCTGCGCCTGCTCGCGCGCCTCCCGCTGCGCGTGAACCACGCCCTGGGCGGCGCGGTCGGGGCGCTGGTGTGGTACCTGCCCACCCGCGCGGCCCGCATCACCCGCATCAACCTGGCGCTGTGCTTTCCGGAAAAGGACCCGGCGTGGCGGCGGCGGGTGGGGCGGCGCTCCCTGATGGCGATGGGCCGGGCCCTGACCGAGTCCCCCTGGCTGTGGCAGTCGCCTCCGGAGAGCCTCGAGACCCTGGCCGTCCAGCCGCCGCAGTACGCGCGCCTGCGCGAGCGCTCCGCCGGTCGGGCGTTGTTCCTGTGCGCCCCGCATCTCGGTTCCTGGGAATTCGCCGGACTGCATGCCGCTTGCCACGGGCCGATGGCCACGCTGTACAGCCCGTTCAAGACGCCGGAGGTGGACCGCTGGGTGCGCGAGGCCCGTGCCTCCACCGGGGCCGAGCTGGCACCGGCCGATCGCAGTGGCCTGCGCATCCTGCAGCAGGCCCGCGACCGCGGCGAGATCATCGGCATCCTGCCGGACCAGAGCCCCAAGGGCGCCTCGGGCCAGCACGCCTCGTTTTTCGGGCGTCCGGCCCTGACCATGACCCTGCTCCCGCGTCTGCTGCGCGGGCGCGCGGATCACGTGGTATTCCTGTTTGCCGAGCGTCTGCCCGGGGGGCGGGGCTATCGCTATCACGAGGTCGTGGCCGGCCCGGAGGTGGCCGATCGCGATTTTGCCCGGGCGGCCGCGGCGATCAACCTCCATGTGGAGACCCTGGTCCGGCGCTGCCCCGAGCAATACAACTGGGCCTACAAGCGCTTCAACCCACCGCCCGAGGGCTGGCCCGATCCCTATCGCCGGGGGGCGCCCGAGTAACCTCCCGCGCGGTACTCCCCGCGCATGGCCGGCCCGCTGGGCGGGTCGCGTCAGAGGATGTAGCGGGACAGGTCCTCGTCTTCCGCCAGGTCGCCGAGGCGTTCGTCGACGAAGGCGCGGTCCACGATCACCGGGCCTTCGACATCCGGGGCGCGGTAGGCGACGTCCTGCAGCAGGCGCTCCAGCACGGTATGCAGACGGCGGGCGCCGATATTCTCGGTACGTGCGTTCACGTCAAAGGCGATTTCGGCCAGACGGCGCACGCCCTCTTCCTCGAAGCGCAGCTCCACGCCCTCGGTCTTCATCAGCGCGGTGTACTGCTCGGTCAGCGAGGCGGTGGGCTCGGTCAGGATGCGCACGAAGGCATCGGCCGACAGGGCGTCCAGCTCCACGCGGATGGGCAGCCGGCCCTGCAGCTCCGGCACCAGGTCGGACGGCTTGGACAGGTGGAAGGCGCCGGAGGCGATGAACAGGATGTGGTCGGTGCGCACCATGCCCAGCTTGGTGGAGACGGTGGTGCCCTCGATCAGCGGCAGCAGGTCGCGCTGCACGCCCTCGCGGGAGACCTCGCCACCGCCGGTCTTCTCGCTGCCCTTGGCGACCTTGTCGATCTCGTCGAGGAACACGATGCCGCTTTGTTCCACGCGTTCGATCGCCTTCAGCTTCAGCTCTTCTTCATTGACCAGGCGCGCGGCCTCTTCCTCGATCAGCAGCTTGCGCGCCTCGGCGATCTTCAGCCGCCGCGAGCGGGTCTTCTGCCCGCCGAGATTCTGGAACATCGACTGCAACTGGCTGGCCATCTCTTCCATGCCTGGGGGGGTCATGATCTCCACGCCCTGCGGGTTCTGCGAGACCTCAATGTCGATCTCGCGTTCGTCCATGTCCCCCTCGCGCAGGCGCTTGCGCAGCTTCTGGCGGGTCTCGCTGTTGCCGTGGTCCGGCTCGGACTCGGTGAAGCCGGCATTGCGCGGGCTTGGCAGCAGGGCGTCGAGGATGCGCTCCTCGGCGGCGTCCTCGGCCTTCAGGCGGTTTTCCTTGATCGCCTCGTCGCGCAGCTGCTTCACCGCGGCCTCGGCCAGATCGCGGATGATCGACTCGACATCGCGCCCGACATAACCGACTTCGGTGAACTTTGTCGCCTCGATCTTGATGAACGGGGCGTGGGCCAGCTTCGCCAGACGCCGGGCGATCTCGGTCTTGCCCACACCGGTCGGGCCGATCATCAGGATGTTCTTGGGTGTGACCTCCGGTTGCAGCTCCGGCGGCAGCTGGCGGCGGCGCCAGCGGTTGCGCAGGGCAACGGCGACGGAGCGCTTGGCGTCGTCCTGGCCGATGATGTAGCGGTCCAGTTCCTGGACGATCTCGCGGGGGGTCATGTCGGTCATGGCAAATGGGCCTTGGTCGAATCGCTTGGCGCCGGGTCGCGTTACTCCGCGTCCAGGCTCTCCAGGGTGATGTTGTGATTGGTGTACACGCAGATATCGGCGGCGATGTTCAGGGACTTCTCCACGATATCGCGGGCTGGCAGATCCGTGTTCTGCAGCAGGGCCTGGGCGGAGGCCTGGGCGTAGGGGCCGCCGGACCCGATTGCGATCAGTGCATGCTCGGGCTCGATCACGTCGCCATTGCCGGAGATCACGAAGGAGTTCTCGCGGTCGGAGACCGCCAGCAATGCCTCCAGCTTGCGCAGGGCGCGGTCGGTACGCCAGTCCTTGGCCAGCTCGACGGCGGCGCGGGTAATGTTGCCGGAGTGTTTCTCCAGCATCCCTTCGAAGCGTTCGAACAGGGTGAAGGCATCGGCGGTGCCGCCGGCAAAACCGGCGAGGATGCGATCATGGTAGACGCGGCGCACCTTGCGCGCGTTGCCCTTCATCACGGTGTTGCCAAGGGAAACCTGGCCGTCGCCCCCGAGGGTGACGGCGCCGTCCTTGCGGACGCATACGATGGTGGTGCCGCGAAACTGTTCCACGGATCTCTCCTGTTACGGCTGAGTGTCATGGGGCACGGTGTTGGGTTGCGGCGGCCCGGGATCGTTCACCTGGCGGGTGGGATCGTCGCCGAATCAGTCTCTCCGGCGGGCCCGCGGATGGGCGGCATCATACACCTGTGCCAAGTGCTGATAGTCGAGATGGGTATAGATCTGGGTGGTTTCAAGGTTGGCGTGGCCGAGAAGTTCCTGGATCGCCCGCAGATCGCCACTCGACTCCAGCAGGTGACTGGCGAAGGCATGGCGCAGACGGTGCGGGTGCAGGCGCACATCCAGCCCGGCGCGACGGCCGGCCTCGGCGACCCGGCGTTGCACCGCGCGGTTGCCGAGGCGTTGGCCTCGGCGGCTGACGAACACGGCGCGCTCGTCCGCTGTGGCCCAGTCGCCCCGGCATTTCAGCCAGGTGCGCAGCGCATCGCGCGCCACACGCCCCACCGGGACGCTGCGCTCGCGCCGGCCCTTGCCGAGCACGCGCACCAGCCCGGAATCCAGGTCAAGGTCCGTCAGATCCAGTCCGGTCAGTTCCGACAGGCGCAGCCCGGACGAATACAGCAGCTCCAGCATCGCCTGGTCGCGTGCCGCCAGGTTCGGCTCGATGCCCTCGGCCGGGCTCAGCGCCCGCTGGGTCTGATCGACATCGAGATCGCGCGGCAGGGGGCGCCCGGCACGCGGGCCGCGCATGCCGGCGGCCGGATTGGCCGGCATGCGCCGCTGTTCGACCTGATAGGCGAAGAAGCCGCGCACGGCGGACAGGAAGCGCTGGATCGAGCGCGGGTGGCGGCCCTGGCGGGCCAGCTGTCCGGCGATGCGCCGCATGTCGGCTGCCTTGAGGGCATCCCAGGGGCCGTTATGCAGCCCGCGCAGGCGGGCCAGGTCGCGCCGATAGGCCTGTACGGTATGCGGCGAATGGCCGCGAATATCGCTCAAATGGGCCAGAAAGGCCGCGATATCCGCATCCTGCTCGGGTGCGTCAGGCAGCGGCGTGGGCCCGCTCGACATGGCAGCGGATCGATTCGGCCAGCAGGTCGCCGATGTGGGTGACGAAGTAGGTGCCCATGTCGGGCTCGAAGCGGTCCGCGGATTCGCTGGCCAGGCCGAGTACCCCGATATGGTCGGATTCGTTGCCCAATGGCATCAGGATGGCCGAACCGATCTCCTCGGCGTCGTCGAACAGCACGTCGAGCATCTCGGCCGGGACGCGACCGCATTGGGCCTTGCCGCGGCTGAACAGCGGGTCGAAGGTGGCCAGCTCGCTGGTGGTTAGCGCATGCAGGTCGTCGACCTCGCGGTGGGCCAGGCGGATGCTGACGCGTTCCGCGCCCAGCTCGTTGCGCAGGGCGTCCTGGGTCAGCGCCAGCACGGCGTCCAGGTTCTCGGCGCGCATCAGGGTCTTGGCCAGTTCGTGCAGGTGCTGGCCCATGCGCTCGTTGTCGCGGGCACGCTCGACCAGCTCGCCCATGTGCTGTTCCATGGCGCGGTGCTTCTCGCGCAGCAGGGCGACCTGGCGTTCCAGCAGGGACACCGCGCCACCGGTCGGGTGCGGCAGGCGCAGGATATCCAGCAGCGGCAGGTGGTCCTGGAAGAAGTCGGGATGCTCGCGCAGGTAGGCCTCGACGTCGGCCGCGCTGATCGTGCGGTCTTCCGGGGCCCGGGTCTTGGGGGTCTTGGTTTTTGCCGCAGAGGCGTTGGAGGATTGCTGCCCAGTCATAGATCGATCCAGCCGTTGAATACCGTGGTGGCCGGCCCGGTCAGCCAAACCGGAGCCTCGGCCTGTCCGGTCCAGCTTAGCACAAGGGTCCCGCCCGGCAGGGTCACTTCGAGGTTGTCGTCGACCAGTCCGCGGCGGCGCAATACGGCCATCGCGGCGGCCGCGCCGCTGCCACAGGCGAGTGTCTCGCCGACCCCGCGTTCGAACACCCGCAGGTCGACATGCCCGCGGTCGCGCAGTGCGGCGAACCCGACATTGACGCGGCGCGGGAAGCTTGCGTGGCGTTCGATGATCGGGCCGATCTCGTGGACCGGTGCGCTGGCCACGTCGTCGACCAGGATCACCGCATGCGGGTTGCCCATGGAGACCGCGCCCAGGGTGATCGAGTGGCCCTGCACATCCAGCGTGTAGGCATCGGCCTCGGCCTCGGCGAGCAGCGGGATGCGCGCCGGTGCGAACTCCGGCCGCCCCATATCCACGCGCACCTGCTCGTCGTCCTCGACATGCAGCACGATGCGCCCGCCGAGGGTCTCGACCGGGATCTCGCGGGCCTCGGTCAGGCCCTGCTCGCGGACGAAGCGGGCGAAGCAGCGCGCGCCGTTGCCGCACTGCTCCACCTCGGAGCCATCGGCATTGAAGATGCGGTAGCGGAACAGCGCCTGCGCCGGATCGCCCGGTGGCTCCACCAGCAGGATCTGATCGCAGCCGATGCCGAAGTGGCGATCGGCCAGGTGACGCAGCGTTGGCTCGTCGAACCGCACGTTCTGACGTATGCCGTCGATGACCACGAAGTCATTGCCCAGGCCGTGCATCTTGGTGAATTCCAGGCGCATCAGGAGGTCTCCGGCAGCCGGCCGAAAATGGTCATGTGGCGATCCGAGGTGACGGTTACTGTGAAGCCCTCGAGCTCGGCCGCGGCCAGTTGTTGCTGCACCTCATCCGGGGTGAAGGCGGCATGCAGGGAGTGCTCGAAGTCGTGGCGCAGCACCGGCGGCGCGTCGGCGGCGTACTCCGCGACCAGGGCCCGGACGGTCTCGGTCGTATCCGGCCGTCGCAGGTCCATGATGAACACCGCCGCGCCGGGCGCGCCGTCACGCGCAATGGTTTGCCACAGAGCGGCCGGGTCATGCAGGTGATGCAGCAGGGAGTTGCTGATGATCGTGGCATATGGCGCGCGCGGTCCGCGCGCCTCTGGCAGGCATCCTGCGGCCAGATGCACCCGGTCCGCGGCTGGGTGCCCGGCCATCAGCGCGTCGCCGGCCGCCAGCATTGCCGGGGCGCCGTCGAGGCCGTCGACCTCGCAGTCGGGGTAGCGCGTGGCGAAGCGCAGCGAGACATCGCCCGGGCCGCAGCCCAGGTCCAGCACCGGCCCGGTCACGGGCCCGGGGAAGGCCTCGGCGAAGGCGTCGACGAAGCCCTCGTGCGGGGCGGCGAAGTCGGCCTCGGCATAGGCACGGGCCTGCTCCGGCTCCAGCATCAACTCCGGCTCCGGGCGCCGCGGGATCACGGCTCGACGCTCCCTGACGGGTCCTGGTCCTCCGGATCCCGGGGCAGCATGCTTTCGCGCATCATCAGGTGATCGACCTGCTCGCGGCGGTTGATGATCTGGAAGTGGTCGCCGTCGACCATTACCTCCGGCGGGCGCGGGCGCGAGTTGTAGTTGCCGGACATCACGTAGCCGTAGGCGCCGGCCGAGCGCACCGCGAGCAGGTCGCCGGCAGCCAGCGCAAGCTCGCGTTCGCGGCCGAGGAAGTCGCCGGTCTCGCAGACCGGGCCGACGATGTCGTAGGTGCGGGTTTCGGTGTCGCTGCGCGGTACCACCGGGACGATTTCCTGCCAGGCGCCGTACAGGGCCGGGCGCAGCAGGTCGTTCATCGCGCCGTCGACGATCGCGAAGTCATGGGCCTCGGTGTGTTTCAGGTATTCCACCCGGGTCAGGAACACGCCGGCATTCGCGGCGATTGCGCGCCCCGGTTCCAGCAGGACCTTCAGCGGGCGATCGCCCAGGACCTCGCGCAGGGCGCTGGCCCAGGCATCCGGTTCCGGCGGGGTCTCGTCGCGGTAGCGCACGCCCAGCCCGCCGCCGACATCGATATGTTCCAGCTCGACGCCGTCTGCGGCCAGTTCGTCGACCAGTGCCAGTACGCGCTTGAGCGCGTCGGTGAATGGGTCGATGCGGGTCAGCTGCGAGCCGATGTGGAAGTCGACGCCGGTTGCTTCCAGGTGCTGGCTGTCGCGCACCCGGGCATACAGCGCCGGTGCCTCCTCGATGGCGACGCCGAACTTGTTCTCGCGCAGCCCGGTGGCGATATAGGGATGGGTCTCGGCGTCGACGTCCGGGTTTACCCGGATCGACACCGGGGCCTGGACACCCATCTCCATGGCGACGGCCTCCAGCCGGTCCAGCTCCGGGGCGGATTCGACATTGAAACAGTGGATGCCGACCTCCAGCGCCCGGCGCATCTCGGCGGCGGTCTTGCCGACCCCGGAGAACACGATCTTCGCCGGATCGCCCCCGGCGCGCAGCACGCGCTCCAGTTCGCCGCCGGAGACGATGTCGAAACCGGCGCCCATGCGCGCCAGCACATTCAGTACGCCCAGCGCGGAGTTCGCCTTGACCGCGAAGCAGACCTGGTGCGGGGTGCCGATCAGGGCCTCGCTGAATGCGCGGAAGTGGCGCTCCAGCGTGGCGCGGGAATACACGTACGCGGGGGTGCCGACCAGCTCGGCAAGGCGGTCCAGTGCTACGCCTTCGCAGAACAGGGTGCCGCGGTGGTAATCGAAGTAGTCCATTCAGCGGCGCTCCTCGGTTTCGTCGTCATCGGGCAGATAGAGATCGCCCTTCTGACCACAGGCGGAGAGCATCTGCATCGTGCCGAGCACGACGATCACGGCAATCAGGAGCCACTGGGCCTTGCAGGAGAACATGGGTCGGATCCGGGGTTCGTTGCATCAAGAGGCGATAGTGTGCCATTGATACGCCCCTGGCTTCAGGTGCTAGCGGTAGATGCTGCGGTATCTGTCCGACGAAATTTGCCCGATCGTGAACGGCGATGATTCGTTCATCAATGATTCAGCCAGGTTTGGGACGATGCATCTGCGAGACCAGCAAAAGACCACTGAAGCTGGTCAGGGGGCGGAGCCCGATCCGCAGGGAATAGAGACCTGCCGCTCGCCGTCCAAAGCAACAGGCGTCACCGCGGTTCGCCGCCAAGACGTCCCGGATAATCCGGAACTGACCCACAAGATGAGAGGAGATCATCCATGATTAGCACCAAGCGCCGTGTCTTCCTGAAAGGCACTCTCGCCGCCGGTACTGTCGGTGTCGCCGTCGGGGCCGGTCTGCTCGCCCCGAGCAAGCTGCTCGCCGCCTGGCCGTCCGAGGCCTTCGGCGCCGAAGGCCTCGAAGCCGCCTTTGAAGCCGTCACCGGCTCCAGCGACATTGCCGATGGCGACGTCACCCTGAGCGCCCCGGAAATCGCCGAGAACGGCGCCGTGGTTCCGGTGTCGGTCGAATCCAGCCTGGACAACGTGACCGAGATGGCCGTGTTCGTCGAGCTGAACAACCTGCCGCTGGTCGCACATTACGTGCTGGCCGATGGCGCGCATGCGAACATCTCTGGCCGTATCCGCATGGGCGAGTCCTCCAACGTGATCGCCGCCGTGAAGTCCGGCGACACCTGGTACAAGACGGTTCAAGAAGTGAAGGTCACGGTCGGTGGCTGCGGCGGCTAACGCCGACCCCCAACCGCTGATCCGAACACTACTGGAGGTTTAAGATATGTCTATCCGAGTTCGCGCCCAAGAAAGCAACGGCGTTATCAACATCCGTGCGCTGATGAGCCACGACATGCTCGTCCCCGACGACGACGGTGGCCCGCACTTCATCGAAACGGTTGAAGTGGCGCGCAATGGCAACACCGCCATCACCGCCAACTGGAACTACACCGTCTCCCGCAACCCGTTCCTGCAGTGCGAGATCGACGGCGCCGCCGGTGACACCGTGTCCATCTCCTGGACGGACAACAAGGGTGAATCCGACTCGACCGAGGTCGAAGTGCGGTAAAAAGAGGGTTCCCACTCTCTTTGAAGAAGCCGGGGCTGGTCCCCGGCTTTTTTGTGTCCGGTCATCGGGTTTCTGTGGTCGGCGTCTCTCTGGCGTGGACTACACTCCAGACAGGTCCATGCCGAGCGCACCGCCATGTCCCCGGATATCCCCGCGCCCCGTGAAGCCGATCCGGCCCTGCGCCCGGCGCTGCTCCTCGAGCCCCACCAGCCCCTGTGGCAACGCCTGCCCCGGCGCGACGCCGCAGGCCGCCGGCTGGCGGACTTCATGATGCTGATCCCCGGGCTGCGCCAGCGTCCGCGCTCCGAACTTCATGCCCGGGCGCGCGCCATGGAGCGCGTGCTGAACGGCTATGGGGACGATATCGCGTTCGTCGAGCTGAACCTGAAGCTGAACACCCTGTGGGTCTCGCTGACCGCGCGGCCAGGGCTTTGCGCTGAAGTGCCGGGGGCGATTCAGGCGGTGGTGCCCGAGGCGTTACTGGTGGGGCCGAAGCTGACCTCCGGCATGTAGTCGTCGAAGGGGTGAGGCCGCTGTCCGCCCCGACGCTGCTCTAGGGAAACACTGATCAATGTACACGCTCGCGCTCGAGTCGCTTTTGCGTGCGAACAAGGCGCGGTGACTGCCGTGCAGTCATTCTGCACAAGGGAGCCGTAACGCTGTGCGCGCGCAAAAGCGGCCGAGCCCCTGCTTTCAATGGCTTGTGGGATTGGCACCCCAGGTTCCCCGATCCTGCGTTGCACCGCTTGCGGGTAGAACCCTACCCGTTGCACGGCGCGCCTTGTCTCGGAAAACCTGGGGTGCCAACGCGAGTGTGTACATTGATCAGTGTTTCCCTAGCGTGAATAGGCCCGTGTTTCCCTGTGTCATACCGGGCGACGGCCAGCCTTGCTACACTGGCCTTTTACCGTGCCCGAACCGGAACATGACTGAACGTACTGCATCTGTCCGCCGCGACACCCTGGAGACCCGGATCGCCGTCGAGCTGAACCTCGACGGCACCGGCCAAAGCCATCTCGAGACCGGTATCCCGTTCCTCGACCACATGCTGGACCAGGTGGCCCGTCACGGCCTGGTGGATCTCGACGTACGCGCCGAGGGCGATCTGCATATCGATGCCCATCACACGGTGGAGGACGTCGGGATCACCCTGGGGCAGGCGCTGGCCAAGGCCCTGGGGGACAAGAAGGGTATCCGCCGCTATGGCCATGCCTATGTCCCGCTGGACGAGGCCCTTTCACGGGTGGTCATCGACTTCTCCGGGCGTCCGGGGCTGGAGATGCACGCGGATTTCCGCCGTTCGCACATCGGCGAATTCGATGTGGACTTGTTCCACGAGTTCTTCCAGGGCCTGGTCAACCACAGCTGGATGACCCTGCACATCGACTGCCTGCGTGGCGACAACGCGCATCATGTCGCCGAGACCATCTTCAAGGCCTTCGGGCGCGCCCTGCGTGTGGCGGCGGAGTTCGATCCGCGCTCCGCGGGGATCACGCCGTCCACCAAGGGCAGTCTCTAAGGAAACACTGATCCATGTACACACTCGCGTTGGTACCCCAAGGGGCTCGGCCGCTTTTGCGCGCGCACGGCGTTGCGGTTCCTTTGTGCAGAGTGACTGCACGGCAGTCACCGCGCCTTGTTCGCACGCAAAAGCGACTCGAGCGCGAGCGTGTACATGGATCAGTGTTTCCTTAACGGACCAACGGACGAGACCCGGCCATGGAAACTGTTGCCGTCATCGATTACGGCATGGGGAATCTGCACTCGGTCGTGCGTGCACTGGAGCACGAGGCCGCGGGCGACCAGCGCGTACTGCTGACCGACGACCCCGAGACCTTGCGCGAGGCCGACCGGTTGGTGTTTCCCGGCCAGGGCGCGGCCGGGGATGCCATGCAGGCGCTGTCGAGTCGCGGGCTCGACCGGCTGCTGCCGGAGCTGGCGGCCGACCGCCCGTTCCTGGGCCTGTGCCTGGGCCAGCAGATCCTGATGGACGCCAGCGAGGAGAGCGGCGGCGTCGACCTGCTGGGCATCCTGCCGGGCCGGGTCGCGCGCTTTCCCGCCATGCAGGGCCCGGATGGCCGGCGCCTGAAGATCCCGCACATGGGCTGGAACCGCGTGCTGCCGGCGCAGGAGCATCCCCTGTGGCACGGCCTGCCGGAGACCCCGTGGTTTTATTTCGTCCATAGTTACCGGGTGCAGCCCGAGCGCGAGGCCGATGTCGCCGGGCGCACCGATTATGGCGAGACCTTTGCCTCGGCACTGGCGCGGGGCTCGTTGTTCACCATGCAGTGCCATCCGGAGAAGAGCGCCGCCTGCGGGCTGCGTCTGCTGCATAACTTTCTGCGCTGGGACGGTGACGGTCCCGGGGCGTCGTGAGGAGTCGAAGATGCTGGTCATTCCCGCAATCGATCTGAAGGAAGGCAAGTGCGTTCGCCTGCGCCAGGGGAACATGGACGATTCCACCGTGTTCGGCGAGGACCCGGTGGAGATGGCGAAGCGCTGGGTGGATGCCGGGGCCGAGCGGTTGCATATCGTTGATCTCGACGGCGCCTTTGCCGGTCAGCCGCGCAATGCCAAGGCGGTGCACGCGATTGCCAAGGCCTTCCCCGACCTGCCGATCCAGATCGGCGGTGGCGTGCGCGACGAGGACACGGTTCAGGCCTATCTGGATGCCGGGGTCGAATACGTGATCATCGGTACCCGCGCGGTCAGCGCGCCGCACTTCGTGAACGACCTGTGTCTGGAATTCCCCGGCCGTATCATCGTCGGGCTGGATGCCAAGGACGGCAAGCTGGCGGTGGATGGCTGGTCCAAGCTGTCGCACCACGACGTGATCGACCTGGCCCAGCACTTCGAGGCGGACGGCGTGGTGGCCTTCGTCTACACCGACATCGCCCGCGACGGGATGATGAAGGGCCCCAACGTGGAGGCTACCGCGCGCCTGGCGAGCAACGTGCGCGTGCCGGTGATCGCCTCCGGCGGCATCAGCTCGCTGGACGACCTGCGCAACCTCGCCGCCCGCGAGGACGAGGGCATTACCGGCGCCATCGTCGGCCGGGCCTTGTACGACGGCGCCTTTACCCTGGAGGAGGCCCGCAAGGCCCTCGCAACCTGAGATGCTCGCCAAGCGCATCATTCCCTGTCTGGATGTCGACGCCGGCCGCGTGGTCAAGGGTGTCAACTTCGTCGGCATCCGCGATGCCGGGGACCCGGTGGAGATCGCCCGGCGCTACAACACCCAGGGTGCGGACGAGATCACCTTCCTCGACATCACCGCCTCCAGCGACGACCGCGAGACCATCGTGCACGTGGTCGAGGCCGTCGCGCGCGAGGTGTTCATCCCGCTGACTGTGGGTGGTGGCGTGCGCGCGGTCGAAGACATCCGCCGCCTGCTGAACGCCGGGGCCGACAAGGTCTCCATCAACACCGCCGCGGTGCACCGGCCCGAGCTGGTGCGCGAGGCCGCCGACTGGGTCGGCAGCCAGTGCATCGTGGTCGCGATCGACGCCAAGCAGGTCAGCACGGGGAATGAACCACCGCGCTGGGAGGTCTTTACCCACGGAGGCCGCCGCGAGACCGGGCTGGACGTGGTCGAGTGGGCGCAGCGCATGGAGTCCCTGGGGGCCGGCGAGATCCTGCTGACGAGCATGGATCGTGACGGCACCCGTATCGGCTTCGACCTGCCCCTGACCCGCGCGGTCAGCGATGCGGTCGGCGTGCCGGTGATTGCTTCGGGCGGGGTCGGTGAGCTGCAGCACCTGGTGGAGGGCGTGACCGAGGGCCATGCCGATGCCGTGCTGGCGGCCAGTATCTTTCACTTTGGTCAGCACACGGTGGGCGAGGCCAAGGACGCAATGGCGGCGGCCGGTGTCCCGGTGCGGCCGAACGATGCCGAGGTGGCCGCGCAATGACCGATTCGACTCCCGCTCGTCCGGGTGGTGCCGAGGTGCTTTCCGCGCTCGCCGAGGTGATCGAGCAGCGCCGCCAGGCCGACCCGGAGCAGTCCTACGTGGCCAGGCTTCACGCGCGCGGGCTGGACGAGATGCTCAAGAAACTGGGCGAGGAATCAGCGGAGACGCTGATTGCCGCCAAGAACGACGACACCGACGCCCTTGTGTCGGAAATGGCCGACCTGTGGTTTCATGCCCTGGTGGTGCTCGCGGCCCGCGGACGGCACCCGGACGATGTCCTCGATGAACTGGGTCGGCGTTTCGGTCTGTCGGGCGTCGCCGAGAAGGCCGCGCGCGAAATCAGTGGTCGCCGGTCCGACCACTCGTAGCGTGTACATTGATCGGTGTTTCCCCGGGGGCCGCATTGAGTCGCCGGCTGTAAAGCGTTCGTTCATGTGGCGCGGCTACACTGCAATCACCGCGCGCCTGTCCGCGAAGAAACAGCGACTCCAGCACGAACGCCCACAGTGGCCGGTGTGCCCCAGAGTTGATTATGGGCCTGGCGCCGTTCAGGCTAACCTCAAAGTTGTATGACTGGAGAACAGAGTCCATGGGTATTGGTGGTATCAGCATTTGGCAGCTCCTCATCGTCCTGCTCATCGTCGTGCTGCTGTTCGGCACGAAGAAGCTGCGCAATATGGGTGGGGATATCGGCTCGGCGATGAAGAACTTCCGTCAGGCGGTCAAGGATCCCGACGCCGAGAAGAAGGAAGGCGAAGAAGACGAAGAGCCGCGCGAGGTCGAGAACCAGACCGACAGCGAAGGCCGGGTGGTCGACGCCGAGGTGAAGAAGAGCAGCGAAAAGGATTCCGACGCCTCGCAATCGGACAAGAAGTCCTGAGCCTCGCGCCCTGCGCGGTGGCCAGGCTCGAGCGGCGATAGCCCATGTTCGACATCGGCTTCTGGGAAATCATCATCATCGTGCTGGTGGCGCTTCTGGTCGTGGGGCCGGAGCGTCTGCCCGGGCTTGCGCGCGAGATCGGACGCTGGGTCGGCAAGACCCGGCGTTTCGTCCATAGCGTGCGATCGGACTTCGAGCAGGAGCTGCAGACCGACGAACTGCGCAACATGCTGAAGAGCCAGGATCGCGAGATCCGCCAGCTCAAGAACATGATGGACGAGACCGAGACCAGTCTGCGCGAGGATATCGAGGATACCGAGCGGGACCTGCGCGAAGATATCGAGGGCAAGCCGAAGACCCGCAAGGATCTCTCCGGCAAGGAGCAAAAGGCCCTGGCCGAGAACCAGGCCAAGCCCGCGGTGCGGGACAAGCCATCCATGCGCAGCCCGGATGCGGCGGCGCGTGCTTCGGACCCGGGTGCGCCGGAGGCACCCGACGACGCGGATGCGCCCGAGGTTCGGCGGGTACCCACCCAGGGCGATCTGGATGGCAACTTGATGACCGACGACCCGGCGCTGGCCGCCGAGCAAAAGGCGCGCGCCTCCGATGGCCCGCGTCCGGAGCGGACGAAACCGGCGGTGCGCGAACGGCGCACCCCGGACCCTGCCGAGTCACGGGGGGGCGAGGCCTCTGATCCCGAAGCGGATACCACCCACAACGACCCGACCCCTGACAAGCACTCATGAGCAAGACCAAACCGGGGGTCGAGCCGAGTCCGGAAGCGACCGAGACCCTGCTCACGCACCTGATCGAGCTGCGCGACCGTATCCTCAGGATGTTCATCGCCATCCTGGTGATGTTCCTGATCCTGTTCCCGTTCGCCAACCCGATCTACACCTGGCTGGCCGGCCCGCTGATGCAGCACCTGCCGGAAGGCACCAGCATGATCGCGATCGACGTGGCCGCGCCGTTCCTGATCCCGTTCAAGCTGACCCTGCTGCTGGCGGTGGTGCTCAGCATCCCCTACCTGCTGTATCAGGTCTGGTCCTTCGTGGCACCCGGGCTTTACTCGCACGAAAAGAGCATGGCGCTGCCGCTGGTGGCGTCGTCCACCGCGCTGTTCTATCTGGGGATGGCGTTCGCTTACTTCGTGGTCTTCCCGCTGATTTTCGCGTTCTTCACGGCCACGGCGCCCGAGGGCGTGGCCGTGATGACCGATATCTCGCGCTATCTGTCGTTCGTCATCATGCTGTTCATCGCCTTTGGCATTGCCTTCGAGGTGCCGGTGGCAACGATCCTGCTGGTCTCCATGGGGGCCACGACCCCGGCCAAGCTGTCGCAGAAGCGCCCCTATGTGATCGTCGGCGTGTTTCTGGTCGGCATGGTGCTGACCCCGCCGGACATCATCTCGCAGACGCTGCTGGCGCTACCGATGTGGCTGCTGTTCGAGATTGGCCTGATCCTGTCGCGCATCATGGAGCGCAAGAAGGCGCAACGCCGCGCGACTGCGGGCGGTGACGATGCGGCCGACGCCGATGATGGTCCGGACGACGATGGACCGGGTGGCGGCGGTGGTACGCCGCGCGGTGGACCCGGTGGTTCGGGCAAGGCGTCCGGCACCACGCGGGCCGCCTCGTCCACGGCGGCCGCATCCGCCGGCGGGGGCGCCAGCGCCGCCGCGCGCACCGGGTACACGCCATTGACCGACGACGAGATGGACGCCGAGCTCGACCGCATCGAGGAAGAGCAGGCCGAACTGCGTCGCCAGCGCGGGTCCGCGAGCACACTCGCCACTGACACCCCCGCCGAGCCGGCGCCCGAGGTGGCCGAGGGCCAGGGTGGCGAGGGCCCAGCTGACGACGGCCAGCCCGACGCGGAAGCATCGCAGGAGGATGGCAATACGGGGCGCGATCGCTGAGTCACCGCGCCGGCGGCCGTATTTGTGCAGGCCTGCGCCCCCGCCAAGCATCGGAAGTTGCTAAAATACCCGGGTAACCCATTGACCCAGGTAATGATCCCGCGATGGCACACCCGCGTCCCACCCCCCGCCGCCCTGTCCTGCTGATCATCATGGACGGGGTGGGCGTGAACCCGTCCAAGCTGAACAATGCCTACGCCGAGGCCGATACGCCGCGCCTCGACGAGTACCTCTCCACTCATACCCACACGACACTGGACGCCTGTGGTCGCGCCGTCGGGCTGCCGGATGGGCAGATGGGCAACTCCGAGGTCGGGCATCTGACCCTGGGTGCGGGTACCGTGATCAACCAGGACCTGGTGCGTATCGACGACTCGATCACCGATGGCAGCTTCTACGAGAACGACGCCCTGGTCAGTGCTGCGCGCGCCGCGGCCGCGAAGGATCAGCCGCTGCATTTGATTGGTCTGGTGTCCGATGGTGGCGTGCACTCGCATATCCGCCACCTGCGCGCCCTGGTGGAGATCTGCCAGCGCGAGGGCGCGCGCCCGATGGTGCACATGATCACCGACGGCCGCGATACCGCACCCCGTTCCGCGCTCCACTACCTCGATCCGCTGGAGGAAGAGCTGGCGAACGCTGGCGGCGCCATCGCCACCGTGTGCGGGCGTTACTATGCGATGGACCGTGACAAGCGCTGGAAGCGCACGGAAAAGGCCTTCCGCGCGATGGCCTACGCCGAGGGGGAGGCCGCCGGTTCCGCGCGCGAGGCGATCGAGGCGGCCTATGCGGCGGGCGAGGACGATGAGTTCATCAACCCGCGCATCATCAACGGTGGCGAGCCGCTGGGACAGGATGCGGTCTGCGTGCTGTTCAATTTCCGTAATGACCGTCCGCGTCAGCTGACCGCGGCCCTGGGCATGGACGACTTCGACGGCTTCGACCGCGGTGACTTTCACCCGGTGTCCGAGACCTGCCTGACCGAGTACGACCCGCGCTTCCTGTCGCCGATCGCGTTCCCGCCGGAACGCCCGTCGACGACTCTGGGCAGCACCATCGCCTCCGCCGGCATCCCGCAGTTCCACTGTGCGGAGACCGAGAAGTACGCCCACGTGACCTTCTTTTTCAACGGCGGCAAGGAAGAGCCCTACGCCGGCGAGCAGCGCGTGATGGTCCCCTCGCCGTCGGTGGATACCTACGACGAGCAGCCGGAGATGAGCGCGGCCGAGGTCGCCGACCAGACCATCCAGGCGATGGAGAGCGGGCGCTACGGGTTCGTCCTGGTCAACTTCGCCAATGGCGACATGGTGGGCCATACGGCCAAGCGCGAGGCCCTGATCGAGGCCGTCCAGGTCCTGGATCGTGAGGTCGGGCGGGTGCTGGATGCGGCGAAGAGGCTCGAATATTCGGCGATCGTCACCGCGGACCATGGCAACTGCGACGAATACGTGGATCCGGTGACCGGGGCCCCGCACACCCAGCACACCATCTATCCGGTGATGTGCATGATTACCGACTCGCAGCGCTGGCGTCTGCGCACCGGCGGCGGCCTGGCCGATGTGGCCCCGACCGTGCTGGAGCTGATGGGCGTGCCCAAGCCCTCTGCAATGGGCGGGCGCAGCCTCCTGTTCGAGGAAGTGCCGGCCTCGGCCTGAGGGAGCGCGCAATGCACACACGCTACAGCGACACACCGGCCTACGATACGAAGGACGGCTCCGAGATCCGCGAGCTGATGCACCCTGACGTGCACGGCAATGCGGCCCAGAGCCTGGCCGAGGCGGTGGTCGAGCCGGGTGCCGTCACGCGCCTGCATCGCCATGCCCGCACCGAGGAGATCTATCACGTGACCCGCGGGCAGGGCGAGATGCGTCTGGGTGAGGAGACCTTCTCGGTGGCCGTGGGTGACACCGTCTGTATCCATCCCGGCACGCCGCACAACATCCTCAATACGGGCACCGAGCCGCTGCACATCCTCTGCAGCTGCTCCCCGGCTTACTCGCACGACGATACCGAACTGCTGTAGCGCCGCTCGGCGCACATGCCGCCACCCCGCGTAAACCCCTGCCCCGTCATTGCGAGGAGGCGTAGCCGACGAAGCAATGACGGGGCAGGGGTCGATGCTGCGGTACGTGTCCCCTAAACGCCGTACTCGGCGCGGTACGCGCGCAGGGCCTCCAGGTGTTCGGGCGCGCGGCCCGTATCCTCCAGCATGGTCACGAGATCGGTCAGCCGCGCGACGCGGATGACCTGCAGGCCCAGGTCGGCCTCGACCTCCTGGATCGCCGAGCGCTCGCCGCGTCCGCGCTCCTCGCGGTCCAGCGCAATCGCCACGCCCACAGGCGTTGCCCCGGCCGCGCGGATCAGGTCCACCGATTCGCGGATGGCGGTGCCGGCGGTGATCACGTCGTCCACGATCAGCACCCGGCCCTGCAGCGGCGCGCCGACGATGTTCCCGCCCTCGCCGTGGTCCTTCGCCTCCTTGCGGTTGAAGGCCCAGGGGCGGTCCATGCCGTGGTCGCGGAACAGCGCTTCGGTGACCGCCGCCGCCAGCGGGATGCCCTTGTAGGCCGGGCCGAACACCAGGTCGAATTCGATGCCGGAGTCCACGATCGCACGGGCGTAGAACTCGCCCAGGCGGGCCAGGTCGGAGCCGCGGTTGAACAGGCCCGCGTTGAAGAAGTACGGACTGGTCCGCCCGGACTTCAGCGTGAACTCGCCAAAGCGCAGGACGTCGCGTTGCAGGGCGTATTCCAGGAAGGCGTGGGCGGTCATCGGGGTGCTCCGGTCGTAAAACGCCGTATTCTGACACAGGGACACCTGGATTCCGCAGCCAGGCCCTTTCCTGCGCGTGCGCGCGCCGGTATCGTTCCTCGCCATGCGCATACTCTCGATGAACGCCAACGGCATCCGCGCCGCCGCCCGCAAGGGTTTCTTCGACTGGCTCCCGGGGACCGAGGCCGACGTGGTCTGCATCCAGGAGACCAAGGCCCAGATCCACCAGATCCAGGGCGAGCCCTTCCATCCACCCGGGTACCACAGTGTCTATGTCGATGCCGTAAAGCCCGGCTACAGCGGCGTGGCCCTGTACAGCCGCCGCCAGCCGGACGAGGTCATTACGCGTATCGGCTTCGAGGAGGCGGACAACGAGGGCCGTTATGCCGAGATGCGTTTCGGCAATCTGTCGGTGGTCTCGTTGTACCTGCCGTCCGGCTCCTCCGGCGATCATCGCCAGGATTCCAAGTGGCGTTTCCTGGAGTTCTTCCGGCCCTGGCTGACCGAGCGCATGCACGACGGGCGCGAATGGGTCATCTGCGGCGACTGGAACATCGCCCACCGCGAGATTGACCTGACCAACTACAAGTCGAACCGCAAGAATTCGGGCTTCCTGCCGGAAGAGCGCGCCTGGCTGGACCACCTGTTCGACGAGATTGGCATGGTGGACGTGTTCCGCCGGCTGGACGAACGCCCGGAGCAGTACACCTGGTGGTCCAACCGCGGCCAGGCCTGGGCCAAGAACGTGGGCTGGCGCATCGACTATCAGATCGCCACGCCGGGCATCGCGGCCACCGCGCATCACCCGTACATCCATACCGACGATCGCTTCTCCGACCACGCGCCGTTCTGGATCGACTATGACTACCAGCCCTGATCGGGGCATGTTCCTCGCATTCGGTGACGTTCGCGCATGACCGGAGTCGCTGAAGCGCAGCGTCCCCCGAGCCGCGACTGGCGCGCGGCGCTGGCGGTCTACCGCCACCCACGGGTCATCGGGATGCTGTTCCTCGGCTTCGCCGCGGGGTTGCCGCTGCTGCTGACCGGCGGGACCTTCACCGCCTGGCTGCGCGATCTCGGGGTGGAGCTGGCCTCCATCGGCTTCCTGTCCTGGGTCGGCATGGCCTACAGTATCAAGGTGTTCTGGGCACCGGTGGTCGACCGCCTGGCCCTGCCGCTCCTGACCCGCGTATTCGGGCGCCGCCGCGCGTGGATGCTGTTCGCCCAGGCCGTGATCATCCTCGGGCTGGTCGGCATCGCCCTGACCGACCCGGTCGAACAGCTCTGGCTGGTTGCGGTCCTGGCCGTGCTCACCGCCTTTGGCGCCGCCACCCAGGACATCGCCATCGACGCCTATCGCATCGAGGCCGTCAGCCAGGAGCGCCAGGGCGCCATGGCGGCGGCCTACGTGTTCGGCTATCGCGTCGCACTGCTGACCGCGGGGGCCGGGGCGCTGCACATCGCCGCCGTCGGTAGCTGGAGCCTGTCCTATGCCGCCATGGCCGCGTTGATGCTGGTAGGTGTCGTCTGCACGTTGATCGTGCGCGAGCCCGAGGTCGCGAAACGCGATGCTGCCACGGCCCGGCTCGAGGATCGCGTGGTCCATTACCTCAACAACACCTCGGATACCGGCTGGTGGCGGGACCTCAAGGCCTGGGTCATCGGCGCGGTGGTCTGCCCCTTTGTCGAGTTCTGGCAGCGTTTCGGCCGCATCGCCCTCGTTGTTATCGCGTTTATCGCGGTCTTTCGCATCAGCGACATCTTCATGGGGGTGATGGCCAACCCGTTCTATCTGGACATCGGATTCACCAAGGAAGAGATCGCCAATATTGCCGCCGCCTTCGGCCTGGCCATGACCCTGGCCGGTGCGGCCCTGGGCGGATTGCTGGTGGTGCGCTTCGGCATCATGCGCATGCTGATCGCGACCGCGATCCTGGCGCCGCTGACCAACCTCACCTTCTCCTGGCTGGCGACGCTCGGGCCCGAGACCTATGGGCTGGTGTTCGCGATCATGGCCGACAACCTCTCCGGTGGCATGGCGATTTCGGTGTTCATCGCCTATCTCTCCAGTCTGACCAATAGCGCCTACACCGCCACCCAGTACGCCCTGTTCAGCTCCATCATGACCCTGCCGGGGCAATTCCTCGCCGGCTTCACCGGGGTGCTGGCCGAACACATCGGCTGGGTCTGGTTCTTCGCCAGCTCCGCCCTGATCGGCATCCCCACCATCCTGCTCGCCTTCGCCCTGATGCGCTGGGCCAACCCCGACCGTATGCCCCAGCCCGGTCGACCAGACACCTCGCCGGCGTCCGCTCGCGAGTAGCCGCACCTGATCCGAGTGGCTTTCGGCGGGCACAAAAAAGCCCGCACCAGACGGCACGGGCTCGGGTTCGGCGGATGGCCGCCTGGTGACGGCCTTGCCCGTACGGCTTAGAAGTAGTAACCAAAGTTGATGTTCACTCGGGCTTCCCAGTTGTCTTCCTCGTTGGCCCCAAGGCGATCGCCAAACGGGTTGTCGCCGCGACGGTTACCGCCCACGAACTCGTTACCGTTGGAGTAGGCCAGGTCGGTGTAGATGTACCAGTTACCCCGCGCCCAGGCCGCCCCTAGAACCAGTAGATCGCTGTTGTTGAAGTCGCTCTCGCTCTTCACGATGGAGGAGACCTCGGCGTAGGGGATCACGTAATCCAGCCATGGGATGTTGCTGGTTTCCTTGTAGTAGCTGAGCGAAACGGCCGGAATCCAGCCCTCGGCAGCCACGGTGTTAGGGAAGTCGTAGGCGCCCATCTGAACGAGCTTGTCTGTGCCCAGCGGCTGGTTCTCGTCGACGTCAAACTTGTAATAGGTCAGCTGGCTGGCCAGGGTCCAGTTGCCCCAGTTGTTGACCATATGGCCGGAGACTGCGTAGTGGTCCCCGTCACTTTGCGGGCCCCTGCTCTTCAGCTCGCCGTACTGCGCCGAGAAGCCGACATCGGCATTGGCGTTCGGGATGCTGTAGATACCGCGGACATTGAACTGGTTGCGTTCTTCGTAGCCGTCACCGGATTCGTTGACGACATCGTAGGAGTACCGCGAGCTGTCCTCGGTATCGCCGGAATAGTTTCCTTCATCCCGTGCGTAGTAGCCGAAGTCCCAGGTCCAGTCACCCATCGGCATGGAGTACTTCACGCCGAGGTCCATGTCATCGGACAGGCCGACATAGTAATGCTGGTCGAAGAACCAGCTCTGGGAGACACCGTAGGGCCCCGGGCCGAAGGGGACGCGGTTCACGCCGACCTGCAGCTGGCTCTCGTTCTCGAAGTTGTAGCCCGCCCAGCCGGTGTGCAGCATGTTGTAGCCGTCGTACCAGCGGTACTCCAGTTTCCCGAGCCAGGGGCCATTTTCGTAATCGAGATTGATCCGGGCGGTGTCCAGCAGGAAGTTGCCGCCCTTGTCCCACGAGCGGCGATCAGAGTCGGGGTAGTCACCGACCACATAGTTTGCGCGCAGGGCGCCGCCGATCGACAGGTTGCCGACCTGGATGCTGTCGTATTCCGCGGCAGCGACATTCGGGCCCAGGAACAGGGCCAGGGCGACGGCACCGGAAAGGGGTGCCAGGGTCCAGCTCATCGTCTTCTTCATTGCGATCCTCTCTGGTCGGGCGGTTCGGGTGGCGCCAGAGGCCATCCTGGGCGGACACGGAATGCGCGTCTGTGCGTCTTGATCGTAGCCGGCAACGTTTATAAGCAGTTTCTAATTCGTTGTAAACAAGATACGCGAGCTCGGCGCACTGTGGTGTGACCACCACACCCGTCCCGTGTTCCTCCTTGTGGCCCCGAGGGTTCGGGGCCCTTCGGTCGCGCGTCTCGCACCCGGCGGGGAGGCGGGTTTCTCGCCGGGGCAGGCACCCCAACTCACTTGTTTAGAGCCCGTGGCGCGATTTCGCCAGTTCGACCTCGAGTTGCAATAAAACTATTTTTGTACAAAAATAAATAGACGAATGATTTATTGCGAGAAGTTTTCATGACCTCCACCCAAGCCGTGCACCAGGCACCCCAGGATGAATCCGGCACCCCTGCCGGTGCGCCGGCCGAGCCGGATGTCGCGCGGTCGGTGATCCGCCAGCTGCGCGTGATCATCCGCGCCCTGCAGGGGCATTCGCGGTCGGTGGAGCGCGCCTGTGGCATCAGCGCCTCGCAGCTGTGGGCGTTGTGGGAGTTGCAGCGCACGCCGGGACTGAACGTCAGCGACCTGTCGCGCCGGCTATCGGTGCATGCCTCCACCACGTCCAATCTTCTGGACAAGCTGGAACACCGGGGTCTGATCGAGCGCCGGCGCCCGGAAAAGGACCAGCGCATCGTCCGGCTCTACGTCACCGATGCCGGGCTGGAACTGCTGGAGAGGGCGCCGGCCGCCCCGCAGGGCGAACTGAACCGCGCCCTGCAGTCGTTGCCGAAGGGACGTCTCGTGGACCTGGACCAGGGCCTGGACCTGCTGGTCGAGGCGATGAATACCACCGAGCCCAAGGCCGGCCTGCAGCCGTTCGACGGCAAGTCCTGAACCGTCTGCCGCGGAGGCCCTGATGCGATTGTTTCGCGTGCTGCTGCCGTTTCTTCTCTGCCTTCCACTGGCGGCGGGTGCGCAGCCCACGTTTGATGCGCCACCCGAGCGCTCAACGGATGGCGGCTTCACCCTGGCGTGGGAGGCAGATGCGCCCGTGGTACTGGAGCAGGCCTCGGGTCCCGACCACGCGGATGCGCGCATCCTCTATCAGGGCGGCGATAGCAGCACGGTCATCAGCGGCCTGCCCGATGGTGACTACCGGTTTCGCCTGCGCGCCGCGGATGCCGATCCGGACGCCTGGGCCGATCAAGCCATGGTGTCGGTGGAGCATCACAGCCTGGCCCGAGCCTTCGGTTTTTTTGCCGTGGGCGCGGTCGTCTTTCTGGTCCTGATCGGGGCCATCCTGCGCGGGCGTCCGCGCAGCTGATTCACTTGGTCCAGCCCTGCCGATCCGTGTCGAGCTAACGTTCTCGCGTGATCCGGGGTGGGCCCGCTTTCGGAGGTATCCATGACGGATCTCAAGATCAACATGCAGCGCCTGCAGCAGGACATCAACGATCTCGCGCAGATCGGCCGCGATGCCGACCGGGGCCTGCATCGTCGCGCGTTCAGCGACGGCGACCGCGCCGGGCGCGAGTGGTTTCGCGGGCGCCTCGAGGCCGCCGGCCTGGATGTCTGGCAGGACGGTGCCGCCAACCTGCACGGGCGCCTCGACTACGACGGCAAGCGCCCGGTAGTGGCCATGGGTTCGCACCTGGATACGGTGCCCGGTGGGGGTCCGCTGGACGGGGCGCTGGGCGTGCTGATCGGGCTGGAGGTGCTGCGCACCGCCAAGGAGAACGCGGTCGACCTCGCGTACCCGCTCGAGGTGATCGACTTCACCGACGAGGAGGGCCGTTTCGGCGGCATGTTCGGCTCGCAGGCAATGGCCGGCAAGCTGACCCCGGAGAGCATCAGCCATGCGCGGGATCTCGAAGGCGTGACCCTGGTCGAGGCCATGGCCAACTGGGGGCTGAACGCCGACGACGCGCTGGCCGCGCGGCGCGATCCGCACAGCCTGCATGCCTTCATCGAGACCCACATCGAGCAGGGCCCGGTGCTGGACCGGCGCGGCCTCAGTGTCGGGGTGGTCGAGGCGATCACCGGCTTGTTCAAGTGGGAGGTGCGCCTGAAGGGCCAGCCCAACCACGCCGGCACCACGCCGATGGACATGCGTATCGATCCCTTCCAGGGCCTGGCGGAGTTCGGCGGCGAGATCAATCGCCTGATCGAGGAGCACGGCAGCCCGAACTCGCGCGCCACCATCGGCCGCGTGGAGCTGGCACCGGGGGCGGCGAATACCGTGCCGGGCATGGCGACCTTCTCCTTCGAGGTGCGCGACACCGACGAGAAGGTCCTGACCGCGCTGGCCCATGCGGCCCGGCGCACCCTGTCCAGTCTGGCGCGCCGACGCGACCTGATGTTCGAGTTCGACGTCCTCTCCGAGATCGATCCGGTGCGCTGTGACCCCGGCGTTGTGCAGACCATCGAGGCGCAGGCCGAACGCATGGGGCTGGAGTACATCACCATGCCCAGCGGTGCAGCCCACGATACCCAGAGCATGAGCCGCATCACCCGCACCGGCATGATCTTCGTGCCGAGCCTGCAGGGGCGTAGCCATTCCGCCGCGGAATGGACAAACTGGGAAGACATCGAGACCGGCGCCAATCTGACCCTGCAAAGTGCCCTGGCGTTGGCCGCTCGGCAATAAATCGCGACGAGAGGAAGCGCCCGGAATGGCCGAACACGACAACGTCACCCAGTTGACCGACTACGACTCCCTGGATCCGCTGCGCGAGCAGTACCAGGAAAGCCTGATCACCACGCCGGTGCTGCGTCAGGAGTTGCGGGAGCACCATGTCGCCCTGCTGTGCATCGACTTGCAGTATCTGGATGCCGCGCGCGGCCACGGCGTGTTCGCGAACTCCGCCGACTCTGGCGTGCCGCTGGAGGCCCAGGAGTATTACTTCAATCGCCTGGAGCAGACGGTGCTGCCCAATGTGCGCCGCCTGCAGGACGCCTTCCGCGAAGAGGGGCTGGAGGTGATCCATACCCGCATCCGCTCGCTGACGCATGATGGCCGCGACCGCAGCCCGGGCCACAAGCGCCTGAACCTGCATGCGGCCCCCGGCTCCAAGGATGCCGAGTTCGTCGAGCAGGTGGCCCCGGTCGGGGACGAGATCGTGCTGGACAAGACCGCCAGCGGGGTCTTCAACTCCACCAACCTCCACTACATCCTGCGCAACCTGAACATCAGCGCGCTGTTCATCGTGGGCGTGTATTCCAACGAGTGCGTCTCCACCGCCGTGCGGGATGCCTGCGACCTGGGCTTTTATGTCACCCTGATGGACGACGCCACGGCCACGGTGACGCCGGAGATGCAGAAGGCCACGCTCACGACCATCAAGGACCGCTACGCCCGCGTGATGACCACCGACGAGGCGATCCGCGAGATCAAGAAGGTGCAGGAGGCTTCGTGACCGGTCTCGACGACCCGATCCTCCCGACCTCCATCGCCTGGGGGCTGCTGGCGGCGTTCAGCGTCCTCTGGGTGGTGCTGGGCTGGTGGTTGGGTCGTCGCAACAAGACCGCCGAGGATCACATGCTGGCGGGGCGCAACGTTGGCCTGGCGCTGGCCACCGCCACCGCGATGGCCACCTGGGTCACCGCCAACACCACGATGACGGCCCCGCAGCTGGCGCTGCAACTGGGCGTCTGGGGCATGCTCGGCTACTCGCTGGGTGCGCTGGGCCTGATCCTGTTCGCGCCGCTGGCGCGGCGCATCCGCGAACTGATGCCCGAGGGCTTTACCTCCGGCGACTTCATCCGGCTGCGCTACGGCAAATTCACCTGGCGGGTGTTCCTGGTGGTGTCACTGATCTACGCCTTCGGCTGGCTGGTCTCGATGGCGATGGCTGGCGGGGTGCTGATCAACGCCCTGGCCGGCATCGACTACCGCGTGGGCATGACCGTGATTTTGACCGTCTGCGTGCTCTACACCCTGCTGGGCGGCCTGCGCGCGGTGATCGGGACCGACTTCATCCAGACCGTCATCATCATCGCCGGTGCGGCGTTCATCGCCTGGCTGACCATCGACAAGGTCGGCTTCGAGGCGATCCACTTCAACCTGATGGAAGAGCGCCCGGAGCTGCTGAACCTGCTGTTCCCGGCCGCGATCATGTTCCTGTTCAACAATCTGCTGTTTGGCGTCGGCGAGATCTTCCACTCCAATGTCTGGTGGTCGCGCGCCTTCGCCTTCGGCCGCAACGTGGGCTTCCGGGCCTACCTCTTTGGCGGCCTGCTGTGGCTGCCAATCCCGATCGTGGCCGGCTTCATCGCCCTGGCCACGCCAGCGCTGGGCCTCAACGTGCCCGCCGCGGACATGGTCGGGCCGCTGGTGGCCGCCGAGGTGCTGGGCCTGACCGGGGCGATCGTGGTGTTCATCGTGGTGTTCGCCGCGCTCGCTTCCAGTCTCGACTCGCTGCTGGCGGCCACCTCGGACCTGGTGACCCGCGACATTTACCGCGGCCACATCCGCCCGCAGGCCAGCGAACAGCACCAGTTCCACGCGACCAAGGTGATCGTGGTGCTCCTGGGCCTCGTGACCTGGCTGGCGGCCAGTTACCGCGGCGAGCTGCCGATCGTCGGCTCGCTGGCCGAGCTTCTGTACTTCACCGGCGCCTTCGTGGCCTCCGCGATCTGGCCGATCGTTGCCGGGCTGTACTGGCAGCGGGCGAACCCGCAGGGCGCGGCCTGGTCGATGATACTGGGGTCGGGCATTGGCCTGGCCAGCTACTTCCTGATTGGGTTCTATGTGGCCGCGCTGGTCGGGGCCGCTGTCTCGCTGGCCGTGATGGTGCTGAGCACCTGGTTGATGCCGCGGCCATTCGACTGGGGCCGCCTGGCCCGTCCGGACGGCGAGGTGGTCGCATGACGATCTCCATTACAGCCCTGTCCGTGATCGTGATCATCGCCACACTGGTGGCGACGCTGACCCCGATCCTGCTGATTGCCCTGTTTATCCGCGACTGGAAAAAAGGATGCCTCTGGTGAACTACACCGAAGATCCCCTGCATGTGCTCCACCCGAAAGACGGCGCCGCCGGTACCGACCGGCCGAAGGCGTTGCTGGCGGCGGTGGAGGAAGACCCGGACCCGCTTCTCAAGCTGGCGGCCTCGCATGTGGTCTCCAGCCAGCAGTTCTCGCGCGACGAGCTGCTGCAGCTGTTCCGCCTGGCGGCGCAGTACGAGACCACGCCGGCGCTGATGCACCTGCCGCTGGCGGGCAAGATCCTGATCAGCGCGTTCTACGAGCCGTCCACGCGCACGCGGCTGTCGTTCGAGAGTGCCTGGCACCGCCTGGGCGGCTCGGTCATGTCGATTACCGACCCCAAGAGCACCGGTATTGCCAAGGGCGAATCGCTGGCGGACATCGCCGAGATGTTCAACAACTACGGTGATGTGCTGGTCCTGCGCTCCTCCGACGGCGAGGCCGCGCACAACATGCTGGAGAACCTGCGCATCCCGCTGGTGAACGCCGGCAACGGGATCGACGAACACCCGACCCAGGCGCTGGCGGACGTCTACGCCCTGGCCAAGTGGCGCCCGGAGCTGTTCACCGGCGAGGTGGCCCCGGAGCAGCGCATCAAGGTCGGCATCATCGGGGTGCCCTCGCGCATGCGCACGGTGCGCTCCCTGCTGCGCCTGTTGAGCCTGTTCCCGCAGGCGATCGACGAGATCGTGCTCGTCTCGCGCGAGGACGAGAATTTCGATCCGGGTCAGCGCGAGGAACTGGAAGAGGCCGGGATCTCGCTACGCGTGGTGCACGACCTGGACCCGGCGCTGCCGGATCTGGATGTCGTGTACATCAACGCGATCGCCTGGGTGGGTGACACCTTCGAGGCGATGGGCGAGGGGCTGAAGTTGGATCGCCACTCCCCGCTGAAGGAGGGCGCAGTGGTTCTGCATCCGCTGGCGCGAGGTGAAGAGCTCTCCACCGACCTCGATGCCACCCCGCACAACTGGTATTTCGCCCAGGCCCGCGGGGCCGTATTCGTGCGCATGGCGCTGCTGACCACGGTGGTACGCCGCATCAGCGCGGTGATGGATACCCCGGACGGCTGACGCCGCCTTTTAGTTGAACCGCGAGCGGCGTGGCGCGCCGGGCCTGCCCGGCCCGCGCCCCGCTCGCCCCGAACGGATAACCAAGGAGACATGCCATGTGTGGCATTGCAGGAATCTTTCACGCCGACCCGACCCGCAAGGTCGACCCGCAAACCCTGGTCAACATGGCCGCGATCCAGTATCACCGCGGCCCCGACGGCTTCGGTTACCGCACCCAGGATGACCGCGGTGTGGGCTTTTCCCATGCGCGTCTGTCGATCATCGACCTGGACGAGAACCGCGGCCGTCAGCCGTTCTGCATGGACAGCGGCGAGATCATGACCGCGGTCAACGGCGAGCTGTACGACTACAAGCGCATCCGCACCGATCTCACCTCGCGCGGGGTGAAGTTCCGCACCAAGAGCGACTCCGAGATGGTCATGCACCTGTACCAGCGCGAAGGGCTGGAGGACGCGGTCAAGCATTTCCGTGGCGAGTTCGCGATCTCGCTGTACGACCGCAAGCACGACCGGCTGATACTGATCCGCGACCGCTTCGGCATCAAGCCGCTGTACTTCACCGAGGCCAACGGCAGCTTCGTGTTTGGCTCCGAGCTGAAGGTGCTGTTCGCCAACCCCGATGTGCCGCGCCAGTTTTCCGATGACGGCCTCTACCACCAGCTGATGCAGACCATGGTGCCCGGCACCACCGCCTTCGAGGACATCCAGCAGGTGAAGCCCGGCCACATGGTGATCGTCGAGCGCGCCCACGGGAAGCTGAAGATCCGCCAGGAGAAGTACTGGGACATGGACTTCCCGCTGGCCTCCGAGCGCCCGCCCGAGAGCGAGACCGACGAGGCGTACTGGATCGAGGGCGTGCGCGACCAGCTCATGGAGGCGGTGCAGTTGCGCCTGGAGGCCGACGTGCCGGTCGCCTGTTACCTCTCCGGCGGGATCGACTCCTGCATCACCCTGGGGCTGGCCTCGGCCAGCCAGCAGGCGCCGGTCAAGGCCTTCACCATCGGCTTCGACAACGACGACTATGACGAGACCGCGATCGCCCGCGAGATGGCCGAGAGCGTGGGTGCCGACCAGGACATCATGACCCTGGACGCCAACCACCTCTACGACAACTTCGAAGAGGCCCTCTGGCACGCCGAGCGCACCATCTACAACACCCTGGGTGTCGCCAAGTTGCTGATGAGCCGCCACGTGAACAAGGCCGGCTACAAGGTCGTCGTCACCGGCGAGGGTTCGGACGAGCTGTTCGGCGGCTATCCGGCCTTCCGCCGCGACATGTTCCTGCACGGCCTGGATACCCTGCCGGAGGCCGACCGCCAGGCCTGGCAGCAGATGCTGAACGAGTCCAACGAGCTGGTCTCTGGTGCGATGCTGGCCGAGGACGAGGTCAACGACCCCGACTTCACGCAGATGATGGGCTTCACCCCGTCCTGCCTGCAGCCGTGGCTGGCCGCGGCCGACCACGTGCCGGGCCTGCTGCACCCGAAGCGCCGCGAGCGCATGCAGGACTACAAGCCGGGCAAGGCGATCGCCAACGCCCTGGATGACGACATGCTGGAAGGCCGGCATCCGCTGGACAAGGCTCAGTACGTCTGGATCAAGACCATGCTGGAGGGCCAGATCCTGACCTGGGGCGGCGACCGCATGGACATGGCCAATTCGATGGAGGCGCGTCCGCCGTTCCTCGATCACCACCTGGCCGAGTTCGCCGCCCACCTGCCGCCGACCATGCGCATCAAGGGCTCCACCGAGAAGTACGTGTTGCGCGAATCGATGAAGGGCCTGTTGCCGAAGGTGCTCTACGAGCGCGAGAAGTTCGCCTTCATGGCGCCGCCCGCGCACACCGACCCGGTCAAGTGGGCGGCGATGAAGGCCCTGGCCGATCGCTATCTGTCCCCGGAGAAGGTCGCCGAGGCCGGGTTGCTGGACCCGGAGGGCGTGCGTCAGGTGTTCGAGCTGCACGAGTCCGAGGACACGCCGGCCGCCACCCAGGTTCAGCTGGACGCGGTGATCAACCACATGATCGGGGTCCAGGTGCTGCACGCCCAGTTCGTCGCCACCGACATCCCGGCGCTGGCGCGGCAAAAGGCCGAGGAGTTCGGCTGGCACGCCTGATCACGGGCGCAAGCCTCGAGTGACCCAGAAGGCCCCGCGGACCAGGATCCGCGGGGCCTTTTTCGTTCTGGCCAACAGGGCCGGTCGGGGTCTCGACAGGCGGTGGACGCCCTCATCCGTTACCGGCTGCGCACGGATCGTGCGCGACAGCCACAAAAAAGCCGCCCGCGGCCAGGGGCCGGGGGCGGCTGATAGCTTCGCGGCCCCGAGGGGCCGGAAGCGGCGGCCTTACAGGCTGTAGTACATGTCGAACTCGATCGGATGGGTGGTCATGCGCATCTGCGTGACGTCTTCCATCTTCAGGTCGATGTAGGCATCGATCATGTCGTCGGTGAACACGCCACCCTGGGTCAGGTACTCGCGATCCTGGTTCAGGGCTTCCAGCGCCTGGTCCAGCGAATGGCAGACCTGCGGGATGCCCTTCTCTTCTTCCGGCGGCAGGTCGTAGAGGTTCTTGTCCATCGCGTCGCCCGGGTGGATCTTGTTCTGGATGCCATCCAGGCCGGCCATCAGCATCGCCGCGAAGGCGAGATACGGGTTGGCGGTGGAGTCCGGGAAGCGCAGCTCGACGCGACGGCCCTTCGGGTTCATCACGAACGGGATACGCAGCGAGGCGGAGCGGTTGCGGGCGGAGTAGGCCAGCATGACCGGCGCCTCGAAGCCCGGTACCAGACGCTTGTAGCTGTTGGTGGACGGGTTGGTGAAGGCATTCAGCGAGCGGGCGTGCTTGATGATCCCGCCGATGTAGTACAGCGCGGTCTCGGACAGGCCGCCATACAGGTCACCGGAGAACAGATTCTTGCCGTCCTTGGACAGCGACTGGTGCACGTGCATGCCGGAGCCGTTGTCACCGACGATCGGCTTGGGCATGAAGGTCGCGGTCTTGCCGTGGACGTGGGCCACGTTCTGGATCACGTACTTCAGGATCTGCACCTCGTCGGCCTTCTGCGTCAGGGTCGCGGGACCCACGCCAATCTCGCACTGGCCGGCGGTCGCCACCTCGTGGTGGTGCACCTCGGTCTCGAGGCCCATCTCGGTCATCACTTCGCACATGGTGGAGCGGATGTCGTGCAGGCTGTCGACCGGCGGGACCGGGAAGTAGCCGCCCTTCACGCCCGGGCGGTGACCGATGTTGCCGTCCTCGTAGACACGCTCGGAGTTCCAGGAGGCCTCCTGGGAATCCACGCGGCAGTAGGAGCCGGACAGGGTGGTGCCCCACTTCACATCGTCAAAGATGAAGAATTCGTTCTCCGGTCCGAACAGCGCGGTGTCGGCGATGCCGGTGCTCTGCAGGTAGGCCTCGGCGCGGCGCGCCAGGGAGCGCGGGCAGCGGTCGTAGCCCTGCATGGTGGCCGGTTCGACCACGTCGCAGCGGATGTTCATGGTCATGTCCTCGAAGAACGGATCGAGGACCGCGGACTCGGCGTCCGGCATCAGGATCATGTCGGACTCGTTGATCCCCTTCCAGCCGGCGATCGACGAGCCGTCGAACATCTTGCCTTCCTCGAAGGTCTCTTCGTCGATGTCGTGGGCCGGCACGGTCACATGCTGTTCCTTGCCCTTGGAGTCGGTAAAACGGAAGTCGATGAAGCGAACTTCCTTTTCCTTGATCTGGTTCAGCACGTCGGCTGCGGACATGGGGATCTCCTTGGTCTTTACTTGGGTATTCAAAGGTGGCCGGCCGGCCCGTCGGGCGCTTGCGCGGCGTCGCGGTTCATTATGCAGGCATCATGCCATCCGGTCCTGTTTGGCCCGGGCGCGCGAAAAACGGGCACCCGGGGCGCCCCGCCGCATCCTGGGTGCACCAATCTGGTGCTTTGTCTGCACAAGTTTCGTGCGCATTGTTGTTGGCGCGCACCTAATGGGTGCAGGGCCGATAGAGTAGCGTGACCTCGCCCAGCATGTCGCCTACCCCGGGATGGCGGTGTAGCCGGTCGGCCAGGGCCTGGGCGCGGGCCTCGAGGTCTGCCGGGGCGGCTGCCCCGTCAAGGCGCAGGGTCAGCGTCATGTGTACCCGACCGCCGAGATAATGCAGCGACATGTGCTCCACCGCATCCAGCTCCGGGGTATCGGCCCAGGCCTCGCGCAGGGCCTCCACCAGCGTCGGGCGCAGCGGCAGCATGGAACTCCGGGCCTGTTCCGCGTCGTTTTCCGGATCCACGTGCACGGTGATGTCGTTCACCCGCTCGTGTTCGTCGGTCACCGCGTGGAACACCGCATCGGCGATCCGATGACCCTCGGAGACCGAGATCATCGGCGCGACCTGGATATGCACGTCCACGACGACTTCGCTGCCGTGGCGGCGGGTGCGCAGCATGTGCGCATCCTTGACCCCGGGCACATCCATGATCGTGCGGTGGATGCGCTCGACCTTCTCCGGCTCCAGGGCCGTGTCGATCAGCTCCGCCGCGCTACGCACGATCAGGCGCCCGGCGATATGCAGGATGAACAGCGCGACGATCAGCGCGGCCAGGGCATCCGCCCACGGGAACCCGGCTACCGCCGCACCGACCCCGACCAGCACGAACAGCGACGAGATCGCGTCCGTGCGATGGTGCCAGGCATTGGCATCCAGCATCCGCGAGCGCAGGCGCTTGGCCACCCGGTGGGTGTACTGATACAGGCCTTCCTTGGCCACCAGGGTCAGCAGGGCAAAGGCGATCGCCATGTTTGCGGGGCCGGTCATGGCCTCGGGCTCGACCAGGCGGTTGCCGGCAGCCCAGGCAATCGCCAGACCCGCGAGCGCCAGAAAGACCCCGACGATCACCGTGGCCAGGGTCTCGATCCGCGCGTGACCGTAGGGGTGTTCCTGATCGGGGGAGGCGGCCGCCTTGCTCGCCGCGAACAGCACCACCCCGTCGGTGATCAGGTCCGACAGGGTATGCACGCCGTCCGCCACCAGGGCCTGCGAGTTCAGCAGCCAGCCACTGACGAGCTGCGCCACGGCGAGGAAGCCGTTCACGGCCGCGCCCACTAGCGTGACCCGGCGGGTATCGCGATAGCGTTGGTCGTTCTCCGGCGTGTCCGAAGGTCCGGAATTGGCGAGGGGGTCGCTCAGGGCCGCTCTCCCGAACAGAATCAGGGCCCCAGTATGGGCGCGCTTTGGCTGCATGCAAAACGCCCGCGCCAACGCGAGCGGTGGCCGTGGCCGAAGCCGGGCCGATATACTGTCGGCTTTGCCCTGACCCGGGATCCCGCATGTCGCAAGAACGCACCCCGCCCAGCAGCAGCCCGACCTTCCAGGACCTGATCCGCCGCCTGCAGGACTACTGGAACGATCATGGCTGCGTGGTCCTGCAGCCCTACGACATGGAGATGGGCGCGGGGACCTTCCATCCGGCGACCTTCCTGCGCTCCATCGGGCCGGAGCCGTGGCGCGCGGCCTACGTGCAGCCGAGCCGCCGCCCGACCGACGGGCGCTACGGCGACAACCCCAACCGTCTGCAGCACTACTACCAGTTCCAGGTCCTGCTGAAACCCTCGCCGCCGGACATCCAGGCGCTCTACCTGGGCTCGCTGGAGGCGCTCGGGTTCGACACCCTGACCCACGATGTGCGCTTCGTCGAGGACAACTGGGAGTCCCCGACGCTGGGCGCCTGGGGGCTGGGCTGGGAGGTCTGGCTCAACGGCATGGAGGTGACCCAGTTCACCTACTTCCAGCAGGTGGGCGGGCTCGACTGCCACCCGGTCTCCGGCGAGATCACCTACGGCCTCGAGCGCCTGGCGATGTACCTGCAGGGTGTGGAGAGCGTCTACGACCTGGTCTGGACCAACGGCCCGGACGGCCGCGCGATCACCTACGGCGACGTCTACCACCAGAACGAGGTGGAGCAGTCCACCTACAACTTCGAGCATGCCGACCGCGACGCCCTGTTCGCCGCCTTCGACCAGCACGCGACCGAGAGCGATCGCATGATCGAGCTGGGCCTGCCCCTGCCGGCCTACGAGCAGATGCTGCGCGCCTCGCACAGCTTCAATCTGCTGGATGCGCGCGGCGCGATCTCGGTCACCGAGCGCCAGCGCTATATCCTGCGCGTGCGCGAGTTGTCGCGGAACGTCGCCCGGAAGTACTACGAGTCGCGCGAGGCCCTGGGCTTCCCGCTGTGTGCCGAAGACGACGCGAACAAGCCCGACGCCGCCTGAATCCCGCAATCCCGCGCCGGCCGGCCCCCTGGGTCGCGCGGCGCGTACTGGACCCAACCTGGACCCGACATGGCCGAAGCCCGCGAACTCCTGATCGAACTTGGCACCGAGGAGCTGCCCCCGACCGCCCTCGCGCGCCTGCGCGACGCCTTGGCCGAGGGCCTGACCACCCGCCTGCGCGAGGCCGGGCTGGAGCCGGGCGAGCCCGAGGCCTTCGCCACCCCGCGGCGCCTGGCCGTGTTGTTCCCGAGCGTACCCGCGCGCCAGCCGGACCAGCTGCAGGAGCGCCGCGGCCCGGCAGTGGCCGCGGCCTTCGACGATGCCGGCGAGCCGACCAAGGCCGTGCTGGGCTTTGCCCGATCCTGTGGCGTCGAGGTCGAGCGCCTGGAGCGCGAGACCACCGACAAGGGCGAATACCTGGTGTTTCGTCAGCTGCAGCCGGGGCGCGCCCTCGGCGAACTGCTGCCGGAGATGCTGGAGGCCGCGCTGGACGCCTTGCCCACACCCAAGCGCATGCGCTGGGGCAGCAGCCGTACCGAGTTCGTGCGGCCCGCGCACTGGCTGGTCGTGCTGCACGGGCCCGAGGTGCTGGAGATGACCGTGCTGGAACAAACAGCGGGTCGGGAGACCCACGGCCACCGCTTCCATCAGCCCGGCGCCCTGGAACTCAAGCGCGGGAACGACTACGCCGAGCGGCTGCGTCGCCCGGGGTTTGTCGAGCCGTCTTTCGAGGCGCGCCGCGAGCGCATCCTCGAGCAGGTCCACGAGCAGGCGAAGGCCCTGGGCGGGCGCGCGCTGGTGGATGCGGACCTGCTGGACGAGGTGACGGCGCTGGTCGAGTGGCCGGTGGCGCTGACCGGCGGCTTTGATCCGCGCTTCCTCGATGTCCCGCAGGAGGCGCTGATCTCCACCATGCAGGACAACCAGAAGTACTTCCCGGTGGTCGACGAGGCCGGCCGCATGCAGCCGCACTTCATCGTGATCAGCAACATCGAATCGCGTGATCCGCATGCGGTGCGCGACGGCAACGAGCGCGTGTTGCGCCCGCGCTTCGCGGATGCCGAGTTCTTCTGGCAGCAGGACCGCAAGAAGCGTCTGGAGGAACGCCTGGAGGCGCTGGACTCGGTCGTGTTCGAGAAGCGCCTGGGCACGCTGCGCGACAAGTCCATGCGGCTGGAGGCCCTGATGCAGCGCCTGGCCGGGCTGATGGGCCTGGACGCGCCCCTCGCTGCGCGCGCCGCACGTCTGGCCAAGTGCGACCTGGTTACCCAGATGGTGTTCGAGTTCACCGAGCTGCAGGGCACCATGGGGCGTTACTACGCCCTGCACGACCGCGAGGACGAGACCGTTGCCGCCGCGATCGAGCAGCACTACTGGCCGCGCCAGTCCGGCTCCGAGCTGCCGGACGCCCCGCTCGCCCAGGCGCTGGCGCTGGCCGATCGTCTCGACACCCTGGTCGGCATCTTCGCCATCGGCAAGCAGCCCAGTGGCACCAAGGACCCGTTCGCCCTGCGCCGCGCCGCGCTGGGGCTGGTGCGCATCCTGGTCGAGCGCGAACTGCCGCTGGCCTTGACCCCGTTGCTGCAGGCCGCCGCCGAACCCATCCGCGAACGCGTGCCGGAGGCCGATCAGGCCGTGGAACCGGTACGCGAGTACATCCTCGAGCGCCTGCGCGGGTACCTGCTGGAACAGGGGCAGGCGCACGAGACTATCGAGGCGGTGGCCGCGGTCGCGCCGGATGCCCCGCTGGATTTCGTGCGCCGCGTGCGCGCGGTCAGCCTGTTCCGCGAACGCCCGGAGGCCGAGGCGCTGGCCGCCGCGAACAAGCGGATCCACAACCTGCTGCGCAAGGCCGGCGAGGAGGCCGAGGCGGAACTCGATCCGGAGGCCCTGGCGCTGGACGAGGAGCGTCAGCTGTACCAGGGCCTGCAGGCCGTGCGTCCGGGGGTCGAGCAGGCGGTGGCCGACGGTGACTACCTGCATGCGCTCGGCGAACTGGCAGGCCTGCGAGACCGGGTGGACACCTTTTTCGACCAGGTGATGGTGATGGCCGAGGACGCCGCAGAGCGGCGCAACCGCCTGGCCCTGCTGCGTGAACTGCGTCGCGCGTTCGAGACCGTGGCCGACATCGGCCGCCTGGCGACGGGGTAGGGCCGGGCGATGCTGCCCCTGATCCGAGGTCTGCTGTTCCAGCTGGGGCTCGTTGGCTCCATCCTGGTCTTCGGGCTGCTGGTCCCGCCGCTGATCTGGCCGTTTTCCCGTCCCGTCCGTTACCGTGTCCTGACCCTGTGGGGCCGGTTCAACGTCTGGTGGCTGCGTGTCAGTTGCGGCATCGATTACCGGGTGCACGGGCGCGAGCACATCGACCCCTCGCGCCCGCATGTGGTGCTGTCCAAGCACCAGTCGGCCTGGGAGACCGTGGCCTTCGTCGCGATCTTTCCCATGCAGACCTGGGTGCTCAAGCGTGAACTCATGCGGATCCCCCTGTTCGGCTGGACGCTGTCCATGCTCGATCCGGTACCGATTGATCGCGAGGGCGGACGCCAGGCCCTGGAGAACCTGGTGGCCGAAGGCAAGCAGCGCCTGGACCAGGGCCGCTGGGTGATCGTGTTCCCCGAGGGCACACGCGTGGCCCCGGGCGAACACGGGCGCTACCGTCAGGGTGGCGCGATGCTCGCAGTGCGCACCGGCTACCCGGTCCTGCCGGTGGCGCTGAACAGCGGGAGCTTCTGGCCGAAAAAGGGCCTGCGGCGCTATCCCGGCACCGTCGAGGTAGTGATCGGGGCGCCGATCGAGACCGCCGGCCGCAAGCCGGTCGAGGTGCTGTCCGAGGCCGAGAGCTGGATCGAGACCACCATGACCGAGATCGAACCTCGCCCTGCCACCCTGTCGACGGAGAAGCCCGATGGCCAGTGAACCCCTGATCAGCGCCCCATTGGTCGAACTGCGTGACCGGACCATCTACCGGATCGGCGATTCGGAACCGGCCGTGTGGCTGATCGATGACCTCGAGCTCGGCGGCATCCTGGTGAACGCGCCGATCTATTCGGAGTCGCTCCTGGAGGCGATCCGGGCCATCAGCAAGCCCGCGTACCTGTTCCTGCCCAGCCGGCATGGGGCGCAGGATCTGGATGCCTGGCGCGCTGCGGGACTGGAGACCCTCACGTTCGAGGCCGAGGCCCCGGCGATCCGCGCAGCGGGCGGCGAGATCGATATCGCCTTCAACCGCAAGCAGCGCCTGTCGCGCACCATCGACTTCCTGCCGATGGCCGGCGTAACCGATGGCACCTGTGCACTGCGCCTGAAGAATCTGCCCGGCGTGGTCTTCTTCGGCCCTGCCCTGGCCCCGGGCGCGGACGGCTGGCCCACGCTGATCCAGAACCCTGAGGATCATTCCTTCGAGGCACGCCTGTTCGGTGCCCTCGGAGTGAAGGATCTGAAGTTTGCCTACGCCTTCTGCGACCGCTTTGATCCCGCCACTACGCAGTTCGGCCCGGACGCTGACCAGCACATCCAGGCCCGCATCGAGGCCGTGTTCGACGAGTAGCGGTGCTGTCCGGGGCTTGCGGGTGCGGTGCGGCTGGGGGGTACCCCTCGCCGATTGCCGCGGCGCGTTGCGCCTCGCAATGACGAGTCGATACGGGTTCCTGCACTCGATTCGTGTGCGTCAGCTGCGGGTGATCAGGGTCTGGATCACGTGGCCGGCGGCGGTCAGGCCGAAGATCGCGGGCAGGTAGGAGATGGTGCCGTTGACCGAGCGCGGGCGCCCGCCGTCGCCGACCGGCCGGTGCTCCGTGCCCTTGCGCGGCTGCTCGATGGAGAACACCACGGGGTAGTCGAGATGTGCGCCCAGGCGCCGCAGCCGCTTGCGCATCTGCCGCGCGAGTGGGCACACGCGGGTCTCGGTCAGCGGCCCCACGCGCACGGCCGTCGGGTCGATGCGCCCACCTGCGCCCATGCTCGAGATCACGGCCTGCCCGCGGGCCTGGGCGGTCGCGACCAGCGCGGCCTTGCAGACAATGGAGTCGATCGCGTCCAGCACGAAGTCGGCATCCTCGGGGACCAGGTCGCCGATGGTGTCGGGCTGGAGGAAGTCCTGGCGAATGATGACCTCGATGTCGGGATCGATGTCGCGGATGCGGTTCGCCATGATCTCGGTCTTGGGCCGGTCCACGGTGGAGCGCAGCGCGACGAGCTGGCGGTTCAGGTTGGAGGCCCCGACCACGTCGTGATCGGCCAGGGTCATGCGTCCGACCCCGGCCCGCGCGATCGCCTCGGCCGCGTAGCTGCCCACACCGCCCAGTCCGGCGATGAAGACATGCCGATCGCGCAGGCGTGCGGTGACGTCATGCCCCAGCAGCAGATCCGTGCGTTCGGTAAAGGGATTGTGCGGGGCGTCGGCGGGCGAGCTCATGCAGCGGAACCGGTCGGGAGCCGGAGGACCCGGCGTGCGTTTTGTGACGTGATTATAGCCATCTCGGCCGGATCCATGTCTCGCAGGGCCGCGAGCTGGCGGTTGACCTCGGCAGTCATGGCCGGCTCGTTGCGCTCGCCCTGGTGTCCGGCCAGCGGTTGGTCCGGGGCGTCCGTCTCCACCACCAGCGCCTGCAGCGGTGCGTCGCGCACCACGCGGTGCAGTTTCTTTGCGCGCTCGTAGGTCACGGGTCCGCCGATCCCGAGTGCAAAGCCGAGATCCGCCGCCTGCCGAGCCTGCTGCGGACTCCCGATGAAGGCATGCAGGATGCCGCTGATGCCGGGGTACTGGCGCAGGCCCTTCAGGACCTCGTCGAGCGCGCGTCGGCTGTGGATGATCACCGGCAGATCGCGCTCCCGGGCGATGGCCAGTTGCCGCGTATAGAACCGCCACTGACGGTCCCAGTCGAGCTCCTGGTGGTAGCCGTCCAGTCCGATCTCGCCGACGGCGACGGTCTCCGGGTGCGCGTCCAGCCAGGGCTCCAGCGCGTCGAGGTCGTCATCGGCATGGTCCTGCAGGAAGATTGGGTGCAGACCGTAGGCGATATGCAGACCATCGTAGTGTCGGTGCAGGGCGTCCAGATCCGGCCAGCGGGCACGCGTGACGCCGGGCAGGACCAGCTCCTGCACGCCGGCGGCGCGGGCCCGGTCCAGCACCGCCGGGCGGTCCGGATCGAACGCGTCGAGGTCCAGGTGGACGTGCGTATCGATCAGGTGCAACGGATCCGGCCTACGGACAGGGGTAGGTAAAGCGGGCGTGGATCGCCTCGATGGCCTCCAGCACGGCGTCGGACAGGGTGATGTCGACGGTGGCGATGTTCTCGCGCAGCTGTTCCATGGTGGTCGCGCCGACCAGGTTGCTGGTCACGAACGGTTGCTGGTTGACGAAGGCCAGTGCCAGCTGGGTTGGCGTCAGCCCATGTTCGGCGGCGAGCCTGGCGTACTCGGCGGTCGCGGCCAGGCCGGATTCGTTGCTGTAGCGCTGGAAGCGCTCGAACAGGGTCAGGCGGGCACCTGCCGGCTTGGCGCCATCCAGGTACTTGCCGGAGAGCATGCCGAAGGCCAGCGGCGAGTAGGCCAGGAGGCCGGCGTCCTCGCGGATGGCCATCTCGGCCAGGCCCGCCTCGAAACTGCGGTTGAGCAGGTTGTAGGGGTTCTGGATGGAGACAATGCGCTCGGACAGGCCGCGGTCATGTGCGCGGATCCATTCCATGAAGCCCCACGGGGTCTCGTTGGAGATGCCGATGGTCCGCACCCGGCCGCTGTCGACCATGGCCTTCAGGGCGGCGGCGGTCTCCTCGATCGGCGTGGCGTTATCGTCGGGCTTGTGGCTGTAACCGAGCTGGCCGAAGAAGTTGGTCGCGCGCGCCGGCCAGTGGACCTGGTAGAGGTCCAGATAGTCGGTCTGCAGCCGCTTGAGACTGTCGCTCAGGGCCTGCTCGATGTGTTCGCGGTTCAGCTGGGGGCCGCCGCGCAGGTAGTCGATCATGCCGGGGCCGGCGACCTTGCTGGCCAGCACGACCTGTTCGCGATTCTGGCGCTGCGCCAGCCAGTTGCCAATGTAGGTCTCGGTCAGACCCTGGGTGTCTTCGCGCGGCGGCACCGGATACATCTCGGCGGCGTCGATGAAGTGCACGCCCTGCCCCAGCGCGTAGTCGAGCTGCTCGTGCGCCTCGGCCTCGGTGTTCTGCTCGCCCCAGGTCATGGTGCCCAGGCCGATCAGGCTGACTTCGATATCGGTACGTCCCAGCTTGCGGTACTGCATGCCTTCTCCCGGGGTGTGGTGGAGTGCGTTTCAGGTGAACAGGGTCAGGACCCCGGTGTAGCCGTACAGGCGGTTGGCGAAGATCTCGCCATTGGCGAAGAAGCCGACCAGGGGTACGTCCCCCAGCCCCTTTTGCACGATAGCTAACTCCGCGCCTTCCTGCCCGAACTGGTGGCGTCCGCGCCCGACACAGGAGACGTAGAGCGCCCCGCGAATACCGTTGGGTGCCTGGGCGCGCACCTGTTCCAGCATGCGTTCCAGGTCGTCGCGGGCGGCCTGGCCGTCGCGGCGCACGAACAGGATCTGCGACCCCGGTTCCAGCATCTCGCCGATCGCCAGGACCTCCTGGTCCAGGTCCACCCCGATGATGTTGCGCACGCGATAGTCGCCGGTATCCGAGCCGGCGATGGGAAAGCCGACCAGGATGTAGCCCAGCGCGCGTTCCAGATCGCGCGACAGGACATCGCCGATGATGCCCTTGAATGCGGGCAGCGCCTGCTGCCCGTCCAGGCGCACGACGATGTTGCGCCAGGTCTCGGTCAGCTCGTGCTGGCCGGGCAGCGGTGTGCAGCCCTGGCTGTGGCGCGCGGCGATGGCGACATCGTCGCGCAGCGCCAGGCCGGTGATGCCCGAGGCGGAGACCCCGTCGGCGATCTGTACCACGCCGGGCTCGCCGGAGTTGACACCCCCGGTGGCGAACCAGGCGCTCCGCTCGCCGATCTCGGTCAGTATGCCTTCCAGGCCCTCCGTTTGGGGGTCGGCATTCAGGATCAGACGCCCCGGGGTCTGCGGGTCGAGGAAGCCGTCCAGTTCCTGTACCAGATCCTCGAAGCGACGGACCGGATGGTAGATGACCCGAACACTGGATGCCGGGAACTCGCCGATCATCAGGGTCACACCGGGTTGCTCGTAGAGCTCGTCGCGCGGGCCGATGATCGCCATGGCCATGCCGCCGACGAAGTGATCGATCCCGAGGCCTTCGCGCAGGTGTTTCAGCAGGCTGCGGGCGTGGCGGCTCAGGGGGTCGGAGAGATAGATGAAGCCGACGCGTACCTGATCATCGCCACGTACCGGCTGTTCGCCGAGCTCGGCGATCAGGGTGGTGGCCAGGGCCCCGGGCTCGTCGCCACGGGCGGTCGCGCTGCGAAAGGGTGTGGTCATAAACCGAGATGCTCCAGCATGCTGAGGGCCTCGTTGTCGTCGACCGGCAGGCCGGTGTGCACGTGCAGGCCGCCGTCTTCGGCGAAGACCAGGCGGGCGTGGTGGCGAGTGTCCAGTTCCTCCAGAAACCAGGCGATCTCGGAGGGGTGCACGGCATGCTGCCCGCGCGTCAGGTGGCGCACGAGGATGGCGTCCTCGCGTACGTCCAGAAACAATGGCTGGGGTAGCTCCAGCGGCAGGATGTAGGTCTGTACCAGCCATTCCACCGGGGTGGGTCGCCGCCGCGGCAGTGGCCGGCTGTCCATGCGGAAGTGCCCGCCGCCACCCGGCTGCTTGATGAGCTCCTCCAGCCAGTCCCCGTTGAAACCCTGGTGCACGATCAGCGAGCGTCCGTCGTAACGGCTGCGAAAGCGCTCCATCTGTTGGGCCGGCCGTGGCCCGAAGAGTCCGATCACGCCAACTCCGTCCTGTTGGTTAAAGCCCGAATCCTAGCGGAATGCCCGGCCTTGAACGAAAAAAGCCCCGCCGGAGCGGGGCTTGGGAACTTCTCTTGGGCTTGCGGATCAGCCGCGACGCGACAGCATCTCGTGGATGATCGGGGCCAGGATGACCTCCATCGCGAAGCTCATCTTGCCGCCCGGGACCACCAGGGTCTTGGGATCGGACATGAAGGAGTCCGGGATCATGTTCTGCAGGTACGGGAAGTCGATGCCGAGCTTCGCCGGATCCTTGAAGCTGATCACCACCATCGACTCGTCCGGGGTCGGCACCGCGCGGGCGATGAACGGGTTGGAGGTGTCCACCGTCGGCACGCGCTGGAAGTTGATGTCGGTGTAGCCGAACTGAGGGGTGATGTAGTTCACGTAGTCCGGCATGCGCCGCAGGATCGTGTCGACGATCGCCTCGGCGGAATAGCCGCGCTCGGCGTTGTCGCGGAAGATCTTCTGGATCCACTCGAGGTTCACGATCGGCACCACGCCGATACCCAGGTCCACGTGCTGCGCGGCGTCGACTTCGCCGTTCACGACCAGGCCGTGCAGGCCTTCGTAGAACATCAGATCGGTGCCCGGCTGGATCTCTTCCCAGGGGGTGAACTCGCCCGGTCCAAGGTTGGTGCCAAGGCGCTCGTTGTGCTCGGCGGCCTCTTCGTCGGAGTGCAGGTAGTAGCGCTTCTCGCCCTGGCCGGTCTCGCCGTAGGTCTTGAACAGCCCCTCGATGCGATCGAACAGGTTGGCTTCGGGGCCGAAGTGCGAGAAGTGATCGTTGCCGTCGGCGGCGGCCTTCTGCATCGCCTCCTTCATTGCCTTGCGGTCATAGCGATGGAAGCTGTCGCCCTCGATCACAACCGGGCTGATCTGCTCGCGACGGAAGATGGACTCGAAGGAGCGCTTGACGGTGGAGGTGCCGGCACCCGAGGAACCGGTCACCGCAATCACGGGATGCTTCTGGGACATGGGATTTCTCCTTGCAAACGGGTTGCTAAAGGTTGCGTTTAACAGACTAGAAAATCAGGTTGAGCATGAACATGGCGACCACGGCGAACAGGATGGTCATGATGCCGCCCGCCTTCATGAAATCCTTCACCCGATAGCCGCCGGGGCCCATGATCAGGGCGTTCACCTGGTGGGTCGGGATCAGGAAGGAATTCGAGGTGGCGATCGCCACGGTCAGCGCGAACACGCGCGGGTCGGCATCCATGCCCGCGGCCTGCGCGGCGATCGCGAAGTTGATCGCCAGCGGCACCAGCAGCACGGTCGCGCCGACGTTGGACATGACCAGCGTGAAGAACGTGGCCAGGGCAAAGATCGTCGCCTGCAGCACCCAGGGCGGTACGGTCCCCAGCATCTCCAGCGTGTTCTGCGCGATCCAGGCGGCGGTTCCGGTGTTCTCCACCGCCATGCCCAGCGGGATCAGTGACGCCAGCAGGAAGACGGTCTTCCAGCTGACGGCGCGATAGGCGTTGTCGAGGCTGATGACGCCGGTCAGGATCATGCCCAGTGCGCCGGTCAGTAGCGCGACCGAGAGCATCAGGTCGGTGAACACGATCAGGCCCACGGTCAGCGCCAGGAAGAACAGTGCATGCGGCACCTTGGACGGTACCAGTTCCTCGCGCGGATAGTCCGACGTGATCACCACGAAATCGCGGTCCTGCTCCAGCCGGGCCAGCGATTCCCAGGTGCAGTGCACCACCAGGATATCGCCCGGTTCCAGGGGGATGTCGCGCAGCCCCTCGCCGTAGGTCTCGTTGCCGCGCTGGATGCGCATCACCGACAGGCCGTAGGTCTGGCGCATCGCCAGTTCGGTGACCGTCTTGCCGGCGAGGTTCGAGCCCGGCGCGATGGCGACCTCGGCGACGCCGGAACGCCCACTGTCCAGGGCGTTGGCGAACACGTCGAGATGGGTGCTGGGACGCTTGCGCGTGCCCTCGCACAGCTTTTCCATGCGTGACGGGCTGGCCAGCACGGCCAGGTGCGAGTTGGCCTGGATCTCGTAGCCGGTCCACGGTGCCATGCGCAACTCGTCGCGCATGTAGGTGCCGACGATCGCGATCCCGGTCTCGCGCTCAATCTCGGCCACCGTGCGCCCAACCATCGGGTCGTTCTCCGGGACGAACAGCTCATGGATCTCGTAGGACAGGCCGTACACGCGTTGGAAGTAGTCCTGTGCACTTTCGCGCTGGGTGGCCTTGCTCTTGACCGACGGCAGTACGAAGCGGCCCAGCAGCACGAAGTAGACGATGGCGGTCGCCAGTAGGGCCAGGCCGATCGGGGTCACGTCGAACAGCTGGAACGGTTCCATGTCCGACGGCAGCAGGTCGTTCAGCAGGATCAGCGGGCTGGACCCGACCAGGGTGATGGTGCCGCCGACGATCGCGGCGAAGCCCATCGGCATCAGCAGGCGCGACAGCGGGATGTTCAGACGATTGGAGATGCGGCTCATCACCGGCATGAACAGCGCGGCTGCGCCGATGTTCTGCATGAAGCTGGAGATTACGCCGACGGTTCCGGAGACGGTCGGGATGATGCTTTTTTCGGTGGTGCCACCCACGCGCATGATGAACGCCGCCACCTTGTGCATCACGCCGGTCTTGTCCAGGCCGGCGCCGATAATCATCACCGCGATGATCGAGATCACCGCATTGGAGGCGAAGCCGCTGAACAGCTCTTCCTGGCCGACCAGCATCCCGAGTCCGGGCACCAGCGTCAGCAGGCCGAGCAGGACCATCACCGAGATCGCTGCCAGGTCGACCCGGATGATCTCGGAGACAAACAGGAAGATCGTGAACGCGAGCAGCGCAAGCACCACGATCATCTCGGTGGTCAGCGTAAGGTTTTCCATGTTCCAGTCGTGTCCTGAGGACCCGCGCCGGACGGCGCGTGGCCAGAAGCCGAAAAAGGGGACTCGCGCCGGGCGCAGGCGCCGAGGCGGGTCGGAGGAAACAGATTCCGCCTTTCCCTTGAAAGCGCGGGATTATTTCATCCCGCGGGCACGGACGCAAAAAATGCGCCGGCGTCGGGTTGGCGGTTCGGTCGGCGCGGCCCCGAGTGCTGGCGTTTGCCGGCATGTCGGTTATGCTTGGGAAAAAGTCCAGGTGGAGACCCCAGCATGTCCGAATCCGATGCCCCGCTGTGCCGTTTCGAGACCATCGTCCTGGCGACGGATGGCTCCGAGTTCAGCGAATCCGCCGAGAATGTGGCGCTGGATCTGGCGCAGCGCTGTGGTGCGCGCCTGATCGTCGCACGGATTATCCGCACCGATACCCAGCACGATGCGTTGTCTCCGCCGCGCAGCCACGAGGCGAGCGTTGCCGGCCAGACCGATCTGGATGCACTGGAAAAGCGCGCCCGCGAGGTGGGCATCGATGCCTCCATGATCCTGCGCCACGGGGTCGACCGGCACCAGGAGATCGTCGCCATTGCCGAGGAGTTCAAGGCCGGGCTGATCGTCATCGGCCGACGCGATCGCGGTGACCTCTCGCGCCTGATGGTGGGTGACGCCACGCGCAAGGTCGTGGGACTCGCACCCTGCAACGTGATGATTGTCCCGCGCGGCGCCCAGGCGCCGCATCGCGGGCTTCTGGTGGGGACCGACGGCTCCGACCTTGGGGACCAGGCCGCGCGCGCCGCAATCGAGCTGGCCGGCTATTGCAAGCTTCCGATCACGATCGTGTCCGTGGCGGTCCCGGGGCAGAACGAGGAGCGGCGTCAGGAGGGCGTTCAGGCCATCCAGCGTCTGCAGGGCGAGGCCCGCGAGAATGGGCTGGAGGCCGATGCGACCTTCGAGGAGGGGCGCCCCGAGGTTACCCTGCTGGAGGTCGCTGCGCGCGACCATCGCGATCTGGTGGTGGTCGGCAGCCACGGGCGTACCGGGCTCAAGCGCCTGCTGATGGGCAGCGTGTCCGAGCGCGTGATTGGCGGGGCTGACTGCCCGGTCCTGGTGGTCAAGAACGTCTGATCCGACCCGGCATCGCGCCGGGTATCATCAGGCGGGTTCGTCGGTGCGTCGGTAGAGCAGATCGGCGACCTGGTGGCCGCGTTGCTCCCCGCGCCGTTCGAACTTGGTCACCGGGCGCTCCGGTGGCCGGCCGGGAGCCGGGATCGGGCCGTCCGGCACGAACCATGGCCGGCATTCCTCCAGCACCACCATCATGTGTTCGGCATATTCGGCCCAGTCGGTTGCCAGATGCAGCCGCCCGCCCGGCCGGATGCGCGTCGCCAGGTGGCGCACGAAGGCCGGCTGGATCAGGCGCCGCTTGTGGTGGCGCTTCTTGTGCCAAGGGTCGGGGAAGAACACCTGCACGCAGTCCAGGCTGGCGGGCGTCAGGTAGTGCTCCAGTAGTTCCACCGCATCGACGTCGCTGACGCGCACATTGGTCAGGCCGAGCTGCTCCACCTCGCGCAGCAGATGCCCGACCCCCGGTCGATGGACCTCGGTACCGATGAAGTCGCGTTCCGGCTGGTTTTCCGCCTGCTCGGCCAGGCTCTCGCCGTCCCCGAAGCCGATCTCCAGCGTCACGGGTGCCGTGCGCCCGAAAACGGAAGTCAGGTCCAGCGGTGCCGCGGGTTCCGGTAGCTGCAGGCCAAAGCGCGGGGACAGTTCGTCCAGGGCCCGCTGCTGGCCCGGCGTCAGCCGGCCCTCGCGGCGCACGAAGCTGCGGATGCGGCGGTAGAACGGCTTGTCGTCCGTCTCGGCGTTGGCGTGGTCGCTCATGCTCAGCTGAAGAACAGGCCAGTCTGCGGCGAGGAGGCCGAGGCGTAGCGCCGCGGCGCCATGCGCCCGGCGCGGAAGGCCTGACGCCCGCCGATGATCGCGTGGCGCATGGCCGAGGCCATCAGCACCGGGTCATCGGCCGCGGCGATGGCGGTGTTCATCAGCACGCCGTCGCAGCCCAGCTCCATTGCGATCGCGGCGTCCGAGGCGGTGCCGACTCCGGCATCCACCAGCACCGGAACCGAGGCGTTCTCCACGATCTCGCGGATGTTGTAGCGATTCTGGATGCCCAGGCCCGAGCCGATCGGCGCGGCCAGCGGCATGATCGCCAGGCAGCCGATGTCTTCCAGGCGCTTCGCCAGCAGCGGGTCGTCGGTGGTGTAGACCATCACGTCGAAGCCCTCGGCCACCAGCGTCTCGGCGGCCTTCACGGTCTCGAAGACGTCCGGGTACAGGGTCTTCTCGTCGCCCAGGACCTCCAGCTTCACCAGGTTGTGGCCGTCGAGCAGCTCGCGCGCCAGGCGGCAGGTGCGGATCGCATCCTCGGCATTGAAGCAGCCGGCAGTATTCGGCAGCAGCGTGTAGCGCTCCGGCGAGATCACGTCCAGCAGGTTGGGTTCGTCCGGGTTCTGGCCGATGTTGGTGCGGCGGATGGCGACGGTCACGATCTCCGCGCCGCTCGCCTCGATGGCGTCGCGGGTCTGGTCAAGATCGCGGTACTTGCCGGTCCCAACGAGCAGGCGGGAGGTGAACTCGCGCGTGCCTACGCGGAACAGGTCGTCGCCGGACGCGGCCGATTCGGTCATGGTCATTCCTTCGTTGAAAAGTGGTCGCAGGCCGGGCGGCTGGGCAATCTAGCCGCCCCCGATTGCCTGCACGATCTCCACGCGATCCCCGGGTTTCAGAGGATGGGCCGCGTGCTCGCTGCGCGGGACCAGCTCTTCGTTCACCTCCACCGCCAGACGGCGGCCGCCAAGGCCGCGTGCCTCGATCAGCGCGGCCAGGGTGGCCTCGCGATCATCGGGGAGTTCAATGGGTTCGCCGTTCAGCTGAATCTGCATGGTTCTTCGACTGCTCAGTTTACCGTTGAGCCGGAGGCCGACAAGGCCTACAATCGGCGCCGCAAGCGGGTGTAGTTCAATGGTAGAACGGGAGCTTCCCAAGCTCTTAATGTGGGTTCGATTCCCATCACCCGCTCCATTCTATCAGGCTTCCCGGCCTCACCGGTCCCCGGAAAGCGGGATATGGACTTGCTCCAGATCCCTGTTATATCGTCGGAATCATGAACATCGACTCCAACAACCCGGATCTGCTCTCGGTCCACGCCGCGCGCGAAATGCTGCGCGAGCACGCGATCTCCCCGACCGAGCAGCGCGTCGAGATTGCCCGCGTGATGTTTGCCCGCCATCAGCACCTCAGCGCCGAGCAAATCCTCGGGCAGCTAATGCGGCATGCCTCGCGGGTGTCCAAGGCCACGGTGTACAACACCCTGAACCTGTTCGCCGAGAAGGGGCTGGTGCGCGAGGTCGTGATTGATCCGGCCAAGCTGTTCTACGACTCCAACCTGAATCCGCATCACCACCTGTTCCATACCGATACCGGGCAACTGGAAGACGTGGATCCGGCGCGGATCGACATCTCCGATCTGCCCGCCCTGCCGGAAGGCAAGGAGCTCGAGGGTGTGGACGTCGTCTTCCGCGTGGGCCGCCGCCGCTCCTGAGCCGGTGATCGGTCGATTGTCCGGGCTCGCCGGATTGTGGTCGGCACCGGCCCTCGCTATCATGTCGCGCTTCGCCGGTGTAGCTCAGTTGGTAGAGCAATCGATTCGTAATCGATAGGTCGGAGGTTCGACTCCTCTCGCCGGCACCAATTACCCCTCCCGGGGCGTCCCGCCCCGAACTCCAGTATCCGGAAAAACAGTGAGTTAGGCCCCTCTTGGGTCCTGGCTCGTCCGGTGCTGTCCGTAGACAGCCTAGCAAAGATGGGGGTAGATTCGGGGGTATATCCATCCTCAGGGGGTATCTGAATACCCCCAACCCGAGAATGCCCCCATGCCGAAGCCGACCAACAAGCTGACGGCCGCCGAACTGAAGGCCGCGAAATTTAAGGGCAAGCCCTACAAGTTGGCGGATGGCGGAGGGCTCTACCTCCACGTTCAGAAGTCCGGCCAGTATTGGCGGCTGAAATACCGATTTGGTGGACGCGAGAAGCTGTTGGCCCTGGGGGTGTATTCGACGGTTGGGCTGGCGGCTGCGCGCAAGGCACGGGATGACGCGAAGACCCTGCTTTCCGAAGGCAAAGACCCGGGGGCGGTTCGCCGGGATGCGCGGGTGCGCGAACTGGAAGCGGATACGTTCGAGGCCGTGGCTCGGGAGTGGCTGGAAAGGCAGGCATCCCGGCTGGCGGATGAAACCCTGCGGATCACGCGCCGCCGGCTGGAGACCTGGGCTTTTTCGGATATTGGCGACCGCCGGTTAGCGGAGATTGAGCCACCGGACGTGCTGCGTCTGTTGCGCCGTGTGGAGAGCAGGGGCAAGCATGAAACCGCGCATCGGCTGCGTCAGCGGATCGGCCAGATATTCCGGTATGCGATTGCCACCGGTCGCGCAGACCGCGACCCCACGGCAGACCTGAAGGGCGCGCTGGCGACTACCCCCACCAAGCACCGCTCAGCCCTGACCACGCCCGACACCGTGGCGCCCCTGCTGCGAGCGATCCACGGTTATGACGGTCAACCCGTTACCTGGGCAGCCCTACGGCTGTTGTCCCTGACGTTTGTCCGACCGGGGGAGCTGCGGCAAGCGAACTGGGGCGAATTCGACCTAGACGGCGCGTTGTGGCGCATACCTGCCGGCCGCATGAAGGCTAAGCGCGATCACTTGGTGCCGCTGTCTCCGCATGCCGTTGAATGCCTGCGATGGCTGTACCCCCTAACCGGCCACCGCCCCTACGTGTTCGAGGGTGTTCGCCGTAATCGCCCTCTGAGCGAAAACACGATCAATTCGGCTTTGCGTGCGCTCGGGTATGACGGCAGCCAGATGACGGCGCACGGATTCCGCAGCATGGCCTCCACAATGCTCCACGAGCTTGGGTGGCCGCCGGAGGTGATTGAACTTCAGCTATCGCACGCGCAGCGGTCGCAAGTGGCAGCCGCCTATAACCGATCGGCCCGGCTGGATGAGCGCCGGCGGATGATGGAAGCATGGGCGGATTATCTGGACAGCCTGCGTGACGGGACGGCCAACGTGGTGGCCCTGCGGGGCGCGTGATGTTCTGGAATAAACCACGTACTCGGTCGATGACGAAGGCGGAGGCGGCGCAGTACAACAGCCCGGAAGAAGCGGGGCGCCGTGTGGTGGAGTCGCTGCGCGCGTGGCTGGCGCGCGCCATAAAGGACCTCGGCCCCGAGACACTGCCGCCTGAGGTTCGCGACTGGTATCGGCTCGATCCGGAGCCCGCCATCTGGTTTGATCCAAGACATCCGCATCTGTCTCTGGGGGAGTGTCACCGCCTAGTTTCTGGCATCCCCCCTTATCGTCCGGGTTGGATCGAATGGACGCCCAAGCAGGCACGGGCCCTTAAGGTGCTTCACGATGCTCGGGCCGCAGTGGACGCGACGAAAGGGGTCCCCGCCCCTGCGGCCCTGCCGATTCTGGAATGTGCAATTAACTTGGGTGACGGCCTCGCCCAAGCACACGTTGCACCCTGGGAGCCCATAGCCGCCTTAGGGCAGAACTATAGCCGCCAGCAATCAGAGAAGGGCCACGAGGGCGCGCGCAAGCGCTGGGATGGGGCGCACAAGGCAGTTGGGACGATTGTTGAGCGGTTGGCCAGGGAGTGTGACGGCTGGGGTGATCCCGCTCCTCCGTCTGAACTATGGCCCCGCCTGTTCGCCGCCCTCGAAAATGCCGGCCTGCGGCCCGAGGATCGCGGGGACCGCTATGACTGCGACGGCTACACGATTACCCGCGACAACTTCCGCCAAAAGTTATCGAGGCTGCGGCGCGCGTGACGCTGTGACATAGCCCGGCTACCCGTCTGCCGGGTGATTCGATAGCCCTGTGTCCAACGAAAGCACAGGAGCTACCACGATGACCGAGATACTCCAGCGCATGCCCGACGTTCGACGTCGTACCGGGCTAAGCCGCTCCACCATCTATCGTCTGATCCAAGAAGGCCGATTCCCGAAGCCGATCAAAATTGGCGACCGCGCCTCTGCCTGGCCGGCATCGGTAATTGATCGCTGGATCGCGGAGCGCGTGAGCGATGGGGGTGACAAATGAGCGCCCCCACGAAAAACCCCCGGGGCGCAGCCACGCCGCCGGGGGAGAAAGAGACGGCCCTCGCAGACCATCACCACAAGGCTAGCACGCCGCGCCCTGGGACTAAGACGGCCCGCGTGCTGCGCGCGCTGGCGGAAGGCGGAAGGTTTCACAGGTTCGAGGCCGAATACCGGCTACACGATCACACGCTACCCAGCACTGTCAGCACGATCCAGCAACAGACCGGCTTGCGGGTTGATCGCAAGACGATCGTTGTGCCGGGGTATCAGGGTCGCCCCACCCCCGTGGCGTTGTACTGGCTGGCGGGGGATGAGCTACAGCGAGCCCGGGCCATGCTAGGGATAGGCCGCCAGCGGGGGGAGGTGTGATGTATGGCCCGCCACAAGAAGAGAGGCGAGGCACACGCCCGGATCTACGGCTGGGAACAGCGCACGGTCGCTTGGCAGACCATGAGCCCCGAGGGGAAGGCCCTGCTGATCGAGCTGCGCTTGTTGTATCAGCCGAGCGAAGGGAACCGCGTATTCCTGAGCCTGCGGGAAATTCAGCGCCGTCTGAACGTGGGCCGCCGGGTTGCGGAGCGCGCCCGGGACGAACTGATAGAGCGCGGTTGGATTCGGGTGATAAGCCCCGGGCACTTCAGTATGAAGGTGCGGCACGCCACGGTGTATGCGCTGGAGAACGAGCCGCTCCGCGATGGCGACGGGGCAACCGCTCCGAAAACCTACATGCGCTGGCAGCCCGGAAAATGACGGTGTTCATAGCGCACATCGTTGGTGTTCATAGCGTACACCGAGGCTCTGCAAACGGGGTCGAAATCCACCGCCACGGTGTTCACTGCGTACACCGTCAGGCCCCCAAAGCCCGATCCACGGTGTACATGGTGAACACACAGATAGTGCTACCACGGGGGGGTGATGGTGTGCGATGACGGGAGCGTGATGATCCGGGTAACCGAGCGTTCAGGAGGGCTCCATCTTCGGTACTCGCGTTGTCCGAGTTGCGGACGGTGCGATGGATTCGTGCTGACTGCGAACGGCGAGCGAATGACCGGTGAGGTGGCCCGACGCGTGTTTCGGACCCCTGAGGGCGGTGGTGCCATCAGGCGCGGGTTGTAGGGCGTCACTCGGCTGACCAAGAGCACGCCACGATGACGACGGCCCGCCCCTGGGATCACACCGGGAGCGGGCCGTTTTCGTCTCTGCGGCCGTCGGCGGGAGAAGCCTTCGGGGAAGGCCGATGGAACCTGACGGATCTGGCCGAACGGGGGAGCGCTGAGCCGCTCACACCCAGAAATTTCAGCCTGCTGGGGGGTGGTGTTTATTCAATTGCTCAGTCGGAAAGGCGAACTGGCCCCGAGGTGTCTAGAGTCTTTTGCTATGGTCAGGGACGATTTGTAGCGAGGGGCGGGGCAATGAACCAAGCGGTATCTGGATTCGGCACTATTCGCTTGTATGCGGTTGCGGGTTTGCTATTGGCCTTACCGCTCACGTCAGCGGGCCAGGTGTACCGCTGTGCGGATGCCAGCGGCGGGATCGTCTTTTCCGATTCTCCCTGTGGCGCTTCAGCCGAGGTCCATGATCTTCCCTCGCATAAAACGCCATCAGGCACCCCGGCCGCCCCGCCGCCACCGCAACCCAGCTTGCGAGACCAGCGGCGCGAACGGGAAGCTCAACAAGCCCGTGAGCGTGCGACGGACGCAGAGGAGCGCATCAGGGAGATGCGAGAGGAGAACCACGACCAAGAGCGGTGTGCCCGTATTCAGCGCCGGATCGCCCGCCATGAGCGCGCCGACCCGCTCGGAGCCAGCTTTTCTCCGGACGTGGCAGAACTGCGCCAGAAAGCATCGCTCTACTGCGGCCCTGACCAGCCTACGACCCCTCCATTACCAGGGCCGGTCTACGGCCGTTGAGGCTGGACCGTTCGGTGGCGTTCTTTCCCGTTACTGAGCCACTCCTCTGGAGTTGATGCTAGCGCGGGAAAGATGGGGGTATATTTGGGGGTATCTAGCGGAGGTCGAGCGCATAAACGACGCGTTTTTCAGTATCTTGATTCATAACTATGGTGCCTCTCGCCGGCACCATCTTTTTCTGTGGTTTTCCCGCGTCCGCTCAGCCCCGGTTGCCGCTGCGCTGCGGGCGGCTGCCTCCGGGGCGGCCGCCTCCGCCGGAGCGCGGGCCACCGCGGCGATCGTCGCGCGGCTTGCGCGGGCGTGGCTTCGGCTTGACCGCATCCTGGAACAGGCGTGCCGGGTCCACGCTCGCGGTGGGGATGCGCTCGCCCAGGTAGCTCTCGATATCCGGCAGGTAGAAGGCCGAGTCCTCGCAGCCGAAGCTGATCGCGTCACCTTCGGCGCCCGCACGTGCGGTGCGCCCGATACGGTGCACGTAGTCCTCGCCGGACTGCGGCAGATCGAAGTTGAAGACATGCGTGACCGCCGGGATGTGCAGCCCGCGGGCGGCCACGTCGGTCGCCACCAGGTAGGTGTATTCGCCAGCGGCGAAGTGTTCCAGCAGCTGCGAGCGCTTGTTCTGCGGCACGTCGCCGGACAGCAGCGCGGCCTTCTGGTCGTTCACGTTCAGCCAGTCGCAGACCTTCTCGGCGCCATGCTTGGTGTTCACGAACACGATGGCGCGCTCCGGCTTGAGGTCGCGTGCGAGCCCGAGGAGCAGCGGGATCTTTTCGTCATTGGCCGGGTAGTAAATCACCTGGCGCACGCGGTCGGCAGTCAGGGTCTCGGCCTCGACCTGGACCTTTTCCGGATTGTTCATGTGCTCGTAGGCCAGCTCCATCACGCGGAAGGACAGTGTGGCGGAGAACAGCATCGACAGGCGTTCGCTGGCCGGCGCGCAGCCACGCATCAGAAAGCGCACATCCTTGATGAAGCCGAGATCGAACATGCGATCCGCCTCGTCCAGCACCACCACCTCCGTATGCTTGAGCCCGAAGACCTTCTGCTTGAAGTAGTCGATGATGCGTCCGGGCGTGCCGATCAGGATGTCGGCGCCGGCCTCCAGCTGTTCGCGCTGGCTGTCGTAGCCGGTGCCGCCGTAGGCCAGCGCGAGCTTCAGCCCGGTCTCGGCGCCCAGCGATTCGGCATCCTTGTGGATCTGGATCGCCAGTTCGCGGGTCGGGGCCAGGATCAGGGCGCGCACGTCCGTCGGCCGCCGGTTGGGCGACGGCTGCTGGCGCAGCAGGCGGTTGAAGGTCGCGATCAGGAAGGCGGCCGTCTTGCCGGTCCCGGTCTGGGCCTGGCCGGCGACGTCGTGGCCGGCCAGGGCGATCGGCAGGGTCTGTGCCTGGATCGGGGTGCAGGTTGCGAAACCGGTGGCGCGGATGCCCGCCTGGACGGGTTCGGGCAGATCGAGCTGGTCGAAACGGGGGGTGTCCTGCACGGTTTCGGTCATGGGGTTCCTCGGTTCCTGCGTATTACTTGAACTGTCCGGCGTTGATCGTCGATAGTAAGGGCCGTGCAGCCGGCGGTGCGGGCTGCTCCCCCAACCCAAGTCATGAGGGCTCGGAGTGAGCGAGAAAATTGTGTACACATCGGACGCCGGTTTCGACGAGGACGTCCTGAAGGCGGATCAGCCGGTCCTGGTGGACTACTGGGCCGAGTGGTGCGGGCCCTGCAAGATGATCGCCCCCATTCTGGACGAAATCGCCGAAGAATACGCCGGCAAGGTCAAGGTCGCCAAGCTGAACATCGACGAAAACCCGTCCACGCCGCCGAAATACGGCATCCGCGGGATCCCGACGCTGATGCTGTTCAAGAACGGCGATGTCGAGGCCACCAAGGTCGGTGCCCTGTCCAAGTCGCAGCTGACCGCGTTCCTGGACCAACACCTTTAATGCTTGGGCCTGGCGGTTAACCGCCAGGCCTCGCAGGCGCCCGGCTTCACCGGGGTTGCCCCGCGCCGCCGCCTCGCTTACCATCGAACCAGTTCGAGTGGCCGCCAGGCCATTCCCTGCCTCCTTCTAGTCAATCCGAGTGACCACCCCCGGTCGCCGATCATCCACGTTGAACACAGCATCCCACGCATGAATCTGACCGAATTGAAGCGGATGTCCGCTGCCGATCTCGTGGCCTTTGCCGAAGAACAAGGCATCGAGAACACGTCCCGTGCCCGCAAGCAGGAGATCATCTTCGCCCTGCTCAAGGCTCACGCGAAGAGCGGCGAAGCCATCTTTGGCGACGGTGTCCTCGAGATCCTCTCCGACGGCTTTGGCTTTCTCCGCAGTGCCGACAGCTCCTATCAGGCCGGGCCGGACGACGTCTATGTCTCGCCCAGCCAGATCCGACGCTTCGGATTGCGCACCGGCGATACCATCTCCGGCAAGATCCGCCCGCCCAAGGACAACGAGCGCTATTTCGCGCTGTTGAAGGTCTCGGAGATCAACTTCGAGCCGCCGGAGAACGCCAAGCACAAGGTGCTGTTCGAGAACCTCACCCCGCTGCATGCCAACAAGCGCATGCGCATGGAGCGCGGCAATGGCTCCACCGAGGACATCACCGCGCGGATCATCGACATCGTCTCGCCGTTCGGCAAGGGCCAGCGCGGCCTGATCGTCTCCCCGCCCAAGGCGGGCAAGACGCTGATGCTGCAGAACATCGCCCAGAGCATCGCCGGCAACTACCCCGAGTGCTATCTGATCGTCCTGCTGATCGACGAGCGCCCGGAAGAGGTGACCGAGATGGACCGCATGGTCCAGGGCGAGGTCGTCTCCTCCACCTTCGACGAGCCGGCCCAGCGCCACGTGCAGGTCGCCGAGATGGTGATCGAGAAGGCCAAGCGCCTGGTCGAGCACAAGCGCGACGTGGTGATCCTGCTGGATTCCATCACCCGCCTGGCGCGTGCCTACAACACCGTCTCCCCCAGCTCCGGCAAGGTGCTCACCGGTGGTGTGGATGCCAACGCCCTGCACCGCCCGAAGCGCTTCTTCGGTGCCGCGCGCAACGTGGAAGAGGGCGGCAGCCTGACCATCATCGCCACCGCGCTGGTCGAGACCGGGTCGAAGATGGACGAGGTGATCTACGAGGAGTTCAAGGGCACCGGCAACATGGAGCTCCAGCTGGAGCGGCGCATCGCGGAGAAGCGCATCTACCCGGCGATCAACGTGAACCGTTCCGGTACCCGCCGCGAGGAGCTGCTGACCGCACCCGACGAGCTGCAAAAGCTCTGGATCCTGCGCAAGTTCCTCCACGGCATGGACGACATCGAGGCCATGGAATTCCTGCTTGGCCGCATGCAGTCGTCCAAGACCAATTCCGAGTTCTTCGACCAGATGAAGCGCAGCTGACAGGGGCCGGGCTACGCCCGGCCCCTGTCATCGCGAGCGTCAGCGAAGCGATCGCCCCACGCAGCCGGCCCCTCCCCGGGCTGGCGCTGCGAGCCCTTCTGATTGCCCCACAGAAGGCACGGGGAGCATAGAGAAGGCTATTCTGGCTCAGCGGAATTGGGTTCTCGGGGGTGGCGAGTCGCCGAAAGAACCGGTCACAGACGCCCCCCCCAAGGGGTTCTTCGCCTTCCCCCGTGTTTTCTGGGGTGCCGCAAGCAGACGAGCCACCTCGCCCGTCGCAGCCCGGATGGCGTTCAGCCCGGGACCGGCTCGAAGCTGATCAGCCGGTCCAGGCGCCACCATTGCCGCCGGCCCTCGGCGTCACGCAGGATCAGGTACTCCGCGCTGCGCCGGGTGCGCAAGTCCAGCGGCCGCACGATCGCGATGCGGTCCATCTCCCCGCGGCGCCAGTGCGTGCGCAGGGACTGACCGTGCAGGATGGCCAGCTCCAGCTCGGAATAGCGCTCGCAGTCGATCGGGGTATACGGTGGCGCCGCGCTCACTCGCCCTCCCGCTGGGCGGCGACGCGCGGAATCTCCTCGTCGCCGGCATCCACGCGGCGGAACACGATGGGGGCACAGCACACCGCGCAGTCCTCGACCCATTCGCGGTCATTGCTGACCATGTCCACCGTGATCTCGCCGGGCTCGCCGCACCAGGGGCAGGCGAAACCAACAAACTCGACGGGACGCATTATCGACCCTCCTCCCGGCCCGCAGGCCAGGCTATCGGCGTGGCGATCGAGTCCTGCGGAGTCCCTTCCGGAAGAAAACGCTCCAGCACGTCATTGAGAAACGCCAGGCCCCGTTCCGTGGCCTGCAGGCGCTCCGTATCCGCCCCCAGCAGCCCGTCCGCGCGCAGTTCGGAAAGCGCCGGCTCGAGCGCCGCCAGCGGCAGGCCGCAATGCGCCTCGAAGCTCGCGGCCGGAACACCTTCCACCAGTCGCAGCGCGTTCAGCATGAACTCGAAGGGGCGCTCCGCCGTCGGCACGGTCTGATCGTTGTGCTGCTGCGGCCCGGCGAGATAGGCCTCCGGCTGGCGCGGCTTCATCCGTCGCAGGATCGTGCCATCGTGCACCTGCGTCAGCTTGCCGTGGGCCCCGGCGCCAATGCCGAGATAGTCGCCGAAGGTCCAGTAATTGCGGTTGTGGCGACATTCCTGCCCCGCGCGTGCATAGGCGGATATCTCGTATCGAGTATAGCCAGCCGCCGCCAGATAGGACTGGCCGCGAGTAAACAATTCCTCGATTGTGACGTCCTCCGGCAGTTCGGGTGGGCGCGCCGCGAACAGGGTGTTCGGCTCGAGGGTCAGCTGATACCAGGAGATGTGCCCCGGGTCCTGTTCGATGGCCGCCTGCAGGTCCGCCAGCCCGGCGGCCACCGACTGACCCGGCAGGCCGAACATCAGATCCAGATTGATCGCCTCGAAGCCGGCGGCGCGGGCATGCTCCACTGCGTCGCGGGCCTCGGTGGCGCCGTGGATGCGGCCCAGCCGGGCCAGCATCGCGTCGTCGAAGCTCTGGACACCCAGCGACAGCCGATTGACCCCGCCCTCGCGGTAGCCGCGAAAGTAGGCGCGATCGGCGGTGCCAGGGTTGGCCTCCAGGGTCACCTCGCAGTCCGGGCGCAGCGGCAGCCGGGCACGCAGACCGGACATGAGAGCGTCCAGCGCCTCCGGCGGGAACAAGCTCGGGGTCCCGCCACCGATGAACACACTCTCCAGCCGTCGCCCCCATACATCCGGGAGCTGGCCCTCCAGATCCCGCAGCAGCGCCGCCACGTAGTCGTCGAACGGCGCCTCGCCGCGGGGCTCGTGGGAGTTGAAGTCGCAGTATGGGCACTTGCGCACGCACCAGGGCAGGTGCACGTACAGCGCCAGTGGCGGCGGATGGATCAGGGCGGAGTTCATGTGCGGAGCATAGGCGAGCCCCCGGGTGGCGTCGAAAGCACCCAGTCCCGTCATTGCGGCACCCGGCGTTTGGGTTTTCGCGCCGATCGCCACGGCGCTGCGCGCCTCGCGATGACGGTGCTTTTGCCCCCGTCGTTGCGAGGCCCCGTAGGGGCCGTGGCACAAAAGCGCGAAGCGCGTTGAACGGCCCGCAGGGCGAGCGCAGCGAGTAACCTCCCAACGACACCCCGGCGCATGTTCGGGCCCGCATCGGGGCCAGGCCCGGGGGATCGCCACGCGCCTGCGGCGCTCGCGATCTCCCGGGATGCGCCCCGGAGCCAGGCAGGACCGGGTGTCAGGCCGTCGGGTTGCCCATACGGTTGCGCAGGCTGGCCACGAGCTGTTGCAGGGCCTGGCCGCGGTGGCTCAGGCGGTTCTTGGTTGCCGGGTCCAGTTCGGCCGAGGTGCAGCCTTCCTCCGGAACGAAGAACAACGGGTCGTAGCCGAAGCCCTCGGCGCCGCTGGCCTGCTCGGCGATGCGTCCGGGCCATACGCCCTCGGCGATGATCGGGGCCGGGTCCTCGGCGTGTTCCAGGTACACCACCACGGCGCGGAAACGTGCACCCCGCTGTTCCGGTGGCACGCCTTGCAACGCCTCCATCAGCCGCGCGTTGTTGGCGGTATCGTCGGCGTCCGTACCGGCGTAGCGCGAGGAGTAGATCCCCGGCTGGCCGCGCAGGGCCTCCACCTCCAGCCCGGAGTCGTCGGCGATCGCCGGCAGTCCGGTGTGTCGGGCGGCGTTGCGCGCCTTCAGGATGGCGTTCTCCACAAACGTCAGGCCGGTCTCTTCGGCCTCCGGCACGCCATGCTCCGATTGTGGCTCGATCGCCAGGCCCAGTGGCTCCAGCAAGGCGCGGATCTCGCGCAGCTTGCCGGGGTTGCCGGTGGCCAGCACCACGCGTCGGGGTTCGCCGACCATGGCCCAAATCAGCCTTCGGCCAAAACGGCGCTCTGGGCCTCGCAGATCTCGCGGATGCCCTTCTCGCCCAGATCCAGCATCTGGTCCAGCTCGTCGCGGCGGAAGGCGTGGCCCTCGGCCGTGCCCTGGATCTCGATCACCCCGCCGGCCTCGTTCATCACCAGGTTCAGGTCGGTCTCGGCCTGGGAGTCCTCGTCGTAATCGAGGTCCAGCACCGGCGTGCCATTGAAGATGCCCACCGAGACCGCTGCCAGGTGCCCGTGCAGCGGGTCCTTGCGGATCAGGCCCTGTTCGCGTGCCTTGCGGATGGCATCGCGCAGCGCGACGTAGGCCCCGCTAATCGCGGCCGTGCGGGTGCCGCCATCGGCCTGGATCACGTCGCAGTCGACGACGATCTGGCGTTCGCCGAGGGCCTCGAGATCGACCGCGGCACGCAGCGAGCGGCCGATCAGGCGCTGGATCTCCATGGTGCGACCGCCCAGCTTGCCCCGGGCGGCCTCGCGCACCATGCGCTCGTGGGTGGAGCGCGGCAGCATGCTGTATTCGGCGGTGACCCAGCCGCGGCCCTTGTTCTTCAACCACGGCGGCACGCGCGACTCCACCGTGGCGTTGCACAGCACGCGCGTGTCCCCGAATTCCACCAGTACGGAACCCTCCGCGTGACGGGTAAAATGGCGGGTAAAACGCACGGGGCGCATCGCGTCGGCTGCTCGGCCACTGGGTCGCATGCTGTGATCCTTGCTAGATTTGAGAGGGGCGCAGTATACGGGCCATGAGTGTAGTGCGTCGCCCGATGGGGCGACGCACTACACTCATGCCTTGCGCAGCAGGGACCGCAACGGGGGAATAATGATTACCAGCATGACCGGATTTTCCCGGCACGCCATCACCCTGGATGGGGGCGTGTTCGACTGGGAGCTCAAGAGCGTCAATCACCGCTACCTGGAGCTGCGGATCCACCTGCCGGATCACCTGCGCTCGCTGGAGGCCGAGGTGCGTAAACGCCTCAAGGGTCACCTGGCGCGCGGCAAGGTGGATGTGGTGCTGCGCGACCGGGGCCAGGCGGACAACGCCCCGGAGGCCTTCGATCAGGAGCGCGCGCAGGCGCTGATCGATGCCTGCGCGGCGATCGAGCGAAGGATGCGCGATCCGGCCCCGGTCTCGCCGCTGGACGTGCTGAGCTGGCCTGGCGTCCTGCAGGGCGCCTCGGATGCCGGCGAGGTCCTGGCGGAGCCGCTACTGGCCGGCTTCGACACCGCGCTGGAGGCCCTGGTCGCGATGCGCACGACGGAGGGGGCGGCCCTGGCCGATGGCATGCGCACGCGCCTGGAGGCCCTGGCGGAGCATGCCCGGACGGTCCACTCGCGGCGTCAGCCGATGCTCGACGAGCAGCGCGAACGCATCCTGGCGCGCATCCGCGAACTGGACCTGCACCTGGACCCGAAACGCCTGGAACAGGAGGTCGCGTTGCTGGCCCAGCGCATGGATATCGCCGAGGAGCTGGATCGCATCGACGGTCACGTGGCGGCCGTGCGCGAGATCCTGGACCAGGGCGGGCCCAGCGGTCGGCGGCTCGACTTCCTGATGCAGGAGTTCAACCGCGAGGCCAACACCATATCCTCCAAGTCGCACGATCTGGAGATCACTCGTGCCACAGTGGAAATGAAGGTCCTGATCGAGCAGCTGCGCGAGCAGGTGCAAAACCTGGAATAGCCGATGCGCCGGTTTCGCCTGCGCCTGGCGATCTCGCGCCAGGAGATGGAGGACTACTACACTGGCCGCGCCGCGGTGGTCTTTGCGCAGGCCGACAGCGGCGAAAGCGTGCAATTCCCGGCGCGGCTGCTGCGCAGCCATCTGGATCAGCGCGGCGTGCATGGCGTGTTCGAGCTGATCACCGACGATGACTACAAGCTGAGGGAGTTTCGCCGTGTGTAAGGGAGGCGTTCATCAGCCTGCACAATCGGCGCGAGTGCGGGCGAGTACAGTGAGCGCCGTCTCCCTCAGGCCCTTGAAAACGCGGGAAGTGTCCCCTAACTGTAAGGGTGAGTCAGATGACACCCACACAGGAGGGAACACCATGACCATGACCCGCTACGAACCGTTCAGCCTGCTCGGTCAACTGTCGCGCGAACTTGGGCGCATGCCGGACATGCCCGGCACCGAGGACTCCGCCGCGACCTCCGACTGGGCCCCCGCAGTGGACATCCGCGAAGAGACCGATGCCTACGTGCTGCATGCCGATATCCCCGGGGTAGACCCGAAGGACATCGAACTGAACATGGAGAATGGCGTGCTGACCCTGCGCGGCGAGCGCAAGCACGAAAGCGAGGAAGAGAAGGATGGCTACAAGCGCATCGAACGCGTGCGTGGCTCGTTCTTCCGCCGCTTCTCGCTGCCGGATACGGCGGATGCCGAAAACATCTCCGCGCGCAGCGAGAACGGCGTGCTGGAGGTGCGCATCCCGAAGCAGGCCCGCGTGCAGCCGCGCCGGATCCAGATCGAGAACTGATCCGGCCTCACGTGCCCGGTGGGGATGCTCGCCCACCGGGCGAGACACGGGCGCTGCCCCGGGTTCCACCCGCGGTGGCGCCCGTTTTTTTGAACCTAGGGAAACACTGATCAATGTACACGTTCGCGTTGGCACCCCAGGTTTTCCGAGACAAGGCGCGTCGTGCAGCGGGTAGTGGTTCTACCCGCAAGCGGCGCAACGCAGGATCGGGGAACCTGGGGTGCCAACCCCACAAGCTATTGAAAGACGGGGCTCGGCCTCTTTTGCGCACGCACGGCGTTGCGGCTCCCTTGTGCAGAATGACTGCACGGCGGTCGCCGCGCCTTGTTCGCACGCAAAAGCGACTCGAGCGCGAACGTGTACATTGATCAGTGTTTCCCTAGGGAGGCACGGATCTTTTTCTGCGGCTCCTGTCTCCCGGGGTGACAGCCGCATCCCGGCTATCATGCCCACTGGCGGGATCCGGGTGTCACCCGAGGACGCAGCCGCAACCGCTCGAGGAAAGCAATGGAATACAAGGACTACTACAAGGTCCTCGGTGTGAGCCGCGACGCGAGCCAGGACGAGATCAAGAAGGCCTACCGCAAGCTGGCGCGCAAGTACCACCCGGATGTCAGCAAGGACCCGGACGCCGAGACCCGCATCAAGGAGGTCAACGAGGCCTACGAGGCCCTGGGCGACGCGGAAAAGCGCAAGGCCTACGACCAGCTGGGCTCTAACTGGCGCCAGGGACAGGACTTTCGTCCGCCGCCCGGCTGGGACGGCCGGGCGCAATACGGCGGTGCCCGTGGGGGCGCCGATGCCGGTGGCTTCTCGGACTTCTTCGACTCGATCTTCGGCGGTGGCGGCATGGGTGGGGGGCGTCGCCGTGGTGGGGCCGGCTTCAACATGCGCGGCGCCGACCGCGAGGGGCGCGTGGACATCAGCCTGGATCAGGCGCTCAAGGGCACCGAGGTCTCGGTTCAGGATGCCGAGGGTCGGGTGCAGCGCGTGCGCATCCCCGCCGGGGCCAAGGATGGCTCGCGCCTGCGGGTGCGCGGCCAGGGCGACCCGGGCGTTGGCAGTGGTGGCGCCGGCGACCTGCTGCTGGAGATCCGGGTCAAGCCGGATAATCGCTACACGCTGGACGGTCGCAACCTCTACCGCGACATCCCGATCACCCCTTGGGAGGCCGCGCTGGGCGCGACGATCGAGGTGCCCACGCCGCATGGCTGGGTCAACCTGAAGGTCCCGGCCGGCACCCAGTCGGGCAAGCAGATGCGCCTGAAGGGCAAGGGACTGCCGGGCAAGCCACCGGGTGATCTCTACCTGAAGCTGCTGGTGCAGGTCCCGCCGGAGGACGAGGCCGGTGACTGGTACCGCAAGATGGCCAAGGAGTCGTCCTTCGCCCCGCGTGCCAACCTGGCGCCCTGATCGAAGATCGCCCATGCGTCGGCTGGTTCCCCTTCTGATCCTGGCCCTGGCCCTGCTCGGGGCCGCACCGGCCGCCGCCCAGCTCCCGGCCGCGGTGGACGGTCAGCCCCTGCCCTCCCTGGCGCCCATGCTCGAGCGCACCATCCCCGGGGTGGTGAACATTGCCACCCGCGCGCGGGTGGTGGAGTCGGTCAGCCCGCTCTTCGACGACCCCTTCTTCCGCCGGTTCTTCGATGTCCCCGAGCGTTCGCGTGAGCGGGAACGCCAGGGTCTGGGCTCCGGCGTGATCGTGGACGCCGCGGCCGGCACCATCCTGACCAACAGCCACGTGATCGCGCGCGCCGACGCGATCCTGGTCACCCTCTTCGATGGCCGCCAGTACGAGGCCGAGGTGGTGGGCACCGACCCGGCCACCGACGTCGCCGTGATCCGCATCGACGCGGAGGACCTGCAGGCGATCCCGCTGGCGGACTCCGACGCCCTGCGCGTGGGCGACTTCGTGGTCGCCATCGGCAACCCCTTCGGCCTCGGCCAGACGGTGACCAGCGGCATCGTCAGTGCCCTGGGCCGCAGCGGACTGGGTGGTGACGGCTTCGAGGACTTCATCCAGACCGATGCCTCCATCAACCCTGGCAACTCCGGCGGGGCGCTGGTCAACCTGCGTGGCGAGCTGGTCGGAATCAATACCGCCATTCTCGCGCGCGGCGGGGGCAACATTGGTATCGGCTTCGCGATCCCCGCCAACATGGCCAGCCAGATTCGCGACCATTTGCTGGCGGAGGGTCGTGTCGAACGCGGCGCGCTGGGCGTTGAGATGCAGGATCTGACCCCGGCGCTGGCCCAGGCCTTTGAGTTGGACATTTCCCAGGGCGCCGTGCTCACGCGGGTGGTGCGTGGATCCGCCGCCGAACGCGCCGGCCTCCAGAGCGGAGATATCGTGCTGCGCGCGGACGACCAGCCGGTGCGCAGCGCCGGCGACCTGCGCAACCGGCTCGGCTTGCTGCGCGCCGGTTCCGATGTGCGCCTGGACGTCCTGCGCGACGGGGCCGAACAGCGGATCGTCGCCCGTCTGGATCGCCCCGAAGAGCGGCGCATCGAGGGCGCGGCCGTGCATCCGCGGCTGGAGGGTGTTCGCTTGTCCGAGGCCACCGGGCGTGACGGGGGCAGTCGCGTGGCGGTGATCGCGGTGGAGCCCGGCACCCCGGGGGCGCGCGCCGGCCTGCGCGCGGGCGACGTGCTGCTGGCCATCAACCGCCAGCGCATCCAGCGCCTGTCCGACCTGCCGCAACAACTGGCCGCACACCAGACCCTGGAGCTGCAACTGCGTCGCGGCAACCAGACCCTCTTCCTCACCCTGCGCTGAAGACCGGCCGTGTTCCATTGCGCCCAAGTCCGCGCGCAACTCCGTCACCCGGCGCACCCCCGTCATCCCGGCCGGAGCGAAGCGGAGAGCCGGGATCTCCCGCGCTGGAGCCTCCGCGGACGCCCGGGTCATCTCCGGCGGTGGAGATCCCGGATAACCGCTGTGCGGTTTCCGGGATGACGATGTGGGGGTGGCCGGGATACCCCATGTCCTGAGCTGGGCCCCGTGGGAGCCTGCTTGCAGGCGAATGCTCCTGCCAAAGTCGGACGCGGGCAGGGGCATTCGCCTGCAAGCAGGCTCCTACAAGGGGGGGGCGAACAGCGGGTGACGTTCAGAAACCCGGGGTGTTTTTCTCCACCCAGCGGTCGGTGCCGTCGGCCAGGGTCTCGCGTTTCCAGAACGGGGCCTCGTGCTTCAGGCGTTCGAGGATGTCGCTGCAGGCGTCGCGGGCGGCGATGCGGTGGGCGGACCAGGTGGCCACCAGCACCAGGGCATCGCCGGGACGCACATCGCCGACGCGGTGAGCCACATGGCAGCCCAGCAGCGGCCAGCGCGCCTCGGCCTCGGCGACGATGCGCTCCAGCTCGCGCTCGGTCATCCCCGGATAGTGCTCCAGGAACAGGCCGGTCACGTCCTCGTCCTCGTTGAAGTCGCGCATGCGGCCGACGAAAACGCTGGCCGCGCCGCGGGCGTTCGCCGGGATGGATTGCTCGGCCTGGCGGACGACCTCCCAGGGGTCGAAGTCGCGGGTGTGGATCTCGACCGCCACCCTAGCCCCCGGTCACCGGCGGGAAATAGGCGACCTCGTCGCCATCGCGCACCGGGGTCTCCAGGCTCGCCTGTTCCTGGTTGACCGCGGCCATCAGGCGTTCCGGGGGGGCATCCTGGTGCAGGTGCCGCCACAGCTCGCCGACGGTCAGGCCTTCTCCGGGCAGGGCCACTTCTTCGCCCTGGCGGCCCAGTTCCTCGCGCAATCGCGCGAAATAGTGAACGCTTACGGTCATTCCGGCCCCTGTAAACATGACTGCGAGTCAAGCATTATAGCCGGCATGAACGAATTCACTCACTTCGATGCCGAAGGCCATGCGCACATGGTCGATGTTGGCGAAAAGTCCGTCACCCATCGCGTGGCGATCGCCGAGGGCCGGATCCACATGCAGCCGGACACCCTGCAGCGCATCCGCGAAGGCCGCCATGCGAAAGGGGACGTCCTGGGTATTGCCCGCGTGGCTGGCATCATGGGGGCCAAGAAGACCGGCGACCTGATCCCGCTTTGCCACCCGATCGGACTGACCCGGGTGGCCCTGGATCTGGAGACGGAAGACACCGCCGTGCGCGTGCAGGCCACCTGCGAGGTGCACGCCCAGACCGGGGTGGAGATGGAGGCGCTGACCGCCGTATCCACTGCGCTGCTGACGGTTTATGACATGTGCAAGGCCGTGGATCGCGGCATGCAAATTGATGGTGTTCGCCTGCTCGAGAAACGCGGGGGCCGCAGTGGCACCTGGCGGGCCGAACCGAAAGGAGATTCCGAATGAAATGGATCAAGCGCCTGCTGGGCCTGATCGCCGTACTGATCCTGCTGGCCATCATCGTGGCCGCCTACCTGCTGATCACCTTCGATGCGAATGACTACAAGGAGCGCATCGAAGCGGAGGTGCAGGAAGCGACCGGGCGCGAGCTGACCCTCTCCGGGCCGATCGGCCTGACCCTGTTCCCCAGCCTTGGGCTGCGTCTGGAAGAGGTGCGCTTCGGCAATGCCGAGGGCTTTGGCGACGAGCCGTTCGCCGAGGTCGACGTGGTGGATGTTGCGGTGGCGGTGATGCCGCTGCTGCGCCGCGAGCTGGAGGTCCAGCGCGTGCAGGCCGACGGCGTGCGTCTGAACCTGGCGCGTGACGAACAGGGCCGCAACAACTGGGACGACCTGCTGGATCACGCGGGCGCCGCCCGCGACGAGGCCGTGGGTGCGGATGACGACGAGCGCACCACGACCGAGACCCGGCTGGCCCTGCAGCGCATCGACGTGGCCGGAATCTCCCTGACCAATACCCGGGTGCACTGGGATGATCGCGAGACCGGCATGCAGGCCACCCTGGACCCGTTCGAGCTGCAGATTGGGCGCTTCCGCCCGGGCGTCGAGACGCGGCTGGATCTGGAAGCGGTCGTGCGCGCCGAGGGCGGCGATCTGGCCGAACCCGTGGAGCTCGCGCTCGATCTCGGCGGGCTGATGAACGTCGACCTGCTCAACGAGCGCTACTCCGTGCGTCGTCTGAACGCCACCCTGGGCCTCGACGGTGGTGGCTTGCCGCGCGCCGTGGGCATGACCCTGGAAACCGATGTGGCCCTGGAAATGGCCGACGCGATGTCCCTGCGCCTGGAGCGTCTGACGCTGGGTGTCGCCGGCGTGCGCATGACTGGATTTGCCGAGTTGTCCGAGCTGGATGGCGAGCAGCCGCAGATCCGCAGCGAGATGCGCACCAACACCTTCAACCTCAAGGACGTGTTGACCGACCTGGGAATGGGCGCCCCCAAAACCAGCGATCCGGATGCCCTGGCCCGGGTTGCCCTGGACCTGTCCGCCCACGGCAGCTTCCAGGCGTTGAACATGGACCCGTTCCTGATCACCGTGGATGACGCCATGCTGAGCGGTTCCGCGGGCTGGGATGGTCGCGGGGAACGCCCGCTGATCACCTTCGATGTCTCGGGCGAGCGCCTGAATCTCGACCGCTACCTGCCGCCGGAAGTGGAAGAGGCGCGCACGGAAAACGGCAATGGCAATGGCGAAGCCGACGAGGATATCGCCATCGAGTTGCCGCTGGAGGCCCTGCGCAGCGTCGATGTGGATGGCAGCGCGGCGCTGGGCCGCCTCGACGTGATGGGCATGGTCTTGCGCAACATCGAGCTGCAGATCCGCGCCGAGGCGGGCGACTGGAATATCCAGCCCCTGAATGCCGAGGCCTACGACGGCGAGCTGAGCAGCCGCCTGCGCCTGGATGCGCGCCACGATGCCCCGCGCTACGAGCTGGCAGCCGACCTGCAGGCCCTGGATATCGGGGCCCTGCTGGAAGACTTTCAGGGTGACGATGCGCGCCTGATGGGTACTGGCAACCTGGAGCTGGACATTGCCACCCGGGGCGAGCTCCTGAGCGAGCTGAAGGGTGCCCTGAACGGCTCCGGCAATATGCGCTTCGAGGATGGCGCGGTTCGCGGCATCAACGTGGCCCAGATCATCCGCCGGGCCGAGGCGCGCCTGCGCGGCGAGCAGCTGGAAGAAGACGAGCCCAACCAGACCGATTTCAGCGAACTGACTGGCAGCTTCACCATTCGCGACGGCATCGTGCGCAACGAGGACCTGGCGGCCAGCTCGCCCCTGCTGCGGGTGAGCGGCGAAGGCCAGGCCGACCTGAACGACGACACCCTCGACTACCGCGTGAACAGCACCGTGGTCGGCACGCTGGAGGGCCAGGGCGGCCGGGAACTCGACGATCTGCGGGGCGTGACGCTGCCGATCCGCATCAGCGGCACGTTCACCGACCCGAGCTTCCGTCTCGACCTGGAGGACGCCCTGCGGGACCGTTACGAGGGCGAGGTCCGCGAACGCGTGCAAGAGGAAGAGGATCGTGTCCGCGAACGCCTGGACGAGGAAGAAGAGCGCGCCCGCGAGCGCATCGAGCAGGAGTCCGACCGGCTCCTGGATCGCTTCCGCAGTCGCTGATCACCCGCGGCGCCCGCCCCCGGTGCGGGTGCCGCCATGGTCGATTCGCCCATGAACGCCTTCGCCAAGCGGCTGCTCGCCTGGTTCGATCGCCACGGCCGCCAGGACCTGCCGTGGCAGCATCCGCGCACGCCCTATCGGGTGTGGGTCTCCGAGATCATGCTGCAGCAGACCCGGGTGGAGACCGTCGTCCCCTACTTCCTGCGCTTCATGGAGCAGTTCCCCGACGTGCAAAGCCTTGCCGAGGCCCCGCAGGACGCCGTGCTGCACCAGTGGTCGGGGCTTGGCTATTACGCCCGTGCGCGCAACCTGCACCGCGCCGCACAGGTGGTGGTCGAGGAACACGGGGGCGTGTTCCCCGCCGAGCGCGAGGGCCTGGAACAACTGCCGGGCATCGGGCGCTCCACTGCCGCCGCCATCATCGCCCAGGCGCACGACGTGCCCGAGGCCATCCTGGATGGCAATGCCAAGCGCGTACTCGCCCGTCACGCGGCGATCCACGGCTGGCCGGGCAGTACCGCCGTCCAGCGCGAACTGTGGGCCGAGGCCGAGGCGCGTACCCCTGCCACACGCTGCGCGGATTACACCCAGGCGATCATGGACCTGGGCGCCCTGCTCTGTTCTCGCAGCCGCCCCGCCTGTGAGGCCTGCCCGGTGCACGCGGACTGCGGCGCCGCGCAGCAGGGCCTGACCGGCACGTTGCCTTCGCCCCGGCCGCGCCGCGATCTGCCCACACGCACGCGTTGGGCCGCCTGTCTGCGGGCACCGGAGGGTATCGCGTTGATCCAGCGCGAACAGGACGGCATCTGGGGCGGTCTCTACAGCCTGCCCGAGGCCGAAACCGCCGAGGCCCTGGAAGACTGGGTGCTCGTTCAGTGGCCCGGTGCCACCCCGTCCGTTGCCGATCACGGGCTCCAGCACAGCTTCAGCCACTACCGCCTGGATCTGCGCGTTCGGTCCTTCGACCTCCCGGCTGGCGCGTGTGGGATCATGGAAGGCAACAGGGTGATTTGGTATAAACCCGGCACATCACGGGCGGTCGGCATCCCGGCCCCCATCCAGCGTTATCTGCACGACGACAAGGATCCCGGCAATGGCACGAACCGTTAACTGCGTGAAACTCGGCAAAGAGGCGGACGGGCTCGACTTCCCGCCCTATCCCGGCGAGATGGGCAAAAAGATTTACCTGAACGTGTCCAAGGAGGCCTGGCAGGCCTGGCTGAGCCACCAGACCATGCTGATCAACGAATACCGCCTGACCCCGGTCGACCCCAAGGCGCGCAAGTTCCTCGAAGAGGAAATGGAGAAGTTCCTGTTCGGCGACGGTTCGGAAAAGCCGGAAGGTTTCGTCGACCCGAACGCCTCCTGAGTCGCAGTTTTCCGCGGCTCGTATCGATCTGGCAGCCCCGCGCGCTTGACGTGGGGCCGCCGGACGGCTTTAATACCGCCCTTCGTCCGCAGGACGATTCCCCCGAAGTATGGCCGGGTAGCTCAGTCGGTAGAGCAGGGGATTGAAAATCCCCGTGTCGGCGGTTCGATTCCGTCCCCGGCCACCATTATTTCCCCCTGTGGCACCATCGCCCCATGAGCGTTCGCCCTATCCTGCGCATGGGACACCCCGACCTGCGTCGCACCTGCGACCCGGTACCCGAATCCGATTTTGACAGCCCCCGGCTGCACGCCCTGGTGGACGAACTGGTCGACACCATGCACGCCAACGAAGGGCTCGGCCTGGCCGCCGCCCAGATCGGTGTGCCTCAACGCGTTGCCGTAATCGAGATCCAGCCCGGCAATACCCGCTACCCCGGCGCCGTGCCCACCGGCCGCCTGGTCCTCGTCAATCCGGCCGTGACCGTGCTCGACCCGACGCCGCAGCGCTACTGGGAAGGCTGCCTCTCCGTGCCCGGCCTGCGTGGCGAAGTCGCGCGACCGCGGCACATTGCCGTGGACTACCGCGAGCCGGACGGAACGCCGTGCCATCTGGAGCCCGAAGGCTTTCTCGCCACCGTCTTCCAGCACGAGATCGACCACCTCGACGGCAAGCTCTACATCGACCGCCTCACCGACACCACGCGCCTCGCCTTCCTCGACGAATACCGCGAGTTCTACGCGGAGCCGTAGGGGCTCACACCCCGTGGAGGCGCGGCCAGGCGTTGCGCACTACCTCCGCCCCCAGCGCGTCCAGCAGGGGGTGGGCAGCCAGGCCGAGCAGGCCATCGGTCAGGGGATTCTCGTCGCCGCAGCGCACGGCCAGCTGCAGATGCGTGCCCCGCTCGATCGGCGTCAGCCGGTAGCAGCCCTCGCAGGACAATCCAGTCAGCGCGCGCCAGCCGAGCAGACGCGGCGGGACGGCGACCAGCACCTCCACGTCGAAGACCAGCGGCACTCCGGCCACCCGTACACGCCAGCGATAGCGATCGGGCCCGACGCGGGTAATGGACTCGATGGCCTCGCTGTAGGCAGCGAACGCCTCCACCCGGGCCATCAGATCGAACACCGCTTCCGGAGCGGCATCGATCTCCATCTCGTGGTGGACCACCGACATCGGCCACCGCTCCAGGTTGCAGGGTCGCCGCCGGTCGGACCGGCGGCCCAGGCCCGTTCAGTCGTGCACGATGATGCGGGAGCCCGCGGCGTCGATATCCACGCGGGAGCTGGAGTAGGCGCAGGCCTGCGCGATATCTTCCAGTCCCGGCATGTCATTAAGCTCCGCCAGCCGATGCAGCAGGCTGCCGCCTTCACAGTCGCGCGGCATGCCTTTCTCGTCCAGCGTGCAGCCAAACTCGCCGCCATTCACCGACCAGTCCATGCCGGCCGGCATCTTCAGCACCACCGGTTCCTCGTGCATCACCTGGAACTTCGCCCGCATGGCGTTCTTGCCGTCCTCCCAGTCGAGCACCGGTATGTTGTCTACGCTGCGCATGCTGTGCCTCCTTCGCGATTCCGCGAGGTTGCATCGGATTCCGTCGGGCCGTTCTCCGCCCCTGTCCTTTGACGCTAGACCCCGTTCCCGAGGCGGTCAAAGGTGACCCCGGTGGCGGTGGGGACGGGTTCGTGCCGTCTTTCATTAACGGCATGGCGGATTGCTCCAACGAGGCACAATGCAGGCAAACAGGCATGGTTTGAGCCCGAAGTTCCCCCATCATTTCGGGCCCGAAATGCCCCGTTTAAGGGCGGAAGCCGACACCTAAACCCGGTAAAGTCCTTTAACATCCGATTGTTGCCTTGGTCCGACCCCGTTTGGGTTGTCATATCGCGTCACCGTGTGAATACCGGTTACCTGACAGCCGGTAGCCTGGCGCTGGTGCACCCTGTGTTCACCGCGCGGGGCGCGAGCCTGCTGCCACAGACCATCTCGACGGCACCCTGTTCATCGACCGCATCGCTGACACAGGCGGTCCAGCGTTCCTCAACGAATACCGCGAGTTCCACGCGGAGGCGTAGGTTTCACGCACGGTGGAGGCGCGGCCAGGCGTTACGCACCACCTCCGCCCCCAGCGTGTCCAGCAGCGGGTGGGCAGCCAGGCCGAGCAGGCCATCGGTCCAGCGGATGCTCGTCGCCGCAGGGCAAAAGGCAAGGTCTGACCCCGAAGCTCGCCCCGAAGCTCGCGAAGGATGATGGGGCGCAGCGCTCGCTGGGAGCAGACGGGAAACCACACCTCGACTACTGATACGATCCGGGGGAGGGCAAACCGGCCGCCACGCACCCGGGCCTGGTGGAACGGCACACAAAAAAGGAGGCTACGTGGTCGAGCAGGTACTGAACGAGCGGCAGGCGAAACGCATGAAGGCGAATTTTCGCCGGGAGCTGCATTCGGGGGGTACGCATGAGGAAGCCCGAATCAGGATCACGGAAGAACTGCAGGACATGACGGGCCTCGACGAAAAGGAAGCCCGGATCGCCACGGAGCAGATCGAGGAAGAGATCCTTCAGGAGCTGGGGCGGGTCAGCAAGCTCGATGTCCCGGCGATCGACGCCCGGGCACAAAAGCGCTGGTACACCGGCCCGAGTAAGGACGATACCTTCTGGCCCACCCTTGAATCGCATCTGCTCTACGCCAAAGGTTGGACTCCGGGGTCCGTGCAGTCCATAGACGACCTGTCGACGTCCGTAGTCGCGCGGCTTGCGCCACCACGCTCCAGGGATGACTTCTCGGTCCGGGGACTGGTGGTCGGTTACGTGCAATCCGGCAAGACCGCCAACATGACGGCCGTGATCGCCAAGGCGATGGATACGGGGTACCGGCTGGTGATCATTCTTGCCGGGCTGACCGATGCCCTGCGAAACCAGACGCAGGAACGCATGGAAGCGGATCTGGTGGCAAGTCACCCCGAACTGTGGGAGCGCCTCACCACACTGGATAACGATTTCGACCCGGGTACGCGCCAGGGCCTGACAAGGCCACACTGCGGGACGATTCTCGCGGTGGTCAAGAAAAACACACATGTTCTCGCTCGGCTCAGGGACTTTCTCGAGCAGACCTCGAAAAACACACGCAGACAGCTCCCCGCGCTGGTCATCGACGACGAAACCGATCAGGCAAGCCCGGATGTCAGTAATCAGAACGAAGAAGAGGATCCGAGCACGATCAACCTCCGGATCCGCGAGATCCTGGTACGCCTGCCGAAAGCATCCTATGTGGGTTACACGGCAACGCCGTTCGCCAACGTGCTGATCAATCCGGCAGCCGAATCGACTGAGCAGTACCACCAGGATCTCTATCCGCGGGACTTCATTCTCTCCCTGCCGGCGCCACCCGAATACTTCGGGGCCGAAACGCTGTTCGGCCGAGACATGCTCTCGGCCGACGACACCGATGCGAACCGCGAAGGGCTTGATGTCGTCCGCACCATCACCGAAGACGAGGTCGAACGGCTGAAGGCGATTGGCAATGGCGAGGTCGGACCGGAAACGGATCTGCCGCCCTCTCTCGACAATGCCATCCTTTGGTTCACGCTGGCATCGGCGGTTCTACGTTTTCGGCAGGGGGCGCATACCACGATGCTGCTCCACACGAGTCGGCTGACCGATGCCCATTCCTCTTTCGAATTGGCGGTCAAGGGCCGACTGCAGTCGCTGCTCCAGCTCGACCGGGATGAGCGCCGAAAGCTGTTGCGAAAGGTCTGGCGGCGGGAATCGACGGCGTTGCCCTCCGAGAGATTCGGACACGCGCTTCCGGATGAAGAAGCCGTTCTCGACGACGCGGAAGAGCTCCTGAATGAGGTCGACGTCTTTCAGGACAATTACATGAGCGGTCAACGGCCGGTGCTGACATCCGAAGATGATCCGGCGGCCGCGATCATCATTGGCGGTGATCGACTCGCGCGGGGCGTGACCCTGCCCGGGCTCATCGTCAGCTACTTTGGCCGGAACGCCCGCCAGTACGACACCCTGATGCAGATGGGCCGGTGGTTCGGCTATCGCCACGGGTACGAGGACCTGCCTCGCATCTGGATGACATCCTCTACCCGGTCGAATTTCCGGGAGCTCGCAACCATCGAGGCCGAGATTCGCGAGGACATTGCCGCCTACAGTGACGGTGCAAGCCAGCCGATCGACTGGGGCGTGCGCATCCGCCAGGTTCCGGGGATGCTGGTCACCCGGGCGCCTGCAATGCAGCATGCAAAGAAAACGAACCTCTCCTATTCGGGCGAACACCTGCAGACCATCCGGTTCCTGCACCAGGATCCCGACTGGCTTTCTAGCAACTGGGATGCCGGAGCACGTCTCCTGCAACGGGCTCAGCAGGATCCCAGCACCTCCGAAACGGAAAGCGCACAGGGGGCAGTCATACACAACGTTCCCGTGGACGCGATTCTGGAGTTCCTGTCGCAATACCGGACAACCCACCAGGTGCGCACCAACACGAAGGCCCTGGCAAGATACGTGGAAAAATACGACGACCAGGAGCTGGCCCGCTGGAATGTAGCGGTCGTCATGCCTGCATCGGGTCCGGCGTCCGACAAGGCTCTTGGCCCGCTCGAGGCTCCCCGCCTGGTCAACCGTTCCGCCATGTCGGACGCTCCGGATGACTGCACCGATATCAAGGCACTCATGTCCCGCGGGGACATCCTGATCGACGTGGACCAGCCGCCGCCGGCGGGGATGGAGAACAACTGGCGCAAGCTGAAGGAATACCGGGCGGGCCTGCAGGGCGGCCGGGGCTTCCCTCTGCTGCTCCTTTATCCGATCAACGCCGACTCCCGGCCCTTCCGCGGTTCAAGCCGGCAACCGCTGAATGCCGTGGATCACGTACTTGGAATGGGACTCGTCTTCCCCGAATCTCCTGGCGGGTTCGCGGGCCACTACATCACCGTGGATCCCGACAAGCTGGCAGAGGGCCAGGAGGCCGAATCCGATGACGAGTGAGTACAGCGGACAGCTTCCGGCCCGGGAGCTTCTCTGGATCTGGGAGCGTCTGACGCGCCGTGTAGGCGAGGACGACAAGCCGGTCTTCGAGCCCGCTGACGAACACGACCACGATGCGCTGCTGCTGGGTCTCGGGGAAGCAGGGGTGCCTCGCGCAATGGTGCCCGTCGAGCCGGATCACAAGCGCGCCTCTGACCTCTCGTCCAAAAACGTGGTGGTGGACCTGGCGACCGTTTGGTACGGCGGCCGAAAGCTGCGGGTTCTTCGACTGACCTGTACGGAACCGAGGCTTCACCCCGTGTTTGCGGAGCTGGTCTCGGATATCCACCGCCGTCTACTTCAGGGCCGTTCGGGAGCCGGCGCGGTGCGCAATGCGGTCGGGGATTTCAGAAAGCTGCTCGAAGCCGCGCCAGCCGGAGACGTCACGCGGGAAGAAGCTGCCGGTCTCGCCGGGGAGCTGATGGTCCTCATGGACCTGATGCGCCTTGCCCCGGATGCCTGGAATGCATGGGAAGGGCCGCTGGGGGGGGAGCACGATTTCCACCGAAACGAGCGTTCCCTCGAGGTCAAAAGTTCCACCCGCCGCGAACCCTCCTCCGTGGAAATCCACGGCATCCGTCAGCTCGAAGCCCCTTCCGGCGGACTGCATCTGGTTCACCAGATACTCGTGCCCGATCCGCAGGGAGAAATCTCCGTCCCGGATCTCGTGGACGGCCTTTACGTGCTCGCCCCGGCAGCCCCCGGGCTGAGCGAACGACTTGGCGCCTCCGGATATTCCGAAACCATCCGGCAAGCCTGGGAGATGCATCGTTTCAATCCGGGGAAGCGAACGATTTTCACGGTGGGAGAGGACTTCCCCCGCATCACCCCCGACCGGCTTAAGTCAGGTGAGACCGACCCCGGAATCGATTCAGTGCAATTCTCGTTGCGCCTTGATGCACTGGACCAGTGGGCCGTTGCCGATGAAGAAAGGAGTCGGGTCATGGAGGAATTCCTGCATGAAGGATGAACCGAAAGTTAGCCGGTCCAGCCAGCCCTACAGTGATTTCGGGGACCTTTCCGGAACTGGCGCAAGGCGTCTGCTTGGGACCCCGGCCACGGAGCCACTGGAAACGGCGATTCGCGAGAGCGGCCAGAACAGCTGGGATGCCCGACTTCCCGGAGAAGTCCCGGAATACCTGGTCAGAATCAGAACACTCACGGAAGGGCAAACCCGCTACCTCAGGGACGTGGTGTTCGAGGATCTGTCATCCGATCCGGCGGCTCCACTTGAAGAGCTGTTCCGCAAGCCCCGCATCCGAGTTGCCGAGATCTGCGATTTTCGGACGCATGGTCTGACCGGGACTCCAAGGCCTTCGGAACTCACGGACTCCCGCGACTCTCGCTTCGTGCGGTTCCTCCGAAACATAGGAAGTCCTCGCCGCGACGGGAGTGAATCTGGAGGAACCTACGGCTACGGAAAATCTTCGTTGTTTGCGCTGAGTTCCTGCCAGACTGTGATTGTCGACAGTCTTACCAGTGATGAAGATGGCTCGAGCGAGCGGCGTTTCATGGCCAGCCGCATGGGCGAGGAATTCCATGACCCCGAGACCCAGTGCGGATTTACGGGCCGCCACTGGTGGGGTGCCAAGACCGAGGAGGGCGGGGTGGTCGACCCGGTTCGCGGCTCAGAGGCCCGGCATCTGGCAGAGTCGTTGGGATTTCCCGAACGCGATGATCAGAGCAGGACCGGCACCTCGGTCCTGGTCCTCGACCCCGTGGTGGGCATCGAATCGGACGATTATCCGGCTCTCGCGTCCTATATCCATCGAGCCATCTTGTGGCTTTTCTGGCCAAAGATGGTCCCTGAGGACGGGGTGGAAAGCCCTCCCATGCGGTTCCGGGTCGAACTCGAAGGCCACGAATTTCCCCTTCCCGACGTAGAGCAAAGCCCCCCCTTCCATCTTTTCGCGCAGGCATTGCAGAAAGCCCGTTCGAGATCGCCCGAGCGTGCTGAACCGATCATGTGTGGAAAACCGAAGAAACTGCTGGGTCACATGGGCCACGAGATCGGATACATCGAGGGCAGACCAGCCCATCTTCAGGGAGAAGACGGTCTTGCCATGCCCGAGGTTTCACACCATGTCGCCCTCCTCAGGCCGGCGGAACTGGTGGTCAAGTATCTCGAGGGCCCCGTACACCCTAAAGAGAGCCTGGAGTGGGCGGGCGTTTTTATTTCCTCTCGCGATCAGGATGTGGAAGAAGCCTTCGCTGCCGCCGAGCCACCTACACATGACGACTGGAACTTTCAGTCGCTTCCCAAAGGTTCGCGTGCGAAGACATTCGTCAGGGTGGCTCTCTCTCGGATAAAGGAAAGGACAAAAGAACTCCTTCCGGACCCGCGTTCCCCGACCGGTGAAGGTTCGGAAGGACTGGCCGGGATCGCGGACCGTCTCGGCAGCGATTTGCTTTCCGGTGACGGTGACCGGGCCGTACGCCGCAAGAAGCCGGGAAAAACAGGCGGCGGAACAAGAGGCCCTGTCCGACTAAGCGGGATTCGTTCCGGGGAACTCCAAACGGAAGATCATCAGACAATCGCCACATTCCATTTCACGGTCGTCGGGTCGACGGGAAAGAGGGTGGAACTCATCGCCCGTCCTGCCATCGCCGCAGAGGGGAGTGAGAGCATTGAAGTGAGCCCGGATGGAGACAGGCCACGATTGTGCGGGTGGGAACTGGACGGCGAGCACTCTGGATCGGCCGAATCTGTCGTCACCAACATGGCGGGCAAAAAAATGGAAGGTTCGGTTCGTGTGACTGTGCCCCCGGGCGTGGCAGTCAAGCCAAGGATCAGCGTCCGGGAGGTGCGTGCCGATGAGTGAGGTCGTAGCCTTCCCGTTTCTTCGTCCTGACCCGGGCGTAATCACCGCCGGTCCGTGGCATCGCGAATTGGGTGAAGATCTGCGGGAACCCGTGCCGGAGATCCTTCCTCACTGGGACTACTCCGTTGACATCAACATTGGTCGGAGTCTGATGATCGACTTGGTCGATCTGTGCCGGCAGACGCAGCTGGAGCTCGACAGCACGTTCCTGCTGAACGTCTTTCTCCAGACCGGCGATATGCCCGTGAGGCGCAATGTCTTCTCGAAGACGGTCGCCGCGGACACTCTGGATCACGGCGAGATCGCGATCGGTCCGATCAGAATTAACGGGGATACGCTCCAAGGTCGTATCGAGCTCTTCACCAGCCTGGCCTTCAACCATGGGAGCCGCCTGTCCCGGCTTGCCCCACTGGCACCCGGCAGCCGGTTGTGGGACGACCGATTTGTCATCCAGATCGAGGGGGGCGGCTCCAGGATGCCCATGGAGTCCCGAGACTTCTCCAGCTTCTCGAGGCAACTTTCCGATGCGCCCTGGTATATCCACCTCAGCGCCAACCGCGTGGAGGAGCGTTTCGCGTCCGTTTTCCGAGTCATCCTGAATACGGCGCGGCCGGACATCTATGGCCCGCTGATCCGAGGCGAGCAGCCGCTGACATTGCTTTTCAGGGCGGAGATCGTGCGGCACATTCTTATGCGGTTGCTTCTCTCGGAAGAACTCGAATTCGATGCGGGGGATTTTCCCGACGGAAGTCTGGGCGCCGTCGCACTGTCCTGGCTGGCTACGGCATTTCCGGAGGAAGATGTCGGTCAAGTCCGGCAGAAGGCGATGGACGATCCGGCCCGTTTTGAATCCATGATCAGCTCGGTTTTCGGCAACCCTGATGACGATTGAACTGTTTCCGCGTCTGGACACCTTTTCTGCCCGGGAGATCTGGGAGGATTATTCTTCCGATCTGGATCGCATACCGGAATGGGACATTCACCATCCCGCCGTGACCTACACGCAGACGGGTGGATCAAAGGTCACTGATGGTCGCCTTCGCGGAATTCGCTCCCGACTTGTGGAGATTGCCGGGGAGTGCGGATTTCCGGAAAGGGCTCCGCGGGAAGCAACGACGCGCTTCGACCTGCTTGCTGCACGCTATCTGAGCGAGGAATCTGGTATCCCTGTGTGCGAGGCCATGCGCCAGGACATCTGGGCGTATTTCTCGTTGATTCTTGCGCCGGACATCACCGACTGGCGGTTCGACGGGCGCCCACGCGAGCGCTGGACTTCCGGCATCCGGAACACCTTCGGGATATTGTGGCGCCGCGGATATTTGATCGGAGTCGACCACCAAGACGGCAGGGGCGGCGGATGGAAAACGTTAGAGGCTCTTACTCAAGATGCACTGGTGCAGATCATGGAAAGGACATCGCTGACGTCTGACCCGAAGACCGCGAGGATCATTGCTGAAACCTGGTGCCACACAAGCGAATTGCGCTCGCGGGAGGCGCCAATGGAAGCGGTCATGCGCTCCGCCAGCCGGAATTTGCGAGCCTACCGCGTTACGCAGGATCTGGATGCTCTCCCCGAAAAAAGCCTGAGGGACCGAGTTTCTGCAGCATTCCGCGCCGCCCTGAAAGAACATACGGCGGGGTCTAGCCGGCCTCAGTGAATACCGTTGTCTCCGCGGTTATGTCCTGCTCGTGCCATTCTTCGAGGACCGCGCGGACGATGTCTGCGATCTGTCGAGCGAGCCACGGAGGCACCGCGTTCCCCACTTGATGATACTGTTCGGTGCGGTTGCCCTCGAAGAAGTAGTTGTCGGGGAACGTCTGGATGCGGGCGGCTTCGCGTACCGTAAGTGATCGGCACTGTTCGGGGGCGTGGTGAATGTAGTAATGCCCGTCCTTGGATATGTGGCTTGTTATCGTCTTCGCTGGCTGGTCGCGCAGCTGGACACGAAAGCGGTCCGCAAACTTTCCACTCATCCAGTTCGCGTGGTTGGGAGCCAGACTCGGCAAGGAGAAATCTCCAGCGCCGGAAGGAGAACGGCCGTATTCCCCGGCGAATGTCGCTGCGTAGACGTATCGCCCCAAGTCACTTGGCATGTGGGAGCGGGCCTGGTGGTTGAGTACGCTTTCCAGCCTGTCGTCGTGCAACCACCGTTCGAGCGCTTCGTGTTCCGGTAGTCGGTAGCTCGCCACCTTCGGACATCTCAGGCCGCCACGGGACCAGCTTTGCTTATCCCGGATCTCGCGACTCGTACGCTCGAGGCTGGCCGCAATATCGCTCTGACCGTGACTCCGCGCGTCACGGGCTAGTTGACTGATCTGGTCCCTGACAGCGTCTACCCAGGCTGCCGGGCTGTCATCCCGAGACAGCCCGCTCCGCAGCGGTGGAAGACCGGCCAGGGCCTGACCAAGAGAAATCTTCTGGCGAGCTTCTAGCGCGCGGGGGTCAACTTTTATGTCTTCGCGAACACCAACCAAGAAGACCCTGTGACGGGTCTGTGGAATACCGTAATCTTCGGATCGGACCAGAAATTTGTGTCCATCGAAGCAAGCCGGCGAGTTACCCCGCCTGAACACGGTCCCGGGATCCACCAGGGAATGGATTCGATAACCCGGACCGTTAGGGCCGCGCCCGAGCGCTTCGTCGGGATCCACCAAGTCTTCCAGGATTCGGTGAAAGATGCGTTCGCCGCCTACTCTAGAGGTGAGAATCCCCTTGACGTTCTCCATGACAAAGACGGCCGGGCGATAGTGCTGGATCAGCTTGAGGTATTCACGATAAAGAAAATGCCTCTTGTCTTCCTCGGGCACATACCCCGCGATACCGCGATTCCGGGCTCGGCCGACAAGCGAGTACGCCTGGCATGGAGGGCCGCCAACCAGAATGCCATTCGCCCCATCAAACCCTCGTTCATCGAGCCTGTCGGCAAACCGCCTGTCATCGTCCGGGTCGCCGAGTGTGACGCGCAGCGCTTCCTGGCCGGCCTCTTCCCATGCATCTCGGGTTCTCTCCGAATAGGGGACGGGGGCCTGTCCGTGAACGTATAGGTAATAGTCGTCCAGCGAGTCCCCATCTTCCTCGAGAAGCCGCTTGAATGCCCGGAGACGCAGTGTCTTGTGAGCAGGAACCGAACATTCCGCGGAGAGTTCTATGCGAAAGAAGTCGCTGAGCGAGGCAAAGCCTTCACCCAGTCCGCCTGGGCCCGCAAAGAGATCAATTACCGGTATGCGCTGGCTCACTAACCTGTCCTTGGGGCCGAGAGTTGCCCCAGAGGAGCAGAGGCCGGGATCATATGTGAATGGTTGACGTAGTGGACAAGGCCACCCGCTCGCGGATGATGTCCGGGATACGGTCTGGCAACACGCAACCCGAAATGAGGGTGCGGCGCTTCCTTCATTCCCGGGGGTTTCGCTATCGGCTGCACGTTTCGGCACTCCCCGGAAAACCGGATCTGGTGCTCAGAAAGCACAACCTTGCTGTCTTTGTACATGGCTGTTTCTGGCATCGACATCAGGGTTGCCGGCTTTGTACTACCCCCGCCACCAATCAAGACCGCTGGCAGAAGAAGTTCGCTTCCAATGTCAAGCGGGATCGTGGTAACCGGGATATGCTTCTCGCTTCGGGATGGCGCGTTCTCACCCTTTGGGAATGTGGTCTCAAGGGACGGTTCAGGGAATCTGATCTTGCGTGGCTCTCCGACTGGATCCACGGCGAAGAGCAATTCCGCGAATGGCCTTGCCCGAAATCGAGCGACTAGGTTTCGATCGCATGCTACCAGGTTCGACTCGGATGAGCATCGTCTGGGAGCTGGGGCACGAACTGCCCGCCCGGCTCCTGCACCTCGCCCGCCGCACGGTGCTGTAAAGGAAGAGGTGCGGGCTGGCCGCCTGGGGACTTGCTCTCAGGCGGGTAGCGCGGCCTGGAGCTGCCGCAAGGCGGGCAGATATCCCGGCAGCCGGGAGTAGAGTTGCTCGGCCAGCTTCTCGTCGTGGGTGTGCGAGGCGCGGTTGCGGTCATCCAGCATGGCGAGCCAGATGGCCTCATCCGATATCCAGCTCTGGCTCAGAGCCAATCGCAGGCAGGATCGTGGCGACGCGCACTCCAGCCCTTCGGGCACCGCGGCTGCCTTTACGGATTTCCACGCCAGTTCGAAGGTGAATTCGAACCGCTGAATGCTGGCATCCCGGGCCAGGTCGCTGGTGGGCGCCTGCAGGGCTTCTTCAAGCCGGCCGAGGGCCTTGCCGAAACTGTCGCGGACGGCGGTCAAAGCGGGATTCCCTCGCTTTCGATTTCCTTGCGCAATTCATCGCTGACCTCGGTCATATCCACCAGGTCGAAGGTGTAGAGGGTGCGCAGGTCCTCGATGTGCCCGCGGAGTCGGCCCCAGTCGCTGATGGAAACCTCCCTGGCAGGCAGCACGGCGAGGTCGATGTCCGAGTTCCACCGAGCGGTGCCGCGTGGCCAGGACCCGAACCAGAACACCTTTGCATCCTGGCCGAATTCTTCGCGTACGAGTTCCGCGGCCGCATGCGCGAGGTGGTTCACACGTTCGCGGGGCGGGAGTGCCTCTGCCGTGTTTCCGGTGCTGGCGTGGAGGGTCGATGCCATGTTTCGGACCGCCTTGGGCTTTGGCTCGACTATAGCATTCGGCCCTCAATGCCTGGGAGATACGGATCAGGCGGTCTGTAGCGCCGTCTTCTGTTCCCAGGCGAGGGCATGGCGGACGATGAGGTCGAGGTCGGCGTAGCGCGGTTCCCAGGCGAGGGTCTGGCGGATGCGGCGGGCGTCGGCCATCAGGGCGGGTGGGTCGCCTTCGCGGCGCGGGCCGAGGGTGACGGCGAAGTCGACGCCGCTGGCGCGTTTCACGGCATCGATGACCTCGAGCACGCTGTAGGCGTGGCCGTAGCCGCAGTTGAGTACCTGCGAGGCACCGCCGCCGTCGAGGTGTTCCAGGGCGCGGACGTGGGCTGCGGCGAGGTCCTCGACGTGGATGTAGTCGCGTTCGCAGGTGCCGTCGCGGGTGGCGTAGTCGGTGCCGAATACGGTGATGCCGTCGCGCTGGCCGGTGGCGGCCTGGCAGGCGACCTTGATCAGGTGGGTGGCGTCCGGGGTGGCCTGGCCCAGCCGGCCTTCGGGGTCGGCGCCGGCCACGTTGAAGTAGCGCAGGCTGACGTAGCGCAGGTCGGAGGCGGCGCCCAGGTCCATGAGCATCCGTTCGGACATCATCTTGGAGGCGCCGTAGGGGTTGATCGGTTGTAGCGGTGCGTCCTCCGCGACCGAGACGGTGTCGGGGATGCCGTAGACGGCGGCGGTGGAGGAGAACACGAAGTAGCGCACGCCGGTGGCGGCGCAGGCCTCCAGCAGGTTGAAGGTGTTGCGGGTGTTGTTGCCGTAGTACTTGATCGGGTCGGTGACCGATTCCGGCACGATGATGTGCGCGGCGAAGTGCAGCACGCCGTCGAAGCCGCGTTCGAGCGTTTCGCGCAGGCGCCCGGTATCCGCCAGGTCGCCGACGACCAGCTCGGTATTCCCCACGGCCCAGGCGTGCCCGGTGCTGAGGTTGTCGTACACGGTGACGTCGTGCCCGCCCCTGCGCAGATGCTGCAGGACATGGCTGCCGATGTATCCGGCACCGCCCGTTACCAGCAGATTCATCCGTCGCCCCCCGGTTGTGATGGGTTGGGGCTGGCGGGGCGCGTCAGGAGTCCGGCGGTGCCGGGCGACGGCCGTATTGCCAGCGATACCACAGAATACCGAGGTACTCGTGCAGGGCGAGCCAGCTGGTACGCATGGCGTTAGCCTGGGGTTTGAAGGCGCCTAACGACAGCCTCGTGTCGTGGGCGACGAAGGCGCCGGTCGGGGCCGGGATGGCCTCCAGCCCGGCGCGCTCGAATGCCGCAGTGGCGCGCGCCAGGTGGTGCGCATGGGTGACGAGCAGGACGCGTTGCATGCCGCGTTCGTGCAACAGCGCGGCCGAGTGCCGGGCATTGCCTTCCGTGTCGCGCGCACGGGGCTCCTGCCACACCGGACTGACGCCGAACTCCGCGAGGACCTCGGCCATCCAGCGGGCTTCCGGTTCCCGGTCCTCCGGGCCGCCACCGGTGGCGACCACGGGGAGTCCGGTTTGCCGGTGCAGGGCGGCGGCGTAGCGCAGTCGCACCAGGGCCAGGTCGTTGACCGTTTCGCCGGAGAATTCCACCGCACCACTGCGATACCCGGCGCCGAGCACGACGATGGCCTCGGCGTGTTCCAGCGCGGCCGTGTCGGGCGGCGAGTAGGCGGCCTGCAGCGGGGCCATGAGGGCGTGACTGACGGGCGGGATGCTGAACGCGTAGGTCAGGAGCAGCCCGCCGGTCAACAGGGCCTTGCCCGCCAGGGTCCGGTACAGAAGCAGGCCCGCCAGGGCCAGCAGGAGCGGGCCGCTGGGCGGGAGCAGAAACCAGTCGGCAAGGAAGCGGAGAGACAGAAACTCCACGGGACACTCCTGTTCGGTGGAGGTAGATGGCCCGACGTCTCCGTAACACGAACGTTAGTCCTGGAGCGCCGGGAATGAAGACCTTACGTGGACTCTGTTCATACCCGAGGCCTAACATCAAGTTGCTTGTGGAATCCGGTATTCCCGGTAAGCGTAGCCAGTTTCCGCGACCTTTGAGGTGCGGTGCGGGCCCCGTTCCCGGTCGGGTGAAGCCTCTAACAACCGCCAGAATCTCCAAGGGGGAGTCGTGATGTCCCTGATCAATGCTCCAAAGGCCGGGTCGAAGTCCGGGCCAAGGTTTGGCTTCGTCATCCTGCTGCCGGCCTTGTTGCTGGCAGGCTGTGCCACGACGGATTACCCGGAGGCCCCGACCTCCATCGAGCGCACGGTGATCGAGCAGTACATCATCGGTCCCGGCGATTCCCTGCAGGTATCCGTGCGCGGCAACCCGGATCTTTCCACCGGCGTCTCGGTACGCCCCGACGGGCAAATTACGACCCCGTTGGTCGAGGATGTCCAGGCGAGCGGGCAGACGCCCACGGAGCTGGCCCGTGTGATGGAGGAGGAGCTGTCCCGCTTCCTGCGTGACCCGATCGTCACGGTGATGGTGACCGGTTTTGCCGGGCCCTATAGTCGCCAGATCCGCGTGATCGGGCAGGCCGCCGCGCCGCAGGCGCTGCAATATCGCGAGGAGATGAGCGTGATGGATGTGATGATCGCGGTGGGCGGCATCACCGAATTTGCCGCTGGCAATCGCGCAGTGATCGTGCGTAACGAGAATGGCGAGCGCAAGCAATATGGGGTGCGCCTGGACGACCTGGTCAACGGTGGCGATATCTCGGCCAACGTGGACATGCTGCCCGGTGACACGCTGATCATTCCTGAACGACGCTTCTGACGAACCCGGAACGGGGGGCCGGTTTCCGGGTGGGTGGGCCTTTGAGGCACCGCCCGGGAACGACCGCCCCCATTGATCGGGCTCGGGGACGGTAGCCATGGACCCCCTGAAAAGGACAAACAACTCTTCTGTGCACGCGCCTCGGCGAGGCGGCTAGTCGTGCGCATCTTTGGCCACTACATCCGCCGCCGCGTCCTGATGCTCGCGGGCGCGGAGTTGCTCGTGGCGTATCTGTGCCTGTATGCGGTGCTGACCCTGCCGCCCTTCCAGCCGGAGGCTCTCAGCCTGCTGGACCCCCAGCTGATGGTGGCGACGCTGGTCGTCCTGGTCGTCCTCACTCTGGCCGGCCTGTACGAATCCGACTACCTCGCGACCCGCAGCACGCTACGGTCGCTACTGCGCCTGGTTCCGGCCATCCTGGTGGTGGGCGGGCTGCTGCTGGCCTATGGCGCCATGGTCCCGGCTGCGCTGTTTTCGCCGATCGCAGTCGGCGGCGGCGTGCTGCTCCTGCTGACCGGTCTGGTCGCCGAAAGGACCCTCTGGCGCAACTTTTCCGATGCGGATGCCTTCAAGCGCCGGGTCCTGGTGCTGGGCACCGGCAGCCGGGCCTGCGCGATCGACACGATCCATCCGGACAAGTATTCGGAAGAGCTGCCGTATCGGGTCCTCGGGTACATCGCTACCCAGGGCGAGAAGGATTGCGCGCGGGATCCGGGACGCCATTTCCAGCTCGGGAGCGATGCCAGCCTGCTGGACATGGCGCGTGAGCACCGAGTACACGAGATCGTGGTCGCGATCCGCGACCGACGCCACAACCTGCCGATCGGGCAGCTGCTTGAGTGCAAGCTCAACGGGGTTGCCGTTACCGACGTCTCGAGCTTCTTCGAGCGCGAATTGCAGAAGGTCCAGCTGGACTCGCTGAACGCCAGCTGGTTGATCTTCGGCGAAGGCTTCCGGCAGCACTGGACGCGCAACGCGGTGAAACGGACGTTCGATGTGCTGGCCAGCGCCACACTGCTGGCGGCGACCCTGCCGGTGATGCTGGCCACCGCCCTGGCGATCAAGCTGGAGAGTCGCGGCCCGGTGTTCTACTGGCAGACCCGGGTGGGTCAGGGGAACGTCCCGTTCGAGGTCTGCAAGTTCCGCAGCATGCGCGAGGACGCCGAGGTCGATGGCGTCGCGCGCTGGGCGGTGCATGACGACGACCGCATCACCCGTGTCGGGCGCATTATCCGCAAGCTGCGCATCGACGAACTGCCGCAGGTTATCAATGTCTTCCAGGGCAGCATGTCGTTCGTCGGACCGCGCCCGGAGCGGCCGGTGTTCGTCGGACAGCTCACCGAGCAGATCCCCTATTTCCCCGCGCGCCACACCATCCGTCCGGGGATCACCGGCTGGGCTCAGGTGCGGTATCCCTACGGGGCCTCGGTCGAGGATGCGCGGCAGAAGCTGCAGTACGACCTGTATTACGTGAAGAATCACACCCTGTTTCTGGACATCCTGATCCTGTTCGAGACCGTCAAGGTTGTACTATTCGGCCGCGGGGCCCGCTGAATCCGCGATGCTGATGCCCCTGGCCGCGACGAGCTATCTGACGGCGGCACTTGCGTTCCTGGTCCTGGCCGTTGTGACCGTGGTGCGCTGGCGCAATCGCCCCTCGGCCCTGTGGATGGTGCTGGCCTCGCTGCTGTCGGTGGGATGGGCGGGATATCTGGGCTTTCTGGCCTGGCACTACGGGACCAGTGCTGCGATCTCCGGTGGGGTGATGGAGGTGGCGCGCAATGCCGGTTGGTTTGCGGTGTTGCTGGCGCTGCTCGCCGGCAGTGGCAGCCGCCCCGGGGTGGAGCCGCGTGCGTTGCGCTGGTGGGGGGCGGCCACCACGGCGTTCCTGCTGTTCATCCTGGTGCCGATGCTGTGGCCACAGTTGCTGGGCGCCATCTGGCCGGGGCTGGCAACCCTGTTGATGGCGATTGCCGGACTGGTGCTGGTGGAGCAGGTCTACCGCAACACGCCGCCGCAGAATCGCTGGGAGATCAAGTTCCTCTGCCTGGGCCTGGGGGGCCTGTTCGCGTTCGACCTGTTCCTGTTTGCGGATCTGGTGCTGTTCCAGACGATCGACAGTCCGTCCTGGCAGGCCCGCGGGTTCGTCAACGCGCTGGTGGTCCCGTTGCTCGCGGTCGCGGTGAGCCGGCGCCTGCCGCACCGCGAGGGGCCCACGGTGTCCCGCCATCTGCTGTTTCACACCGCGTCGCTGTTCGGGGCCGGGCTGTATCTGCTGGCGGTCGGGGGCGCGGGGTATTACCTGCGCCACCACGGGGGCGATCTGGGCGCGCTGCTGCAGGTCACCCTGCTGTTCGGGGCCGTGCTGCTCCTGGCGATCGTGCTGTTTTCCGGCAGCGTCCGCGCCCAGTTGCGCGTCTGGCTGGCCAAGCACTTCTTCAACTATCGCTACGACTACCGCCAGGAGTGGCTGCGGTTTACCGGCACCCTGGCGCAGACGGACCACGAGATCCCGTTTCGCCAGCGGGCCATCCAGGCCATTGGCGAGCTGGTCGAGAGTCCGGGGGGGTTGTTGTGGGTTCGTCGGGACGACAGCACCTTCGCCCTTGACGGGGTCCTGAATCTGGGCCAGCCGGACTATCCGTCAATGGAACCGGACGACCCGCTGGTGGCGTTTCTGACGCAGTCCGGCTGGGTGATCGATATTGACGAGTTCCGCCGCGATCCGGCGTTCTATCACGGGCTCGATCTGCCGCAGTGGCTGGTCGACAACCCGCGCCACTGGGCCGTGGTGCCGCTCCTGAAAAGCGATGGCCTGGAGGGCTTTGTCGTGCTCGCCCAGCCGCGGGCACGGCACCGTATCGACTGGGAGGAGCGCGACCTGCTGAAGACCGCGGGCCGTCAGCTGGCGGTCTACGTGGCCCTGGTGCAGACCGACGAGGCGCTGCTGGAGGCGCGTCAGTTCGAGACCTTCCACCGGCTGGCGGCGTTTCTGGTCCACGACCTCAAGAACGTATCGGCCCAGCTGTCCCTGATCAGCTCCAACGCCGAGCGTCACCGTGACAACCCCGAGTTCGTGGCGGACGCCTTCCGCACCGTCGGCAATGCACGCGAGCGTCTGGAACGCACCCTCGCCCAGTTGCGCAAGGCGCAACCGGGTGCCGACAGCCCGCGTCAGGCGATCGCCATGGACACCCTGTTGCGCGAGGTCGCCGGCGATAGCCGCGAGATCCATCCGCTGCCCCGAGTGGCGATCGACACATCCGCGGAGGTCCTCGGAAACCGTGATGCCCTGCGGAATGTACTGCTGCACCTGGTGCGGAATGCGCAGGAGGCCACACCGGATAACGGCGATATAACCTTGACCCTGAAAACCCGGGATCAATGGGTCATTATCGGAATCAAGGATAACGGGTCCGGCATGGACGAGGACTTCGTTCGTCGGCGGCTCTTCCGTCCGTTTCAGACCACCAAGGGAAACGCCGGCATGGGTATTGGGCTGTATGAGGCCCGCGACCTGGTGGTCCGGATGGGCGGGCGGATCGATGTTTCCAGCCGCGTCGGCGAGGGGACCACCTTCACGTTGCGCCTGCCGCAGCACGGCGCATGACAACCCTCCCCGCCGTCCACCATCACGTCCTCCCCGGGCCGGGTGCAATGTAATGGAGTCGATGCTCAAGCTTCTGATTGTCGAGGATGACACCGGCCTGCAAAGCCAGTTGCGCTGGTGTCTGGACGGCTACGAGATCCTCCAGGCCCAGGATCGTGCCAGCGCGATGTCCCACATGCGCCGTCACGAGCCCGAGCTGGTCACGCTGGACCTGGGTCTGCCCCCGGACCCCGCAAACGCCACCGAGGGCCTGGCACTCCTGGAGGAGATCCTGGCGTTCAATCCCGGGGTCAAGGTGATCGTGGTCACCGGCAACGATGATCGCGAGAACGCCCTGAAGGCCGTTGCCCTGGGGGCCTACGATTTCTATATCAAGCCCGTGGACGCCGAACTCCTGCGTCTGATCGTGGACCGCGCCGCGCGGCTGTACGAGCTCGAGGAGGAGAATCGGCGCCTGGCCCGTGGCGGCGTCTCTTCGCTGTCCGGGCTCATCACTGCGGATCCGCGCATGCTTCAGGTCTGCCGCATGGTGGAACGCGTGGCGCCCTCCGACGCGACGGTGCTGTTGCTGGGTGACAGCGGCACCGGCAAGGAGGTCCTGGCGCGCGCCGTCCATGACCTGAGTAACCGCGCCAAGGAGCGCTTCGTTGCGATCAACTGCGCCGCGATCCCCGAGAACCTCCTGGAAAGCGAGCTGTTCGGCTACGAGAAGGGCGCCTTCACCGGTGCTACCCGCCAGACCATCGGCAAGATCGAACACGCCGACAAGGGCACGTTGTTCCTGGACGAGATCGGCGATCTTCCGCAGAGTCTGCAGGCCAAGCTCCTGCGCTTTCTGCAGGAGCGCACGGTCGAGCGCCTGGGCGGGCGCAACGAGATCCCGGTGGATGTGCGCATCATCGGTGCGACCAATCAGGACCTCCAGGCGCTGATCCGCTCGGGCGATTTTCGCGAGGACCTGTTCTATCGCATTAGCGAGATCGCCATCGACATCCCCCCGGTACGCGAACGTCAGGGTGACGCAACCCTGTTGGCGCATGCGCTTCTGGAACGCTTCGCCCGCGAGCAGGGCAAACCCCGCCGCGGCTTCACTGCCGATGCGCTGCGGGCGATCGAGGGCCACAGCTGGCCCGGCAACGTCCGCGAGATGGAGAACCTGATCCGGCGCGCCGTAATCATGGCCGACGGCAATCTGGTGACCGCGGAAGATCTCGGCTTGCAGGACCGGGATCAGGATCCGCCGCCGGAGCGCCTGCGCGAGGCCCGTGACCGGGCCGAATATCAATCCGTAATCAAGGCGATGGGGCGCACGAACGGCAACATCGCCCAGGCAGCCGACACTCTCGGCATTACCCGTCCAACGCTCTACGGCCTGCTCGACAAGTACGGGCTCAGATGAGGAGCACCATAGTGACTACCCGATACATGCAAGAAGACGCCGGGCTCGCCCGGCCCCGCCCCATCCGGATACCGAACGGGCGGCTGAAGCCCCTGGCCCTGGCCGTGGTGCTGGCCACCGGTGTGGGTCTGGCCGGCTGCGACCAGATCGGGGCGGGCAGCGAACAGGACTACCTCGAACGCGCCCAGGCCCTGCAGGAGAAGGGCGACTACCAGGGCGCGCGCATCGAGTACCGCAATGCCCTGCAGCTGAATACCGATGCCCCCGCCACTCGGCAAAGGCTCGGGGTGGTGTACCTGCAGTTGAACAACCCCGAGGAGGCGCTGCGTCAGCTGGAGCGGGCGCAGTCGCTCGGGATCCCGGACGCTCAGGTGGCGTTGCCGCTGGCCGAGGCGTGGTTCGCGACCGATCGTCTTGTGCGCATCCGTGAGCAGGAGGTGCCGGAGGACCTGGCGGCGGAGGAGCGGCCGCGGCTGCACGCCTTGCGGGCCGTCGCCTTCGCGGCCGTCGGCGAGCGCGAGGCGGCGGAAGGCGAGCTGGCGCAGATTGGAGAGCGCGAGCAGGAGCCGCTACAGGCCCTGGCGCATGCCCACCTGTCGATGGCCCAGGGCGATGCCGAGCACGCGATCGCATCCCTGGAGCGGGCCCTTGACCTGCAGCCCGAGCTGGGACAGGCCTGGAGTCTCCTGGGCGAGTATCGGCGCATCACCGGCGACCCCGAGGGTGCGGAAGAGGCCTTCAGTCGAGCCATCGAAGTGCGCCCGGCCTCGGGGCGCGATCACATGGCGCGGGCGATGGTGCGTCTGAATGCCGGTGATTACGAGGGTGCGCGGGCGGATGTCGACGGCCTGAAGCAAGGCGGCTCGTCGCATCCGGGCGTGCATTATCTGGACGGGATGCTCCTGATGGAGCAGGAGCGGCATAGCGAAGCGCGGGCGAGTTTCGAGCAGGCTCTGGCCGGCAATCGCTCCTACAGCCCGGCGCTTCTGGGCCTCGGCCTGGCTCATCGCAGTCTCGGCAACATGGAGCAGTCCGAACACAACCTCAATCGTCATGTTCAGGAGAGCCCCGGATCGCTGCAGGGCATTCGTACGCTGACGGCGATCTATCTGGAACAGGATCGCGTGGAGGATGCCCTGCAGTTCGTGGAGCGGGCAAGCCGTGACTACACCGGCGAGCCGGCCGACATGGCCGAGCTGCGCGGGCGACTGCTGCTGGTTGCCGGCGATTCCGAAGCCGGCATCGATGCGTTGCGCGACGCGGCTGCGTCGAGCCCGGGTTCGCAGGGTCTCCAGGAATTGCTGGCGGTGGCGCTGCTCCGGGGCGGGGAGACGGAAGAAGGTCTGGATGCGCTGCGCGCCGCCGGAGGCGGCGAGGCCTCGGCCCAGCAGGTGGATACCACGCTGGTGCTGTACCTGTTGCAGACAGGACGCTACGACGAGGCACTCGAGCGGGCACAGCGTCTGCAGGAGCTCCAGCCGGAAGCGGCCGGTCCGTTGAGCCTGCAGG